>JAFTHW010000042.1 GCA_017457225.1 Clostridia bacterium | reverse complement strand
CCGGGTTCTTCGTCGTACACGCTCGTATTTTTGTCGTAAAATACGCCGTGCAGGGAAAACGGTTCTCTCAACGGGTCAAACCATTCAATATCGGGTTCGTTTACTCCTTTTAAAGCAAAATTTTTGTCAATACTTGCAATATCCATTATGGACTCCTTATTGGACGAGATTTCGTCGTTGATTTTATTATATTACTTTTTTTCGGGGTTGTATAGTCAAAAAACATTCTTTTTATAGAAAAATCTTATCCATCAGGTAAAGCTTTTCTATGCATAAACGCCTGTTTCTTGCATTGAAACAGGCGTTGGCGTTTTACTAAATTATTTTTTAAGTAATTTTTTGAGTACGGGATAAATACCTTCCGCCATACGGTAGAAACCAAGGTCGTTGGGGTGACAGGTGTCCACTGCGCAAGCGTCGCGGTCTTTATCGCCGTACAATGTTGTACCGTCGATAAAGGCTACGTTTTGATCGCCGCGTTCTTTTGCGATATTATACGTTTCTAGGATAATATCTCTACGCGCGTACGTTTCGGGATCATATTCCAAATCGGGTTTGGAGATAAACAAAAGGGGAACGTCCTTATGTACGCTACGGATACGTTCGTACATAGGCAAATGATGCTCTCTCAACTCTTCCAAAGATTCCGCGTTGTAATCGTAATCGAGTACGTACACGGAAGCGGGCAAAGAGTTCAAATAATCGATCATAATCGGCTCTGCCTTACCGTTGCCCGAGAATCCAAGATTGACGTAATCGCAATCGAGCCAACGGGACAGGTAGGAAATATAATCGTTGCCGGGACGGGAAGCGCAGCAACCTTGCGTGATCGAACTTCCGTAGAACACGACGGGAGTCGTCACCGAATAAGGTTTCGGCTCTTTCAACACGCTGCCTTTTTTAAGTCCGACGTAGAGTTTTTTCACGCCGCCGTAGAGCGGAAAGAAAAGTTCGCAAAGATTTTCTTCGCCCTCTTTCGCGGTCATAAACGTACGTTTTTCCTCAAAGGCAAAGACGCCGTCTTTGGCATTTTCAAAATTCTCAGGAGCGAACTTACCGTCGAATACCCCATTTACGTACACGGAGAATCCGTGAGTCCCCAATATAGGCATATGGCTTAACGCCCCACAATAAAAGGGTGCGATACATTTAATTGCCACGAACGGGGAATCGGTGGTAAAGCGTACGCGACCGCCCGTTGTCATAGGGCAAAGAATATTCACGCCGCGACTGACCGCTTGCGCAGTTTTTCTGGGCAAACGCAGGAATAATTCTTCCTGTTCGTCATATAATACGCCGTGAATCGAAAAGGGTTTTTCTAAAATATCAAACCATTCTATATCGTCGCCCTCGATTCCTTGCAGGGCAAAATTCTTATCAATACTTGCAATATCCATATCATACTCCTTTTTTTAGCCAACGATGAGGTTGATCAGGCGGCCTTTTACTACGATACATTTTTTAACGGATTTTCCCGCGAGCAGGGGCGCGATGTCTGCGTGCTGGCAAGCTACCGCCTGCATCTCCGACTCCGAAAGTCCTTCGGTGATCATCACTTTCGCTTTGATCTTGCTGTTTACCTGCACCGCATATTCCACTTCGTCTTTCACGAGCGCAGATTCCTGTACCTCAGGATATTTTTCGAGGAATACGGAGTCTTTCTTTCCGATGATTTCCCACAGCTCTTCCGCAAAGTGGGGCGCAAACGGAGCAAACATACGGATCAAATCCTCGATACAGCCGTCGTAGAAGTCTACGTTTTTCTCGGCTACGTCCGCGTCGTATTTTTGCAGAGCGTTCACGTACTCCATCAAGCGCGCGATAGAGGTGTTGAACGAAAATTCTTCCACATCGCGGGTAATGCTCTTCGCAGTATAGTTTTTGATATAATTCAGTTCTTTTTCCGCCGAGCGCATTTCTTGATGCCCGTGTGCTTTAGATTCCGCAACTTTGCGAACGAGTCTTTCCACTCGATCCATAAATTTCGCTACAGATTTAATGCCGTCGTCGTTCCAAGGTCCGCCTTCGGTATAGCTGAATCCGAACATCAAATACATACGGAATACGTCCGAACCGTACTCGCTGATATATTTATCGGGGGAAACGACGTTGCCTTTGGATTTGGACATACGGTTTCCGTCAGGGCCGAGAATGATGCCTTGATGAACGAGGCGTTTGAACGGTTCGCTAAACGATACGTAACCCATATCGCGAAGCGCTTTCGTGATAAATCTTGCGTACAACAAGTGCATACAAGCGTGCTCAGGACCGCCCACGTAAACGTCTACGGGCAGCATTTTATTGACGGTTTCAAACGTAAAAGGTTGCTTGTCGTTGTTTGCTTCAGGGTAACGCAAATGATACCAGCTGGAGCATACGAACGTATCGAGCGTATCGGGATCGCGGGAAGCTTTTCCGCCGCACTTGGGACAATGACATTTCATAAATCCTTCGTGGGAAGCGAGGGGCGATTTTCCGGTGGGACGGAATTCGACGTCGTAGGGGAGCTTCACGGGCAGATCCTTTTCGGGAACGGGAACGACTCCGCACTTGGGACAATGGATCATCGGGATCGGCGCGCCCCAATAACGTTGACGGGACACCGACCAATCGCGCAAGCGGTAGTTGATCTTTTTACAGCCCTTGCCGATTTTGGTAAGGTATACGGCGATCGCGTCGCGCGCTTCGTCGCCCGAAAGACCGTCGAATTTGCCGCTATTGACGAGAATACCGTCGTCGCAGAAGGGGAGAATGGTTTCTCCGCCTGCCTTTTGAATAACTTGCGTAACGGGCAAACCGTATTTGGTTGCGAACGCGTAATCTCTTTCGTCGTGCGCGGCGACCGCCATCACGGCGCCCGTACCGTAGGAATAAAGTACGTAATCGGCAAGATATACGGGTACTTTCTTATTGGTTAAGGGATGGATCGCGTAAGCGCCGGTGAATACGCCCGTCTTTTCGCGCGCGGTGGAAAGACGTTCAATGTCGTTCGCTTCCGCCGCGTACTGAACGTACGCTTCGATGTCCGCCGCCGTTTCAGGATGCGCTTCTTTGAGCTTTTCCACGAGGGGATGTTCAGGAGCGAGCACCACGTAATTCACGCCGAATACCGTATCGGGACGGGTGGTGAATACCGTAATGAGATCGCCCGTTTCGCACTCGAATTGAATCTCACACCCCGTGGATTTTCCGATCCAGTTCTTTTGCATAGATTTGGTTTTTTCAGGCCAATTCAGATCGTTCAAATCGTCTAGAAGTTCTTCGGCGTAATCGGTAATTTTAAAGAACCATTGAGTCATATCCTTGCGGAGAACGACATTGCCGCAACGTTCGCATTTTCCGTCTACGACTTGCTCGTTCGCGAGTACCGTTTCGCAATCGGGGCACCAGTTTACAAGGGCTTCCTTGCGGTAAGCAAGTCCCTTTTTGTAGAGCTGAACGAACAACCATTGCGTCCATTTATAGTAGTTTTCTTCGCACGTTTTGAGCTCCGCCGTCCAATCGAACATAGCGCCCATATTACGGAGTTGCTGTTCCATCGTAGCGATATTCTTTTCCGTGGAATCCTTGGGATGAATACCCGTTTTGATCGCGTAGTTTTCCGCAGGTAGACCGAACGCGTCGAAGCCCATAGGTTGGAACACTTCGAATCCCTGCATTTTCTTGAAACGGGCGTACGTGTCGGTAGGACCGTAATTATACCAATGCCCGACGTGTAAATTCGCGCCGGACGGATAGGAGAACATCTCCAAAACGTACAGTTTTTTGTCCGCGTTTTTCTTGTTGAACACGTTGAGTTTGGTTTTTTCCCATTTTGCTTGCCATTTGCTTTCTACGGATTTCATATCCATCATAAAAAAGACCTCCGACGTAAGCGCGCGTGAGAGCGCGCGTCGTAAAATTATAATAATATCGTTCTTTATTATAAAACATTTTTGCGTTCAAGTCAAGCGTAACGCCCGTAAAAGCCGTTAAAATTTACAAAAACGAATAAATAATTTTTTCCGCTCGGCATACAATATTGGTGTGGAAGAAATAACGATATTACAAAACGGCTTCTCGGAAGCGTATATGTCTTATTTGTACGGAAAAATGAAAGAAAGGTTTTCCTTTTTGCCGTCGGAATACGGTATGGAAAAAGAAGGGGAAACGACGAAGATCGCCTTTAAAACGGAGCGAGAGTACTGTCCCTACGTGCGGAGGTTTGCGGAGGATCATATCGCCGACGTGATTGCGGTCGGCTACAAATACGCGTTTTTTGACAAACGCTTGCCGCTGCCTCTTTTAAACAAAGAACAAAGACGGATTTTGCTCACAGCGTTGGTGGCGGCGGATTATCGAGAGGATCGCTCGTACGTTGCCCGTAGACTCAAAGGCTACGAAAAATACTGTTTGGACGGCGTATTCCATTTTAAACTCCGTGAATTAAAACGGCGTTGGGAGGGGATTGTGGAGTACGTTCCGACGGATATGGGCGAGGCATCGCTCGACGGATTTCTCGAGTTTTTGACTGAGGACGGCGAGGGAAAATTATACTTAAAAGACGGCAGGGCGTACGACGGGGAGTACCGCCCGCTTTCTAGGAGCGCGCTCACGGGCAAGGAAACGGCGGTGGGAGAAATTATCCTCGGCGGAGCGGAACGGGTGTACTGTTTCGGAGATACGGACGAAACGACGGCTTCGTTTTTGAAAAAATATTATGGCGAAAAGGTCGTTTTTTGCTGAAAACACGCTCAAAACGTTTGACAAAGAGCGGAGAAAGGAGTACAATAAAGCGGTAAAGACAAGTAGCCCCGCGTGAGGTTTTGCAGAGAGTCCGTCCTTGGCTGTGAGACGGATAACCCGAAACGGACGTGAAACCGCTTTACGGCGTAAAAAACGGAACAGTACGAAAAAGCGGTCGGGACATTCTCGGCAATTAAGGTGGAACCGCGCAACGATTTGCGTCCTTAAACTCTTTTGGAGGAGTTTAAGGATTTTTCTTTTTTTACGAAGGAAAACCGATAAAAAATGACTGGTCACACGGAGGAACAGGAATATGGATATTATTTTGAAAAACGGCGAAAGTATGACGCTGGAAGTAAACGCTACGGCGATGCAAGCGGCGACGGCGATTTCGGAGG
>JAFTHW010000041.1 GCA_017457225.1 Clostridia bacterium | reverse complement strand
CCGACTGCTTTTTCCGAAACCTCCGCAATAAATTGTTTGGCTACGTGCAAATTGACGTCCGCTTCCAACAGCGCTACGCGTACTTCGCGCATCGCCGTACGGATTTCAAGCTCCGTCAGCTTACCCCTTTTCGTAAGCTTGGAAAATATATGATTCAATCTTTCCGATAAAGAACCGAATAAAGCCATTCTCTCTCCTTACTCCTCACGAAAAACTTTACCGACGACTCCGTCCGAACGCTCCGTTTCAAACCGCGCGTGGACGCCCTGAAGAGTTGCTTGCAACCGCTGGAGCGCAGGGAATTTTTCCTGCTCGTCCTCAATAAATCTCTCTACCTGCGTCATATATTCGGAATATTCCGCCGTCAATTCGTCCAAAGCCTTGGCAAATTGCAATTTCTCTTCATAGCTTTCCAGCTGTCTTCTGCATTTGTTCAAGCAATCGGATACGCTTTGACGAGATACGCTTTTCTGTTCCGCAATCTCCGCAAGCGACAGATCGTAATTGAAATACAAATCGGTGATCTCCCTTTGCGTCGCCGTTAAAAGCGGGGAGTATAAATCCCAAAGCTGAAGGAAGCGTACATCGTCTTTCATTCTCCGTTTCCCTCCCCTTCTTTGTATTCAACCTCGTCTATTATACTTCATAAAAATACGCCTGTCAAGCATTTTTACTTGACAGGCGAAACTTTTTTGATTTTTATTTTTTAAGGCTGTGTCACAACAAACGACTGATTAGCAAACACCTCTTACGTTTGTGCTTTGACGAGAAAAACGGGGGGAAAGACAAGTATTTTGCGAAGGCGCATACTCGCAGCGGTCTGTAACTGAGCAAAATACGTAGTATTTCACGTTGTTTTTCCGTCAAAAATCAGTCGAAGGTTGTGAGAGAGCCTTTTTTAAAATAAATGCAGTAAATCGACTAAAATCGCAAAGCCGAACAGGAACAGGATTCCGATGAAATGGATCATAGACTCCACTTTTCGATTCACGGGTTTTTTGCGAATCCATTCGATCAGACAGAAAATCACTTTACTGCCGTCGAGCGCGGGAACGGGGAGTAGATTGAACACCGCCAAATTTACGCCGATAAACGCCGCGATGTTTAAAAACGACAGCCACCCGCTCGACGCCGCTTCCGCCGTGACGGAAATGGTCGTGACCGGTCCGCCCATAGACTTGATCCCGATCTTCCCCGTCAACAGCTCGCCCAAGGAGCGCAATACCGTGCCGCCGATCTTGACCGAGTACCCAAACGAGTGCCCGATCGTGGGGAAAAAGCCCTGTCTTTCAATCGTGGGCGCCAAGCCGTAGATCCCCATAGAATGAAGCAGCGTTTCGGTATCCGATAAGTTTTTAAAATCCGCATTCTTGGCTAGCTGAATCCAAACCGTTCGTTTCTCTTCTCCACGCAGTACGGTAACGGGAACCCATTCCCCCGCTTTTTTTCCGTCCAGCGCGTCGATGTAGTCGGTGATCATATATACGTTCCGTCCGTCGATCTTCAAAATCACGTCCCCAACGGCAAGCAACTCTTTCTCTACGGGCGTTTCGTCTATCAGCGTATATTCCGTAGCCGCAGGCGGAACTTCGGCGGGGCGTTCCATCACCGAATACAGGGGACGGCCTACGCTCGCGAACATCAAAATGATCAAGCATACCGCCAAAAGATAGTTCATCGTCGCGCCTGCAATCAATACGATAATCCGCTTCCACGGGGGCTGATCGTTGAAACGCTCTCCTCGCGGCTGAGGGTATTCGAATTCTTCTTTCTTTCCCACTCCGTCGTTTTCCGTTTGCGATCCGGTTTGCGATTCGGGAAGCTCCTCGAAAGGAGAGTCTTGATCGGGTTTTTTCTCCTCTTCGTCGTCTACTTCGTCTTCGCCGTCAAACGCGCAATAGCCGCCGAGCGGCACGAGTCGGAGCGCAAACAGTTCGCCCGTTTTTTTACTGCGGCGTTTGAAGAGCGCCGGTCCGAAGCCGACGGAAAATTCGTTGATTTTAAAACCGAGCGCTTTGCCGGCTACGTAATGCCCGAACTCGTGGATCGTTACCATCGCGAGCAAAATCACGATTGCCAATAAAAAACCGCCGATCGTTTTTAAAGTCCCCGTAAAGGACAAAAGATCTATTAGATTCAAATTCTTTTAACCTCGTTTCGTTCTACTTCTATTCTATTTCCCTTGTCGGCGGATATATTCCTCCGCAATCGCGCGCGCGCGGCGATCGGTTTCCAAAAGCGTTTCGTAATTCTCCGCTTTCATTCGCTCCGTTTTATCAAGCGCTTCCTCTATAGTCTTCGCAATCGTCGGGAAAGATATCCGTTCTTCCAAAAACGTGCGTACCGCCACTTCGCCCGCGCCGTTGAGCGCGCAGGAATAATTGTCGCCGAGCTCCGCGCTCGTAAGCGCTAAGTCGTAGCAGGGGAATTTTTTTCTTTCCAAAGGCAAGAAATGGAGCGAACCGAGCTGCTCGAAATCCAAAGGCTTTACGTCGCAATCCAGCCGATTGGGATACGTGAGCGCGAGCTGAATGGGAAGCTCCATCGTCGGATAGCTCATCTGCGCTAAAATTCCGCCGTCGTCGAACTCCACCATCGAATGCACGATGCTTTCGGGGTGAACGACCGTGTGGATCTTACTAAGGGGCGCGTCGTACAGCCATTTAGCTTCAATGACCTCGAAGCCCTTATTTAGCAGCGTCGCGCTATCAATCGTGATCTTCGCGCCCATTTGCCACGTGGGATGTTTCAACGCGGACACGGGTGTTACGTTTCTCAATTCTTCCGCCGTATAATAATAAAAAGGACCGCCGCTCGCCGTCAGGATCAATCGACGGAACGGAGCGTTTAAACGGAAGCCCAGCGCTTGCCAAAGCGCGGAATGTTCGCTGTCCACAGGCATCAGGTTGATTCCGAAATCTCGGACTTTTTTCATCACCAATTCCCCGCCACAAACCAGCGTTTCCTTGTTTGCGAGCGCAACGTCCTTGTTTAATTCGATCGCTTTTAAACTATACCGTAATCCTGCAAATCCCGTCGCTGCGATCACGGCGACTTCGCCGTAAGCTACCGCCGCTTCTGCCGCGCGTTTCCCATACGAGAATTCCACTCCCTCGGGGATTTGATTTGCGATGGATTTTCCCGCTTCCTCGTCCGCGAGCGCGGCGTATTGAGGCAGGAACTCCCGTACCTGTTGCAAAAAAAGATCCGCCGAAGCGTTCGCTACGATGCTCCGTATCCGAAATTTGTCCGTGTGCCGACGGACGACCGAGCAGACTTGTCTGCCAATCGAACCCGTCGAACCGATCAGAGAAATCGTTTTCATCGTTTCGCCTCCTGCGGATTACTATGTTTTATATTTTTTGATTGATCGATCTCAATTTTACGCGATTACGTGAATGAGCGTAAACGCTACGTACACGACTGTCGTCGCAAACAACGTTCCGTCGATACGGTCGAGCGCGCCGCCGTGCCCGGGCATAATTTTGCCCATATCCTTAATATCCACTTTACGCTTAATGCAGCTCTCGACCAAGTCCCCAAACTCCGTTGCCGCCGCCGCAAACAAACCGATGACGAGATACACGGGAAGCCATAAACCCATATGATCGAAGCTTCCGACCGCCGCGTTATACGCAAAATACAGGATCGCCGCGCCGAGCATTCCCCCGACGATGCCGCCGATGCCGCCGATCACCGTCTTGTTGGGGCTGATCTTCGGAGCCATTTTCTTGGGGAAATATTTCCGTAAAAACCGACCGAATACGTATGCCAACGAGTCGGATACGGGGGATACGACGAAGATAAACAAAATCATCACTCGGGAATCCAATGCGTATTTGGCAAGCTCTTGAGAGCCGTTCACGTGGTTGCTGAGCACCAACAGACATAACAACAACGTCGGGTACACCGCCGAAAGGAACGAAACTCCTAAATTTTCCGGAGTGGTTTCCTCGTGACGTATAACGAGCAACGAAAGCAACGCTACTGACAACGCAAACAGGCAAATCAACGTTACCTGTAAGCCGAGCCCTACGAACTGTTCGCAAAGAGCGCAGGCGGGAATGGTGACGATGGCAAAAGCGAAGACGATCCCCTTTTGCGCTTTCGTCGTTTTGTCTTTCATCGCGCGTAACATTTCATACGTGCCAAGTAACGCGAACGCGTACGTAAGCGCGTCGAAACATAAGTCGTGCGCGACGATTTTGAGTACGTAGAATGCCAGCAAAATGATTACGTAACAACTACCCGAAATCAATCGAATTTTCATAATTTCTCTCTCGTTACGGAAACGGCGGTATGCTTTTGAACGCATACCTGCCCCCTCCGTTTATTTTTATTTCTTTTCGGTTTCGAGCTGTTCGTCCGTCTTTCCGAAACGGCGGATCCGCTTGGAATACCAAACGATTGCTCTCTCTAGCTCCTCGTCGGAAAAGTCGGGAAATAACTTGTCCGAAAAATACAATTCCGTATACGCTGCTTGATACAATAGAAAATTGGATAAACGGGATTCTTTACCTGTTCGGATCATCAATTCCGGCTCGGGTTGACCTTGCGTATAGAGAAGCTTTGAAAAACTCTCCTCCGTCACGGAAGTTCCCGCTTTGACCGCATTATTGACCGCGCGGACAATCTCCGCCCTGCCGCCGTAACAAAGCGCTACGTTCAAGCCCTTGCCCTCGTAAGACAAGGTCTTTTTTTCGCTGTCTTGAAGAATCTCTTGTACGTCTTTGGGAAGCAGCGTCCTATCTCCGATCACACGAAGCCGTACTCCGCGTGAACAGATCCGCTCCATAGATTCCGCAAAATGTTGGCGGATCAGATCGTAGAGACCGTCCAACTCCTCTTTCGGCCTTTGTAAATTCTCCGTGGATAAAGCGAATAGCGTCACGTAATCGACTCCGAGCCCGAACGCGTGTTCCAGAAGCCCGATCATTCGCTCCATACCCTGCTTGTGTCCAAGCGAGCGGGGCAACATTCTCTTTTTCGCCCATCTGCCGTTACCGTCCATAATCAAGGCGATATGGCGGGGAATGCGCCGCGCTTCCGTATTTTTCCTTTCAAACATTTATACCGACATCAATTCCTTTTCTTTCGCCGCAACGATGCTTTCGACTTTGGTCATATACGAAGAAATCGTTTTTTCTACGTCCGCTTCGCAACCTGCCGTTTCGTCTTCGGACAATTCTTTCGCCGTCTTCATTTTCTTGAGTATGTCCATCGCTTCGCGGCGGTGATTACGAATCGCAACTTTTGCATCCTCGCCCGTCTTTTTCGCCTGTTTTACAAGCTCTTTTCTGCGCTCCTCCGTCATAACCGGGAACACAAGACGGATCACTTGTCCGTCGTTGGAGGGCGTAAGCCCGATGTTCGATTGCAAAATCGCTTTTTCAACCGCTTTTAAAAGGGATTTGTCCCAAAGATTGATCTGTAAACAACGAGCGTCTAACGCCGATACGTTCCCAAGCTCAACGAGCTTGCTCATACCGCCGTACGCTTCCACTTCGATACGGTCGAGAATACGGGGGTTTGCTCTGCCCGTACGGATCGCCGCGTAATCGTTTTCCAATGCATTGATAGTATTTTCTGCTTTTTCTTCCAACTCCAGCATCATCTCTTCTACTTTTTCGTTTTCAATCATAACTGTCTCCTCGTTTCGTCTTATATATTTTTTATCATTTTCTTTTTTAAACAGAAATAATCGTGCCCAGACTCTC
>JAFTHW010000040.1 GCA_017457225.1 Clostridia bacterium | reverse complement strand
TTGAAGAAGTGGAATCACGCAGTTTTGCAATACGACCTTGGCATGGATTTGGGTGGTGGTTACTATACGTACTACTATCCGGAAGGGGTAGTTCCCGCGTCCGACATCAGCGGTGACGAAGAAAAAGAGTACGTACAGTACAAGACGAGCGGCTTGTATTTCAGCGCGGAAGCGGAAGACGGTATTTGGTATGACGGCGCGCCTACGCAGGAATTCACGGACGAATTCAACGCGCTTGTTAAAGAAGTAACCGCGCGCTATGAAAAGAAAGGTCTTTCCGACTATCGCGTATCGGTTGTAGACGACTATTCGATCAAGGTGGAGATTCCCAAAGCCGGCACGAGTTATGACGGAACTGCGGTGGAAAATCCCAGTGATCTTTTGACGTTGTTTGCGTTCACGGGCGATTTGTCGATCGTAAAGACGAGCGGCGAAACCAGCGAAACGGTGGACGAGCTTAAGAGCAAAGATGCAAAGATCACGGATCTCATCGAGGGCTTCTCGATTCACACGAGATATAAGGCGTCTTACTTAAGCGTAGAACTCACAAAAAAGGGCAAGGCGATGGTCAAGGCGGTTGAAAACGAATTGACGTCTTCTACGGATACGAGTTCCAGTTCGGCAGTCACGTTGGATTTCAAGATCGGCGAAGCGACGCTTTTCAGCGTTTACAAAGATTCGATTGCGAGCAATTACGAGCTTCGTCCCATCGCAGTCAACGATTGGCAAACGGAGAATTTAGAAACGTACAAGATCGTATTAGAATCGGCATTGAACGGTGGTTTTGACATCAGCCTGACGCTCGACGAAATCAATTCGTTTGCGCCCGTTTACGGCGACAACGTAATGACGCTTCTGTTTATTGCGCTCGGCGTATGCGTATTGGCGTGCATCGTACTTCCCATTGTGAAAGCGGGCAGATACGGCGTTGTGAACGCATACTCGGTATTGTCCTATTTCATTATCACGACGATTTGCTTTGCTTTCATCACGAAAGGCGTTTTGGAGATCACGCTTGGCACGGCGCTTGTATTCCTGCTCGGTATGATCCTGATTTCGTTGTTCAACCTCCGTACGTACGACGCGATCAAGTCGGAATTCCAGCAAGGCAAAACGGTTGTATCCGCGGTAAAAGCGGGCAACAAGAAATCCCTTTGGGGAATGGTCGATACCTACGCGGTATTGTTGTTGGCGGCGCTTGCGATGTTGATCGGTGCGGCAGGTTTGCATACGCTTGCGATCGAGTCCTTGATCTGCGTAGTTGCGGCGGCGTTCTGCAATATCTTCTGGACGCGCGGCATCAACTTTGTGTTCCTGTCGGCTAGCAAGGATAAATATAAATACTTCCGCTTTGTAAGGGAGGATGACGACGATGAATAAGATTTTGACGAAAACGGTTAAAAAGGTAACGATTTGGTCGGCGATCCTTGCAGTGATTCTCGTAGCGGGCATCGTATTAGGCGCGATCTTCGGCTTCAATAAGAGCCTTACGGTAAAAGATTACAGTACGGTCATCGTAAAGATGGACAAGGCAGAGCCTGTCAAGGAAGCGACTTTGAAAGAGATCTGCGATGCAGCGATCAACACGGTTGACGGTTACGATTGCAGAATTGAGAGTGAAGGTCAAAAAATTGTCCTCGTTTACGTGTTCGACGGCGACTGGACGTTGCAGGCAGAAAAGCAAGCCGTACAGGCGGCAATCGACGCGGAAATGAGCGGTAGATTGAACGGCGCGACGGGTATTTCCGTATTGACGGGCAATGAGAAAGTACAAGCGTATATGGCGAAAGGAACGATTGTTCGCGGCGTGATCGCAGCAGCGGTATTCGCAGTTCTCGCGTTTGCATACGTATCCTTGAGATATAAACTCCGTATGGGTATTTTGACGGCGGTTTGCTCGTTGATCGGCGGCTTGGTTACGGGCGCGATCTTGATCGTAACGAGAATTCCCGTTACCGTATCGGCAGTTTACGTAATCGCGTTTGGTGTAATCCTCTCTGCATTGACGACCATCTTTACCTGTAACAATCTCCGCGTAAAAGAAAAAGAAGCGAGCGAATCGGTAGAAGAAACAGTCGTAGCGTCGGTAGCAGTTAAAGAAATCGCAACCCTTTGCATCGCGTCGGCAACGGCGATGGTATTGATGGGCGCAATCGCAACGGCTTCGACGAGATGGTTCGCCGTAGCGGCACTCGTTGCGGTCATCGTAGCGGCGTTTATCGGTTTAATCTTTGCTCCCGCATTGTACGTTCCTATGAAGAAATGCGCTGACGAAAATGCAAAAGCGCGCAGCAGATACGACTATAAGAAAGGCGCAAAGAAAACCAAAAAAGTAAAAACGGCAAAGAAAGTAGAAGAGAAAATCGAAGCCGCTCCCGTAGAAGAAACTCCCGTGGAAGAAGTAGTAAAAACCGTGGAAGAAACGGAAGAAGCTGCGAAAGAAGAAACGGTAGAAACTGCAGAAGAGGCGGAAGCTCCTGCAGAGGAAACGGCTCCGGTTGAAGCGGCTCCCGAAGAAGAGAGCAACGAATAAAAGAACAATTTAGAATCGAACGTCAGGGCGGGAGGGGGTATTCCTTACCCGCCCTAACATTTAGGAGATTCCTTTTTTATGAAAAAGATCATTCCCGAATATACCTTTTCGGAAACACAACTTCATATCATTTCCGAATTGGCAAGCGAAACGGGATACACGGAACAGATCGTTCGGATTTTATACGCGCGCGGTATCGACACAGCGCAAAAGATCCGTCGGTTTATGAATCCGTCGAAAAGGAATTTCCTTTCTCCCTTTTTAATGCAGGGAATGAAAGAAGCGGTGGAAATGATCACCGACGCGCGCGATCAAGGCAAAACGGTCGCGGTATTCGGAGATTACGACGCGGACGGTATATGCGCTTCGGCGATTATGTATAAGGCGCTCCGTGACTTCGGGATCGAAGCGCGCGTTTACGTACCGGAACGAGCGGACGGCTACGGTTTATCGGTGGAGATGGTGGATCGTATTTTTGAGGATTGCAATCCCGAACTTTTCATTACGGTAGACTGCGGCATTTCCTGCGCGAAAGAAGCGCAATATATTTACGAGCTCGGCTCGGACGTCATTATCACCGACCATCACGAGCTTCCCGAGATCCTTCCCGATTGCGTAGTCATCAATCCCAAACTCAAGGACGACTACCCTTACGACAACTTATGCGGCGCAGGCGTAGCGTTTAAGGTAGCTTGCGCGCTGATCGGAGAAAGAGCGTACGAATACTTGGATTTTGCAACGCTGGCAACGGTGGCGGATAGCGTACCTTTGCTTGGGGAAAACCGTGATATCGTCACGGAGGGCTTGAAGATTTTTAATGATAAAATCCGCCCTTGTTTTGCGGCGCTTTTAGGCAAGACGTACGATGCGGTGACCGCGCAAACGTTAGCGTTCAACATAGCGCCTCGCGTCAACGCCGCAGGCAGAATGGGGGATGCCATGGCTGCGTTCAAGCTGTTTACGGTGGATCGGGAGAGCGATATTTACGACCTCGCCACTCAGCTTTGTCTGTATAATACCGAGCGGCAAAAATACTGTGACGAACTGTATTTGTCCGCCAAACAAAAACTGAGAGAAAAAGGCGCGTACGGCAACGTGATTATGTTGTCGGACGAGGGTTGGAACGCAGGATTTATCGGAATCGTTGCGGCGAGGATCGCGGAGGAGTATAACCGCCCGACCCTGCTCTTTGTGCACCACGGGGATATGCTCAAAGGCAGCGCGCGGAGTATCGAAAGCGTAAACGTATTCAACGCGCTCAAAAAATGTTCGCAATACATTGAAGAGTTCGGCGGTCACGCGCAAGCAGCGGGTGTGAATTTAAAATGTGAAAATTTCGAGGCTTTGGAAAAGGCGCTTCACGAAGAGATCGGCAACGCGTATCAGGCGGAAGATTTCGAGCAAAACGCGTACGTGAGCGAGGAGATGACTTCTCCCGTTTCCGAAAAATTCGCTAAGGAACTAATGATAATGGAGCCTTACGGCGTAGGGCATAGACGCCCGTTGTTTTACGTTACGGCGACGTCTTGTTCCTGTCGCCTTGTCAAGCCCCAATCTCCCCATTTGGCAGTCAAAAGCGAGTATATCGACTTGATGTACTTTTCAGGCGCGAAACACTTAAAGATCATCGAGAGCGACGTAACGAAAAAAATTATTTTCGAGATCAACGTCAACCGTTTTAAAGGCAAAGAATATATCAAAGGCTACGTCCGTGATTTCATTTACGACGGAATGACAGGTAGTTCGATTTCCGAGAGTATTTTCTCCAACGCCGTAGCGCGTTCGTACACCCCGCCCGTTACGGTACGGTTGGAGCGTATGAATACCGAGCAAATCCAAAGTTTGATTGATCGGAAGAAAAAAGAATGTCCCTACGGGCTGTGCTTGCTCGCTTCAGATCGGCGCGCGCTCCGTTTTTATAAGGGGCTGGAAAGTTTCGGTTGCGATCTATTCTATCCCTCCACGCGCAACGTATCCAACGCGCTCATCATTTCTCCTGCGCCCGATGCAGATCTTTCGGGCTTTCGAGATTTTATCTTTTTAGACACTCCTGCCGATTTCAATATTTTGGCGTTAGAGGGTAGGCAGGTATGCGTCAACGAAGAAATTTGCGGTTATAAAATGTTTGAAAAACTGAGTACAGACCGCGAAAGTTTATTGGAGATTTTTTCCGCGCTTAGAAAAGACGTGAATCTTTTGAACGGAGAAACCGCGGAGGAATTGGCGGTTGCGTGCAACGGACTCGGGTTTGACAAACAGGAGTTTATTTTCGCGCTCAACGTATTTGAGGAATTGGGACTCGTTTCGTTTGACGACGGACGGCTGACGGTCTACCGCGGCATTAAGGCGGAATTGACCGATTCAAAAATTTACCGCAAAGTATGCGACTTGCAGCGCAGTTAACGAGGTAAGAATGGAAACTACGTTAGAAAAAATTCAAGCCATCTATTCCAAGAAAGACGAGGAGATGTTAAATAAGGCGTACGATTATGCGAAAGAGGCGCACGCAAACCAAAAGCGCGCCTCGGGCGAACCGTACTTTATTCATCCCTGCGCCGTAGCGGAAATTTTGATGGAGTTAGGCTTGGATGCCGCGACGATCGCCGCGGCGCTTCTTCACGACGTCATCGAAGACACGGTGGCGACGGAAGAGGATATTCGTAACGCGTTCGGCGAGGAGGTTTTGGGGCTTGTCAGCGGCGTTACCAAACTCGAAAAGATCGTATTTAAATCGCAAGAAGACGCAGATGCGGAAAACTTCCGCAAAATTTTCGTCGCGATGGCGAAAGACGTCCGCGTGATCATTATCAAACTTGCCGACCGCCTGCACAATATGCGTTCCCTCAATTTCCTTTCTCACGAACGCCAACAACGTATGGCAAGCGAAACGTTGGACATTTACGCGCCGCTCGCAGGCAGACTCGGTATTTCGCAAATCAAGTGCGAATTGGAAGATTTGTGTTTGAAATATCTCGATCCCGAAGCGTACGAAGACTTGGTCTATAACATTCGGGAACGTTTGTCGGAGCGGAAAGATTTCGTCAATTATATCGTAGAAGAGATTAAGGAATTGATGAAAAATGACGGCGTTTTCGGAGAAGTTTTTGGACGACCTAAGCACTTCTATTCCATTTATAAAAAGATGAAGAACAAGGGCAAAACGTTGGATCAAATTTACGATTTATCGGCGGTCCGCGTCATCGTCAAGGATGTTAGGGAATGTTATACGGTCCTTGGCGAGATTCACGAACGTTGGAAACCCATTCCTGGGCGCATCAAGGACTATATCGCAACGCCGAAGCCCAACAAATATCAATCTTTGCACACGACGGTTATGACGAAATACGGTCAACCGTTTGAAATCCAGATCCGCACGGAAGAAATGCACCGCGTCGCAGAATTCGGTATCGCGGCGCATTGGAAATATAAAGAGGGTACGAGCGGGGAAAACAGCGATTTTGAAAACAAACTCACTTGGCTTCGCGAAGTGATGGAATGGCAAGGGGATCTCAAGGACTCCAAGGAATTTATCAGCGCGCTCAAAACCGAACTTTACAGTCACGAATTGTTGGTATTCACACCGAGGGGAAAAGTCATTTCCCTGCCTCCCGAGGCAACGCCGATCGACTTTGCGTACGCCATTCACTCGGAAGTCGGCAACCGCTGTACGGGCGCGAGAGTCAATTCCAAGATCGTGCCTTTGACGACGACGTTGGAGGTCGGGGACGTAGTCGAAATTATCACGTCACCCAACTCGAAAGGTCCTTCGCGCGATTGGCTGAAATTCATCAAATCCTCCAGCGCAAAGGCAAAGATCCGTCAATTTTATAAAAACGAACTCAAGGAAGAAAATATCCGTATCGGTCAGATTAAGCTGGACGAAGAAGCCAAGAAAAAGGGCTTCACGTTGTCTACGCTTCTCACCGAAGACAGTTTTAAACGCATTTCCGAACGTTTTTCGTTCAATGAAGTAGAGGAAATGTTCGCGGCAGTGGGCTACGGCTCTATCTCCGTGAACCAAATTCTTTTCAAACTCATCGACTTTTATAAGAAAGAAACTCCGCAGGGCTTTGAATTGCGTGCGGGAGTCGGCGGCGGCAGAGCGCCGGGCGGCGTACTTGTCAACGGTCAAGCAGGGCTTTTGGTACGTTTTGCGGGCTGTTGTTCGCCCGTTCCCGGGGACGAAATTGTGGGCTTTACTTCTCGCGGCAGAGGAGTCGTGATCCATCGCGCCGATTGCCCGAATATCAAAGAAATCGAAGCGCAGCGTCTGCTTCCCGTCGCGTGGCAAATCGAAGCGGGAGCCAAACAGCGTTACAATGCAAACATCTCCATTCGCGCGACCGATCAAGGCGCGGCGTTGTCCGTATTGTCGGCGGTCGTTGCCGATCTGAAACTGTCGATTACGGCAGTCAACGGCAGAATCGACAAAAATCAAGACGCGGTTTTGGAAGCTTCCATTTCCCTGACGGACGTTTCGGAAGTAGATCAACTCATCAAAAAATTACAGGTGGACAAGCGGATATACGAAGTGCACCGTATCACGTCCTTGTCGTAACGGAGAATGCGTATGCAGATCATCAGAATCACCCCTAGAGGCTTCGGCTCGAATACCTACGTATTGACGGAAGACGGCAAGAGGGCCGTCGTCATCGATCCCGCGCAACCGCGCGTTGCGGGCGAGCTTGAAAAATTGGGGCTCACAGCAGAATACGTTTTGCTCACGCATTGTCATTTCGACCACGTAGCAGGCGTTCCCGCGTTACAAAACAAGGGCGCGAAAGTATATTGTAGCGCGCAGGAAGCGCCTTTGATCGGTACGGACGCGGATTTATTTCCGCTGTTCGGAGCGCCTAGAACTCCCTATACGGTAGACGGAACGCTCTGTGACGGCGAGGAACGGGATTTTTGCGGAATTTCCGTTCAAACGCTTCTCACGCCCGGGCATACGGCAGGCGGAGCTTGCTATCTCGCAACGGAAAAGGACGGGGGCAGGTATTTGTTCACGGGGGACACGCTGTTTGAGGGAACGGTAGGAAGAACGGATTTTCCGACGGGAAACGTTGCGCTTTTGCGCAGCAGTTTACGCCGTCTTTCCGCATTGGAAGGGGAAATGCCCGTATATCCCGGACACGAGGAAGAAACGACGCTGGAAACGGAGAGAAAAACCAATCCGTTTATGTTAGACATTTAAGAGGTTATTAGGAAGTATGTTGACGACAGATTGCGCATTTTTAGAAAACGAACTGATGGACGTCGTACGGCTGTTCCGTCAACGTCCGCAATCGGTTTTACACAGTTTCCGATATGAAAACGGCGTATTTTATAATGATTTTACGGTGGACGGCGAAAGCCGTTCTTTTCTCGATCAAGCGGAGATTCAAAACGAGCTGGAATACAAACGCCAAGAACGCCGTTTTGCCAAGCTCGCGCTCTACGAGCTTTTGAGCGACAAATTCAAAGAAACGATGCCCTGGGGCGCGTTGACGGGAATCCGTCCGACCAAGCTTGCGTATATGGAGTTAGAAAGTGGCAACGATTTCCGTCCGTTGTTTGAAAAAATGCGCGTTAAAAAAGACAATATTGAGCTTGTTGCTCGCATTGTAGAATCCCAAAAAGGCATTTACGAAAAGCGGGACGGCAACACCGACTTTTTCGTATCCCTGCCCTTTTGTCCGACCAAATGCGCGTATTGTTCGTTCATCACCGCTCCTATCGACAAGACCCGCGCGTTTTTAGAGCCGTACCTTGCGTGTTTGGAAAAGGAGATCGCGGCGGCGAAGGAGAGTGTGGGGAATTTACGTAGCGTATATATCGGCGGCGGAACTCCGTTTGCGCTCGACGTTCCCGAACTAGAGCGAGTCCTGAAAGCAACGGCGTTCATCAGGGAGTCTTGCAACCCCACTTGCGAATACACGGTCGAAGCAGGCCGTCCCGACGTTTTTTCGGAAGAGAAGCTCCGTTTATTAAAAGATTACGGAGTGACAAGAATTTGTATTAATCCGCAGACGTTTTCGGACGCCACGCTTGCAACGATCGGCAGAAAGCATACGGTAGCCGACTTTTATAGAGCTTACGAAATGACGGACAAATACGATTTTTCCATCAATATCGACTTAATTGCAGGCCTTGCGGGCGAGCGTGTGGAAACGTTTCAAAAAGGAGTTTCACTAGCAGCGAAATTACAAGCGGACAACGTGACGGTGCATTGTCTTTGTTTGAAATCGGGCGCGAAGCTCAAAGAGGAAACGAACTATCTGGAGGGAGAATTCATCTCGGACATGGTAGGATCTTCCAGAGAAATTTTATCGTCAAGCGGGTACGTACCGTATTATATGTACCGACAAAAATACCAAGCGGGAAACAATGAGAACGTAGGCTGGACGAAAGAAAACAAAGCTTGCGTGTACAACGTAGACGTTATGGAAGAAACGACGGACAACGTAGCGGTCGGCGCGAATGCGGTATCCAAGCGAGTCCGCAACAAAACCAACCTGATCACGAGATTCGCCTCGCAAAAGGATCTGAAGACGTATATCGAGAACGTCGATACTCTGATCGCAAAAAAACGAAAATTTTTCTTATAAATCGCAAAAAACGAGTGATTTTTAATTTACATTCTTAAAAGAATGTGTTAGAATAGTAATAACGGTCGCTAGGAGAGACGATTCTCCACGTTTCCCTTAGCGATACGCGAATACGTTCCATAGGAGGATAAAAAAGAAATGGAAAAGCAAGAAATCATTGTAAAACACGCAACTCATGAAGGCGACACGGGTTCGCCCGAAGTTCAGATCGCATTGTTGACGGCGAGAATCAACCACCTCAACGAGCATTTGAAGACGCACAAGCAGGACAATCACTCCCGTCGCGGACTTTTGAAGATGGTAGGTAAACGTCGTGGTTTGCTCGACTATTTGAAAGCGAAAGATATCGAAAGATACAGATCGATTATCGAAGTATTGGGATTGAGAAAATAAGCAAGCATGAAAGGGCGGGTTATTTTTACTCGCTCTTTTTTGTGATATATACGGGTAGGACAAGCCTACGGCAGGCGAGCCTTTGCGCGGATATATCGAATATCCCGATTGCAGTCGGGCGACGCAATCGGACAAGAACAAAAAAAGAATTGACAAGGAGAAACAATTATTATGCCGGATTTAAACAACAGTAAAGTATTCAAAACAAATTACGCAGGGAAAGAACTGATCGTCGAGATCGGTAAATATGCAGAGCAAGCGAACGGCGCGTGTCTTGTCCGCTGTGGGGAAACGGCGGTACACGTATCCGTATGTATGTCGGAAACGGCGAGAGAGGGAATGGACTTCTTCCCCCTGTCCGTAGACTACGAAGAAAAAATGTTCGCCGTAGGTAAGATCCCCGGCGGCTTCAAGAAAAGAGAAGGCAGAGCGTCGGACAAAGCGATCCTGACCAGCCGTTTGATCGACAGACCCATTCGTCCGTTGTTCCCGAAAGGAATTTTCAACGACGTAGTCGTTACGGCAACGGCGCTTTCGGTTGATCCCGATATCTCCCCCGAGCCTCTTGCGATGATCGGCTCGTCCATTGCCCTTTCCATTTCGGATATTCCTTGGGCAGGCCCTACGGGTTCGCTCGTTGTGGGTATGGTAGACGGAAAATATCTCGTCAACCCCAACGTAGAGGAAAGAGCGAAGAGCGCGATTCATTTAAATCTCGCAGGTACGAAAGACGCGATCCTTATGATCGAAGCAGGCGCGAACGAAGTAACGGATGCAGAAATGGTCGGCGCGATCATGTACGGTCACGAAGAGATCAAAAAGATCTGCGCGTGGATTGAAGAAGAAATCGTTCCCGCAGCAGGCAAACCCAAAAAGGAAATGGAGCTTTACCACATTCCCGAAGATTTGGATGCAGCAGTCAAAGCGTACGCATACGACAAACTCTACGCAGCGCTCGATACGTTTGACAGACAAGAACGTCAGGCAAAACAAGCGGCGGCGGAAGCGGAAATCATCGAACATTTCAGCTCGATCTATCCCGATCAAATGCGCGAAGTGAAAGACTCCATTTACTATATTGTAAAAGGCATCGTCCGCGCGAAGATTTTCGACAAAGGTATCCGTCCCGACGGCAGAACGCTCAAGGAAGTACGTCCTATCTGGTGTGAGCACGGCTTGCTTCCCCGCGTACATGGCTCGGCGATCTTCACGAGAGGTCAAACGCAGGCTTTGACGACCTGTACGCTCGGTATGCTCGGCGAAGCGCAGCGTATGGAAGGTCTTGACGAAGAAGAAGAAAAGAGATATATGCACCAGTACAACTTCCCCGGCTACTGTACGGGTGAAGCGAAAGCGTTGAGAAGCCCGGGCAGAAGAGAAATCGGCCACGGCGCGTTGGCAGAACGCGCGCTCGTTCCCGTTATTCCCGCTCCCGACCAGTTCCCGTACGCAATCCGCGTGGTGTCCGACATTCTGTCCTCCAACGGCTCGTCCTCGATGGCGTCCGTTTGCGGCTCTACGATGGCGTTGATGGATGCCGGCGTTCCCATTAAAGCGCCCGTAGCTGGTTGCGCGATGGGTCTTATCAAAGATCCCGAAACGGGCAAGTACGTGATTATGACGGACATTCAGGGCTTGGAAGACTTCCTCGGCGATATGGACTTCAAGGTAGCAGGTACGGAAAAAGGCATCACGGCAATCCAAATGGATATCAAGATCAAAGGCATTTCGGAAGAGATTATGCTCGACGCGATCGCGCAGGCGCAGGACGCAAGAAAGCACATTCTCGGCAAGATGCTCGAATGTATTCCCGAAGTTGAACCTCAGCTTTCCGTATACGCTCCGAAGATCATCACGTTCAAGATTAACCCCGAAAAGATCGGCGACGTTGTCGGCAAACAGGGTAAAGTCATCAACAAGATCATCGAGCAGACGGGCACGAAGATTGACATCGAAGAAGACGGTACGGTATGCATCGCTTGCTACGGCGACGTAGCGAACGCGGAACGCGCGAAAGCGATCGTAGAATCCATCGCGCACGACCCCGAAGTCGGCGATATGTTCGTAGGCGTAGTCGTTCGTATCCTTTCCAAAGTCGGCGCGTTCGTAGAGTTCGCTCCTGGCAAAGACGGTATGGTACACATCTCCAAACTTTCCGAACAGAGAGTTAACCAGGTAGAAGACGTACTCAACATCGGCGACAAAGTCAAGGTAGAAATCATCAAGATCGGCGAAAAGGGTATCGATCTCAAGTTGCTTGAAAAAATGGACTAAACGTTTTTAGTTTATTCCCAAAAGAAAACCAAAGCGCGTTGCGGCTCTAAAAAAGGAGCGGCGGCGCGTTTTTTGTTAGAAAACTTGACATTTTGCGGAGAATATAGTATAATAGGTAGGTAAAAAAGGAAAAGGGAGAAATTATTTGAAAATCAAAACGCGGAACGTATCGACGGAGTACGTCTTA
>JAFTHW010000039.1 GCA_017457225.1 Clostridia bacterium | reverse complement strand
TATTATTATGCTTTAATGAAAAACGCAAACGGCGACGAGCGTATCGTGAAGCTTTTGGACGGCTCGAGCCTGTCCGTGGAAAAGATTCGTGAATTTACTGAAGAGGAAACGGATAAAGCGCTTCGTAGCATTCTACAGGAAAAAAGCAAGGGCTTGTCCGTGCGCCGCGCGATCTTCAATTTATCCAACGGGGACGACAAACTGATGCTCCGCTTGCAGAACAAGTACCGTAATACTTTAAAAAAAGACCCCAAACGGATCGCAGAGATTGCGAAGGAATTGGGAATGAGCGAACGGTTTGAAAAGGAGTTTTTCACGCGTGGACGGGAACAAAAACCCCTTTCGGATGAAGATAAGAAAGTGCGTGGGGATTTCTTGCGTCGGCGTTTGGAAAACGAGATCAACGCCTTGTACGATCGGTTGGCGCAAGCTTTGAAAACGGAGAACGAGCGACTCCGCGCGGAAAACGAACGCCTGAAAGAAGAGAATCAGACGCTCAAGAAACTCAGTTAAAAAAACGAGCGTTTTTACAAACGCTCGTTTTTTCTTTAATTCTTTTCGGCTTTTTTCGCCGCCTTTTTCGCGGCTTTTTCTTCTTCCTTTTTCGACTTTTCGTCCATTTCTTCCAGCTTTTCGTCTACCATTTTATCAAAGCGGGATTGGACTTCTTCCTGTCCTTTGCGGATCAGCGCCCGCATTCTGTAGTTATTGGCGGTGAGCAACGCTCCGCCCACACATCCGACGACAAGTCCGATTGTAAATTTTTCCATATTATCCTCCTTACGCAAGGGGAATGATCCTTGCGCGTATAGTCAGTATGCGAAAAAGAGAGCGAAGATATACGTTTTATCATAAAAACCGTCCAAAAACTTTCTTCAAACGATAGACGGAGCAAAGGATTTGTGGTATAATAGAACTATGATTGGGAAAAGAGCAATAGCCTTTGATATAGGCGACAGACGAATCGGGGTGGCGATCAGCGACCCGTTCAACGAATACGCAATGCCCTGCGACACGTATTTCCGCACCCGCAATTTCGAGGCGGACGTGGAGGCGATCGCCAAAATCGCCAAGGAGCGCGGCGTGGGCGTGATCGTATGCGGTATGCCCGTCAATTTTGACGGAACGGAGAGTATTCAAACGGTCAAAACACGGGAGTTTATCGAAGCGTTAAAAACCAAAACGACGCTCCCGATCGAGCTGGAGGACGAGCGGTTTACAACGATGCAAGCGCGGGACACGCAAATTATGGGCGGAGTCAAGCGCGCGGATCGGAAAAAGACGATCGATTCGATCGCCGCGTCCTATATTTTAGAGGGGTATCTTTCCCGAATGAAGAATAAGAGAGGAGTGTAAAGATTATGAATGAAAAAGATTTATTGGAAGAATACGACGAAGAAGAACGCGTGATCGAGCTGGAAGACGAAGAGGGGAACGTAGAGAAATTTTATCATATCGCTACGATCGAATATAGGGGCGATACGTATTGCTTCTTTCAAAAAGCAGAACCCGAAACGGAAGAGGAAGAGGACGAAGTGGTCATTTTCCGCTTAGAGGGCGAGGGGGACGACGCGCAGCTTATGATTTTGGAAGACGAACAGCTTTTGGACGAGGTATTCGCGGAATTCTGTCACCAATACGAAGAATTTGAAAACAGCAACGAAGCGATGCAACTCGACAGCTAACAAGAGAAGAAAAACAACGCTCCCAAGCGATCGCTTGGGAGCGTTTCTCATACAAAAGATGTAGGGCAGGTATGCGTTGAATCAATACTCCGCGCTTTCGATCACGCCGCCGCCCAAACAGTTTTCTCCGTCGTACAAAACGGCGTACTGTCCTTCGGTCACCGCGCGTTGCGGCTCAGCAAACTCCACGTGCAAGCCGCCGTCGTCTTTGATACGAACGAAAACTTCTTGGTCGGGTTGACGGTAGCGGAATTTCGCCGCGCAGGAGAACTCCGTTTTTTGCGGTTTAGAGGGGATCCAGTTGAATCCCGACACTTCGCACGATTTTGAATACAGCGGTGATTCGTCCCCGTGAGAAACATACAGTACGTTGCTTACAAGGTCCTTTTTGACGACAAACCATCTGCCGCCCTCGTCCTCGCCTTTGATCCCGCCGAGTTCCAGCCCGCGCCGCTGTCCGAGGGTATAGTACATCAAGCCCATATGTTCACCCACTTGTTTACCGCTCAAATCGAGGATTTTGCCTTTTTGGGCAGGCAGGTACGCGCTGAGGAACTTTCTAAAATTTCTCTCGCCGATGAAACAAATGCCCGTGCTGTCCTTTTTCTTCGCGGTGGCAAGATCGTATTCGAGCGCGATCTTGCGGATCTCGGGCTTTTCCATATCTTGTAGGGGGAAGAGTACGTTTTCCAGTTGCTTTTGAGAAAGTTGATTGAGGAAATACGTCTGATCCTTGTTCTGGTCTTTGGCTTTTTGGAGCAAATGGACTCCGTTCTCGTGAGAGATTTTACAATAATGTCCCGTCGCGATATAATCCGCGCCCAGCTTTTTCGCTTCTTCGAGGAAAGGACCGAACTTAATCTCGCGGTTACACAAGACGTCGGGATTGGGAGTCCGTCCCGCCTTATACTCGGCAAGGAAATAGGAAAAGACTCGATCCATATACTCCTTGGCGAAATTGACGGTGTAGTAGGGGATATCGATGAGGGAGCAAACGCGGCGCACGTCGGCGTAATCTTCTTCCGCCGTACAACAACCGTTCTCGTCGTTTTCTTCCCAGTTGAGCATATACAGCCCGATGACGTTGTAGCCTTGTTGTTTGAGCAAAAGCGCCGCAACCGAACTATCCACGCCGCCGCTCATACCGATTACGACCGTTTTCGACATAACTCCCTCCTTTTTTTCGCGCAGTTTTGAAAAAAACGATCCGCGCTTAAAAATTTTTCAATGAATTTGAGAATATTATACCATAATTGCTTGCAAAAAGGAAGCAAAAAATAGTAAAATATAAGTGCTTTTTTGAAAAAGCGAACGCACCCGTAGCTCAGCTGGATAGAGCACAGGCCTCCGACGCCTGGTGCCGTTGGTTCAAATCCAATCGGGTGTACCAACAACAGCCTTGCCTTTTGGCAGGGCTGTTGTGATATAGAAGGTTGGTAGAAAGAGTCAACGTATACGCGTAGTCAAAGCTCTAAGCAATCGGCTTTACTTATTCACTCTTCCCTATTCACTATTCACTTTTCTCTCTCCACCCTTTCCGACTCGTCAAAAGCGTATAAAAAGAAAGGAAAACGCAATACTGATTGCAACGGAGAGGACTATGAAAGGAAGAGAACAATTTTTAGATTGGATCGTCTACGAATTATATCCGCGGAGTTTTTACGACTCCGACGGGGACGGAGTAGGGGACATCAAGGGGATTTTAGAAAAAATCGACCATCTTTCCGAGTTGGGAGTCAACGCGCTGTGGCTTTGTCCTTGCTATAAAAGCCCCAATCGCGACAACGGCTACGACATTTCCGATTATCGAAAAATTATGACGGAATTCGGCACGCTTGCGGATTGGAAACGCTTGAAAAAGGAGCTTGAAAAGCGGCAGATCAAACTGATTATGGATCTGGTGGCGAATCATACTTCTTCTCAGCACGAATGGTTTGTCAAGGGCAGAAAATCCAAAACGCACCCGTTCCACGATTATTATATTTGGGCGGACGAGCCGCTTAACGATTGGAAATCGGTATTCGGTGGCAGCGCTTGGGAGTACAACGAAGAAACGGACGAATACTATCTACACTCGTTCGATAAGGAGCAGCCCGATTTAAATTGGGAAAATCTCAAAGTCCGCAAGGAAATGAAAGAGATTGTGGATTATTGGACGGAGCTGGGCGTGGACGGCTTCCGTTGCGACGTGCTGGATTTTATCGCCAAGGACTTTCAAAAGGATAAAATGTATAATGGGGACAAGCTCCACGACTACGTACGGGAGTTATTTAACCGCAAGGAAACGAAAGAACTTTTCACGGTAGGGGAGTGCAAATTCGACGAAAAGGAAATCGGGTTGATCTGCGGGAAAGACCGTGGGGAATTGACCGCTGTTTTTCAGTTCGATCACCTGCATACAGAGGGCGTGAACAAATACCTGCCTACCCCTTTTTTGTTGGACGACGTGCGAAACACGCTCGTCAAATGGCAAAAATTTACGATCAAAAATGGACTCCTCTATACGATTTTCACGGACAACCACGACGAGCCGTTTTTCCTTTCCAGAATTCCGCAGGCGAAGAAATACCGATACGAAGCCGCAACGGCGATCGCCGCAATGTTTTTTCTCTTGCGCGGGATTCCCTTCGTGTATCAAGGTCAGGAATATGGTTCGGTAAATTCCAAGTACCGAAAGATCGAAAAATTCAACGACGTGGAAACGCTTCGCTATTACGAGGAGCATAAGGACTCCGTTTCCAAAAAAGAATTGATGGAGCGGATCAACCGCGCGAGCCGCGACAATGCCCGCCGTCCGTTTGCGTGGAACGGAAAAAAAGGTAAAAACTTCGGTTTTTCCACGGGAAAATGTTGGCTTGCGCTTTCGTCTGAGGGGAAGAAAATCAATTTAGAAACCGATCAAAAATCCGAAAAATCGGTGTTCAAATTTTATAAGGCGTTGTTTGCGTTCCGCCGCAAAAACGAAGCCGTCCGCTACGGGGATTTTTCCGATTGGACGAAAGGAGACGGTCGTTTCGTCTACGTTCGGACGTGGAAGAAACAACAAATCGCAGTATGTTGCAATTTTGAGTCGTCGCAACAACTTTCCGAGATGAAACGTTTGCAAAAAGAGGGATTTTCGCCCGTGATGAGCAATTACGAAGGCCAACCGTTCGACGAGGACTTTCGCCCCTTTGAAGCGGTTATTTTCGAGAAAATCTTACCATAAAACACCCCGCCTTTCGCGATCGAAAGGCGGGGGTTCTGATTGTCCTATCAAAAATTTACGCTTGCGCGGTGGGTTTCTTTTCGGAATCTTCGGAGATTCCAACTGCCGCGTCTACGGGTAAGGAGAACGCGATTCCTTGCCCGGGCGTATGCAATCCGACGTCTTGATACAGAGCGTGGAGAATGTTATCCTTGAGTTTTGCTGGAACGAGAATCATCACGATTTCCTTTTCAGGTTGAATACTGATCCCAAAAAAAGTCTCCGCTTGCTTACTTGCCGTTCCGCGCGCGTTAAGCACGGTACCGCCTTTTGCGCCTAATTTTTTTGCGGACTCCATAACGCTCTCGCTATAGCCTGCGTTTACAATACAAAAAATCGCTTCGTGGGGATATTGCATTATTTGACCTCCTTCGCCTGTGTTTTGTTGTTGCTTAAAAACCGATAAATCGCAACGCCGATCGTGCTAGTGAGCGGCACGGTGAACGCGATACCTTTTCCGTTTCGAATGGTGTGGAATTTATCTTCCAACGTATGCAGCGCTTCCGTGGCTTGATCTTCGCGTACGACGCTGAAAATAACGCCCTTGTCCGAGTCCTCGAGTCCGAGCATACTCAACGTTTCCGAGTGCGCCGTACCCTGTCCGAGTACGCTCGTTTGGAAATTGATTTCAAAATCGCTTAAAATATCGAGATACAGCTCCGTCTTATTCCGATTGACAACGGTAACGAGCAGCTTGAGTTTTTTGAAATCGGATACTTTTTTCGTGCGTCTGGGTTTTCTGGTTGTATTCGTTCGTTCCATACCTGCCCCCTACATAAATTGAATAATCTGCTCGTCGTCTTCGTTGAGCATACGCCGCATCGCGATTTTTTCTTTCGCGCGTTTGGTCACGATCGCTTTAAAACCAAGCGCTTGGATCGTGATAAGGGGAGTCATCGCCACCATCGCAACCAACCCGAACGCGTTGGCAAGAATCCCGTCGACGCCCTGAATCGTAAAACAAACGCCAATGACGAACGGTAAAATGAAGCTGGACGTGAGCGGACCGCTGGCTACCCCGCCCGAGTCGAACGCAATCGCCGTATAGATCTTCGGTACGAAGAACGACAGCCCGAGCGACAGGCAATAGCCGGGAATGAGATAGTACAAAATACTGAAATCGAAAAGAATCCGAATGACGGACAGAGCGAGGGAAACGCCCACGCCGATCGACAACGCGAGCAGCATAGATTTTTTACGGATCGCGCCGCCCGTGACCGATTCCACTTGCTTGTTCAAAACGTGGATAGCAGGCTCTGCCAAAACGACCACGAGCCCCAGCCCGAACGCAAATATGACGAGCAGGATCTCGTTTTGTTGCGCGAGCTGTTCGCCCATTTTATAACCGATGGGCATAAACCCGATCTTGACCGCCGCGAGGAACAGCACCAAGCCGAAGAACGTGTAGAAAATACCGAAGATAATCTGGTAGATCTTTTTCTTGCGAAGCTTGAGCGTAAAGATTTGCAATAAAAAGAAGAATCCGACGAGGGGAAGAAGCGCGATGCACACTTCTTTCGCCACTTCGAGTACGGCAGGAAGGAACTCCTTGCCAAGATGAGCATCAATGGAGTAGTCGGGCAACGTATAATTTACGTCCCCGTCTATGGTAAGACCCAAAATCATTACGGCGAGAATAGGTCCGATGGAGCAGAGCGCAACAAACCCGAAACTGTTTTCACGGTTCCGCTTGTCGCCAAGCGTTGCCGCAACGCCCACGCCGAGCGCCATAATAAAGGGAACGGTGATCGGTCCCGTCGTAACGCCGCCCGAGTCGAACGCAAGAGGGAGAAATTTTTCGTTCCCCTGCACGATGACGAGCGACGCGATTGCAAACAACGCCATATAG
The DNA here is from genome assembly GCA_017457225.1 of Clostridia bacterium. Lineage (GTDB taxonomy): Bacteria > Bacillota > Clostridia > Christensenellales > Borkfalkiaceae > Scatosoma. Next base: position 6,501 of record JAFTHW010000039.1, on the reverse strand, counting down.
AAAAAGGTCATCAGTTTTGCAAGATCGATGCGGAATACGATTTTGAGAATTCCGAGCACGAGGAACAACCCCACGCCCACGGCGATCGACAACGTCAGCGCGGTACTGCTCAAAATATTTTTCACCTGCGAAGCAAGCACGGTAAGATCGGGCTCGGCAATCGTGATAAAGACGCCCATTACGAAACAGATGAGAATGAGCGCGGTAAATTTCCCCGATTTGGACAGACCGGAACCGATCTGTTCTCCCATCGGAGTCATCGCGATATCCGCGCCGAGGTTAAACAACGCCATACCCAAAATGAGTACGAACGACGCGCAGAGAAACACACCGATCTCCTTTCCCGAGAAATTGACGAGGGGGGTAAAATTCAAAATCACCACCAGCAACGTAACGGGAAGAACGGATACAGTCGAATCTTTCAGTTTTGCAAACAGGGTTTTTAACATTCTCTATACGCTCCGAGAAGTTTGATCAAGCCGTTTTAGCGCGCTTGTCGGAAAACCGTTCGAGATTATTGAACGGAAAATTTATAAACGGTAACTTCGTGGTATTCCTCGCCCGCTTTGAGGGTCGTCTTAGGATACTTAGGACAGTTGGGGGAGTTGGGGAAACGTTGCGTTTCCAAACACAGGGCGCAATGGTTCACATAATTCTTTTTCCCTTGGAATCCGCCCGTGGAGCAAGCCGTGTAAAGCTGTACGCCGGGGAGAGTGGTATAGCAGTCCATTTTTCTGCCCGATTCTTTGTCGTATACGTAGGCAAAATGCTCCAAGCCCTCGCCTTTTTTCTCCAAACAGTAATTGAAATCGTAGCCGTTACAGTGACGGATCCATTTCGCGTTCGAGGCAATGTCTTTCCCGATCGTCTTTGCGGGGAGGAAGCTGTACTCCGTACCCTCGATATCCATAAACTCGCCGTGAGGAATGAGTTCCTCGTCCACGGGGGTAATTTGTTTGGAGTTGATCATCAGTTCGTGAGAAAGTACGGTATCTTGACTGCCGATATTGAAATAGGAATGATTGGTCAGGTTGCAAACGGTGTCTTGATCGGAAACGGCTTTATAATCGATAATCAGCTCGTTTTCGTCGGTGAGGGTATAGGTCACCCACACTTTCAGTTCCCCGGGGAAGCCGCCCGCTCCGTCGGGGGAAACGAGGGAAAGGCGCAAGCTGTTGTCGCCTACGATCTCCGCGTCCCAAAGCTGACGGTTAAAAGGCGCGGTAATTCCGCCGTGCAAGCAATTCCCCTTATCGTTCGCTTCCAACACGTATTCTTTTCCGTTTAAGGTAAATTTTGCGCCGCCGATTCGGTTGCCGTATCTGCCGATGGTCGCGCCGAAGTAGGGATATTCCCCGTAATAATCCTCGGGATTTTTACAGCCGACGATACAATCGCCGAGCACTCCGTTTTTATCGGGCGCGCGCAGAGCAATCAAGTGCCCGCCGTAGGTGAGAATATCCGCTTCGCAGCCCTTGGCGCTGTAAAGGGTATAGACATCGTTGATGAAACCGTCTTTTTCAAAAGAATACGTTTTTTTAATCATAATCTTAACCTTCTGTAAAAATTTTATATTTGCTTAGGAAAATATATCCTATTATACCACGAAAGAACGGAAAAGTCCATAGTATATCGGAAAATTTTTTTGAGTTTTTTATAATAAAAACGCGAAACGGGATAAAAACCGTTGACTTAACCGTTTTCGTGTGCTATTATTATATAAATAAATTGAAGAGCGGTGTGTTATTCAAAAAATGCATACCGATACACGGGAGGGCTTATTTATGAAAATAAAAATTACGAAAACGACGACTCCCGGAACGATGCCGTCGGAAGATCAATTAGGATTTGGGAAAGTATTCACCGATCATATGTTTATTATGGATTACGAGGCAGGAAAGGGATGGTACGATCCGCGGATCGTACCGTTCGGGCGCATTTCGCTCCATCCTGCTTCGACCGTATTGCACTACGGCGCGGAAATTTTCGAGGGTTTAAAAGCGTATAGAAGAGAGGACGGCGGAGTGCAGCTTTTCCGTCCGATGGAAAATATCAAACGAATGAACAACTCGGCGGAGAGAATGAGTTTGCCTGCGATCGACGAGCAGGATATGCTGGAGATTTTGGAAACGTTCGTAAAGACGGAAGAAAAGTGGGTACCCCGATCGTTTGGGACGTCGTTGTATCTTCGTCCGTTCACGTTCGGTAACGACGAATCCTTGGGCGTACACGCGGTCAAGAGCGCGACGTTTATGTTGATTGCTTCCCCCAGCGGAAGCTATTACGCAGAGGGGATCAATCCCGTCAAGATTATGATCGAATCGGAGGACGTGCGTACGGTACGCGGCGGCACGGGCTATGCGAAATGTGGCGGCAACTACGCGGCGAGTACCAGAGCGGGCGAAAAAGCGATGAAAAAGGGCTATTCGCAAGTGCTTTGGCTGGACGGCGTGGAGAGAAAATATATTGAAGAAGTGGGTGCGATGAACGTAATGTTCAAAATAGGCGGCGAGATCGTGACGCCCAAACTCACGGGATCGATTTTGCCCGGAATTACGAGAAAGAGCTGTATTGAAGTTTTGAAATCAAAAGGTTATACGGTCAGCGAACGCCTGCTTTCCTTGGACGAGCTGGTAGAAGCGATGAAGAGCGGAACGTTGGAAGAGGCGTGGGGCTGCGGAACGGCGGCGGTCGTTTCCCCGATCGGTCAGTTGGCGGTCGGCGAGGACGAATACGAGATCAACGACGGAAAGATCGGCGCGGTCACGCAGGAGTTGTACGACGTACTGACAGGGATCCAATGGGGCAAAATAGAAGATCCGTTCGGCTGGGTGTATAAATTGTAAAAATTTACAGGTGAAAAATACCGAAAAAAAAGCGGATTTTGTTGACAATTTCGTTGACAAAAGTTAAAAATGAAGGTATAATACAACATATATATTGTAAATGAAAGGCTATGACGGGAAAAAATCCGTAAAACTTGTTTGCAGAGAGTCGACGTTCGGTGCGAGTCGATACGGTTTACGGAAGATAGCTCCTCCCCGAGCCGCCGAGAGAACGGCGTTGAGCCAAGTAGATTCGGACGGATTCTCCCGTTATCGAGAAGTCTTTAAGGACGTGAGTGGGCGATCGGATCGCCAAACGGAGTGGTACCGCGGAGAAAATTTCTTCGTCTCTTTTATACGGCTTGATTTGCCGTGCGAAAGAGACGATTTTTTATAATAACAGACGGAAAATTCGCCGGAGGACGGATATGAAAAACTGTAACAAATACGTAAAACAATATTTCGAGCCGCAGGGCGTAACGGCGGATTGGGTGAAGAAATCCTATTTAGAAAAACCGCCCGTGTGGTGTAGCGTGGATTTGCGCGATGGGAATCAGGCGTTGATTATTCCTATGAGTTTAGAGGAGAAAATGGAGTTTTTCCAACTCCTTTGCAAGCTCGGTTTTAAAGAAATCGAAATCGGATTTCCTGCCGCCAGCGAAACGGAGTATGAATTTTGCCGTAAACTCATTGAAGAGGATCTGATTCCCGACGACGTGACCATTCAGGTATTGACGCAATCGCGGGAGCATATTATCGCAAAGACGTTCGAGGCGTTAAAAGGTGCGAAACGCGCGATCGTACATCTTTACAATTCCACTTCGGTGGCGCAGAGAGAACAGGTATTCAAACGCAGTAAACAAGAGATCGTCGACATTGCGGTGTTTGGGGCGAAACTTTGTAAACAATATCGTGAAAAGGCGGAGGGCAAGATTACGTTTGAGTATTCTCCCGAAAGCTTTACAGGTACGGAGCCGGAGTTCGCGGCGGAGATCTGCAACGCGGTTTTGGATATTTGGCAACCGACCGAGCAGGATAAAGCGATTATCAATCTTCCCGTGACGGTAGCGCATTCGATGCCGCACGTGTACGCCAACCAAGTGGAGTATATGTGCAAGAACTTGAAATACAGAGAGAACGTCGTCGTATCCTTGCATCCGCATAACGACCGCGGTTGCGCGGTGGCGGACAGCGAAATGGGCTTGCTTGCCGGCGGCGACCGTATCGAGGGTACGCTGTTTGGCAATGGCGAACGCACGGGGAACGTGGACATTATTACGTTGGCGCTCAATATGTATTCGCAAGGGATTGATCCGCAGCTCGATTTCTCCAACCTACCCGAAGTGACGGCTGTGTACGAAAAAGTGACGAGAATGAAAGTGAGCGAACGTCAGCCGTATAGCGGACAGCTTGTATTCGCAGCGTTCAGCGGCTCTCATCAAGATGCGATCGCAAAGGGAATGAAATACAGGGTGGAAAAGGATACGGACGTATGGACGGTCCCCTATCTTCCGATCGATCCTGCCGACGTGGGCAGAGTGTACGAGGCGGACGTGATCCGCATCAATTCCCAATCGGGCAAAGGCGGTATCGGCTATATTTTGGAAACGCAGTTTAACCTACTTCTCCCTCCGAAGATGCGCGAAGTATTCGGGTATCACGTCAAGAGTATTTCCGATCACGAGCACAGGGAGCTTTCTCCGCAGGAAGTTCACGATATTTTCCTACGTGATTTCGTCAATTTACACGATACGCTCAGCATCGTTGGGGCGAACTACGAAGACGCTTCGGCGGAGACGTTAAAAGGCGAAATTGAAATTTGTTATAAAGGACAAATCCGTAAAATCAGGGTGGAGGGCAACGGCAGATTGGACTGCGTGAGCATCGCCATCAAAGAAGTGACGGGTATCGATTACGTATTGGAGAGCTACGTCGAGCACGCATTGGAGGAAAAATCCACGTCCAAAGCGGCTTCGTATATCTGCATCGTAACCGAGGGCAAGAGTTATTGGGGTACGGGCATTCACACCGACATTATGACCTCGTCTATTCGGGCGTTGGTTTCGGCGGTCAACCGTATATGGAAATAAAGAGGAGTACGACTTATGCAATTAAAAGGAGCGCAAATTTTAATCAAAACCCTGATCGAGCAGGGCGTAACCGACGTATTTGGTTATCCCGGCGGACAGGTTATCAATATTTACGACGCGTTGTATGAATACAAGGATCAAATCCATCACGTATTGACGGCGCACGAACAAGGCGCGGCGCACGCGGCAGACGGATATTCTCGTGCGACGGGCAAGGTAGGCGTCTGTATCGCGACGAGCGGTCCGGGCGCGACGAATCTCGTCACGGGTATCGCGACGGCGATGCTGGACTCTATACCCATGGTCGCGATTACGGGCAACGTTCCCTGTTCGCTCATTGGGAAAGACAGTTTTCAAGAGATCGACATCACGGGCATTACGCTGCCCATTACCAAACACAATTTCTTCGTGACCAAGATCGAAGATTTGGCGGATACGATCCGCAAAGCGTTTACGATTGCGAAATCGGGCAGACCCGGTCCCGTCCTCGTCGATATTCCCAAGGACGTACAAGTAGCGTCTTACGAATATGAAGAACAAGAGGTAACGTCAAAGTCGGCTTTACCCAAGGTCAAAGAGGAGCTGATTGACGAAGCGGCGAAGATGATTGCCGAAGCGAAACGCCCGTATCTCTACGTTGGCGGCGGCGCGGCAGGCTTGGGTATGGGCAAAGACATCGTGGCGTTTGCAAACAAGATCGACGCAGTGATCGGCTGTTCGTTTATGGGGCTTTCGGCAGTACCGCAAGACGACGAACGCTTCCTTGGTATGCAAGGTATGCACGGACATTACGCTTCCTCTATGGCGCAAAACGAAGCGGATCTGATTTTGGCGATCGGCGTTCGGTTCAGTGACAGAGCGACGGGGAACGTCGCGAAGTTTGCGAAAAAGAGCAAGATCATTCAGCTTGATCCCGATTGCGCGGAAATCAATAAAAACGTTCGGGTACAGCTCGGGCTCGTGGGCGACGTAGAGAATTCGTTCAAGCGGATCGTGGAAAAATGTGAGAAGAAGAACAATCCCGATTGGATTCTCCGCGTACGGTCTTTGAAACAGGAAGAGGAACGTTTGGAAGAAGAGATAGCGGCGGCTTCGACGGTAGCGCTCACTCCCAGACAGGTGTTTGATATTATCAATGCGGAAAAACTTCCGAAAACGGTGATTGCGACGGACGTAGGACAGCATCAAATGTGGACGGCGCAGTATGTCAAATTCGACGGTCCGCGCAGATTCGTTTCCAGCGGCGGGCTCGGCACGATGGGCTTTGGTTTGGGCGCGGCAATCGGCTCGTACGTAGCGACGAAAGACCCGATTGTACTCATTACGGGCGACGGGAGTTTCGGAATGAACCTGAACGAGTTGGCAACGGCAGTCACGTATAAGATTCCCGTGGTAATCGTACTGATGAACAACGGCGTTTTGGGTATGGTAAGACAATGGCAAACGCTGTTTTTCGGGAAGCGGTATTCTAACACCATTTTAGAGCGAAAGACGGACTTTGTGAAGTTGGCGCAGGCATTTGGAGCGGACGGATATTTAGCGGAAACGCCCGTGGAGTTCAAAAAAGCGTTTGAAAAAGCGGTAAA
>JAFTHW010000038.1 GCA_017457225.1 Clostridia bacterium | reverse complement strand
GTTCTTTCTTCTATGGTAAAATGATGGTAGCAGTTCATATATTTCTCCTGTTATTTTTGTTGTGGTAAACTTATTATAACACAGATTTATATGAACTGTCATTTTTTTATTAGGGTGTTGCACTTGATAGTATAATTCACCTAAACGAAGCGACCATAACCGAAGAATCGGTTATGGTCATTTTTTATCCAAGGATAAGAAATTTCTAAAAAAGGAAAAGAAAATGTCTAGAAAATCCATAAAAAATGTTGTATAATAGACAAGAATGAAGAAAGAGCGAAAAAAAATCGGATAAAGGCATTTACAAAACCGGTCGGGCGTGTTATAATATAGTTATCCTATAAGAAAAAGCAAGCGTTGGTAAAAAACAATGAAAACGTATAATGAAACAATGTATGGGTTGGGGAGTAAGCGTTCGACGATCCGAGAGATTTTCGAGTACGCAAAGCTCCGTTCTACGGAGATCGGGAAAGAGAACGTATTTGATTTTTCCATCGGCAACCCCTCCGTTCCTGCGCCCAAAGCCGTGAACGAAGCGATTGAAAAAATTTTAAAAGAAACTCCGCCTGTGGAACTCCACGGCTACACGTCCGCGCAGGGCGGTAAAGACGTACGCGAGCGGATCGCGGCGAATTATTTGAAGAGATTTGGCGTGGAACTTTCGGCGGACGATTTGTATATGACCTGTGGCGCGGCGGCTTCGCTGACCATCACGTTTAAGGCGTTGACGAATGTAGGGGACGAATTTATTACGTTTGCGCCGTTCTTTCCCGAATACAAAGTATTCGTGGAAAACGCGGGCGGAAAATTGACCGTGCTTCCCTCGGACGCAACGACGTTGTTACCCGATTTTAAGGCGCTGGAAAGGGGGCTGACTCCAAGCGTTAAAGGGGTGCTCATCAACTCCCCGAACAACCCCTCGGGAGTGGTATACGGCGAAAACACGGTCCAAACGCTTGCGGCGCTGCTCAAAAAGAAATCCGAGGAATTCGGGAAACCCATCTATTTGATCTCGGACGAGCCGTACAGAGAGCTGGTCTACGACGCGGACACGACCGTTCCGTGCGTTATGAAATATTATGAGGACTCTATCGTATGCTATTCCTACTCCAAATCCCTTTCCCTGCCCGGCGAGCGGATCGGGTACGTGGCGGTGAATCCGCAGGCGTCGGAAAGGACGGGCGTGTACGCGGCGATCTGCGGCGCGGGGCGTTCGCTGGGATTCGTATGCGCGCCGGCGCTGTTCCAAAGGGTGGCGGCGGAGTGCGACGGAATGACGTCCGATCTGAGCGTATATAAACGCAACCGCGACCTGTTGTATAAGGGTTTGACGGACTTGGGGTTTACCTGCGTATATCCCGACGGAGCGTTCTATTTATTTTTAAAAGCGGCAGGCGGGGATGCGGTGGAGTTTTGCGCTCGTGCGAAAAAATACGAACTGTTGCTCGTGAACGGAGAGGACTTTGGTTGTAAGGATTGGGTGCGCGTGGCGTATTGCGTTCCAACCGAGCAAATCGAGCGCGCGTTGCCTTTATTTCAAAAACTTGCGGAAGAATATAAGCGCATTTGATTGACTTTTGCTTCTGATCCGTTATATAATATTGTAAAAATAAATAATAAAATGGTTTTAAGGAGTTGGATGATGTACGAGCTTGGCAAGATTTTTTCCGCTGTAAAAAACGGCGACACGGTCGTTTTAGAAAAAGACAAAGTGTACGACGTATGGCAAGACGATTGTTTAGAATTGACGGGGTATTTTTGCAGTAATACTGCTTCGGTAGAAGAAAATCCCAACGGATACCGCCGTGTTGCATTGCATTTGAAAGATAAGGAAAACGTCACCATTGACGGTAACGGCGCAACCATTATGATCCACGGGATTATGACTCCCATTTTGCTCGATAAATGTAAAAATATCGTCATTAAAAATTTAACGATCGATTACGCTCGTCCTACGATGAACGAGTATTCGATTGATAAAAAGGACGGGGACAGATACGAGATCACGATCAATCCCGAGATCCTTTACGAAATTCGTGACAATCAAATTTATTGGCAGGGCGAAAAGGACAAGAACGGAAAACCGCTTTGGGAAACGGGCTATAAGGGAATCGATATGATTACGCTGTATATGCATCCCGAAACGGCAAAATACGAGTACGCGCATATGTATGACGACGATTGCCGTCCGTCCATTCCCACCATCGAAACGGTTGAAGAATTGGGCGATCATCGCTTGGCGTTGACGTTTGTCAATAAAAATGCGTATTTCCCTGTTGGCGCGGTGGGACAAACGAGATGTATCATTCGCGATCAGCTTGGCAGTTTCTTCCGTGATTGCGTGAATCTCACGCTAGAAAATATGACGATCTACTGTATGCACGGTTTTGGATTGCTCAGTCAGTACTGCGACACGGTCACTTTTAAGAATTTGAATTGTACTCCCAAATCGGGCAGAACGATCGCGAGCAACGCCGACTTCTTTCACTTCTCCGGTTGTAAGGGGTTGATCACGATCGACGGTTGCAGAGCGAGCGGCGCGCACGACGACTTTATCAACGTTCACGGCACGTATTTGCGGATTGAAAAGGCGGATCGAGAAAACAACAGTTTGTTGCTTTTGTTCGAGCACCCGCAAAGCTGGGGCTTTGAAGCGTTCCACGTCGGCGATACGGTAAGTTTTGTAAAATGGGATACGTTGATCGATTACGCGCAGGCGACCGTGCTCTCGGCGGAAAAAGTGGACGATAAGCATATCCGCGTAACGTTGGATAAAGCTCTCCCCGAAATGGAAGAAGGCAAGGACGTTTTGGATAATCTCACGTGGAAATCGGAGCTCGTGGTGACGAACAACTGGTTCGGACCTTCTTCGGGACACGGATTCCTTTGCTCGGGCGCAGGCAAACGCGTATTGATCGAAAACAATGAATTTATCAATAACGTTTACGGCGTTATTTCGGTTGCTTGTGATTGCAATTTCTGGTTTGAATCGGGTAGGAACAAAGAAGTTATCTTCCGTAAAAACAAAGTCGTTCGTTGCGGCAGCTATGAAACGCGCGACGAGATGCCCGTGTGCCGCGTAGTACCCAACGTAATGTCGGAAAAATCCCAACAATACGTACACGGGACGCTCGTCATTGAAAACAATGTATTCCTCGATCCTCCCAAAGGATATTACGATTTCGATTTCAATTATATCGAAAAAGTAATTATGAGAAATAACGTCTTCGACAAAACTTATGAAATCAAACAACGTTGCGTTGGAAAAATAAAAGAAAAAGGAAATAAGATCTTATGAAAAAATTCAGAGTTGCATTGATTGGCGTAGGCGGTAGAGGCGAGGGCTTGTACAGAGTAGCATTGAAATTTCGCGATGATGCGGAATACGTAGCCGTTTGCGATTCGTATATAGATCGTTGCGAATACATAGCGGACGAGATGGTAGAGGACGGTCGTCCCCGTCCCAAGATGTACACGGATTATATAGAATGTATCGACAATGAGGAGCTGGATGCAATCGTCGTTGCAACGGCTTGGGAAGCGCACTTGAAAGTGACTATGTACGCGATGGAAAAGGGAATTGCGGTTGCTTGCGAAGTCGGTGGCAGCTACAGCTTGGAAGCGCTTTGGGAATTGGTTCGTTGTTATGAGCGCACCAAGACGCCCATTATGATGATTGAAAACTGCTGTTACGGTCAGATCGAGCTTTTGGCTCTCAATATGAAGAGATTGGGCTTGCTCGGTAAGATTGCGCACTGCGAGGGCGGCTACCGCCACGATTTGCGTGAAGAAGTTACGACGGGCGCAGAGAAACGTCACTATCGTTTGGAGCAGTACATTCACAGAAATTGCGAAAACTATCCCACGCACGAGATTGGGCCCATTGCGAAGATCCTCGACATCAACTGCGGCAACCGTTTCGTATCTCTCGTTTCCGTAGGCAATACGCCCATTGGATTGGAAGATTACGTAGACAGAAAAAATATCGAGAGCTTGAAAGGAGTGAAATTCCTGCAATCGGACGTTATTACGACGGTTTTGAAGTGCCAGAACGGCGAAACGGTCACGATCACGCTCGATACCTGTTTGCCCAGATACTATTCCCGTGGTTTCCTCGTACAAGGTACGGAGGGGTTGGTTTGCGAAGAAAATCAATCCGTTTACTTGGAAAAAGAATTCACCGAAGAATGTTGGAGCTGGAAAGACAACTTCAATAATATCCAGAAGTATTACGACCAATACAACCACAATATTTGGAAAGATTATCATCCCGGCGAAGAAGGACACGGCGGTATGGACTGGTTGGTATTCGAAGCGTTCTTCAAGGCGCTCAAAGAAAACAAACCTATGCCCATCGACGTATACGATATGGCGACGTGGATGGCAATCTCGGTATTGTCCGAGCAATCGCTCGTGACTGGTCAGGCGGTAGCATTCCCCGATTTCACGGACGGAAAGTGGATTTTGAGAAAGAACGAATTCGAAATTGACTAAAAAAGATTTGCCCCGAAAAGTCGATCTTTTCGGGGCAAATAAAAATTGGCTACGTGACTCCCGATGCATTCACAAACGTAAGAGGTGTTTGCGAATGCATCTTTTGTTATATCCCCGCCAAAAATTTTTATAATAAAATAAAAAAAATTAAAAAGTCTCTCAAAAAAGATTGACAACCCCTCAAAAGTGTGGTAAACTTTATTCACGCACCCGAAGAGGGGTGTAATTTTTTGTATGGAGTTTTGATTATGGCAACCAAAACGGCAAGAGCCAAAATTACGTTTGAATGCACGGAGTGCAAGCGTAGAAACTACGACAGTATCAAGAACAAAAAGAACGATCCCGACAGACTCGTTATGAGCAAGTACTGCCCTTTCTGCAAAAAGCACACGGAGCATAAAGAATCCAAATAATTCAAAGTAGAGCGCTTCCTTATATTATATAATGGACAAGCGCGTTTAGAGGTGCACAATGGCAAACGCAACTAAGACAAAGAACAAAAAACCGAATTGGTTTCGTCGCGTAGGCGCGAAATTGAAGGAAACTTTCTCCGAATTGAAGAGAGTGACCTGGCCTACTTTCCCGACCGTTTTGAAAACGACGGGTGTAGTTTTGGCGGTTGTTTTCGCGTTCTTGGCGATTGTAACGGGTGTGGACGCATTGCTCGGCTTGCTGTTGGGGCTTATTTAAGTAGATCGGAGGACGCATTATGCCGATGAACGAAGAACCCAAATGGTACATTCTTCATACCTATTCCGGGTATGAAGCGATGGTAAAAGACAGCCTTGAGAAGTTGATTGAAAACAACAATCTGGGCGATTACATCGTCGATCTGAAAATCCCGATGGAGCAAGTCATCGAAGAAAAGAACGGAAAGCGTAAAGTGGTAGAAAGAAAACTTTTGCCCTGCTACGTCTTTATCAAGATGATCTACACCAACCAAATCTGGTATTACGTCACCAGCACGCGTGGCGTAACGGGTTTCTGCGGGCCTCAGGGTAGACCCATTCCTATGAAAGAAGAGGAAATCCGTAAGATGCGCTTAGAAGAGTTCGTTTCCAACGAAACGTTCGAGATCGGAGATACGGTTTCTATCGAAGACGGGCCTTTGAAAGGATTCTTGGGTACGATTAAAGACCTGAATGCAACGGCGCAGAAAGCGAAGATTTCCACGATGATGTTCGGCAGAGCAACGGACGTAGAGGTGGAGTATATCCAAATCCAAAAAGTGGACGCGCCTTTGCCCGAACCTAGCGCAGACGAAGAATAACTGCGCGCCGTCGGAGCATTCCGACGAGAATAAAATCGCTAATATGTGGGAGAGACGTCAAATTTTTGAGGGCGTCTTGTCAAAACCACAATAGGAGAAAATATTTATGGCTAAGAAGATTACAGCAGTCGTAAAATTGCAACTTCCCGCTGGTAAAGCGACTCCGGCTCCTCCCGTAGGTTCCACCCTTGGTCCCTTCGGTATTAACTTGCCCGGCTTTACGAAGGAATTCAATGCAAAAACGGCAGACAAACCCGGTCTCATTATCCCCGTTGTCGTAACGATCTATCAGGATCGTTCCTTCACGTTCATATTGAAGACGCCCCCCGCTCCCGTTCTGATCAAGAAAGCTCTTGGTTTGGAAACGGCAAGTGCGAAACCCAACAGTGTCAAAGTTGGTAAGCTTACGAAAGCGCAAGTAGAAGAAATTGCGAAGATGAAGATGCCCGATTTGAACTGCACGTCGTTGGAAAGCGCAATGAGTATGGTAGCAGGTACCGCTCGTAGTATGGGCGTTACCGTTGAGGACTGATTCAAGGAGAATGTGGCAGAGAGCAATCTCGTCATCGACCACAAGGAGGATTTAAAAAATGAAACACGGAAAGAAATATCAAGACAGCGTAAAAGCATTTGATTTGACGAAGCAGTACGAAGCGGCGGAAGCGGTATCGGTATTGCTTGAAACGGCAAAGGCAAAGTTTGACGAAACGGTAGAAATGCACGTACGTTTGGGCGTTGACCCCCGTCAGGCTGACCAACAGGTTCGTGGCGTACTCGTTCTTCCCCACGGTACCGGTAAAACCAAGAGAGTTTTGGTTATTGCAAAAGGCGCGAAAGCGGACGCGGCGCAGGCTGCAGGCGCAGACTACGTAGGCGCAGAAGAGCTGATCGCAAAGATCCAGAATGAAAATTGGTTCGACTTCGACGTTATGATCACGACGCCCGATATGATGGGTATGGTAGGTCGTATCGGTCGTGTACTCGGTCCCAAGGGCTTGATGCCTAACCCCAAGTCGGGTACGGTTACGATGGACGTTGAAAAGGCGATTGCAGAAGTCAAAGCAGGTAAAGTAGAATACAGACTTGACAAGACGGCGATCATTCACTGCCCCATCGGCAAGAAGAGCTTCGGCAAGGAAAAACTTGTTGAAAACTACACGGCGCTTATGGACGCTATTCTTAAGGCGAAACCCGCAGCTGCGAAAGGTCAGTACGTAAAGAGCGTTACGATCGCTTCGACGATGGGCCCTGGCGTAAAAGTAGTACCCAAGCTCTAAGAAAGCGCGAATCGGCGCATAAAATCGGTGTGTCGAGCGCAAAAAACTCTGTAAAAAGTGAGAAAAAGCAAAAATTTTCGTCAAAGGCGGTTAAAAACGGTTGACTGCCTTTGATGGAGATGATATAATGAAACAGTAAAAATCAGTAGCCGTAGACAGCGAGTACCGAAAGGTTTGATGGGCAACCACTCGCCAAGGTTAAGGAATACGAACTTTAGAGAGTGATTGTGTCCTTATGCCCTGCGGCGTAAGGTATTTTTTATTGTCAGGCGGAGCAAGAGCCGCTTAAAGGAGGTAATCATGTCGGCGAATATAGAAGCTAAAAAACAAATTGTAGAAGAAATCAAGGCGAAAATCACGGCGAGCAAGTCCATCGTACTTGCAGACTACAACAAGCTCACGGTGCTTGAAGTAACGGCTTTGAGAAACAAATTCAAAGAAGCGAACTGCGAATACAAGGTATATAAGAACACGCTTGTAAGAAAGGCGTTCAACGAACTCGGCATCACCGATTTCGACGCAGACCTGAACGGTACGACCGCAACGGTATTCTGTGCAGACGAAACGAGTGGCGCGGCAGTATTTGCAAGAGAAACGAAAGCAAATCCCGCTTTGGTGGAAAAAGTTATTCCCAAATGCGCTTACGTTGAGAACAAATATCTCGACAAGGCAGGCGTTAAAGAGCTGTCCGCAATTCCTTCCAAGGAAACGCTTATTGCGAAGATGCTCGGCTGCTTCCAGTCCTCGCTTTCCAAGTTTGTTGGAGTATTGGACGCTATTGCAAAAGCAAAAGAAGCATAATTATCTAATCTATAAAAAAATCATTAAAAAAATCGGAGGATTAAAAAATCATGGATGTACAGAAACTCATTGAAGAAGTAAAAGCTATGACCGTTCTTGAATTGAACGAACTTGTAAAGGCACTTGAAGCAGAATTTGGCGTAAGCGCAGCAGTAGCAGCAGCTCCCGCAGCAGGCGGCGCAGCAGAAGCAGCTCCCGCAGCAGAAGAAAAGACGGAATTCGACGTTGTTCTTAAGGACATCGGTCCTAACAAGATCGCGATCATCAAAGTTGTTCGTGAAGCTACGGGTCTTGGCCTTGCAGACGCGAAGAAAGCGGTTGAAGCAATGGGCGTTATCAAAGAAAATGCACCCAAAGCAGACGCAGAAGCGTTGGTTGCTAAACTTAAGGAAAACGGCGCTACGGCTGAACTTAAATAAGTTTATCAAGAAAGCGAAAAAGCGGCTTGTCGAAAGACGAGCCGTTTTTTATCAGAAGATAAGGTCGTGGCGTTTTTCGCCACGACCTTATAAAATCCACCGGCTGTGCCGGTGGTAAATAGCTTTAGCTTCAAGCCTTGCCTTTGCTATACAAAAAAGCTCCTTTGTGCTAAACTAAATGTACGACTCG
>JAFTHW010000037.1 GCA_017457225.1 Clostridia bacterium | reverse complement strand
TCGCTGGCAGGCTTTTGCAAGCCAATCGTCAAAATCGTTCGTTTGAGTGATATATTCGTCTACTTCTCGTATGGCGGGTTTAGCGCGCATACTCAATTTTCTATCTGTAAGAACCTCGGAATACATTAGAAGAAATCCTCCAAACTACGGCGTTTCTTCTCCGTCTTCACGGGTGCGCTTGCTTGCGGTTCGTACGTTTCGGGTAAACCGAGATACTTGCGGATGAACTGCAACGTACCCGTCGGGGTAAACACATAAGCGTTATTGCTCTTGTTCTTTTTTGCGTGTTCGTACATCTGCTTGTAGCAATCTTCCGCGGTCTTCGTATGGTCGATTTCCGCGTCGGGGGTGCTTTCCAGCATCTCCGCCATCGCCGCAACCACTTCGGAAAGAATAACCTTGTCATTGTGGGTTTCAATGTCCTGTTTCTGCATTTCGATAAATTCTACTGCTTTCATATCTCTGCCCTCCGTCAAATACCACAGTCGTCGAATACGGCGTGTACCGCCGCCTTACATTTCTTCGCCGATTCGTCGTCCATTTCACCGATAAGCGCGCACATCTCGTCCAAAAGGTCTTGGAATGTCTCAAATTTGACCTTGAACACGACCACCGCGTCGCCTTTGATTTCTACCTTTGCAGGCTCGGTTTTCGCCGTTTCAGCCTGTTCCAAGCGTTTACGCAGGGTTTCCATTTCTTTTTCCATCGTGGCTTTTGCGGCGCGCTCTTCTTCCAATGCCTTGTCCTTGCTTGCGATCTCGTCTTCTAAAACGTGCTTTTCTTCTTCCGCTTTATCAAGTTTTTTTGCCTGTTCGGGATCGGGTTGATAGATAACCGTAGGCTCGGCGCTTTCCTTTTCGGCAAGTTTCTCGCGCAGTTCTTCGTTTTCTTCTTCCAAACGTTTTTGATCGGCGCGGATACCTTTTTGCTCTTTGATAAGGTCGGAATACTCCGCTTGGTATTGGGCGTTTTCCTTTTCCAAATCCGCCTTTTCTTCAAGGACGAGCGCAAGCTGTTGCGTTGCCTTGTCGCGTTCTTCGATTGCCGCTTTTACCGCCGCATTGATTTCCGCCGTCTTCGCCGTATCAAGATCGATTTTTTCAAGGATTTCTTCGCGTTCTTCTTCGTTTACGCTCGTCAGCAAAGCGAGCTTCGTCACGCCGATCGTAGCGTGCACTCTAATAAACTCTTCCGGTAATTTCTCGATAACCGAGATGTAATTGTACGCTTGCCGTTCCTTGATACCGAGTGCGTTGACCGTGTAGTCTGCAAAATCTTCAAAGCCCGCCGCTTTGTAGCGTTTGCTGTCGTGCATTTCGCGGATGGCGCTCGCCATCTCAACCCAATGTTCGGCGCTCTTTCGTGCGTTGTAGCAGATACGCTCGTGCAAATCCTTAAACTGCTGTTGCTCAACGGTCAGACCGCTGTTGTCCGCCAGCATAAGCTGGTCAAAGTGTTCGTAGTTTCCCATAAATAAGTGTCTCCTTTCCCTTTCAGGATTATATTTTTTTGCAGTTGACTGCAATTTTTCAAAATTCGATTTCTTGTTGCTTTGCCTTGCGCTGACGTTCAATCAGTTGCAGAGGCACCATTTTGTTGACGAGCTTATCGACTATTTCTCTCGGCAATAAGCCGTCCGTCGCAAGCTCTCTAATGGAATGTCTACTCGTGATCACCGTCGGGAGATGTTGCTCGTACCGACGTTTTATGATTTCGCAGAACCTGTCCGCCGCCCAGTTTTCCGCCCCGCCTTTTGCCTTTGAAAAATGTTTGCAGTCGGGAGAACACCAAACGAGAGCAACAGGCCGCCCCTGCGTAACCTTGCGTGGATCAATCTCCCAAACATCCTCGCAATAATGTCTCGTGTAGGGATGATTTTTCTC
>JAFTHW010000036.1 GCA_017457225.1 Clostridia bacterium | reverse complement strand
GAGCACCAAATCGGACAAAGTCGAACCATATTATTCAATTTTCGGATAACTGGATTCGGCTTTGTCTTTCTTTTACGGGAAAGGACCTTTCACCTACCTAAATATATGAAGATACCCGTTTATCAGGGCTTTTGCTCTGGTAAACGGGCTTTTTTTATTATTTTACTTTTACGCTAGTCTTACGATATCTTTTCTATCACGAGTTCGTCATCTTTCACCCTGACCGCCATCGTATCGCCCTCGGCAAAATCGCCGCCGAGTAAAGTCTTTGCAATCGTCGTTTCTAGTTTGCGTTGCATGAAACGCTTCAAAGGTCTCGCGCCGTATACGGGATCGTAACCGTGTTCGATGATATACGAAACAGCTTCGTCGTTCAAAACGAGTGTGATCTGTTTTTCCTCTAACCGATCTTGAAGTTCCGACGCGAACAGACGCACAATCTTCCAAATCTCGGATTCCTCAAGAGGCTTGAAAAATACGATCTCATCCAAACGATTTAAAAACTCTGGTCTGAAAGATACTTTCAGAAGCTTATTCACCTCTGCTTTTGTCTCTTCGCTGATTTCCCCGTGTTCTATTCCGTCAAGAATCGCCGACGAACCGAGGTTAGAGGTCAAAATGATAACAGTATTTTTGAAATCGACCGTTCTGCCTTGACCGTCTGTGATCCTGCCGTCGTCCAGAACCTGCAATAGTATGTTGAATACGTCTGGATGCGCTTTCTCCACTTCGTCGAACAGAACCACGCTGTACGGTTTTCTGCGTACGGCTTCGGTAAGCTGCCCCCCCTCGTCGTACCCCACGTATCCCGGTGGCGCACCAATCAAACGGGAAACAGCATGTTTCTCCATATACTCGCTCATGTCGATACGCACTATATTCTTTTCATCGTCGAAAAGAGAACGGGCAAGCGTTTTGGCAAGCTCCGTTTTCCCAACGCCCGT
The DNA here is from genome assembly GCA_017457225.1 of Clostridia bacterium. Classification (GTDB taxonomy): domain Bacteria; phylum Bacillota; class Clostridia; order Christensenellales; family Borkfalkiaceae; genus Scatosoma. The sequence continues at coordinate 1,933 of JAFTHW010000036.1, read as the reverse complement.
CGGTCCAAGAAATAAGAACGAACCGATCGGTCTGTTGGGGTCTGCGATCCCTGCGCGAGAACGCAGGATTGCGTCCGCTACCGCATCCACCGCCTCGTCTTGACCGATGACGCGCTCATGTAAAGTATCGGCAAGGCGGAGGAGTTTCTCCCTTTCCCCTTCGATCAACTTTGCTACGGGTATCCCCGTCCAGCGCGCAACGATACGAGCAATCTCCTCTTCGGTGATCCTATCCCTTAAAAGCGTTCGACTCGTACCTGTCTCTCTCGAAAGCGTTTTTTCCAACGTTTCCAGTTGCGTTTTGAGAGCAGGAATTTCTGCATACTGCAAACGCGACGCCGTTTCCAAGTCGTATTCGCGTTGCGCCTTTTCCAATGCCTTGTTCTTATTTTCGATCTCCTCGCGAAGTTTTTGTACTTGCATAATGGAGGCTTTTTCGTTATCCAGCCCCGCTTTCATTTCGGCATACTTTGCACGAAGCTCAGCAAGTTCTTTTTGTATCTCCTGCAAATGCGTTTGCGAAAGCTTATCCGTTTCCTTCTTCAGCGCATTTTCTTCGATTTCCAGCTGCATAATCTTACGACCAATCTCGTCCATTTCGGAAGGCATGGAATGCAATTCCGTCTTGATCATTGCGCACGCTTCATCCACCAAATCAATCGCTTTATCGGGCAAAAAACGATCGGTAATATAGCGATCGGACAAAGTTGCCGCCGCAATCAAAGCGTTGTCCTGAATTTTCACGCCGTGATAAACCTCATAACGCTCTTTAAGGCCACGCAAAATAGAAACGGTATCTTCTACCGTCGGTTCAACAACCAAAACAGGTTGGAATCTGCGCTCCAACGCGGGATCTTTCTCGATATATTTTCTGTATTCATCGAGCGTAGTTGCACCGATGCAATGCAATTCACCGCGCGCAAGCATGGGTTTCAAGAGGTTGCCCGCATCCATTGCGCCGTCCGTTTTTCCCGCTCCGACGATCGTATGCAACTCATCGATAAAGAGAATAATCTTTCCTTCACTGCGCTTTATTTCGGCAAGCACCGCTTTCAAACGCTCTTCGAATTCGCCGCGATACTTCGCGCCTGCGATCAACGCACCGATATCCAAAGAGAATACCTTTCTGTCTTTTAACGTTTCGGGTACGTCCCCTTTCATAATACGGATCGCCAATCCCTCCGCGATTGCCGTTTTGCCGACGCCCGCCTCACCGATCAGGACAGGATTATTTTTCGTTTTACGGGATAAGATCCTGATGACGTTTCTGATCTCTTCGTCTCTGCCAATGACGGGATCGATCTTTTGAGAACGCGCTTTTCCTACCAACTCCGTCCCGTATTTTGAAAGCACGTCATAAGTTTCTTCGGGATTTTCATTCGTGACCCGTTGTCCGCCACGCACCTCCGAAAGCGCCTGTAAAAACGAATTTTCTTCGATTTTATATTCCTTACATATCTTTTTGACGGTCGACTCGCCCTTCTCCAATAAGCCCAGAAACAAATGTTCCACGGATACGTATTCGTCGCGGAGAGCGTTCGCACGTTTTTCCGCTTCTTCCAAAACGTTCGACAACGCGCCCGACATAAATTGTTCTCCACCGCGCACTTTCGGCAAACACTCGATTTCTCTTTGCGTTGCAACCCGTACCTGCTCGACATCGACGCCCATTTTTACAAGCAATTTTCCGATCAGCCCATCGTTGTCGGAAAGAATCGCATACAACAAATGTACGCCTGCAATCTCGGCATTACCATATTCTTTTGCCGTCGTTTGCGCCGTTTGAAGCGCAAGAACGGACTTTTCCGTTAATTTACGCATATTCATATACTTTTCTCTCCTTTTGCGGAAATACCGCAGTTATTTTTCATTCTATTCTTAAACTGTTTTTTTTCCCAACTAAACAAATTTTTATGCATTTCTTTCGTTTTTT
>JAFTHW010000035.1 GCA_017457225.1 Clostridia bacterium | reverse complement strand
TCTCGCGTTTCTCCGAAAACACTCGAAAAAAATCTGGCGTTAATTAACGCCAGACCGAAAAAGATATTAAATTTCCAAAAACCACAAGATTTATTTGAACTTTTTCTTAAAAAATGTTGCACTTAGTTTGACAAATCAACTGCGTAAACTTATACTTACAATACTTTGGATAAAAACTCCTTTAAGCGAGGATCTTTGGGATTGGAGAAAAGCTCCTGAGGTGAATTTTCTTCTTTGATCACGCCCTCGTCGATGAAGATGACGCGATTCGCGATTTCTTTGGCAAAGCCCATTTCGTGTGTGACGATGACCATCGTGATCCCGTCGTCCGCCAAGTCTTTCATCAGCTCCAACACCTCACCGACCATTTCGGGATCGAGCGCGGACGTAGGCTCGTCAAAAAGCAGAGCTTTGGGATTCATATTCAAGGCTCTCGCGATCGCGATACGCTGTTTTTGACCGCCGGAAAGCGTGGACGGATACACGTCCTTTTTATCCAAGAGTCCGATTCTCTCCAAAAGCGCTTCTGCGTCTTTCGTCGCTTGCTCTTTCGTCTTTAATTTCAACTGTTCGGGAGCAAGAATCATATTCCCCATGACCGTGAGGTTATTGAACAGGTTAAAGTGCTGGAATACCATCCCCATTTGCGCCCTGCCCTCGTTGATGTTCACGGAATATTCTTTCTCGAACGCCTTGCGTTCTTTTTTTGTCGTCAAGCCCTCGCGCAACGAAGAATCTACCGCTGTCAACAGCTTGTCGTCTAACCATACTTCCCCTTTTTCGGGAACTTCCAAAAGGTTCATACAACGAAGAAGCGTGGATTTACCCGAACCGGACGGGCCGATGATCACGACCTTTTCGCCTTGCTCCACGTCTAAGGATACTCCGTTCAAGACGTTTAAATTGCCGAACTTTTTATATACGTTTTTAACGCTTATCACTTGCTCTCAACCTCCTTTCAATCAGTTTGATCACGAAAGTCAGCGAATACACGATCGCAAGATAGAACAGCGCCACCACCGTCATCGGCACGAGGAAATTCGCAAGCTCGTTACCGCCGCCGATGATTTTTGCCACCAACGTTAAGTCGTACAAACCCCCGACCATAGAAACGATGGACGTTTCCTTGATGAGCGCAATGATCTCGTTGCCGATCGCGGGAATTACGTTTTTGATCGCTTGAGGAATGACAATCTTCCACATCGTCGTTCCATAAGAAAGCCCAAGCGCTCTGCCCGCTTCCGTCTGCCCAACGTCTACGGAAAGAATCCCCGCGCGAATGGATTCGGAAACGTACGCGCCGGAGTTGATCCCGAACGCCAAGATCGCCACCACTTCCATCGGGAAGCCACGGATCGCAAAGACGACGAACGCCATAATAAACAGCTGGAGCGCCATCGGCGTACCGCGGAATACTGTCGTGTAGACGTCGCAAATGCAGTTGAGAACTTTCATAACGGGATTTTTCGACGGAACAATTTTTACTACCGCAACGAGCGTACCGAGAATGATGCCCACTATCGTTGCTCCAACCGAAATCAAAAGCGTACAGCCGAGTCCTTTGAAAATCATTCCGATATATTCTTTCGACGTAAAAATCTCTGCGAAAAGTTTTAAAATGGATACGTTTAAGTTAAAAAGCATACTTTCCCTTTAAAAAAGAAACCGCGTTGTGTTCCGCGGTTTCTTTGCACTCTACATTATTCGCCAAGGCCGAGGTGCTGAGAAACAAGCGCGTTGATTCCGCTCTCGCCAAGCTCTGCAAGAACTTCATTGATTGCGTTTAACAACTCCGTGTTCCCTTTCGTAACGCAGATCGCGTACTGCTCTTCCGTAGCCGTGTCCGCATCGTAGTACAGAGCCTTGCATACGTAAGCACTGTTCGCGTTACAGATATATTGCGCTGGAAGTTCGTCTACGATTACGACGTCAATCTGGTTTGCGCCGATCGCATCTACCGCAAGCTGCGCGTTGTCGTAGGGAGTCAACGTTCCCGTCGTACCTGCAAGTTCGCCGGGATAGTCGGGGCCGTCGCCATTGATCTCGATATCCGCGTAGATGTGTCCCGTCGTATCGCGCTGAACACCGATCTTCTTACCCATCAGATCCGACCAATACACGCAAGACGTACCGTTCGTTGCCGTGTTGACCATGACGGACGTGTCCGTAGCTTTGTAGATTACGTACTGAATAGACGTATAGTACGGATCAGAGAAATCCACTTTTTCCGCGCGCGCCGGCGTAACGGTGATCCCTGCCGCGCCGCAGTCGTATTTCTTGCCGCTTGCAACGTTGTCGATGATTACGTCGAAGTCCGTGTTTTCAAACTTCACTTTTTTACCGAGTCTTTCGCCGACTTTATTCATAATGTCTACGTCAACACCTTTGATTTCCGTGCCGTCATAGTATTCAAAGGGCGCGAAAAAGGCGTTGGTATCCACGTAAATGGTGTTTGCATCGCCGCAAGAAGCGAATGCAAACAACGAAGTCGCCGCTAAAATCCCTGCCAATAAGGTTTTAAATAATTTTTTCATAAAAAACTCTTTCCTTAATATATTATCAAATCAATGTTATTATATATGCAAACGCTTGGAATGTCAATCGTTTTTTGTGCAAAATTCAAAAATCGGGTAATGCGCTCGCAGCAATACCCGATTTGCGTTTTAAAAAACAGCTTATTTACTTTGGATTACGCCCCGTTCCAACAACGCATCCGAAAGCGCCGCTAAACGCTGCGGAGAGAGCGTTTCTCCTCTCGCTTTTTCTTCGATCCCCACCGCTTGCAAAATCTCTTTTGCTTGCTCACGCGACAAATTAAAGAAGTTGACCAAATTGTTTTCCAACGTTTTTCGACGGTTCAAAAACGCGCATTTGACCGTTTGACGGTATGCCTTTTCGTCTTTCACCGCAACCCTGCCCCGCTCGAATTGAATTTTTACCACCGCTGAATCCACGTTGGGACGGGGATAAAATAAATTGCGCGAAACTCTTTTTACGATCTTGGCTTCGCCTTTGAGCGCAATCGCTGCCGTGATCGAGCCGTACTCCGCCGTGCCCTCTTTCGCGCAAAAACGCTCCGCTACTTCTTCCTGTACCATAATCGCCAAGCCCTGTACCTTTTCACTCTCTTCCAAGAGTTTAGTGACAAGCGGAGTCGTGATATAGTACGGTAAATTTGCGACGACGGTATATTCTCCGATCTCTTCTTCAAACTCCCGCAAGTCCAATTTATTGAAGTCGCGGAAAATAACTTCTACGTTTTCAAGCCCCGAAAGCGTTTCCGCCAACACGGGTTGCAGATCCTTGTCAATGTCGAACGCGTAGACTTTTTTCGCCGACTCGGCAAGCGCGCGTGTGAGCGTACCCGCGCCGCAACCGATCTCCACGACCGTCGTGGCATTATCAATCCCTGACGCGGCGACGATGGAACGGAGTAGATTATCGTCGGACAAAAAGTTCTGTCCGAATTGCTTTTTAAATCGGAATCCGTGTTTTTCGAGTATCGAACGCAAATCGCGCATAGTGCTCTCCTTTTTATTTCGATTCGTACCTGCTATGGGGAAAAGCTCCAATAATCTTTCTTAAGAATCGGCGATATATTTTCGGATATGGAGAGGAATTTTCAGACTCTCCGCCAATTTTTTACAAGCTTCCACTTCCTCTTCGCCAATGCAATCGACGATGGAGAAACGGCAAGCGATATCGTTCTTTTTGCAACTTTTTGCAAACTCAATCATACTCTCAAAGCCGCTCGCGCCGAATTGGGAACGGCAGATGGGTTGGTATTTTTCCACACAGGAAGCATTCAACGACACGTTGACAAAATCAATCTTATCTTTGAGTTCGGGAACGACGTCGCGTTTGTTGATCAGATTCCCTTGACCGTTCGTATTCAAGCGGGTGGAAAGACCTTTTGCGTGGAAGAAATCACACAGCGCGACCATTTCCGCAATCTTATACGTAGGCTCGCCAAAGCCGCAAAAAACAGCTTCCTTAAAGCGCTTGAGATCTCCAAATCCGTTCGCCGCCGACATTACTTTTTCCACCGTGGGGTCGCCGTGGCGAATCCATAAATAGTTCCCGTAATAGCTCGTCCGCTCGTTCCGAACGCAAAAATCGCAACCGTTGGAGCATTTGTTGGTCAAATTGACGTACAGCTTGCCATCCAGAGCGTAAAGATACGTATCCTTGCGGTTTTCGTCGTTCTTTTCCTGACGGCGGTTATTCTGTTTGTCTTTGTTTTTATTCTTCTTTTGTTGGTTTTGACCGTTTTGCGGATTTTTCGGCGCATTGCCGTTGTTCCGCTCCTTTTGAGCCTGCTGACCTTTTTGTTGGCTTTGGCTTTGATTTTGGTTTTGTTTTTGCTGCGCTCCTTGCTTATTTTGCCCGTTTTGTTGGGTTTGTGCGTTTTGCGCATTCGGATTCCCGCCGCCCGATTTATGGCGATGACGGCGTCTTCTTCCGTTGCGGTTTCCTCCGACCTGTTCTCCGTTTTGCGCGGAATTGCCCTGCTTTACTTCGGGTTTATTCTCTTGTTCCATACTCTATCTCAATTTGAAAAACAATCGTTTTGCGTTTTCAAGCAAGACGTTTTTCAACTCCTCCTCGTTTTCGTTGCGTATTGTGGCAAAATTCTCGACGACGTATCTTACGTTCTTCGGCTCGTTGGGAAAAACTCCTCTAAAAGGCGTAGGCGTTAAATACGGACAATCCGTTTCCGATAAAAGACGGTGGGCAGGTATGTGACGAACGCTTTCCACGACTTTTTTTGCGTTCTTAAACGTAGACGGACCGCCAAAGGAAAAACTCAGTCCTAACCCCAAAAAATCCGCCGTCATTTCAGGCGAATACGAATAACAATGCATCAATCCGCCTTTTTTTAACAAACTTGCGTTCTCTTTTAAAATCTCTAACGTTTCCTGCGCGGCGTCGCGGCTGTGCAGGACTACGGGTAGCCCCTCTTCGTTCGCCAGCTCCAACTGCCGTACAAACAGCTCGCGTTGAAGTTTCGGCTCGGGATTGTCTTCAAAATGATAATCCAGCCCGATCTCCCCGACGGCGACGCATTTTTCGTGCCGACACAGTTTTCTCAGTTCTTTCAGATCTCCCTCACGGTAATGCCCCAGCTCGCCGGGATGGAATCCCGCGCAAAAGTAGATCTCTTCGTAGGTTTCGGAAAGGACTTTGGCTTGCAAGGACGACTCTACATCGAAACCCGAGCAGATCATTCGCGTTACGCCCTCGCGCTTCGCGCGGTCGATCACTTCTTCCATACCGCCGACTGTCACGTATTCCTCTCCCGTTAAATGACAATGCACGTCTATGAGCATACAGCTTACTCCGCGATCAATGAATGGACGCGCCGCTCTTTAAATCGTCTTTATCGGACACGACGAGCGAAAGCGTACCCTCCTCGTCCTCCGCCGCCAAAATCATACCTTCGGAAAGTACGCCGCAAATTTTTACGGGTTTGAGATTCGTGACGAACACGACTTTTTTACCTACCATTTCTTCGGGCGTATAGTGTTTCGCAATCCCCGAAACGATCGAGCGGATCTCGTCTCCAAATTTGACCGTTTCGTGCAGGAGTTTGGACGATTTGGGGACTTTTTCGCAAGCGATGATCTCGCCGACGCGGAGCTGGACTTTTGCAAAATCGTCAATGGAAATCTCTTCGACTTTGTTCTCGTCTTTCACTTCCTCCGCTTTTGCTTCGGGCGCGGGATTTTCCGCCGCGTACGCCGCCGCTTGCTCTTTTTGAATTTTTTCGATCTCGGGCTGCAAGGTCTTGAAATCAATACGCGCAAACAAAGGCGTGGTTGCCGTTACTTTGACCGATTCCGCCAAAGCGAACGTTTCGCATTCCGCGAGCGTTCTACTTTCCGCGCCGTACGCCGCCAAAATCTTTGCGGACGTGTCGGGCATAAAGCTGTCGAGCAGGGATGCGCCGATGACAATCGCCTGCGAAAGATTGTATAAAACGTCGTTGAGTCTGCCTTTCTTGCTCTCGTCCTTGGCAAGCGCCCAAGGCATCGTTTCGTCGATGTATTTATTCGCGCGACGGAAGAGGGTAAAGATCTCGGAAATCGCGTCCGCGATACGGAGCTCGTCCGCTTTTACGATCACTTTCTTCACCGTTTGACAAACCGTTGCTTTGAACTCTGCATCGGGATCTTCTTCGTTGGCAAGCAGAGATTTTACTACTTCCCCGCCGAAATATTTATCGATCATCGCCACCGTACGACTCACGAGATTGCCAAGTACGTTCGCAAGGTCGGTGTTGAAGCGTTCGGTAACCAACTCCCACGTGATCGAGCCGTCGTTGTCGAACGGCATTTCGTGGAGTACGAAATAGCGCACCGCGTCCACACCGAAAAGTCTTGCCAGATCATCCGCGTAGATGACGTTGCCTTTGGATTTACTCATTTTTCCGTCTCCTTGCAAAAGCCAAGGATGACCGAATACCTGCTTGGGCAAAGGCTCGCCGAGAGCCATTAAGAAAATGGGCCAATAGATGGTGTGGAAACGAAGAATGTCCTTTCCGATCAAGTGCAAATCCGCAGGCCAATACTTTTTATAATTCTCGCTGTGATTTCCCTCTACGTTATAGCCGATACCCGTGATATAGTTCGTCAACGCGTCCAACCATACGTAGACGACGTGACGGGAGTCGAACTCCACAGGGACTCCCCATTGGAACGAAGTACGGGATACGCAAAGATCCTGCAAGCCTTTCAAAAGGAAATTGTTCATCATCTCGTTCTTACGGGAAACGGGTTGAATGAATTCGGGATGCTCGTTGATATGCTGAATGAGTTTATCCGCGTATTTGCTCATTTTAAAGAAATACGCTTCCTCTTTCGCAGGCTTAACGTCTCTGCCGCAATCGGGGCATTTGCCGTCTTTGAGCTGGCTCTCTGTCCAAAACGATTCGCAGGGCGTACAGTACATTCCCTCGTAGTAGCCTTTATAAATATCTCCCTGATCGTAGAATTTTTTGAAGATCGCGGACACTTGTTTTTTATGATAAGGATCGGTCGTACGCATAAATTTATCGTATGAGGTATTGACGAGATCCCAAATATCCCGAATCTCCCCCGCTACTTTGTCCACGTATTGCTGAGGCGTCGTATTCGCCGCCTGCGCCTTTTCTTGGATTTTTTGACCGTGTTCGTCCGTACCCGTCTGGAAGAATACGTCGTATCCCTCTTTGCGCTTGAACCGAGCAATCGCATCGCCGAGCACCGCTTCGTACGTGTTGCCGATGTGGGGCTTGCCCGAAGTGTACGCAATCGCCGTCGTAATATAGTAAGGTTTCTTTGCCATAACCGCTCCTTTCAACGGAAAAATCCGTTTTTTCTCGCATTTTATCTCATTATACAACTTTTACAAAAAAATGTAAAACGTTTTCCCTGTTTTTATTGAAAAAGACTTGGAGAAACACGTTCTCCAAGTCTTTTTTACACGCTTCTATTGCTTATCGGCTTTCCCATACCGCTTCCGCGTAAACGTAGTGGTTTTTTTGGAATACATTTGCCGTAAAAAACGTCATTAAGATGGCAATCAATGCAGATAACCGAGCGTGATGTTTTTTCATCTTTGCTCCCCTTATTATGGATTATTCTTCAAACGCTTTGCGCGCGGCTTCGTCCACGCCTGCGTTGATCTTCGCCATTTTCGCAATGGGAATTTTAATAATCTCCCGATCATAGGTCACCAGCCCGTTGATCTCCTCTTCCACATCGGATACTTGCGTATAGATACAGCCGCAAAGTCCTTTTTGGATCAAGGGACTCAGTTTCTTTTCGTATAATTTTTTAAGCGCAACGAGTAAGTCTTCCTGCGTTTTGAATTTCTTGTATCCGAACTCCTTTTCCTCATCGTACACGTGCGAAGCCGTTTTCATAGAATATCCGCCGAATTCACTCAACACGACGGGACGGCTGTCCTTGGGTACGCGCAGGGGTGTATAGTACGTGTGCAGACTTTTCAGTTCGGTCTTGCCCTCGCCTTGATCGTGCCAACCGCTCACCGAATCAATGATTCTGCCACCGCCCTCTTTGCGGACGTATTCCGTCATTTCCGCCGAATCGAACTGTCCCCAACCCTCGTTGAAAGGCACCCATACACCGAGGCTCACGCAGTTGTAAAGCTGGCGAAGCGTTTCTTCCGCTTCTTGCTTGAACGCAACCCTGCCCCCCTCGTTTTCTCTCGCGAAGTATTTATAATCGTCGTCGCGGTGATGAAAACCGAGGAACGGAAACGCCGCAACGTGCGTGAATTTATACTCGCCGCCGCCGTTGACGAAATCCTGCCAAACGATCAACCCCAAGCGATCGCAATGATAATACCAACGCATCGGCTCTATTTTAATATGTTTGCGGACGGTATTAAAGCCCATTTCTTTAAGCATCGTGAGTTCGTCCACCGCCGCCTGATCCGACGGATACGTCAGCATACCGTCCGACCAATACCCTTGATCGAGCACGCCGTTGAAAAAGTACGGTTTGCCGTTGAGCGTCAACCGCGCGATCCCTTTCTTATCCTGAGTTTTTCCGAAATCCCGTACGCCGAAATAGGAATAAAGAGTATCTCCCGATTCGCCCGTAATCGTCACGTCGTAGAGTTTGGGAGTTTCAGGCGACCACAGCGTAAAATCGTAAGACAACTCGGTTTCGTCTGTATAACGGGCGCGGAGAATTTCTTTGCCGTCGTCAAACACCACGATCTCCTGCTCTTCCCCGTTGCAATCGGATTGGATCTTGACCGTCTTTTCCAAAGCGTTGGGCGTGATTTTTAAATTACGAATATGGTTTTTGGGCATACTCTCGAGCCATACCGTTTGCCAAATGCCGCTCTGCGGCGTGTACCAAATTCCGCCGCGCTTATCGCTCTGTTTGCCCCTGCCTGCGCCGTTGCGCGTTCCCTCGTCCCGGCAAAGGACTTTCATCTCGTTTTCGCCTTCTCGGAGCACTTCGCTCACGTCCGCTTCAAACGCCGTAAAACCGCCCTTATGCGATCCGACTTTCACGCCGTTGCAATAGACTTCGCATTCGTGATCCACCGCGCCGAAACGGAGTTTTGTCACGCCGAGCAAAAGCGTTTGATCCACCTTGACTGTTCTCACGTATTCCAAGACTTCGCCTGTCAAAAGCGCAAACCCCTCTTCCACGCCGCTGTTGAGCGTTTCAGGCGAGAACGGAACGAGAATGTTTCCCTCATACGCCACGTTACCGTCCGAGTCGTATTTGCGCAGTTTCCATACGCCGTTCAAACAAGCCCAATTTTCTCGCTTTGCCTGTGGCAAGGGGTGTTCGCTGTGGGGAATTTTACCAAGCTCATACTTCGTTTTCAGTCGCATTTCCGTTCTCCTTTTTGTTCGCTTTGCTGTTTACGAGCAAAGGAATGATCGCGTACATCAAAGCCGCCGCGATCGCGCCTGCCAAAAAGATTTCGGGCGCAGGGATATATTCCGTCGTCATCACGTCCGCGCTCCCCAAATCGGGCAAGGGAACAGCCGCCGCCTTGTTGATGGCGTTGCCGATCATAGGCCCGATCAGCATCGGAATCAGAACGCTGAAAATCATTCTTACGCCCTGCAGTTTTCCCGCGTCCTTTTCGGGCGTATAATCTCTCGTCAACGCGCCGCAGAGCGCGGAAACGAATATGTAGCCCGTGATCATCACGAGTCCGGAAATTCCGAACACGATCAACGTTATAATCTTACTCTCAAAATGCGCGAAATACATTCCCAAAAGTCCTAAGGAAAGGACTCCCGTAGCGAGATACAAGGCTTTTCTTTTGTCTACTTTGTCGGCAAAACCGCTCAATCCCACGTTCACGTCTGCGCCAAGCAAAATCGCAAGCCCGAATACTACGCTATATTCCACGACCGTGAAGCCAAGATACGTTTTCATATAAATAATCAGATACGGCATAAAGATCTGACAAGCGATCCCGTACACGCCCATCAAACAAAGGGTGAGATACAGCGAGGGATTGCCCTTGACGACCGACGGTTTAAAACCGTAGATCACGTCTTTGAGCGTGCCTTTCTTCTCAAGAGTCGGGCTGTCCTGAATGATAAAAATCCCCACGATACCGCAAACCGTGATCACCGCGCCAAGACCGAAGAACAAGCCCTGATACCCGATAAAGGAAACCAAAATCCCGAATCCGCCCGCTACGATGAGCATCGCGATCAAGGGGAGAATGGATAAAACGCTCTCCACCTTTCCACGGTACGATTCGTGCGTGTTGTCGGTCACCCAAGCGTTAAAAGCCGCGTCGTTTGCCGTCGAGCCGAACAAAGTCATCACACAGTCTCCCACGACGACGATTACGAGCGTGATCGTGACCGCCGAGCCTGCGCTCGTGTTGAACAGTTTTTGGATATTCTCCGTTTTTAAAAGCCCGAACAGGGCGATTGTGAAGCCCCAGATCAAGTAGCCGTAGGAAATGTATTTCCGCCGATTCCCCGTTTGATCCGAAAGCGCGCCTGCGATCAACGTCGTCACCGTCGCCGCAATCCCCGAAAGCTGGACCATGAGCGTAACCGTGTCCAAATCGGGCGCGATTGTTTCAAAAACGAAAAGGTTGAAATACATATTTTCCACCGCCCAAGCGATCTGCCCCACCAAACCGAATACAATGAGAATCGTCCAACTGCGTTTCGTAAATTCTTTTCCCGTCATAGAGTACCTACCCTTATTTCTTATGGCTTCATTATAACACATTTTTTTGACCTTGTATATACTTTACCGAAACTTTTTCTTATTTATAAGAAAAACCGCCCGAAACAGTTGTTTCGGGCGGTTTTAACCGTTCTTTCTTCTTTAGCGATTCCAACGGCGGCGGCAGTAGTTTTTCACGCCGCATTTCGGGCATTTTAATCTTCTTCTCATAATGGTATGCGCACCGAATACGTACGCCTTCATCGTCGGTACAAACCGCTCGCCGCACTTGGTACACTCGTACACGCCTGCGTCCCTATCAAAAACGCAAGCAATCGCCGTGCCGAAAACAATTACGACAAAACCGATTACCACCAAGACCACGCGAATCGGCGTGGTTAAATCGGCATACTCCGCGATCAAAAGCAAGGGAAGGGCAATCGCCATCGCGATCAACACAGCCACCACCGCGAAGATCGTCCGTTTTTTCGCTCTTTGTCTTTCTTCCATCAAACCCATAATATTCTCTTCTGCCTTTTGTTGGTATTGTTTTTCGTCAAGCTTTTCGCCCGAAAGGAGTTCGTTTACGCTGATTTCGAGAATGGCGCAAAGCGGAAGCATCAAACCCACCTCCGGCAATCCGTTCCCCGTTTCCCATTTGGATACGGTTTTGTCCGAAATGTTTAAACGCTCGGACAACTCCCGTTGCGTTAGTTTTTTCTCCTTTCTCCGCTCCTGTATGAACTTTCCGATTTTCACTTGATCCATTGGCAGACCTCCTTTGCTTATATCTTAGCACGTTTTTGTCGAAAAAAACACCCACGCTCCGTAGAGTTTTTCACTTTTTCCCCTGCGGAGCGCAGGATTTTGCCTTTTTTAGGCTGTTTTACAGTTCGATTTTGAAATTGCCGATATAGAAGAAGATTTCGCCGACCACATCTCCGCGCGTACCGCTAAGAGAGAATAGCGCGATCTGTTTCAAACCATTACTGTAGGTGGGATTGTGGAACGTATCCCAATTTTCCAAAATCACTCTCATATCAATCTCGAACGTGTACCATTCCCTTGTGACTTTCTGCGCGTTGCCGACTTGGCCCATAATGGTGTATAACCGCATAGAATTGTCGTAGTCGCCGTGCATATCGAAGTAAACGTCGAACTTGAGTTTCGCAAACTCCGAATAGTTTTCGTAGAACGATTTCTCCTCCTTGGGAAGAAGCATAAATCCGTGCGATTGCTTCTCGTGTTGAACGGGATCGATATAGTAGTACGTACCCTCCGTTCTTCCGCCGACTGCGGTTTCTTCCGTGAGCGTTACGACCGAAATAGGTCCGTTTTTCGAAGCTCTATCGCCATTGACCGTCGTGTACGAAGCACCGTTGTTGATATAGTATCGAGCGTTCTCATAAATCGTACCGCTCGACGTTTCTTCTACGCTGATATCGTTCCACGTATTGTAAACTTCCACTTCTCTATACGCGTTCATCGTCAACGAATAGTCGCCGCAAACCACGTTCAATGCGTCGTCCTTACCGAGTATTACCGTATACGTCATAAGTCCGTTTCTTTCGGTTTGGCTCGTTACCACACCGTTAAATTCAACGGTTGCAGTCGAAGGCGCGGATACCGTAAAGACTGCGTTATCCCCTGCGATCTGGCAGTTCTCTACGACTACTCCGTATTCGTTTGCCAAACCAAGCAAGGCAGCAAGCGCTTTCTTCGTCGCCTCAAAATCGTTCAAATACGTATCCGTGTAGGTACACTTCGTACCGCGATAGAGGGTGTCTACAAGACTTCTCAAAATCGTGTTAAACGTGTCGCCGTTATACTCTACTCCCTTATCCGCCGCTCTGTCTTGCATAAACGCTTCCAAATCGTACAAAAGATTATAATCTTCTATGCCGTCACGAATGGACTGCAAGCGAATGGACCCGACAGGGCCTTTCACTCCGTACGTGCTACCGGGATACAACATATATCCGTCGCCGTTTGCCGTAGGATAACGGAGCGGATTCGCGTAGAAATCGTCTACGACGTCACCGAACGCAATCCCTGCGTCCGCATCGTCGTACGCATACCACGAAAGCGTGGTATCCCAATAAAGACATCCAACAACGTCATATTCATACATCATCCAGTCATACATTCTCGCCGCGATCAAGTAGTCGTCGATATGGTACATAGGATAGGGAGGCGTTCCGTCGGCATTATACGTCCACTTGACATTGATGCCCGTCGCTTCCGCCCAAGCGTCGATCTGCTCTCTACCCACTTCCGTGTGGTATTTGTCAACAGCGGGACAGAATACCATCGGATGCGTTTCAGCATCCAATTCCGTAACAGTCGTCGCCGTACTTACCAAATAAATGTTAGCCAAGGACTCCAATACTTGCGCGCGGAAAGATTCGCTCACGCCCGCGCCCAAAGGATAGTCGTCGCTATGTCTGCCAAAGTACGCGCTCGCGTCTTCAAAGAAGCCGTTCATATATTCCAAATTGAATTTTGCCGACTTCTTCTTTTCGGGAGTGCTGGCGTCAAACTCGTCGATCCAAGTCATAAACCCGACCGCTTTTTTGAACAAGTCGACTCCGTTAGCCATTGAATACTCGTACATCTCTTCCAAGATTTTTTTAAGCGCGATCTTTTCTACGCAGCTCGTACTATTGCCTTCCCCGTCGTAATTTTGATAGGAAGTCGTAGGCAACCACAAGCCATACCCCGCCACGCGCGGATCGTCTACGTAAGCTGCAACCGCCTCCACGTAATCGCGGATATACAAATTAAAGTAACTTACCGAAACTTCGTATCCGTCCTCGAAAATTCGCGTGTGGTCGTATTCGGGAACGTCGCCGTAAACCGCGTAATGCGTGCCGATAAAGCCGGGAATATCACCGGGCTTACTGATGCCGTTGTCGAGCAAGAACTCGTAGTACGCCACTTGCAGATCGTAAGGAATTTCTTCTTCGCTTGCATATCCCTCAAAATTCGCCACGTCGCTCCAATTAAACCCAAACGAATTGATGAGTTTCTGTCCTTCGGAAACCGCGTAGTTATAAACCGTAAGCTCTACGGGAACGAGGTAAGATTGCTCGTCGATCACGAGTTCAAACGTACCCGTATATACGCCTGCTTCCTGCTGTTCGGGAATATCGAACGTAATCCAAATACCCTTGTTCATACCAAGCGCGATCGTGTTTTCCTCGTATCTTACCGCCGCGTCCTGCGGAAGCAGAGCGTCGGGATACCAGCCCGGCCCTTCCGTCCAACCCGTACTCTTGATCGTCGTAATTTCTACGTATTTTTGATGGTAAATCTCGATATTCGATATGCTCAAAACGTCGCCGCGCGTCGTAGAAAGGTTAGACGTGATTAAATAATAATATCCAACCGCTACGTTCGGAGTTATGAGAATCTGCGCCGACTCTTTCTCATTTTGGAATGCCGCAAGTTTCAACGTCGTGTTTGCATATTTGTCCGAATAGTCCACGCCTTGAATAAATTTCTCGCCGCTGCCCGCCGTCCAAACGTTTACGTTGCCGTCGTTTTCGCCGTACTCCGTCCAATCGGGAATCGCTACGGGCTCTTCGCTGGATTCAGACGGTTCCACGGGAACGGTCACTTCCACTTCGGGTTCTTCCGCGCTCGTAACGATGCGGAATCCGCTGAAATAGAACGTAATCTCTTCAGGGGAAGACATAAAGGAAACCAAACTCGTTGTTACGTTTTGAATATTATCCCAATTTTCCAAAATCGTCGAGAACGGAATGGAAAAAGTATGCCAAGTCTTCGCAGGATAATTACTGTATCCGCCCGCATTGTACGCGTCGAGATTTTGCATATACTGGAAAGAGCCTTCTTCATAATAGAAATCAATCTCAAGCGTAGCGCTCGCGTCCGCCTCTACCAAAGCCTCATAGTACGCTTTTTCGTATTTGGGAAGCGCCAAAATACCGCAGGATTGGTTGTAGTTAGTCGCCGCCCATACGCGATACACGTCCGTTCTACCATCGATTTCAGGTACGTACGTCACTTCTCCCCAATGTCCCGTTTTGTTGCTGCCGTTGCATATAAAGTACGTGTCTTTCGCCCTTTCCGTAATTTCGTGAAATATCCACTCGTTAACGACTTCCTGCGCGAAAGAGCTTTCCGTCGATTCCATCTCCTCGCTTGAATCTTCGGAAACTTCGGGCATAAATATATCTTCGCCCGTCGTAGGATCTACTATACGGAAGTTGCCTACGTACAGTTCGTAACCCGTGCTTCTTTCGTCGTACGTATAGAAATACATTGCCGTAGGATCGTCCAAAAGCTCGTCCAAATAATACGTGTTGTATTCCCCTTTCGTTTCCGCTACTTCATCCCAAGGGCTAAGCTGACTGCCGTCGCCTCTCGTTTGCCATTCGTCCCATTTCACTTGCTTCGCGCCGCCGCCGATGACGTACGAGGGATATTCTACGCCGTTCGTATAATACAGGAAATCGTACGTTACGATATATCCCAACCCTCTCAACGACTCGTAATAGTTACGTTCGTATTCGGGATTGAAAATAATCTTGTTGCCGTATAAAGACAATCCGTCGAATTTAAAAAACTTCGTCGCCGTTCCCTTATATTCGATGGGAAGAGCCGATTTCTCCACGATTTCCACAGTTAAAGTCGTCACACCCCAGCTGCTGTCATCTTGCGTTCTTACGAAACAGTCCGTATTCTTCACGGAGTTCCATACCGCAGGCACCAATCCCACAGGCTCCTCTTCCGTACTTTCCGAAGACTCCATAGACTCCGATTCTTCTTCCGAACTTTCCGAAGACTCCATAGACTCCGATTCTTTTTCCGTGCTTTCCAAAGATTCGATAGAGTTCGATTCCTCTTCCGTGCTTTCGGACGAAACAATAGACTCCGATTCCTCTTCCGAGCTTTCCGAAGATTCCATAGACTCCGATTCTTCTTCCGAGCTTTCCGAAGATTCCATAGACTCCGATTCTTCTTCCGTGCTTTCCGAAGATTCCATAGACTCCGATTCTTCTTCCGAACTTTCTTCGTTGATCTCGCTCGAACTGCTATTTTGCAGCTGAGACGAAGAAGCGGACGGCAACGTCATTTGAAAACATCCCGTCAACGTAAACAAACAGCCGATGCAAAAAAGCAAAAGAAACTTGGTTAATTTTTTCATTCCTTTTTCTCCCCTTAATAGATTCCCAAGACAGTATTATCGTATCATATTGCCTAAGAAAAGTCAACCCCTTTTCTATGAAAATACAGAGCGGTCTAAAGACCGCTCTGTACTTTGGCGTTTAAATGATTTATTGTTCTATACGGAAATTGCCGATATAGAAGAAGATTTCGCCGACCACGCTACCGCGCGTACCGCTAATGCCGAACAACGCGATCCTTCTCAATCCGTCGCTAGAGGTGGGATTATGGAATGTATCCCAATACTCGAAAATCACATCCAGATCGATCTCGAACGTGTACCACTCTCTCGACGTCTTTTGCTGATTGCCGACTTGACCGAGCAGCGTGTACAATCTCATACCGTCCGTGTACTCGCCGTGCATATCGAAGTAAACGTCGAACTTCAAAAGAGCCGAATCCGAATACGTTTCTTCATAGAACGATTTCTCCTCCTTGGGAAGAAGCATAAATCCGTGATCCTGTACTTCGTTGGCAACGGGATCGATATAGTAGTACGTGCCTTCCGTTCTTCCGCCGACTGCGGTTTCTTCCGTAAGCGTTACGACCGAAATAGGTCCGTTCGTCGAAGGGTTATCGCCGTTGACCGTCGTATGCGAAGCGCCGTTGTTAACGTAGTACCGAGCATTTTCATAAATCGTACCGTTCGACGTTTCTTCTGCCGTGATATCGTTCCAAGTATTGTAGACTTCTACTTCGCTATACGCATTCATCGTCAACGAATAGTCGCCCGAAACGATGCTCAACGCGTCGTCTTTACCAAGCGTTACCGTATACGTCGTGATGCCGTTTGCCGTCTGACTCGTTACAACACCGTTAAATTCAACGGTCGCCGTCGAAGGCGCAGATACCGTAAAGACTGCGTTATCGCCTGCGATCTGGCAGTTCTCTACGACTACGCCCTGTTCGCTTGCCAACGTCAACAAGGATGCGAGCGCTTTTCTCGTCGCTTCAAAATCGTTCACGTACGTGCTCGTGTACGTACAAGTCGTACCGCGATAGAGGGTGTCTACAAGGCTTCTCAAAATCGTATTGAACGAATCGCCGTTATAGTCTACGCCCTTATCCGCCGCTCTGTCTTTCATAAACTCTTCAAGGTCGTAGAGAAGGTTGTAGTCTTCCATCCCGTCGCGAATGGACTGCAAACGGACAGATCCTACAGGACCGCTGACTCCGTACACGTTACCGGGATACATCAAGAATCCGTCGCCGTTTGCCGTAGGATAACGGAGCGGGTTCGCGTAGAAGTCGTCTACTACATAGTCTTGACCCAACGACGCGTCCCAAGACAATACCGTACCCCAATACAACGTACCGGAAATATCGTATTCGTACAACATCCAATTATACATTCTCGACGAAATCAGATAATCGTCGATGTGATAGGTTGAATAAGGAGGCTGAGGATTATCTGCAAGATACGCCCACTTCACGCCGATGCCCGTTGCTTCCGCCCAAGCGTCGACCGCTTCTCTGCCTGCTTCCGTATGGTATTTATCGATCGTAGGACAGAATACCATCGATTGCGTTTCGGGATCGAGCATCGTAACGCCCATCGCCGTACATACGATATAGATCTTGGACAAGGAATCCAATACTTCCGCGCGGAAAGATTCGCTCACACCCGCACCCAAAGGATATTCATCGGCTTTGCCTGCAAGATATGTCGCCGCTTCCTGGAAGAAGGTATCCATATACGCAAGGTTGTATTGCGCGGACTTTCTCTTCGTAACGCTGCTGCCATCGAATTCGTCGATCCAAGACAAATACAACGTTACTTTCTTGAACAGATCCACTCCGTTTGCCATCGAATACTGATACATTTCTTCGATGACTCTCTTGAGCGCGAGTTTGTTCGTAACGTTCGTATTGTTGCCCTCGCCATCGTAATTGACCGCCGCCTCGCTTTCAATCAACATCGGGTACGCCGCAACGCGGGGATCTTCCGCGTATTTTGCAATACATTCGATATAGTTACGGATCTTGATCTCGTGATATTGTACGTTGACTTCGTAACCTTCTTCGAAGAGTCTAGAAGGATCGTAGGTTGCGCTTCCGTAAACAACACCGTAGCTCGAATTCCATTCGTAGGGAAGACCCCCAGGTCTGCTGCCGCCGTTGTCGAGCAGAAATTCATAGTACGCTTCCTTGATCTCTACAGGCAGTTCTTGCGCGCTTGCATAACCCTCGAAATTCGCTACGTCGCTGTAGTTCAACGACAACGCGTTGATGAGTTTCTGTTCTTCAGAAACTGCGTAGTTGTAAACCGTGAGTTCTACGGGAACGAGGTAAGATTGTTCGTCTACGACGAGTTCAAACGTACCCGTATATACACCCGCTTCCTGCTGTTCGGGAATATCGAACGTAATCCAAATACCCTTGTTCATACCAAGCGCGATCGTGTTTTCCTCGTATCTTACCGCCGCGTCCTGCGGAAGCAGTGCGTCGGGATACCAACCCGGTCCTTCAGGCCAGTTGGAACTCTTGATCGTGGTGATTTGCATATATTTTTGATGATAGATCTCGATATTTGATACGTTCAATAGGTTTCCGCGTGCCGTCGAAAGGGTCGAAGGAATCAAATAATAATACTCAACCGCTACGCTTGGCGTCATGATAATCTGCGCCGATTCTTTCTCGTTTTGGAACGCCGCAAGTTTCAACGTCGTGTTTGCATATCTGTCCGAATAGTCCACGCCTTGAATAAACTTCTCGCTACCGCTCGCCGTCCAAACGTTTACGTTACCGTCGTTCACGCCGTACTCCGTCCAATCGGGAACAGGCACTTCTTCCTGCGAAGAAGATTCTTCTACGCTCACTTCCACTTCGGGTTCTTCCGCCGTCGTTACGATGCGGAATCCGTCTAAGTAGTACACGAAAGGAGCGGTCGCGCCATACGTACCAAACAAAATCAACTTGGTAGAGGACGATGCCGCCGTAGCGCCCGTGATGTAATCCCAATTCGTCAAAATCGTCGAGAAAGGAATGGAAATAGTATGCCACGTATTCGCGGTAAATGCACTACTACCGCCTGCGTTATACGTACCGTTCTTTTGCGTATGCACGAAAGAACCTTCTTCATAATAGAAGTCTATCTCGAGCGTAGCGCTTGCGTCCAACGCTACCAAGTTCTCATAGTACGACTTTTCATACTTGGGAAGAGCGACCATACCACAAACCTGCTCGTAGCACGTCGCCGCCCATACGCGATATACGCCCGTGCGACCGCCGATTGCGGATACGTATTTCACTTCGCCCCAAACGTCGCTTTTATCTTGGTTATTACAATAATATATCGCATCGGTTGCTTCTTCGTTGATATCGTGCCAAGCCCATTCGCGAATCGTCGTCGTTTCAGAGGATTCCACCACTTCCGAACTTTCAATCACTTCGGAAGAACTTTCTACTACGTCAGAAGATTCTTCTACGGGAGGCGTTACTTCACCCGACTCGCCGGGAACGAGTACGTCTTCACCCGTCGTAGGATCTACAATACGGAAATTACCTACGTACAATGTATAACCTGTACTTCTTTCGTCATATGTATAGAAATACATCAACGTGGGATCATCGAGCAAATCGTCAAGGTAATACGTGTTGTATTCACCCGCCGTTCCCGATGCGGAAGTCCACGTTCTTAATTCACTTCCGTTACCACGCGTTCTCCACACATCCCAATCCATCTGTTGGTTCCCGCTCGACAATACGTACGTAGGATGCGTTACGCCGTTCGTGTAAAGGAGATAATCGTACGTTACGATATAGCCGTTACCTCTGTATGCGTCATAATAACTCTCTTCATAATCCGCATTAAAGAAAATCTTATTGCCGTACAAAGACGTGCCGACGATCTTATAGAACTTCGTGCCCGCGCCCGTGTATGTTACGGGTACATTCGAAGCATTGACAATCTCAATATTGAGCGTCGTTGCGCCATAGCTAGTATCCGCTCTTACAAGCGTTGCCGTATTGTTCACTGCGTTCCATACGAGAGGTACGAGAACCTCTTCTTCGGAAGATTCTACTTCAGAGGAATCCTCTTCTACTGCGGGAGGCGGTGCGATTTGTTCGCCCGTCGTAGGATCTACGATGCGGAAGTTGCCTACGTACAATACCCAATTTGCATAGTTGGTGCTTGTGTCATACGTATAGAATACGTGCGTCGTCGTACCATCCAACAAATCGTCAAGATACAACGTGTTGTTTGCGCCTTCCGTATTCGCTGCAAAACCAATTCGGCTACCGTCGCCTCTCGTACACCATTCGTCGCCTTTCGTCTGCTGTTGACCACTCGGCAATAC
>JAFTHW010000034.1 GCA_017457225.1 Clostridia bacterium | reverse complement strand
TCTCTTGGAATCGCTCGTGTGCCCGAGTAATCTCACGATCATGCACGCCTACGAAGCCAAGCGGGATTTGGTGACGGGAATGACGATTCGTCGCGGGACCTCGACGAATGTCGTTTTGCGCAATTACACTTACGATGCGCTCGGGCGTCCGCTCACGCGCTCGACCTCGCGCAACGGCACGACGCAGAACGACACCTTCGGCTACAACTCGCGCTCGGAACTTGTTTCCGCCACACTTGGGACCGACAACTACGCGTACGCGTTCGACAACATCGGAAACCGGGCGACGGCAACCGTCGCAATTGCGAATAGCGAATCCCAAGTCTCGAATTATTCCACAAATAATCTAAACCAATACACAGGCATTGTTCAAAGCTCCTCCTCTTCGCAAGAGGAGGGGGACCGCGCGACAAGCGCGGTGGAGGCGTTGACCTACGACGCTGACGGGAACGCGACGCTGGTTCGGACGTCCACGGGAACGTGGCAAATCACTTACAACGGCGTGAACCGCCCGATTCGCTTCCGTAACGAAGAAACGGATACGACTGTTGACTGCGGCTACGACTCGCAAGGTCGCCGCTACTTCAAAAAAGTAACGGTTGCGGGAACGGTCACGCTGCATCTCCGCTACATCTATCGCGGGTATTTGCAAATTGCGTGCGTGGATTGCACGCGTTCCGGGCATCCTGCGCTGTGGCTCGTAACTTGGGACCCGTCTCAGCCGACGGCGACGCGTCCGCTCGCAATCCAAAAAGACGGAACGTGGTTCACCTACGGTTACGACATCACGAAAAACATCTGCGAAGTCTTCGGTCAACACGGCTACATCCGCACGGCGTATTCCTATGCGCCTTTCGGCGCGGTAACGGAATCCGGCGACGTTTCCCAACCGTTCCAATGGTCTTCGGAATACTACGACTCCGAACTCGACCTCGTTTACTACAACTACCGCCACTACTCACCCTCCCTCGGCCGCTTCCTCTCCCGCGATCCCATCGCCGAACAAGGCGGTCTCAACCTCTACGCCTTCGTGAAAAACAATCCAATATCTCTTCTCGATTTATACGGAAGAAATTGGAGTGGGTTAGTTTCTCCTGGACTCTGTATTCATGCGGGGAATGTTGTGCATTATTATTCCCAATGTGTTGGCACGTGTCCGGAAGGAGCGAAGTTGAGAGAAGGGTCGTACGGATTGAAAGAATATAGAACAACAACTCAATACGGGAATCCTAAGGCAAATGGGTGCGGTCCCGCGGGATGGAAACGTATTATTGTTCCTGATAAAATTGTGCTTGTTCCGAGAATCGGATGGATTTCGTTTACTCCCGCTTGCAATATTCATGATATTTGCTACGGGACGTGCGGGTCATCAAAAAGCGACTGTGATTTTGCGCTAAGACTAAACGCGATTTCTACTTGTCAGCGAATCCCGCAAACATTCAAAGGGGAGCGAGAGACATGCTTCTCTGCTGCAGAAAATTTCTTTCTAGCAGTATCCAAAGCGGGGGATAGTGCATTTGACGCTGCACAAGATGAACATTGTAAATGGGCTCCATGCTTTGATTAAGAACATACTAGATTTTCTTTTTTCATGGCTTATTATTTCGTCCAGCGTACTATGCTGTGCGAAGGTTTGGTTTGCCATTACATTCGCAGATGGAATTAATACAGAGTGTTTTTTGATGGGAGGACTCTTTGTTGTTCTGTCGATCGTGTGTGTGCTAAGGGTTAATAATCAGTCTGTTTTGCCGATATTTTCTTATACGTTCGCCATCGTACTCCCAATTTTTTTGATGCTTACCTTTTGTGTTTGTGAGCTTTTTTCGAACGGGCAACATCTATCGGCGTTGACTATCCTTACTCTGGAATTTTTGTGTCCAGTTTTCGTTCTGTTTATTCGCTTAAAATACTTTCAACTTTAGTTATGCTCGTTTCTCATAGCGAATATTATGTTATTCGATTGTTTCATTTAAGACAAGGTCGGCGCTACTTCAAAAAAGTAACCGTCGCGGGAACGACAACGCTGCATCACCGCTACATCTATCGCGGGTATTTACAAATTGCCTGCGTGGATTGCACGCGTTCCGGGCATCCTGCGCTGTGGCTCGTAACTTGGGCTCCGTCTCAGCCGACGGCGACGCGTCCGCTTGCCATTCAAAAAGACGGAACGTGGTTCACCTACGGCTACGACATCACCAAAAACATCTGCGAAGTATTCGGTCAACACGGCTACATTCGCACGGCGTATTCCTATGCGCCCTTTGGCGCGGTAACGGAGTCCGGCGACGTCACCCAGCCGTTCCAATGGTCCTCGGAGCACTACGACTCCGAGCTCGACCTCGTTTACTACAACTACCGCCACTACTCGCCCACCCTCGGACGCTTCCTCTCCCGCGACCCCATCGAGGAAATTGATGGGATGAATTTATTCTCATTTTTAAAAAATATACCAACTCTTTCTTCCGATTTGTTGGGTTTAATCTTTTTCAAAAGAAAAGTTCCTTGTACTTCTGATGAAATACAAAAGGGGCGCGAAGGGTGTAAAAAAGGAGAAAAAATTCTGGTACTCGAAAAAACATATTGTGAATCAATTTGTTTTTGTTTCTGGGAACTCCGAATGATTATTCCATGGTGTAAAGATCCTTGCCGGAGGATTCGGAATCGAATAAGCGAGCACCAAGAGAAATTATCTGCATACATCGAGAATCCAGATAAGTATGATCATCGCGGAATCTTAAAGAATGCATCGCCTGAGATTCGAGCATCAATAATTGCTAGGCGTGTTGCGCATCTGAATAGAGAAATAAAAGCATTTTCAATGGAACTTCTTAATTGCAGAAAGGAACATGGATTTACATGAAGCAAATAGAGTATACACACAGTGAAATTCTTCAGTTTTTAACAGACATTTTGAAAAATAGAGAAAAGGTTAAAGCGACAGACAAAATTTTGATAGATGACACAGACTTCTATCAAATCTTGGAATATGACAAGATGTTTTCGGTAACAGATGATATACAGATCCCTTCGGACATTCTTATCGGTAGTTTTGCAGATGAAAGAGAATTTATAACCATGCAGCAAAAAAGCGACGATTTTCGTGAAATAGGAGTTGCTTTTTTGCCGTATTTCTCGGCAATACTTCTTTATCTCTTTTGGAAAGACAGTTCTGAAAAATAAAATTGTTTGTTTCAATGAAAATTTTGCTCTGAGATGAGAACGAATCCAGCGAGCAGAGCGATAGCGCAAAACACGGAAACGCAAACCGTTGTCGACTGCGGCTACGACTCCCAAGGTCGGCGTTTTGAAAAGAAAGTAACGGTCGCGGGAACGACCACGTTGCACCATCGCTACATCTATCGCGGTTATCTGCAAATCGCGGCGGAGGATTGCACGCGAAGCGGACATCCGGCGCTGTGGCTCGTGACTTGGGATCCGTCTCAGCCGACGGCAACGCGTCCGCTTGCCATTCAAAAAGACGGGAACTGGTTCACCTACGGTTACGACATCACAAAAAACATCTGCGAAGTCTGCGGTCAACACGGCTACATTCGCACGGCGTATTCCTATGCGCCCTTTGGCGCGGTAACGG
>JAFTHW010000033.1 GCA_017457225.1 Clostridia bacterium | reverse complement strand
TCTCGCGTTTCTCCGAAAACACTCGAAAAAAATCTGGCGTTAATTAACGCCAGACCGAAAAAGATATTAAATTTCCAAAAACCACAAGATTTATTTGAACTTTTTCTTAAAAAATGTTGCACTTAGTTTGACAAATCAACTTATTTTTACTTTTTGTTTTACCCTTCCAGACCGAGTAAGCCACGAATCTCCGCAGCAAGGTCCTTCCCCCAACGCTTCTGCATCGCCGTCGAGGGATGTCCCTCAACACCCGAATCACTGGGCGTAAACTCGTCCATATAATAGATTTTTGGATCGTTGAGTCTTTCAATCGCCGAAGTCAACGCGTCCGTAACCAAGGGAGCTTTACGTATCATACCGTAGATACAGATCACGTAGGCGTTGGGATTCTTTTCGCGAACATAGCTCAAGAACTCGTAATAATCGTCTGGCAATACCGAAGCGTAAGTCAAATTCGACGTCACGTAATCTGCGTCGTTCGTACCCAAGTTAACGACCACCACGTCCGCAGGCTTTGCAAACTCGTACGCCTCGGGATTATAAGGCGAGATCATTTTATACACGTCGTTCATCGGTTGATCGGAATTCGCCTTCACGCAAATCCCGCGTTTTGCGATAATGGAGAAATCCACGTCCAACTCCATCGCCGCGCGGAACGCATACGCAAGACATCCGTCCGAATTTTCGAGCGACCACTCGTCGCCGCTCACTCCGAGCGAACCGAAACCCGTCGTGATCGAATCGCCGACGAACTCCACGAGAATCTCGGATTTTTTAGGCATTGCCGCAAACTGATCGGCATAAAATCCTTCCACGATGATTTGACTGTCGCAATATTCGCTGGATTTCAAAATTTTAACGGTATGCCACCCCTCTTCAAGCCCGTCGATCACCGTATATTCTTTATCCCCGTCTACGAGGAATCTCTTGCTATACTCCGTCTCATCGTCTACGAATACACAAAGGTATCCGTTCCCGTTTCTCGACAGATCGGCTTTAAGCGAAGTGCCGTAAAAGAGAATTTCCACGCCCGAGCCGATATGATCCGCGTAGAGAGAAACTCCTCCCTCTACTCTCGGCTTCGTATAGGTACGTCCGTACGTTTGCACGTACGATAACATTTCATTCCCACTTTCGCCGTTCGTGAGCAGTTTCGTCAAAAAGACTTCCACCCTCACGCTTGCGTCGCCGTACCATACGGTAACGAACGTTTTGACGCCGGTAAGTTTGGGAATCATCGTCCCGTCCTCTTCAATCGACAAGTAATTTGTATCGTAAACGTATTCAAACGTCGCGTCGGGATCAAATTCCCCGTCCAGATACCCTTTTGCGTCCAACTTTTCACAGCGAACGGGCGCATTGTTTCCCTCGTTCGC
The DNA here is from genome assembly GCA_017457225.1 of Clostridia bacterium. Taxonomy (GTDB): domain Bacteria; phylum Bacillota; class Clostridia; order Christensenellales; family Borkfalkiaceae; genus Scatosoma. The sequence goes on along the minus strand of JAFTHW010000033.1, from coordinate 8,948 downwards.
TACCAATACGTATTTCTTTTTAGAAACCGTAACGCTCTTTTGCCGAGTGTCTTCGCCGGATTCCCAAGACGATTCCTCACTCAATTCAGGCGATTCGTCCTGCGAAGCCTCGCCTTGCATTCCGGACTCACTCGAAGACGTATTGAAAAAAGGCAATGCGCAGCCTCCCAGCCCGAGCGTCGCAAACGAAATGGTTGCCAATAAAGCAGCCCAAAACCTTATCGTTTTCTGTTTCAGCCACATAATCTTTTCCCTTTATTCCACGTTTTATGCCTGCTCAAACACCTCGCGCAAATACGCTGCGATCTGCGGCACAGTATATTCTTCGTAGAACTTTGCCGTGGGATGCAACCCGTCGGCAGTATACAAAGGATTATTCCAATCGAAATTCCCGTACGTAAACATATCCAAAACGGGAATATCTTTCAGCTCGCAAACTTCTTTGATCGCATTGACGTAAGACTCCAAATCCTGCGATTCCCAATAGATATATTTATAGGGAGTCATATAGAATATGTACGCGTCGGGATGATTGGCTTTAAGCCCGTCGAGCAAGATATTCAACGCGCCGTAGAACGTCTCGTTCGTCGTATCGTCAATCGTACCGAGGGGTACTTCGTTCATACAATCGTTTACGCCTGCAAGGACAGAAATAATATTGCTACTCTTTGAAACCTGCGTATAGCGTTCGCTGATACAGGAAAGTCCACCGCATTTCGCAACCGTAGAGCCGCTAACGCCGTAGTTAAAGCAGAAACTCAACCCAAGCTCTTCCTGCAACAGCGGCGTGTATTTATTATCCGTGCCGATATTGGTAATACTATCGCCGATGCAAGCCATTCTCATCCTACTGAAAATATTCGCAGGAACTTCTTCACTGGATTCTTCGGAAGATTCTTCAGAGGATTCCACACTCGATTCTTCGGAGGATTCCACACTCGATTCCACGCTGGACTCTTCCAAAGAGGACTGCTCGGACGAAGAGCCGAACAGGTTTCCAAAAGGCAGGGCGCAACCGCCAAGCCCGAACACGGCGAACGATACCGTCGCCAACAAAGCCGCTAAAAATTTGATCGTTTTCGTTTTCATCATTTTTTCTCCTAATGTATTGAGATTTTCTTTATTGTATCATTCTTTCGATGCTTTTGTCAAACGCTTTTCGCATTTCTTTCCAGATAAAAAGCCCGAAACCTCTGCGTTTCGAGCTTTTGCTTATTTTTCAAAAGGTTTTTTACCGTATAACGACTCCACGTTATCCGAATATTTTTTCATTTTGTCGTATTGCTTGAGTTCAATCTCCCGATCCCATTGTTCGATTTCCCGTCTTTGGTCTTTAGAGAGTTTTGTGGGAATTTCCACAACGACCTGCACAATCAGGCTTCCCGTTCCCCCTCTCGCCGATTTAATCCCCTTGCCGCGGAACACGAACTCCTGCCCGTTCTGCGTTCCCTCAGGCACGGACATATCAAACGTTTCGTCGAGCGTCGGAACTTTCACCACGCCGCCGAGCGCCGCCGTCTTGAACGAAACGGGCAACGTGACGTACAAATCGAAATCTTTACGGGTAAAGATGCGGTGCGGCTCTATATGGAAACCGACGATCAAATCGCCGGGCGTTCCGCCTTGTACCGCCTCGCCGTACCCTCTCTTTTTAATGTAGCTGTTCTTATCCACGCCTGCGGGAATATCGAGCGTCACGGTCGTTTCCTTTTTCGTGACTCCCTTACCTTTACAGTCGGGACACTTGTCGGTGATCGTCTTTCCCTTACCTTTACAATCGGGACAAACGGTCTGACGAATGGATCGACCGAACACCGTGTTTTGAATCTGTTGAATCACGCCGCTCCCTTGACATTTGGAACAAGTCGTATACGCCGTTCCATTCTTCGCGCCGGTGCTGTTACACGCCGCGCAAGGCTCGTTTCTGACGTATGAAACGGTTTTCCGACACCCTTTCGCCGCGTCCATAAACGACAGCGACATCACGCGTTTAATGTCCTCGCCGATCGCAGATTGCGCCGTTCTCGTCCCGCCGCCGAAGCCCCCGCCGAAAAAGGAACTCAAAATATCTTCAAATCCGCCGAAGCCGCCCCCTTCAAAACCACCGAAGCCGCCGCCGAAGCCGCCCATTCCGGGATGTTCGAGCTCGTAATCGTACGCCGCGCGTTTTTGTTGATCGGAGAGCACCTCGTTCGCCTCGTTGATCTCTTTAAATTTTTCCGCCGCTTCCGCGTTCCCTTGGTTGCGGTCGGGATGATATTTCATCGCCAATTTCCGATACGCCGACTTGATCTCATCCGCGCTCGCTTTTTTATCCACCCCGAGGATTTCGTAATAATTTTTCTTTGTTTCAGCCATTTCTTCACAGCCTCCTTACTACAGCGTACGGGTTTGGCAAAAACCGCCAAACCCGACTTCCGCTGATCAAAAGCTTTTTTCTATTCCTCCCCGCGCCGAAGCGTTTTCCCGCCACCGTGTACGCGTTGAGTTCTGTTTGCAGACTTCCTTACTGATGGAATTCAGTATCTCCGTCCGTAGGTTCCGCGCCACCCTGAGCGCCGCCGTTTGCTTGATACAATTTCGCAAATACAGGCTGAACGTCCTGCACAAGTTTTTCGTAAGCCGCCTTGATTTTTTCGTCGTCTTCGGAAGCAAGCTCCGTTTTCGCCGCGTCGATCGCCGCCTGCAACGTCGCCTTATCGTTTTCGTCGAGCTTATCGCCCGCTTCGTTCATCGTCTGCTCCACCGAGAAAATCATACCGTCGAGCTTGTTTTTATTCTCCACTTTTTCCTTTCTCTTCTTGTCCTCTTCCGCGAACTGCTCCGCTTCTTTAACCGCCTTATCGATTTCTTCTTCCGAAAGGTTGGTGGAGGAAGTGATGGTAATATCGGTGGACTTGCCCGTACCCTTATCCTGCGCCGTTACGTGTACGATACCGTTCGCGTCGATGTCAAACGTAACTTCGATTTGAGGGATTCCACGGCGAGCGGGAGCAATCCCCGTCAACATAAAGTTCCCCAGCGTCTTATTGTCCTTGCAGAACTCACGTTCGCCTTGGAGTACGTGAATATCTACGCTCGTCTGATTATCCGCCGCCGTTGAGAAGATCTGGCTCTTCTTTACGGGAATGGTGGTGTTGCGGTCGATAATTCTCGTGAATACGCCGCCCAGCGTTTCAATACCCAAAGACAAGGGAGTAACGTCAAGCAAAAGCACGTCTTTCACTTCGCCCGTCAAAACGCCACCCTGCACAGCCGCGCCGATCGCCACGCATTCATCAGGGTTGATGCCCTTGAACGGCTCTTTACCGGTCACTTCTTTTACCTTTGCAACAACCGCGGGCATACGGGTCGAACCGCCGACCATAATCACCTTGTCAATATCGCTGTACGAAAGTCCCGCGTCACGCATCGCCGCTTTCATAGGCTCTACCGTTCTATTGAGCAAATCCGCCGTCATCGCCTCGAATTTCTGCTTCGTGAGTGTAATATCAAGGTGTTGAGGACCGTCTGCGCTCATGGAAATGAAGGGAAGATTTACGTTGGTCGAGCTCATACCCGAGAGTTCGATCTTCGCCTTTTCCGCAGCTTCTTTGAGTCTTTGCATCGCCATCTTATCTTTGGAAAGATCGATCGCGTGAGATTTCTTGAACTCGTCTACGAGATAGGAAATGATCTTATTATCCCAATCGTCGCCACCAAGCTTCGTATCGCCGTTGGTTGCGAGTACTTCGAACACGCCGTCGGAAATTTCGAGAATAGAAACGTCGAACGTACCGCCGCCAAGGTCGTAGATCATAACCTTGCCGCCCTTATCCTTATCCAAACCGTACGCAAGCGCAGCCGCCGTGGGCTCGTTGATGATACGGAGTACGTTGAGCCCCGCAATTTTCCCTGCGTCTTTCGTCGCTTGACGTTGACTGTCCGAGAAATACGCAGGACACGTAATAACCGCTTCGGTTACTTTTTGTCCGAGATACGCTTCCGCGTCCGCTTTAAGTTTAGCGAGCGTCATCGCCGAGATCTCCTGAGGGGAATAATCCTTATCGTCGATTTTTACTTTATAATCCGACCCCATATGTCTTTTGATGGAGATGACCGTTTTATCGGGATTCGCCACCGCTTGACGTTTTGCCGCCTGCCCAACGACGCGAGATCCGTCTTTTTGGAACGAAACGACGGAAGGAGTCGTTCTTCCGCCCTCCGCATTTGCAATGACGACGGGTTCGCCGCCTTCCATAACCGCCACGCACGAGTTCGTCGTACCAAGGTCGATACCAATCACTTTTCCTGCCATAATAATTCTCCTTTTGCGGCATTTCGCCGCCCGAATTTATTTTACACCATATATGTAACCCGCAAACTCCGCGTTTAAACAAACTTTTGTAAAAATTTTTGATTTTTTTAAAGGAAACGAAGTTTCCCTTTCCCCCTTAACGTAAAGTGAGTCTTTAAAAGCGAAAAAAAGGAACGCCGTTTCCAAGCGTTCCATAAAACGTATTACAATCCCACTATCACTTCGGCAAAGCCGAAATATCACTTTTTGCCTCAGCAAAAAATATCACTTCGCTTTTGCGAAATATCACTCTTCGCAGAGCGAAGAATATCACTGCTCTCTCTTGCCTTCTCCTGTGGGAGAAGGGGGACCGCTTGCGGTGGATGAGGAGTCTTCAAATCCTACCACAACTTCGCCGTAGGCAAATATTACTCTTCGCAAAGCGAAGAATCTTACTACGTTAGCAATATCACCGCGAAACAATCTCACTATTTTTTAAGATTTTATCCATAAATATTCGCAATACGTATTCGTTAAATACCACGCTGCCGTCGAAGACTGTAACAATTCGCTTCTGGGGATTCCGCTACCGCCAACGCCGCTTTCGGGCTTTTTCACTGACCAACCGCCTGCGGATTCAAACGTTACGCTCTTCAAATTTTTACAATTTTGGAACGCACAAGATCTAATCTGGATCACACTTGTAGGAATTACCACGCTCGTTAATTGTTCGTTATCGCAAAAAGCGAACTCCGTAATTATGTTGACCCAATTAGGCACCTGTAATTCGGTAGCTGTTCCTTCGTAATGTATCAAAAGTTTCAGGCTTCCGCTCGTATAAAAAGTGTACCCGCTTTGATCCGTAATGAGTTTCCCTATTCCGTTTGTCGGAGTATAGATATTCGGAACGACTCTTCCTATGTAATCGCCTTTATCCGTAACGCCTTGCGCCGAAATTTCCACCTTGGATTTATTATAAATCTCCATCAATTTATCACACCCTTGGAATACGTTCTTTTCGAGAGTTTCTAAGTTAATGGGCAATACAACTCTAATAAAACGCCGACAATCTTTAAACGCTCCTTCCTCAATCGCAATCAAGCTATCAGGCAATTTTAATTCTTTGAAAAGTTCACACCCCGAAAACGCCCACGCTCCGATCGCAGATAAGCCTTCCGGTAATTGCATACCCTTTAAATTCTTACAACCTTCAAAAGTTTTATTCCCGATCTTATCTAAGGTTTGGGGGAGCGTTATACTCGTCAACTCCTCGCGATTTGCAAACACACTGTCGCCAATTTTCTCAACGCCGTCAGGCACAACGAACGAAGATTCCGTCTTCCCATTTGGATATACAAGCAATTCCATTTCCTTTTTCTTATACAAGTTCCCGTCAATGGCTTGATATTTCGTATTGTCTGTATGTACGATAAAATCGGTCAGTTTTTCGCACGCATCAAAAGCTGTTATTTCAACTTTCAGCACGTACTTGGAAATGGTAACGCTCGTCACTTCTTCCGCGTCTACCTCTTCGCCGTCCTCAAAACCAGTAATCTCTTTTACAGGTAATTTATTATAGATTGCAGGAATAACCACTTCCTTATCTTCGCAAAATCCTAATCCCGTAAGGATATAATACGTTTGATCGTCGCTCAGTTTATATTTAAGTCCTTCGCTGCCTTCACTTTCGTCTTCGCTTGAACTTTCATTTTCGCCCTTATTTCCGATCAACGCAGAAAATTGATCACAAGCGACAAGTCCTGTCATCGCAAAGCAAACCGTCAAGCAAACCAACAAAATCAAAAGCACTTTTCTCCAATTGTTCATAGGATACCTCCAATTTAAATATTTTTTACCAAACGGCAATCTCACCGTTTGCATCATAATGCCAATATCTTCCACCATCCGCCGGAATCTCCTCTTGATTTTCGACATAATAGTGCCATTTCGAGTACGCCTGTTTGAAATTATGCGATCCGAGCGTCACCGCGTTCCAATCGGTCGCCAAGCCCCTATAATACACGTTCTTCAACGCATAACAACAGCTAAACGTAGACGAGCCGACCGTTTTCACTCCCCGTCCGATCACGGCGGACTCCAAAGCGGAGCAATTTTCAAACGCGCCTTTTCCCAAAGCCACTACGCCGTCGGGAATCACGATACTCTTCAAATTTTCACACCCACGGAACGCATACTCCAAAACGAGCTTTGTATCCTCGTGAATTTCGTAGCTCTCCCAAGTCCGATCCCCCGCTTTCACGAGCGCCACGTACGGATTTCCCGCATTCCCCAAATACAGCAATCCTTTATAGACGTTATATTGCAGATTTTCACAACCGAAGAACACGCCGTTTTCCAACCACATCAACCCATCGGGAATGGACACGGTTTTGAGCGCGGTACACTCCGCAAACACGTACGCGTCTAACGTTTTCAAGCCCCGTCCAAGCGTCAAGCTCTCCAAACTCCTACAACCAAGGAACACGCCCAGCGGCAACGACTCCACCCCGTCGGGAATCGTGACCGTTTTTAAAGCCCGACAATCGTAAAATGCGGATTCCCCGATATGCGTCACGCCATCGGGAAGTTCCATCTCCGACAACTTCACACACCCAGCAAACGCATTTTCGGCAATGGAAACGACTCCCGTTCCCATCTTCACGCTCTTTAACGCCTCGCACTCGTAAAACGTCCGACTTTTAATTTCCGTCACGCCGTCGGGAATCACGATACTTTGCAAACTCTTACAATGGAAAAACGCATAAAACCCGATCGAGCTCAACCCCTCGGGCATAGACACGCTCTCCAGCTTATCGCAATTATAGAACGAATAATTCCCGATCGAACTCACTCCGCTCGGAATCTCCACCCTCTTGAGTTCCCCACAATTATAAAACACGTACGCCCCGAGTTTTTTCAATCCCTCGGGGAGAGTTATCTCCGCAAGATTTTTACAATTATAGAACGCGTACGCTCCGATCTCCGTCACCGTTTCGGGAATGGTAACGGCTTTAAGCGCCGTACACCCCGAGAACGTAGAAGCTTCTATCTCGCTAACGCCGCTGGGCAAAGCGATTTCGGTCAAATTTTTGCAACCGAGAAACGCGGACGAGCCAATCTCCGTCACGCATTGTCCGATCGTCACGCCCTCCAAATCCAAACTGGCTTGAAACGCGCCTTTCCCGATTGCATCCACGCTATCGGGGATCACAACCGACCGTAAGGTAGAGCCTTTAAACGCATTCGCAGCGATTCCTGTTACAGGAAATCCCCCATATGTATCCGCGATCACGACGTCTTTTTCAGAGCCCTTATACCCGACGACCTCGTACGCTCCGCCGCCTGAAACCAATTTATATTTCAGCCCCGACTCCTGCTGTTCGGACTCCGAAGAACTCTCTTCCGCCGCAGACTCCAAGGAAGATTCCACGGACTCCGAAGAGCTTTCACTCGGAGTCTTCTCGTCGTCACATCCCCCGAGCCCGACAACGCCAAACGCCGCCGTCAAACACAAGAGAATTGCCAACCAAGCTTTTTTACATCTTTTCATAATCAAACCTCTAAATTGTTTCTAAAACGATTTTTTTCATTATAAATAAAAACTATCTTTTTGTCAAGTGAATTGCCCTCCTTGAAAAAACGCAAAATCTTCTTTTTCGCTCTTGACAAACATCCAAAAGCATTGTATAATGTTGACATATAAAAAAGTAGCGCAGATCAAGGCGCGCAGAAAATACGTTACGAGGTAAAATTTTATGATTTCATTGAAAGACAAAGTAGTCATTATCACCGGCGGCGGCAGAGGCATCGGTTTCGGTCTTTCTACCGCATTTGCAAAAGCGGGCGCAAAGCTCGTACTCACGGGCAGAACGGAATCCACTCTCCTTTCGGCCAAGGAAAAATTAGAGAGCGCGTACGGCTGTGAAGTGCTCACGGTTACCGCGGACGGAGCGGACGAAGCGGCGATCAAAAACGTCATTGACAAAACCGTGGAACGCTTTGGAAAAATCGACGCGGTGATCAACAACGCGCAGGCTTCCGCATCGGGCAAAATGCTGATCGACCACACTAAGGAAGATCTGGATCTTGCCGTATATTCGGGCTTGTACGCCACGTTCTTCTATATGCGCGAAGCATACCCGTATTTGAAGAAAACCAAGGGTTGCGTCATCAATTTCGCCAGTGGCGCAGGCTTATTCGGTCGTATCGCCCAATCCTCTTACGCGGCGGCGAAAGAGGGAATCCGCGGGCTTTCCCGCGTCGCGGCAACCGAGTGGGCGCCCGACGGAGTCCGCGTCAACGTCATTTGTCCTTTGGCAATGACCGAGGGTTTGCAAAAGTTTAAGGAAGAATACCCCGAGCGGTACGAACAGACCATCAAAGGCGTACCAATGGGCAGATTTGCCGATCCCGAAAAAGACGTCGGCGGAATGTGCGTATTCCTCTGCTCGGACGAAGCTTCGTTCGTGACAGGCGAAACGATCACTTTACAAGGCGGCAGCGGACTCAGACCGTAAAGATCTTACAAACCAGTAAATATCCCCCACTAGAAGTGGGGGCTTTATTTTTACGCACTAAAGTGCGTGCATACTGGCACGGCACCCCAGTGCCACACTAACTCGCCTACCGCATACAAGCAAGCCGTGATTTACTTTTGCTTTTTATCTTTCTT
>JAFTHW010000032.1 GCA_017457225.1 Clostridia bacterium | reverse complement strand
TATTCCCTTGGTCTCCGACCGTAAGAGACGCTCCACTCTCAACCGTAAGCGTGCTACCGACAACCGTTGCCGTCCCGGCGGAATCACTCGCAAACGTATAAGCCCCTCCTTCGGAAACCGTAGCCGTTCCCACCGTCACCGTATTTCCGGACTCAAGCAATACCGTTTGGTTTTCCGCATCTGCGCCGAAAACGACATTATCCTTAAAGTAGAAGGACGAGGTTTCTCCTCCGCTAAGAGTCCATACGCTGTTATTTTCCGTATTCGTATTCCATACCGCATCAGCTACGCCAGACCAAGTAATGGTTTCGGCAACACCCTGCGTAAGTGTGACAGCAAGAGAGGACGTCGTAGAGGTAACGGAAAACGACCCGCCACGCATCACTCCGACATTTTGAAAATTTGCAGAAGTAATTCCGTCTGTTACCGTTCCGCCGGAAACAATCGCATTCTCTCCATCCGTAAAGTTGAATCCGCCAAGGTCAAAAATAACACCATCATTGAGAACCACCGTTCCCGTATTAATAATTCCCGAAGACAGCGCAACCGTTCCGCCGAGCGTAAGGTTCCCGGCGTTTGTTACAGATCCGCCAATTGTAGTGTTATCTCCGGTCAAAGAAAGAGTCCCTGCAGAAACCGCCAAATCATTGACATAGGTGTTGCCGCTAAAAGTTTGAGAACCGCTCCCGGACCAATTAAGAGAAAGGGAACCAATGTTCGTGGAGGACCCGAATGTCCCTTTAAATTCGTAAGTTCCGGTTCCGGTGATGTTCAACGTACGATGAGTTCCGTCGTTGTTGGGAAGCGCCCCTCCGTAAGAAATGTTGTACGGATTCGTTTTGTTATCATTACCGTATGCGAAACTCGTCGCTTGAGAGACGACACTCGTATTTACATCAGCGGAGCTCAATCCGCCGATGCTCGTTGAATCTGCTGAAACAATCAACACTGTCGCCGCACCAAGAGCGATATTTGCACTCCCTGCCGCATTTGCGGATTTCAAAACAAGGAACTGTGAATACTGCCCGGGATTATTCGTAGCACTTCCTCCGTTCCAAATATTAATGGTCCCCGTGTATCCTGTCGAATCACCCGAAAGCACCAATGCACCGCCCCAGTTGTTTGCCGTTGTTTTTGAAAGCGTTATATCCCCGCTTCCGGAAATATTCCCGATCTCAGCCAACGCACATGTAGGTTCATTGATGACGAGATTCCCGTTCAAAGCCAGTGACCCGATTTTAAGGTCCGCATTATTTGTCGTAATATTGAACGTTCCCGTAACCCCGGAATCAACAGTCACCGCATCATGCGAGGTATCCGCTGTAATGGTGACCGTTTCCGTACCGGAAAATGTATGATCCGCGTACGCGGGAGCGGTCATTGCGGCGGCGGCAATGAGGGTGGAAAGAAAGAATTTTGAGGAGTTCATGTTCAACAGATTAGATGTGGGTGTTTGATGAATTTTCCGCATCTTACTTTTTTTTTTTTGCCGATTCGTCAACAGGAAATGAGTCAGGAATTTTCTATTTGCTACTATTTTTGTAGATATTTCTCGGATTAGTGTTTATGCGGGAACGCGGGTGATTTCGGAGGAATTTTCGGTGTACGGGAACTCAAAAAAAAATTTGTTTAATCCGCAAATTTTCACCGGCGTCCGCAATTTTTTTATTTTTTTTGGGGTAAAAACAAGCCCCAAGGGGGCGCAATCGGTCAGCGTAGGACAAGCGAGCGAAGCGAGTGTGCATCTCTCGGTTTTGTTTCGCCTTTCCAAGGCTCGTTGTTTTTTCGTTCCCTACCCTACGCTTACGCGCAGGGTTTTAGGACATAACGCCTCTCCGAGGCTTTGCGAAAGCGGACGGTG
>JAFTHW010000007.1 GCA_017457225.1 Clostridia bacterium | reverse complement strand
GAGTCGTACATTTAGTTTAGCACAAAGGAGCTTTTTTGTATAGCAAAGGCAAGGCTTGAAGCTAAAGCTATTTACCACCGGCACAGCCGGTGGATTTTATAAGGTCGTGGCGAAAAACGCCACGACCTTATCTTCTGATCAAAAAAGTCGACCCGATTGGATCGACTTTTTCTTTTTACAGTATTGTCTCCAAATATATAAAGAACCCGATCGTCGCAATTATCAACGCCGCGATCGAAAACCCTTTCCCCTTGCCGTTTCGCTTATTCGCCCTCGATAAACCAACGCCGCCGAATATCCAACCGAGCAAACAACTAAAAAACGAACACACAAATCCCGCTATCGCTATTCCGTTCGATTCTTCTTCCTGCTTTTTCTCCGCCGATTGAAATTTATCTGTCGCCACTCCGCATTCCGGACAATAGATCGCCCACTCGTTGAGCTCTTTCCCACAATTCTTACAAAACATTTTTAACCTCCGTATATAAGAATTTCTTTTGTGTATCATAATTATAAGGCACATTGTGCCTTATGTCAAGCAAAAATTGCACATTGTGCTATTATTTTTATATGATCACGATTACGGAAATTCAAAAACGGTTGCGAGAAGCGATACAATACGGCAATATTTCGCAAAAGGAGCTTGCGGAAAAACTGGGGATCAATCCCTCGACGGTCAGCAAATACATGCGTTTGGACAAATATCCGTCTTTGGACACGTTTGCCAATATTTGCGAAATCCTCGACGTTTCCGCCGACGAAATTTTAGGTTTGAAAAAATAACAGGCGCGCAATTCGTTGCGTACATACCCCTACCTTTTTGATAAAAATCCCCGTTTGCGGATAACTGCAAACGGGGAACTTCATTAAAAGAGTTCTTTTTATATTGCACGGAATCTTGCTCCGTGACCTTGCGGATCACCCTACACGGATTGCCCGCGGCGAGCTCGGGATCGTTGGTTTTATACAGCTGTCCCGCAAGCATTTTTTCTCTTTCGGTCATATGCTTCTCCTTGTGAAAATCCCCTACCGATCAGGCAGGGGATTTTTTTATTGCGTTACAATCACTTGCGCGTAGCGCAAAACTTTTTCGCCCTTTTTGTACCCTTTCACGTATACCTGCTTCACGATACCGCTCTCCTCGCCGTTTTCCGAAGGCGTCGCCATAATCGCTTCGGAATACGTTGCGTCGAACGGCTGACCTACGGGATCAATCTCTTCGACTCCCTCGCCCTCCAACACTTTTTTGAACGTTTTGAGGATCATATCGATCCCCTGTTTCGTATTCTCGTCCGAGCAAGCCGCCAACGCGCGTTCGAGGTTATCTCCGATCACGAAAAGGGAAGCGATCACATCGTTTCTACCGTCCGCATACCGTTGCGCCGCTTGGTTTTGCGTTCTTCTGCGGTAGTTTTCATACTCCGCCGTCACCGCATACCACTTTCTCTTACATTCTTCCGCTTCCGCGAGCGCCTTTTCCAACTCTTCCTGCTTTTTACCCGAGCATTTTTTCTTGGTTTTCTTTTCTTCCGCGCAATCGTTTTCCTCTACGGGAGTTTTCTCTACGTTTTTCAATTCTTCCTGTTCCATAACCGTTTCCTTTATTTCTTTTCTCTCTCATTTATACAACCGATCGGGCGTTTTTAAACGCTTTTTTGAAAATTTTTCCGTTCAGATTTCCAAATGCGCAAACTTATCCCGACGGGAATAGCGGTAAAAAATCGCCTTTCTACCGATCACCGCCACAGGCACGGCTTCCAACAGCTCCGCCACGTTCTCCGCGAGATTCTTCACGTCGTCGTCCGCCGTTTCCAAAATATTGACCTTGATGATCTCCCGCGCGTCCAACGCGTCCGAAAGCGTTTTCAATAAATTGTCGGTGATTCCGCCCTTTCCGATCTGCGTCACAGGCGAAAGATTCGCAGCAATGGACTTAAGTTTGCTTCTTTGCTTACTCGTAATGTTTTCACTGGTAATAATCGTCATAATTTTTCTTCCTTTTTCTTCATTCATCACGTACACGGTACGCCCTTTCTCCATTCCTGCTTAGGGAATGAAATCAAATTCCACGTCACCGATCGAAACGGTGTCACCCTCTTTACAACCCAATTTTGCGAGCCCCTTGATCACGCCGCGAAGCCGCAATACTTTTTGGAAATAGAGCATAGAGTCGGGATTGTTGAGTACGACGTTGCGGCACAGCATATCCACGAGTCCGCCCACCACGACGTACACGCCGTTCTCGTCTTGGAAGATCTCGAAATCGAGATCGTCGTTCGCCTTGTACTCGAACTCCTCTTCGGGAATCACAGGCTCTACGGGCGGAAGTTCCGAAAGCTTTTCCAAGATCCCTTCTATGAGTTCTCGCGTGCCCTCGCCCGTCAAAGCGGTAATGGGATAGATTTTATATTTTCTTCCGTACTTTTTCTTGAACGCTTTCAAATTCTCTTCCGCGCCGTACACGTCGCACTTATTACAAACGATGATGTGCGGCAACGCGGCAAGCGCCTCGCTGAACTCTTTGAGTTCTTCGTTGATCTTTTTAAAATCATCCACGGGATCCCGTCCCTCGCAGCCTGAAATATCGACGACGTGACAGAGCATTCTCGTCCGTTCGATATGTTTGAGGAAATCGTGTCCGAGCCCCGCGCCTTTCGCCGCGCCCTCGATGAGTCCGGGAATATCCGCCGCCACGAACGATTTTTCGTAGTAACGCACCACGCCCAGATTGGGAGACAGCGTCGTGAAATGGTAATTCGCAATCTTGGGCTTTGCCGCCGAAATTTTACTCAAAAGAGTACTTTTTCCCACGTTCGGGAATCCAACGAAGCCCACGTCCGCAATGACTTTCATCTCCAAAATGACGTAATGTTGTTTGACTTTTTCGCCTTTTTGCGCGAAGTTCGGCGCGTGTCTTCTGGCGGTAGTAAAGCGCACGTTACCTTTTCCGCCGTTTCCGCCCCTCGCCACCAACACTTCCTGTCCGTCCTCGAACACGTCGCAAATCAGCCGTCCCGTTTCCTCGTCGCGAACGAGCGTTCCGAGCGGCACTTTGATATACGTATTTTTCCCGCTTCTTCCAAAGCAGCGGTTCGTTCCCCCTACTTCGCCGTTTTCCGCAAAAAATTTAGAAGTGAAACGGAACGAAAACAAATCGTTCATATCCTTATCTCCGACGAAATACACGTCGCCGCCCCGACCGCCGTCGCCGCCGTCAGGTCCGCACGCAGGCTTGCCCTTGAACGCCTTGAACGAGTTCATACCGTCGCCGCCGTCGCCCGCCTTAATTAAAATTTTCACTTTATCGGTAAATTCGCCGTATGCCATACCCTTTCATTCCTTCTTTTTTCCGAATTATACCAAAATTCCACGGAAAAATCAATGAATTTGATACGCTGTTATCAAAATTCTTTTCCTTTTAGGAAAAAGAGTTTAAAAAGTTCGGTTTTTGAATTTTTTAAATATTTCGCATTCCGATTGACATATTTTATATAAAATGCTAAAATATAGAAAATCGAAAAGGAGATTGCTATGCTGAGCTCGATTCGCAAAGAGAAAAAAATCGACGTATTTCGGGAAATATGGTTTTTAGCCTGCCTGATTTTTTGCATTGTATCCTTTTTTATTTTCGCCTTCCAGGAAAAGTGGTTAAAAGCGTGGATGAGCGCCATCTCCATCGCCTACGTCTTTATTCCCCTTCTTTTACAATGGCTGTTAAAATTCCGCATACATACAACTTTGTATTTCTTCGTAATGCTCTATACGGTCTGTCCGCTATTGGGGTATTCGTACGATCTGTACCATATCACGACTTGGTGGGATAAACTGATGCACGGCTTCGCCGGAATCATCTTCGCGATGTTCGGAGCGTTTTTGCCCAAGTTCTTTAACAAAGGTCGTCCTTGCAGCTTTGTTCTCTGCGCGGCGTTTGGCTTATTCTTCTCCATCGCCATTGCAGGACTTTGGGAATTTATCGAGTACGGAATGGACTCCCTCTTCCATACCGACATGCAAAAAGACCGTTTTCTGGACGCGTTAAACTCGTACCTGCTAGGGGGAAAGGTAGGCGAAATCGGAGTAATCAACGAAATCCAAAGCGTAATCGTCAACGGAGAAATTCAAAAAGGATATATCGACATCGGACTCATCGACACGATGCAGGATATGATCTGGGAAACGGTGGGCGCCGTTACGTATACGATCATTTACCTGTCCACCAAAGGCCAACGTTTTTCTTTGGTTTCTTCTGAGCGCACGATCGATCGGCCCTTGCCTTTGAGTGGCGACTCGGACAATGAAAACGAATAATTTATAATTTTTGAAATACAAAAAGCGGAGCTGTGAGCTCCGCTTTTTTTCATTATCCGCCGTTATCAACCTTGAAACGTTACGTAAATGTCACCGTTATCCACCGACAATTCTAACCGCTTTTCCCCGCCGGGCATAGAAGATACGTTAGAGTTTCCGTTCTCCTTTTCCACGTATACGGAATACTCGCTCTGCGCGCCTGCCACGTTGATTTTAATATTTCCATTGTCCGTTTCCAATGAGATGTTTTTTCCGTCCAAAACCCCGTTCGTCGCGTACACGCCCCCATTGTCGGTATCAATTTCGATCCTGTTCGATACAAGCGTTCCGTTGATCGCAACTCGACCGTTATCCAAACTTATCGACGTCTTTTCGCTTACCGTACCGTTCCCGATCGTGACATCGCCGTTGTCCGTTTCTATCGTCACGTTCTTCGCCGTAAACGAGCTCAATTCCAAATCGCCGTTGTCCGACTCCACACGAAGAGTCTCCGCAACAATCTTCGCGTTTTTCGCGATCACGTCGCCGTTATCCGTAGAAATCGACAAACTTCCCGTTTTCGCGTTTCCCAATACCTTCACGTCGCCGTTGTCCACGTCTACTTTCAACGAATATGTTCTTTCGCTCGGCAAAGTGATTACGGCTTTTTCTTCGATAAAATCCCAAGCCAGCCACGTCCGTTTCCAATTCGTCTTTTCGGTGATTCGCAACGCGCCGTCCACCTCCGTCACGAAAACAACGCTGGCTTCTTTTCCGCTTTTCGTCATTTTTTGCGGATAGGACACGGAAACGCTTTCTGCCTCATCCGAAAATATTAAGTCCACGTCCGTATCTTTAAAATCCAAATTTACAGACGTCACGGGAGTCGTCCCGCTTTCCACATACGTTTTTTGTTCCACCGTCAAGTACGACAAAGCCGCCATATCGCCTTTCGCCGCGAGCGCTCCTACTCCGACCACAACGCCACCTACAAGGATCGCCGACAGCCCCACAATACACAAAATTTTCCAAATCTTTTTCATCGTTGTTCCCTCCTGAAATAGATTTTCTTAAATAGCCAAATCGTGGCAATCGCCGTATATTTCGTCGCGTAATATCCGAAAACCACCAAAATCAATCCCACGCCTAAAGTGGCAATTCCCACACCGACGCCAGTAAAAATCCCCCAAAACGACGCGCCGTAGTACCCAAAAAGGAAAGGCGCGAACACGGCGTAGACAACGCCTGCAATCGCACTCGCTCCTCCTGCAAGCGCCACCGAAGCAAAGCCCACGACGACAGCGAAAAGGGAAGCAAAAATCGGAATAAGCACCGTCAAAGTCAAAAATACCATTCCCACGATCTGCGCAGGCGAAACCGAACTACTTTTTCTTTCTTTTTTTATTGGCGGCGGCGAACTTTCTCTCCCCTCTTCCACGAGCAATTTATTCGCGCATTCTTCGGGAGCACCGAACTCGTCCAAAATCCGTTCTTCCTCCATTCCCGCATCCAGCTTATCGCCGTATATTTCCCGATAATAATCGAGAATCTTTTTCTTTTCCTCTTTGGAACAATCTTTCAAGCTCTTGTTCAACCGTCTTTCCCATTCCTTGAAAGTCATACGTTTCCTCCTCCTATAATATAATCGCTTATCTTTTTAAATTCCTGCATACCATCGATGAACTCATCGATCTTTGACAACCCCAATCGAGTAATCTTGAAATATTTCCGTAGCCTGCCGTTGTACGCCTCGCTTCGTATCGTTACAGCGCCGCTGCTTTCTAACCTTTTGAGAATGGGATAGAGCGTCGACTCCGAAATTTCAATATAAGGAGCTAAATCGGAAATAATCTTATATCCGTACGACTCCTCGCCCCGAATGGCGGTCAGCACGCAAATCTCCAACAAACCTTTTTTTAATTGCGCGTCCACGTTTATACCCTCCTTTGCATAATATTATACAATGCATAGTATTGTTTGTCAATAGTTTTTTGAAAAAAAGTTAAAAAATTTTTTTGAAGTGCTTATGCCCCGACGTATTTAGTATATAAAGAAAGGGCGGAAATTTTCCGCCCTTTCTTTATATTATTTTGTCCGCTGTCTTGCCGTTTGCAAAATCCCCGTCGTCACCAATTTCTTTTCGGATTTTTTTGTTCGCAGCGCCTCTTCCAGAAGATCCCCGAAAAACGTCCGCCCGTCGGACACTCGCTCGCAAAAGAGGTAATACGCCAACGAGCCGGGAACGGTATTCACCTCGCAAAGATAGGCTTTTTCTCCGCTGACGAGAAAATCCATTCTCACCACGCCGCAAAGATTCATACGCTTATACACGGTCTTGGTATACGAGCGGATTTTTTCGCGCAAATCCCCGCTCAACGCAACCCTGCCCCCACCCTTTGCTCCGTTTTGCAACAATCCGTCCTCTTTTCTTTTGACGTATTTTTCTTCAAAGGAGTACACTCCGTTTTCAAACGCCGTTTCAGGCTCGGACACGTAGATCTCTCCGTTCATCGCATACGCCGCGCAATTAACGTCCTTTTTTTCGGGCAGATACTTTTCAATGATTACCCGATCGTCCAGCTCAAATCCGCTTTCGATCGCGCGTTTCGCTTCCTCTTCATTCTCCGCAACCGAGATCCCAATGGACGAGCCCAAATGCGCGGGTTTGACGATGACGGGATATTTCAATCTTCCCGCAATGCTTTTGAGTAAAAATGGTCCTCTCTTTTCATAATCGCTTTCATTGACGCGAATATAATCGACGACGGGCACGTTGAGCGCGCGCATCACGAGTTTGGTAAGACTCTTATCCATAAATACCCCCGAAGCCGTCAAATCGGGAGAAGCGAGCGGAATTTCGTTCCATTCCATCATAGCGGAAACGCCACCACCCTCGCCCAAGCCCCCGTGGCAACAGTTCAAAGCAACGTCGATTCTCGACTTCGCCTTGATCTTTTTTTTATTCTCCGAAATGGAATACAACGTTCCGCCCTCGAAAAACACGCGCTCGAACGAAGCAAACTTCCCCTCTCGAAAAATTTTGATATCCCTCATTTTCGGGGAGCTGTACATACTCCCGTCCGTATGTATATACACGGGAACGGGAGTATATTTTTCCCGATCCAACAAATGGAGCGCAAAGATCCCCGTCAATACGGAAATTTCATTCTCGCACGACTTGCCCCCAAAAAACACAGCCACTTTCCGCATAAAAAAACACCTCCGCAAAGATTTCTTCGCTTTGGTGTTTCCTACGTATTCTTTTTCTCAATACACGTCGGGCAAATCGTTCAAAAACAGTACGGCGTCCCCTTTCTTCGTCCACTCGGCAAGGAGTCCTTTCACGTCCTCCAACGTCTGCGCCGAAGCCAAAGCATCGATCTCGCCGCCTGCCGTCACGTAACCGTCTTTTACCGCTCCTACGAGCGTATCGCCTACCAAAATCACTTTATCGAACTTCGCTCTTGCGATCTCCTCGCCTAAGACTCCGTTAATCGTTTCCTCCAAGATCCCGCATTCCACGATCCCGGGCGTGACAATACATTTTCTACCCTCAAACCGCCCAAGCGCTTCAATCGCCTCTTTTGCTCCGACGGGATTGCAGTTGTATCCGTCGTCGAGAATATACACTCCGTCGCTTTCCAAAAGCTGCAAGCGATGAGGAATCGGAGTTATGGTTTTCAATCCCTTTTCGATCTCTTCAACCGTCAACCCCATCTCTTTGGCAAGCGTAACCGCCAGCGTAATATTTTCCACCGCCGCCCTGCCAAGCAACGGCGTTTTCACGTCAAGCTCTTCCACCCCTAAAACAACGGTAAATTCGGTGCTTTTCGCCCCGAGTCGCACGTTTTTCACCGTAGCGTCGTCTATGAGGATACAGCGGCTTTTCACGTCCTCACTCAAACTGTCCATACGTGTTTTCAATCCCGTACCGCAAACCGTCTTTTTCGTTCCACAGCGGAGAATCACACTCTTCTCTGCCCAAACGGAGTCCAAATCCCCGAACGTGAAAATATGTTGTTCGCACACGCCCGTAAAGACGGCGTAATCGGGCTTCACCATCTCGCAAAGCTCCTGAATATCCCCCGCTTTCCGAGCGCCCATCTCCGCAATAAATACCTGTTTCTTTTCAAATTCAGGCAACGCGACCGTTTTCGCAATCCCGATCGGCGTATTGTACGATTCCGCCGTAGCAATCACGTCGTAATGCGTAGAAAGTATGGTCGCGAGTATATTTTTCACCGAAGTTTTCCCGTAACTTCCCACGACGCCCACGCGAATCATTTCCTTTTCGTCTAATACCTGCCCCATACGTTCGACGAATTTACCGTTCCGAATCCGTTCGTAAACACTTTCAAGAGCATTCGCCAGGCAAAGTAGGAACGGCAGTACGAGCGGCATCGCCGCAAAAGGCGTATACGCCAATAAGGAATACAATTCCGTATCGATCCACACCGACAAAAATTCTAAAAGTGCAATCGCGGCGTAGGATACGCACAATACCAAAAAGGCATACACGCCGGACAGCCTACAATACCGACCCGTACGAACGGCAGGCACTTTCAAGGCATATTTTTTACCAGAGAAATGGAATACAAAGAGCAACGTCATATAGGGAACGGCAGAAATGATCAAAGCGATTTGAACGCCGAGGAAAGAAAAGCACAGCGCCGTGATCGCCGTAGCCAAAAACAAGCATAAGGACAACACGCTCAAACGGTTAAAAAACAAATTGTCTTTCCGTTTGAGCCAACGGAAAAACGCGTCGTTTTTATAACCGCCCTGTTGCATCGCGCCGACCATACCGATAGTTGTCGCGCACAAAAAGCACGCGCAAACGATACTCGAGCCGATTCTGATCATCACGTCAATCATACAAAAAATCCTCTACCGATAAATTAAACGCCACGGGATCTTCCGCAAACGCGAAATGCCCGCCCTCTATATACGTCAACCGACCGCGCGGAAAACTTTGAAGATACGTCCTCGCCTCCGCTTCCGTCGTTACGAAATCCTCCGCCCCTTGCACGAGCAAAACTTCGCTTTTAATCCTCTTCGCGTCCTCGCGCAAATCCTCGTTCACGATTTTTTTATAACTCTCTTTCATAAGCGGCGAGAGCGTCTTGTACTCCGCGCTCCCAAACTTCTTTTCCGCAAACCGAGGCGCTATTTTTTTGACGAGTCGATACGCCTTTACTTTCAAGTGATATTTCCAGCTCCGAGGAAGAATAATCCCCGCCGGACCCGTCAAGACCATCTTATCGAAAACGTCTTCTTTCGCCGCCATTTTCACCGCCACGCGACACCCGAACGAATGGGCGATCACGTGCGGTTTTCGCACATTTAAAAGGGTCAACACCTCTTTCGTCCATTCGGCGTAATCGGACACGGAAAACGGTTTCGTCAAAGCCCTGCTATGCCCGAATCCTAAAAAATCAAACGCAGTAACCCGAAAAAAACGGGAAAAATACTCCACCTGCGAAACAAACGCCTCTTTATTGGAAAGATACCCGTGAAAGAACACCAGATCCTTCCCTTCCCCCTTTTGTAAAAACGAAACGTCGGATAAATCCACTCTACTTTCCGTCGCTCCGTCCTCCTTATCGATGATTTTACGCTTACAGGTCCTTTTTCATCTCCAAAGCGTCTTCCCCGTCCGCGTAATATTTTTTTCTTTCTCTCGTCAGGGTAAAGCCACGGCTTCTATACAACCGCACAGCCGCCACGTTCCCCGTCCGCACCTCCAAAAACACGCGCGCACCGCCCCGCATTTTAACAGAGTCTATAAATCCATTCAGGAGCATTCCACCCAAGCCCTGACCTCTCCACTTACTTTTTACGGCGATCCTCAAAATCTCCGCATCTTCAAAGACAAGCTTTCCGCAAACGTACCCGACGATTTCGCCGTCGATTTCCAAGACCGTTCCGCAAAACCACTCCGAAGAGAACTCTTTTGCGTACTCCGCCTCAGACCAAGGCTCCAAGGTGAAACACTCGCGGTCAATCGCCGCCACGAGCGGAATATCCGCCCGATTCCATTCCCGCACCATCTTACACGCCCTTTTCCGCGTTCAGCTCCGCCGAGCTCTTCCGCACGTACAACGCGATCAAATCCCCGAACTCGCCTTTTTCCGCGAGCGCTTTCACCGCTTTTTCCAATCCCAAAACGGGATCGCGGCGTTCTACTTTTTCTCCGCCGAGCGTCAAGTCTTCACACGAACAAAGCGCGTAACCGTCCGTTTTTAAGGACAATACTTCCGCTTCCGTCAAGTACGAAGGGGGATAAACGATCCCTCCGTTTTCATACCCGCAAGCGTAATATGAGCCGTGCATCGCATCAACAAGACACAACGTTTTACCGCCGTTCACCGCATTATATGCGGCAACGCCGAAAGAAGTGACGGGCAACGTCGGCTTCCCGACCGCCAAAGCAAAGCCTTTCGCCGCGGAAATCCCGATACGGATTCCCGTAAACGAGCCGGCCCCCACGACCGCCGCGAAAAAATCGCAATCCTCCAAAGCAAGCGAAGCCTTTTGGAGCGCGTCTTCTACCGCCCCCATCAAAGAAACGGAATGCCTCATCGAGCAATCGGGCAAAAAACAGGAAAACGCCTCCCCGTCTTTCACCGCCACGACCGTCATATAATTCCCGCTGGTATCAATCGCCAAAAAATTCATTGCTTGTCCGCCTCATTCCCCGTATTCAATCTCTCTGTCCGTTTCGTTACACTTTTTAATTACGACTCTCTTCACTTTCGCAGGAAGCAAGGGAGCAATGTTTTGCGCCCATTCGACGAGGCAAATCCCGCCCATATAAAAGTAATCGGAAAGCCCTAGCCGTTCCGCCTGTCCCACGCTCTCGATGCGGTAGCAATCGTAATGGAACAACCGTCCGTCGTAATCGTTCATATACGCGTATGTAGGACTCGTGACCTCTTCTACGATCCCCAAGCCCCTCGCTACGCCTTTTGCGAACACCGTTTTCCCCGCGCCCATCTCGCCGTCGAGTAAAACGACGTCCCCCGCGCGCAAACTTTTCGCATATTCACAAGCAAACATCTCCGTCTGCTCTCTGGATTTTGAAATAAATACCGCCATATCTCTATTATAATACCTCTTGGGGATTTTTGCAAGAGCTTTTGAAAACTTTACCCGCTTTCCCCTCAAATTTTTATCTTTTTTAAGAAATTCGAGAGTCTTTTATAGAGCGCGAAACAAATCACTCCCACCGAAACGGTTTTAATAAAGTTAAACGCAACGATAACCCCAAAAAACTCTTTAAAACTCGCCGCCGCCCCCTTTCCCATATACAAAGGAAAATTGATAAAGCGGTTGGCAAGAAGCGCCGCGCCCACCCCGACGAAACACGCCGCGACAAGACTGAGCGTCACACTCTTCAACCCCTTTCTGAATCGATATACGATCGTCGGAACGGCAATATACGAAGTCGTAACCAACATATTTGCCAACTCCCCGACTCCACCCGAACTACTGCCAATGAGCCGCAAACTCTCTTTAAGCGCGCACACGATGATCCCCTCGATCGGTCCGAGTAAAAACCCGATCAATAAAATAAACACGTTCCCCAAATCGAGCTTTAAAAACGGTGCAACGGGAAAAATGGGAATTTCCAAAAAACTGACCCCGTAAGAAAGCGCGACGAACACCGCCATCAACGCCAATTTTTTCGCGCTCACGGGTCGTCTTTTTTCCTTTAAATCCGTACCTGCCTCCTGCATTTTGTTTTCTTCCATACAATACCTCTCTTCTTTTTAACGGAAAATTCTTTAACAAAACCGCCTCGAAAGATCGAGGCGGACGAAAAACATACGAAACTTGCGCGGCCTATCGCCGCGTTTTTTCATTCTTTTTTCCATCCGGACTATACCGTCGGTATCGGAATTCCACCGATTCGGGAACGAGCGTGTTTGCGCCCGTTCTTCGCAGACTCTACTGCCGGTGAGGATTTTCGCCTCGCCCCAAAGAATATTTATTTTTTTTCTATTATATCCCGATTCCACACTCTTGTCAAGCGTCGAACGGCAATCCAAAAAAATTATTCGGTTTTTTCTTGCGTTTCGGCTTCTTCCGGAACGACGGGGAACACGATATAGAACGTACTGCCCTTACCTCTTTCGCTCTCCACTCCGAAATCCAACCCGTGCTTTTGCAGAATGGTTTTGACGATAGAGAGCCCCAATCCCGTGCCCTTCACGGGACGTTTATGCGTTTCGGCGGAGCGATAATACCGATCCCAAATCTCGGGCATCTCCTCTGCCTTCATCCCCGAGCCGGTATCCCGTACTTCAAAACGGAACGTTTCTTCCGTTTCCTTTTTAAGAGTCACGTACACCGTTTTATCCTCGCCCGTATAATTCACGGCATTCCCCACGAGATTATACAAAGCCTGTCCGATTTTAAGCTCGTCCACGTACGCATATAATCCTTCCTCGACCTGCGTAACGAACGTATATCCCTGTTCTTCTTTAAAGCAGTCAAAACGGTCTAAAATTTCCTGTAAATACGAGGACATATCCACGAGCGTGGGTTTCAACACTTCGATCCCCGAACGGATCTTGGACAAGTCCAACACGTCGGCAACGAGGGAAGTCAACCGATCCGCCTCGCTGACAATGACCTGCGCGTGCTTGTTTCTCTTCTCAGGAATATCCCCCGAAATCTCCATAATCATCGACGCGTACGCCTTGATCATCGTCAAAGGAGTCTTAAAATCGTGAGAAACGTTGGCAATGAGCTCTTTTTGCATTCTATCCGCTTTCGAGATCTCGTCACGGGCGAAGTTGAGGGAATCGGCGAGCTCAATGATCTCTTCTCCGTAATTCGTCCCGTAAAAGTCCACGTTAAAATCTCCGTGCGCAAGACGTTTGGCTTTTTTCGTGATCTCCGACAACGGGTTGACGAGCCACCCCGCCACGGCGCTGGAAATTGCAAACGCAAGAATGAGCACGAACACCCCGATCAACACCGTCCTCACAACCATTTGCGAAGCGCCCGTCTCCATAATATCGATGGACTTCCCGACGTACAAATAGGTTTCTACGCCTCCTTTAAAGCGCATTTTCGAGGCATATACAAAATTCCCCTCACTCTCATACACGGCGAAGGTATGTCCGCCTTTTTCCGCCTCGGTCAATTTCTTTTGCAACACCACGATCTCCTCACGGAACGCAAGATATTCTTCCGCATTCCCCTCCGCAGAGTCGGAAACGCTTAATTCAGGATACAGTACGTCCCCGTCACCGTTGAGCCAAAACACTTTCGCGTCGTATTTTACCCCCAACAAGCGGAACAATTCGTTCATATCGCGGATTCCCGCCGTCAAACCCTTTTCAATATCCGATTCCACCTGCTGACCCGATTGAGAAATTTCCTTGGCTGCAACACTCTTATAGGTTTGCACGGTCAGCACGTGTTGCGACACGGCGAGCAACACGACGATAAACAACGCGAACGCGGAAAAAACCGCCCACAGCAAAAAGTAAATGCTGGTGGCGTTTCTTCCGTATATTTTCTTCGTTGCGTTTCCGCGCGCCGTTTTGCCCATAAAAACCTCTCGCCTATCTTACAGCTCGAATTTATACCCGAGGCCTCTGAGTGTCACAATAAACTTGCGGTACTCTTTAAGATTACTTCTGAGCATTTTGATATGCGTATCCACGGTACGGTCGTCGCCGTAAAAATCGAATCCCCATACGTCGTAAAGAAGTTTTTCACGCGTGAGCGCAATCCCCTTATTCCGTACGAGATAGAACAACAATTCGTATTCCTTGGGCGTGAGCTCGGCTTTTACCCCGTCGACGTAGACGTTTCTACCCGCCATATCGATCTCCAACCCCTCGAATTTTAAAACTTCGTTTCCGCCGATCTTGACCGTACGGCGTTTGGTGACCGCGTTGATTCTCGCCATCACTTCCTTAGGCGAGAACGGCTTGGTCACGTAATCGTCCACACCGATTTCAAAAGCAAAGAGTTTGTCGTATTCTTCTCCCCTTGCCGAGAGCATAATCACAGGAATATCCTTGTTCTTTTTAATTTCTTTGACTGCGGAAAATCCGTCGAGGTGCGGCATCATAATATCCATCAAAATGACGTCGTAATCCCGTTCGCGGCACAATTTCACCGCCTCCATCCCATCCGCCGCCTCTTCCGCTTCGTTCCCCTCGAACTCCACGTACTCACGAAGTACGTTACGGATCATCTCTTCATCGTCAACAATCAAAATTTTCATTTTCTTTTCTCCCTGTGTTATAAAATCAACCTTTCCTATATACTATACCCATAGTTTGTAAAACCTAAGACAATTACGCGTGAAAGATTGGTGAAAAAATCCAAAAAATCTATTTTTTTCGAGTATTCGCATAAAATTATAACAAATCTTCCCCTTTTTGTCAACCCCCGACCCGTTTTCCAAGGCAAAAGTCAACATTTTCCACTTGCGGCATATATTATAGAGAACGCTATACGTTTTTTGAGGAGGCACATATGCAATTTACATTTTCCGAACTCAAAGAAAAAGAAGTCGTCAACCTGCAAGACGGAAAAAAATTAGGCAAAGTCGTCGATCTTTCTTTTCTATACCCTGAAAACAAACTGCTCGGGATCGTCGTCCCCAACGGCAAGGGCTGGCACTCTAAGAAAAACGAGCTGTTTATCGATATAAAATGCATCGCGAAGATCGGCGACGACGTCATTCTCGTCAACGTCGGTTTTGCGAAAGACAAACCCGACGGAAAGGACCGTTGTCCGCCGTCCAAACCGCCCGCGCCTAAACCACCCGTCTGCGGAGCGGAAACCCGAAGAAGTTACGAGGAGTACGAATAATTTAGCCCAGCAAAGATCCTTACAGGAATGATATCCGCCCCAAAGTTTGTCCAAACTTTGGGGCGGATATTTGTACACGAATATATCTCTATTACAACAATGAGAAAACATCTCGCAAACTACAAGAAATGCGCCTGTACAATACAGCGCTTATTCGCAAACAATTTAATTGAATTTTTTCCAAACTTTTGGAATTTCTTCAAAAGTGGGAATCTCTATTTATATCCATAGAAAACACATTAATAAACTGCAACCATTTTCTTATTTCCAAAGCTCTTGTAAAGCGTCCGCGACCCGTATCGCAAGCTTCTCTTTTGTAGGCGGATGAATATCGTTCGTTTCGCATACGTCTTTCGAGCGGACGGATTTCACGTTTTTTACCTTATATTGCATTTCCCATTGCGCGTTTTGCACGTTTTTCCAACCTTCCCCTGCGCGCTCGTCACAGTCCGCCAACTGCACGATAACGAAAGGCAACGCTTGATTTTGAAAATCGTTTCTCATTACGGAAATAAGCGCTTCCAATTCCTTTCCATACACGGTGGATTCCACCCCATCTGCATCCGATTCTCCTTGATACCAAACGACAGCGTTTAAAGAAAAGGGCGTGACTTTAGACAAGGAATGCTGATATAAGAACCCGTCTTTATTCCAATGATAGTCTTCATACCAATGATCAAAATATTTTTCCTTTACGGGAATAGAAATGCCTAATGTTTGGCAAGTTCCCTCAGGCAACCAACTTTCGATAATCGAAGCGCCTTGATAACAAGCAATCAACCCAACCGCCACGCCTTTTTTACGATAAATTTCACGCGCGGAAATGTATCCGACTGCGCTCCAATCCCCCACATCTTTCTTTTCAGAAACAACCCATCCGTCTGCGGTTTGAAAGCGTTCCCCTTTTTCCGGTCTATCCACCGTAAACAAACGGATCTTTTCATTACTTTCCCATTCCGTTTCCGACGTAGTGGATTCTTTCAATTTGAATTGCAAATTGGATTGCCCCGCTAACATATATACGTCCCCGACGTACACGTTTTCAAGCGTTTTTGTTTCTCCGTTCAGCGTCGCGGTCAATTCATACGGTCCGCCGTAAGACAGGGGAGCAAATTCCACCATCCAATTTCCACCGTCGCTTTCCACTCTTCTTTTTTCTCCGCGGAATACGATTTCTGCAATCCCCTTTCCCGTACCGAATACGCGAATAGGTTTTTCAACCGCGAATACCAGATTAGATGTAAAAATTTGAGCCAATTTCATAACCATTCTCCTTTAATTAATGACAACTAATTCCACGCCCGTCAATAACGAACGTTTTTATATCCGTTACTTTTGCAACGCTCTTCTTCTACGCTTCCGAAGTTTTTCTATCTTTTTTCTGAACCGTTCTTTCCGTCAATCTTTCGCCACGGGAGCAGCATTCGTGTTCCGCGCAGTCTTTCTATCCAAGCGCCTTAATAAGCTCCCCCAGCGCCAATTCAAACTTCACCCCGTACCAATGCGAGGGATCTCCCTGCGTCTTTTCAATGCACGAAACGGTAAAATCGGCGGCAATTTTCGCGGCGTTAAACAAAGTTTTTCCGCGCATCAAAGCCCCCGTAAACGCAGACGCGTACACGTCCCCCGTCCCGTGAAAGCCCTTGGCGATCCGCCTATGCTCGTAATAGCTTGCTTTTCCGTCCTCGTAAACGACCACACCCGTTTTTTCGGGAGTATACCCCACTCCCGTCAATACGATTTTGGAACAGCCCAATTTACAAAGAGCCGCCAACAGCTCGGAAATATACTTTTCGTCATACGATTCGCGATACGGCATACCCGAAAGGAAACACGCCTCAGTGATATTGGGCACAAGAATATCGGCAGACGGACAAAGAGTTTTCATTGCCGCCACGTATTCGTCGTCAAAAATGGGATAGAGTTTCCCGTTATCGGCAAAAGCGGGATCAACGACGTTGACGCTATTAGGCTTCCCCATCGTATCGAGAATATTTTTGACGTACCCAACCTGTTTGGTGCTCCCGAGATACCCGGTATAGATACAATCGAACGCAATGCCTTCTTTTTGCCAATGTTTTTGGATCTCGGGCATATCGTCGGTGAGATCGCGGAACGTAAAGCCGCTAAATCCGGCGGTATGCGTGGAAAGTACAGCGGAGGGCAATACGGCAGTCTCCACCCCGCACGCGGACAAAATGGGCAACGCCACGGTCAACGAGCATTGTCCCACGCAAGAAATATCCTGTATGGTGAGTATTCTTTTATATTCCATAATCTTATCTCCTTACAAACGAGAATTTCCCACC
This sequence comes from Clostridia bacterium, assembly GCA_017457225.1. Classification (GTDB taxonomy): domain Bacteria; phylum Bacillota; class Clostridia; order Christensenellales; family Borkfalkiaceae; genus Scatosoma. The sequence goes on along the minus strand of JAFTHW010000007.1, from coordinate 51,284 downwards.
GTTTCCCTTTAAAAATATTATAACATTTTCTCTTTTTGAATGCAAGTGATTGAGTATAAAAAAGCGGTGGCAAAAAAAATTTTTCCGCCTCCGCTATTTACCCCCCCCCACACAACTCTAGCATCGTTCCGCTGTCATTCTGAGCTTGTCGAACTTTTAGGGCAACGCCCTAAAAGCGCGAGGCATAGCCGAGCGGAATCTCGGCGGAACTTTATTAATCCCAGCAACTTCTCCAACCATCAAAAATCTATGAAAACAACTTGCCTATCTTTTTCTTTAAACATTGTTTTCCTCAAAAAGATTTACTAAATCTTTATTTTTATTCAAAATACTGCAAGTACGTTTCCACCGCCGTAAATCGTGATGGGGTGTTTTTTTCTTCGTCATATTGACTGTAACACGTTCCTAAAGGTTTTTCCCAACTGCAAGTAATCCTCATAATAAAATTTCTCCTTAAAAATGATTGACTTTTTGTTTTTTGGTGTGTTATACTATTGTTAGATTTGAGTGAAGCATAGGGTGTAGGCAGGTTGTTTACCCTACGCTTCGGGTGTTGCCGTTCGGAAACGAACGGCTTTTTTATTTTACTTTAACTCTCGATAAATAAGAGAATTTCGACGATTTCATCACTATCGAAACCTAACTTTTAAGCATTTCGATAAGCTTTCTAAACTCGTCTTTTCTCAATTTGTTCATACTTCCTTTACCTGCCTTTTTAATTTTGAAAACGCTCGACTTAACCAAGCCCCCACAATAGAAACAGGGTTGCAAGGCGCGCTTGCAACCCTTACTTAGGTAAGGTTGAATTTGCAAAAGTCAAGGAAATGCCCCGACGGGGAAGATACCGAAATTTGTTTTTTTGCGTTTTTTGCAAAAAGGCAAATTATCGGAGTGTCTGACGAAAAATAAAACTACTGTATTTATTTTATCGTCCCCTTGACTTTATGAAAATTCCGTATGAATTGATCGATAATTCAAAAAGAAAAAATTAGCTTGTAACGAAGCTTTGTGTTTCCGTGAAAATTTGCGATTGAGTGTGGGCGTTTCTTAATCCCAAAGGCTTCTTCTCATGAAGCACGATAGTTTTTATACCGTGATAAAGGAGACTTGGCTTTCCCAAAAAAATGCAAGCATTTTCCGAACCCAATGGCTTCTTCGTTCTTCCCTTCATCCGCACCAAGCAAAAACGCACCCCAAAGGGTGCGTTTGCATTTATATTATACCGCGATGAAGGGTATCTGCCGTTTCCGCTTTGCGGAGCCTCGGCAGGGCTTCGCCGTCTTCAACAGCTCGCGCGAACCCGATGGTTTCTTCGTTCTTCCCTTCATCCGCACCACGCAAAAACGCACCCCAAAGGGTGCGTTCGCATTTATATTATACCGCGATGAAGGGTATCCGCCGTTTCCGCTTTGCGGAGCCTCGGCAGGGCTTCGCCGTCTTCAACGGCTCGCGCGAACCCGATGGCTTCTTCGTTCTTCCCTTCATCCGCACCAACGAAAAATGCACCCCAAAGGGTGCATCTTGTTGGTGCGGATGAAGGGACTCGAACCCATATGGTCTCCCACAGGAACCTGAAACCTGCGCGTCTGCCAGATTCGCCACATCCGCTTATTTTTTTGTCCGCTTTAGATAGGCTTGATCTCCGTCTTCTCCAAAACTCCGTCCTTACGCTCCAACTTCCAAGCCTTACCGCCGCTCGTTACACTCCCGACAATTTCGCCGTCTTGTAGCACGATCGCTGCGTTGTCCTCGATCCCGTAAGCACAGTCGTAATTATAACACACTATTTTATCAAAGTCAAGCATTCTTGCGCCATAATGCGGAGAAATTACGCCTTTTATCCAGCCCAATCCCGAAAACATTGCGTACTGTTCTCCCGTGAGTTCCGCCGCCGAATCCGTATAAATATCCGAAAACCAACAAATCGCTCCTGCGGACAACCCCGCTAAAATAACGCCTCTTTCATAGGCGTCTTGAAGCAAGGGAAGCAGTCCCGTGCGCTTCCAACTCTCGATCATAAATACGGTGTCGCCGCCGCCAACGTAGATCACGTCCGCTTTGAGGAATTTTTCTTTCATTCTCGCCAAATCCACGTCTTTAAAAACCGTCAGCGCAACGTCCGTCTTGATATTGAATACACCCGTATAGACCTTGTGAAACGTGTTATAATACGGCATAAAATCGTGGCTGGCGGTGGGAATAAACAGCGCGTTTGCGCGACGGTCCCCCGCGCGCTCTTTCGCGAGCTTCGCGATGTACTCGTCTATACCCAAAGTCGTTTTTTCACGGAGTTCTCCCCCGCCGATCGCCACAATTTTTTTCATTTTTCTTTTCCTTTCAAACCGTTCCCGTTCTTATTTCGTGCCGAACAATCTGTCGCCTGCATCTCCCAAACCGGGCAAAATGTAGCAATTTTCGTTCAAGCAACGATCCAGTGCCGCTACGTAAACGTCCACGTCGGGATGCGCGTCCATTACTTTTTGAACTCCCTCGGGCGCGCTTACGATACAGCAAAGTTTCACTTTCGTCACGCCGCGTTTTTTGATCATCGTGATCGCGTCCGCCGCGCTACCGCCCGTCGCCAACATCGGGTCTACCACGATCAACGTACGCTGTTCCGCGTCCGCAGGCAACTTGCAATAATATTCCACAGGCTCGTGCGTATCGTGGTCACGGTACAAGCCGATATGCCCCACTTTCGCATTGGGAATGAGCTTTTGTACGCCCGAAACCATACCAAGTCCCGCGCGCAGAATGGGAACGATCCCAACCGCTTTACCAGAAACCATATAACATTTTGCCGTTTCCAACGGAGTTTCCACCATCACTTCTTCCAAGGGCAAATCCTTGGTAGCTTCGTAGGTGATGAGCATTGCAATTTCTTCCGCGAGCTCCATAAATTGCTTGGTATTGGTGTTAATATCGCGCAAAATTGCCAATTTATGCTCGATTAGCGGGTGTTTTACGTGATGGAATTTGGGGTTGTTTTGAAAAGTAAAGTTCGCCATAATTTATCTCCCTTTTGTTTATAATTCAACGCATTCGCGTTTATTTGCTATATTTTTTCTCAAGCGCCGCAATTTTGGCAACTCTGCGGTCGTGACGTTCGCCGCCCTCGTATTCGGTGTTTAAAAAGAGGCTGACAATTTCTTGCATCAAGCCCTCGCCGACGACTTTCTCCCCAAACGCAATCACGTTCGCATTGTTATGCAAGCGAGTATATTTTGCGCAATACGTGTCGTGACAATGCGCGCAACGTACCCCGGGCACTTTATTCGCGACCATGGATACCCCGATTCCCGAAGAACACACCAAAATTCCGCGTTCACACTCGCCCGAAGCAACACTTTCCGCTGCCGCCGCGGCAAAATCGGGATAATCGCAAGAATCCGTTGTGTACGTTCCGAAATCTTTCACTTCGTGTCCGAGCTTCTCCACAAACGCAATAACGGCTTTTTTTAAATTCAAACCGCCGTGATCACAAGCAACTGCAATTTTCATAATTTTTTCTCCTTTCAAAAACGGATTTCCCTCCGTGTTTTTTACTTTTTAGACGATTTTCTCGTTGTCCTTTTCTTCTCTTGAACAGGCAACAGTTTTTCAATCAACGCGGACATACCCCCCGCGAGTAACTCGTAAACGTATCGGTAACAATCCAAATCTTTTCCGTAAGGATCTAGCACCTCGTAACCCGTCAACTCCGAAAAACAATACACATTATTTTCAATGTTTTCTTCACCTGCTTTCCGAAGCGTGTTCCAACGCATATCCATCAAAATATCCCTCTGAGAATCGGTCATACAAACGATCGCGTACGCCTCTTTCAACAGCTTGTCCGTCAGTTGCGCCGAGGAAAACTTAACCTCTTCAAACCCTTTCTCCATAAGGGTTTGCGCCGTTTTCTCATTCATCGGAGATCCGACGGTGGCGCGAATACCCGCCGAATAGACTTTGACGTTTTTTACTCCCGCTTGAAGAAGCTTGTCCTTTAAAATGACTTCCGCCATCGGAGAACGACAGGTATTCCCCGTGCAAACGAAGAGTATTCTTTTCATTTTAGGTCTGCTCATCTCGTACCTGCTCGCCTCCTTTGCTCATATTTTCGTTTTCCTATTTTACGTCCTCGGACGTACACGCCTTTCTCAAACGGTTCATAACGCCACGCATAACGCCCTCTTTTTCAGTCGGCTCTACAACGATCAGCACGTCGCAAATCTTCTCCGCTTCCCGAAGCAAACGATACAATCGCATTGCCATTTCCGCCTGATTTTTCCCGAGGTTGAGCGTCTTAGCGCCGATTTTTTCAAAATCGGAAATTCGCTTTTCTTCGCAAAGCGCCGCAACCCGTTTATTTTCAAGGGATTCACGCATATACATCAAAATTGCGTTTTCAAGATTTTCGCACGTAAAAAGCAACGTTTTGCATCGGGGCGCGTAATGCTTGTACAGAACACCCGGACTTCTCACCTTTCCTCCGTCGGGAACGAGGGTGTACTCCTCACAATCTCCGACGACCTCGGCGATCATTTCTCTCGTGATGAGTCCCGGACGCAAGATCACTGGAATTTCACCCGTGACGTCGCAAACCGTACTCTCGATGCCGCCGACACATTCTCCGCCGTCCAAGATGAGCGGAATTTTTCCCTCAAAATCGTCGAACACGTGCCGAGCCGAAGTCGGGCTCACGTGACGGGAAAGATTGGCGCTGGGCGCAACGATGGGAACGTTCACTTCTTTTAAAAACGCCTGCGCGCCCTCGTGCGAGGGAATTCGTACCGCCAACGTGTCCAAACCGCAGGAAACGCGGGGGCTCACTCTCCCTTTCGAGGGATACACGAGTGTCAACGGACCGGGCAAAAACGCTTCCCGTAATTTTTTCGCGTACGGAGGATCGTAATCGATGATCTTCGACAAATCGTAATCTTCGTGTACGTGCGCAATGAGCGGATTGTCGTTGGGTCTGCCTTTGATCTCGAAGATCTTTTTGACCGCTCCGTCGTCAAAGGCGTTTGCGCCCAATCCGTACACTGTTTCGGTGGGCATTGCCACGACGCCGCCGCTGAATATAATATTTTTCGCCTCCTGTAAACTGTCTAAGGAGATGGGTTTTATCTTCGTTTCCATATCCGTTCCACTATCAATCAAAAGGAAGTTCGTCGTCTCCGTTTAGTGATTTCAAATCGCTTCTACGGACGGGAGGTTCGGGAGGGATATAATCGTCCTCAGGGGCAACGTATTCCTCTTCCTCCTCTTCATACGGCTGCGGCGCGCGCGAAAAATCGGGCGGCTCGTCGTTGCGGTTTTGTTCGTCCACGTCCACGAATTTCGTATATTCGCCGATAAATTTCAAGGACACACGGCCTTGTTCGCCGGCTCTATGCTTTGCCAAAATCAATTCCGCCGCGCCCTTAACGACCTTGCCCGAAGCCAATTCTTCCTGCGTTGCCATAAGCTCCGGACGGCTGATAAACATAACGATGTCAGCGTCTTGCTCGATCGCGCCCGATTCACGAAGGTCGGAAAGCTGCGGTTCTTTGGATTGAATACGGCGAAGCTGGGACAGTGCGATCACGGGAACGCCCAACTCTTTCGCCATAATTTTCAGATCACGCGTAATGGAAGCGACTTCTTGCTGTCTGTTTTCGCTGCCGGCGAGATTGGAAGACCCGCCCGACATCAACTGGATATAGTCGATCATCACGAGATCGACTCCGCCTGCCGTCGTCTTTAAGCGGCGGCACTTGGACAAAATCTCCGCAGGCGTTACGCGCGAAGAGTCATCGATGAAAATATTGCTCTTTTTTAATTGATCGCCTGCGACCATCAGTTTTTTCCACTCTTTACTGGAAAGTTCGCCCGACAATGCGTTTTTCATACTCACGTTCGCATAGGAACATATGAGCCTTTGTACGATTTCGTGGCGGGGCATTTCGAGAGAGAATACGGCGCAGGTCTTTCCCGCGCGGAGCGCGGCGTGTTCGACAAGATTCATCGCGAGCGACGTTTTACCCATACCGGGGCGAGCCGCAAGGACGATCAAAGCGCCTGCTTGCAAACCGTTTGTGATCTTATCCAAACGTTTGAAGCCTGTGGGAATCCCCTTATACGCATCTTTATCCGACTGCAATTTTTCAAAGCGTTGTAAAACTTCGCCGATGATATCGTCGTCGTTCATACCGACGAGCGCGGAACGCTCGGTTTGCTTGGAGATGTCGTAAATACTCTTTTCCGCGAACGCCAATGCCTGTTGTTCGTCCGAGGCTTTCATCGAGGTTTCGATAATCTTTCTAGACGCGCGAATAAGTTTTCGATTGACGCTGTCCCTTGCGACGATCTCGTAATAGGATTTGTAGTTTGCCGCCGACGGAGTGATCTGCGTGAGATCGGTAAGATACGTGATCCCGCCCGCTTTTTCCAGCGTTCCCTCCGTTTCCAATTCGTCCGCCACCGTGACGAGATCGACGGGTTTTCGATTGTTGAATACCCGTTGCATCGCGCGAAGAACGTATTTATGCGATTCTTGATAAAAATCCTCTTCCGACAACTTTTCGACGAGTTCCGCCGCAATATCGTTGTCGATCAGCAAGCACCCCAAGAGCGCCATTTCCGCATCGCGGTTGTAAGGCATCGCGTTGATTTCGTTTGCCATAGTGTTTCCCTCTTTCTTTCGTAATTTTCTTATAAAAGACTCTTAAATTCTTGGAGCGCGTTTTCAAATTCTTTCATCGCCACTTCAAACGGCTCTTTCTTCGTCAGATCCACGCCTGCGCGCTGTAAGATGGATACGGGATCATCGCAACCGCCCGAAGAGAGGAAGCGGAAATAATCTTTTACCGCGCTCTCACCCTCCGACAAAATCCGATTGACAATCGAGATTGCCGAAATAATACCCGTCGCATACTTGTACACGTAGAAAGAATTGTAGAAATGGGGAATTCTCGCCCATTCGTACGCGATCTCTTGATCGTGCTCGATCCCCTCGCCGTAGTACTCCCGATTCAACTTATAATACGCTTCGCAAAGATTTTCTTTCGTGAGCGGCTCACCCGACTCCACTTTTCCGTGCGCGATCTGCTCGAATTCCGCAAACTGCGTTTGACGGAACAGCGTTGCCTTGAACATATCCATATAGTAGTTGAGCAAGTATTTTTTGAGCTGTACGTCCTGCGTATTGTTATACAGATATTTGAGCAACAACACTTCGTTGACCGTACTTGCGATCTCTGCCAAGAAAATGGTGTAGGACGCTTTTGCGTACGGTTGCGTTGCGTTGGATTTATACGAATGCATCGCGTGTCCCATCTCGTGGGCGATCGTGAACATATCGTTGGTCGTGGGTTGATAATTCAAAAGAACGTACGGATGGCTGTCGTACACGCCCGACGAATACGCGCCGCTACGCTTGCCCTCGTTTTCGCAAACGTCGATCCAACGTTCCGCTCTCGCTTTTCTCAAAAGATTTTGATAGTCTTCCCCAAGAGGAGCAAGACCTTTGATCACGAGTTCGTACGCTTCTTCAAACGGGAGTTGAATGTCCGCGTTCTCCACGAGCGGTACGTAGATATCGTACATATGTTGTTTCTCAAACCCGAGCACTTGCTTGCGGACGGAAACGTATTCGTGCATCACGGGCAACGCCTTATGCACGCTCTCGATCAGATTTTCATAGACTTTGGGCTGTACGTCCTCTCTTTGCAGCGCCATCGAAAGACAGCTCTCGTATCCTCTCACCGTTTTATAGAAAACGTCCTTTTTTACGTTGGAATAATACGTCTGCGTGATGGTGTCGATGAGTCGGATATACGCCGCGTAGTATTTCTCAAACCATTCCTTTCTCTCCGCCTGCGTACCCGAACGGAGCGCGACTCCGTACATACCGTGGCTGATCTGAGTTTCTTCGCCCTGAAATTCCGCTTTTTCCAAATTCAAGTTCGCGTTATTGAGCATTTGGAAAACCGATTGGAAATCCCCCATAACGTCGCTACCAAGGGTCAGTAGTTTTTCCTCCGCCGCGCTCAACACGTGCTCTTTCGTCGCTACGATCTTGCGGAGCATATATTCGTAAGGCGCAAAGTCGGGATCGGCAATAAAGCCCTCGAGCGTACTCGAATCCAATTTTGTGAGTTCGGGCTCTACAAAGGCAAAACCCGAAAAGATCTTGGAGAACAGCGCGCCGATTTTGGAGAGCGCGGCCGTTGCCGAAGCCACGCGAACGTCCTCGTCGTGGCGGGTGTGCGCGTACAGATACAATAGCTCCATTCGACGCCCAACGGCGTCGTTGAGTTGCAGACACTCCAAAAGCGTTTTTTTGTCCGACAAATTTCCCTCAAAACGGGAAAAATCGTAGTTTGCGTACTCCTGTTCCACCGCTTTGTATTCTTCTTCCCATTTCTCTTCGGAAGAAAAGACTGCCGTCAAGTCCCATTTTAAATTTTCTGCGATATTGTTTCTTTCCATAATTCGATCCTTTTTAATTTTTGGCTATGTCATAGAGTTTGGTTGATTTAGCTAAAAAGCATTTTTAGCGATTTGACGAAAAAATCAACCAAGTGTTGTGACAGAGCCTAATTTTTAAAGCTATGAATGGGCGCGGGGATATTGCCTCCGCGGTTGATGAACCGAGCCGAGCTTACGCCGTGCACGGGCATTACGGGCGCTCTGCCGAGCAAGCCGCCAAAACTTACCTGATCGCCCACTTTTTTGCCGACTGCGGGAATAATGCGTACCGCCGTCGTCTTGTTGTTGATCATACCGATCGCCGCCTCGTCCGCGATCATCGCCGCGATCGTCGTAGCGGGCGTATCGCCGGGGATTGCGATCATATCCAACCCTACGCTGCATACACAGGTCATTGCTTCCAATTTATCTAAATTGATCTCGCCTTTCTCCGCCGCCTGAATCATTCCGATGTCTTCCGAAACGGGAATGAACGCGCCCGAGAGTCCGCCTACCCGCGAAGAAGCCATTACGCCGCCTTTTTTCACCGCGTCGTTGAGCATCGCAAGCGCCGCCGTTGTGCCGTGGCCGCCGACCGTTTCGATTCCGAGTTCTTCTAAGATCTGCGCTACCGAATCCCCCATCGCGGGCGTGGGAGCAAGGGATAAGTCTACGATGCCGAACTGCGCGTTCAAACGCTTCGCCGCTTCTTTGGCAACGAGCTGGCCTGCGCGGGTGATCTTGAACGCCGTGCGTTTGATCATTTCCGCCGCTTCCGTTAAATCCGCGTTCGGGATCTGTTCTAAGGCGTGTTTGACAACGCCCGGTCCGGAAACGCCTACGTTTACGACGGTGTCCGCTTCGCCGACACCGTGGAACGCGCCTGCCATAAAGGGGTTGTCCTCGACGGCGTTACAGAATACGACAAGCTTCGCCGCGCCGATACCGTCCGCGTCTTTCGTGAGCTCCGCCGCTTCCTTGAACACTTCGCCCATCATTTTCACCGCTTCCATATTGATTCCCGATTTGGACGAGCCGACGTTGACCGAAGAACAAAGCCTCTTCGTCGTCGCCAATACTTCGGGAATGGTGCGAATGAATTTACGTTCGTACTCCGCCGTCGCCTTGTGTACGAGCGCGGAATATCCGCCTAAAAAGTCTATGCCGAGCGTTTCCGCCGCCTTGTCAAGCGCTCTGCCCAAAATCGGCGCTTTTTCGGGAAACGCCGCGCAAAGCAGGCTGACCGGAGTCACGGATACGCGTTTATTCACGATGGGAATACCATATTCTCCCGACAGATCCGCGGCGGTCTTTACGATGTTTTCCGCTTTTTTGCATACGAGATCGTATACCTTGTCCGCCGTTTCTTCCGCGCTGTCGCGGATACAGGATAACAGGGAAATCCCCATCGTGATCGTGCGAATGTCCAAATGCTCTTTTTCTACCATCGCGATGGTTTCTAATACTTCGTTTTTGCTGAACATACTCTTCTCCCCGCGCTTATACGTTATGCATTGCGTTGAAGATGTCTTCGTGCTGCATATAGATTGCCATACCGATTTGTTTGCCAAGCTCCGCGCACTCCTTAGCGAGCGTTGCAAGTTCCTCGGTTGCGGAGGAAATATCCACCATCATAATCATCGCAAAATATTCGCCGAGAATGGTTTGGGAAATGTCTTCGATGTTCGCTCCTTTTTCCGCCAAAAACGCGCTCACTTTCGCGATAATGCCTTGTCTGTCTTTACCCGTTACGGTTACTACTGCTTTCATATTCGTTCTCCTTTTGTTTTATTCGTCGTCTTCCTCGTACTCCATTGCGTCGCGCTCGACGATTTCGTACTGGATAAGAAAGTTGCTCTGCGTTACGTAACGGACGAGGTCGCCGTTCCCAAAATCGGGAAAGGGTTTCTCTGCGTCCAGATACGTTTCACGCTCCAACCATTCCTTTTTTTTGTCGTTCCACGTATTGAATATACACGAAACTACGTCTACGTGGTCTTTGGGTAAATCCTGCTTTGCAAAACAGTAGAAATAATTTTGCTCCGTTTGTTTTAAGCCCACGGAAACGTAATGCAACATTTTATAATACCGCCTGATCCGTTCGTATTTGATTGCCAAATACGGAAAAGCAAACAGGACGTACGCGGCGCTCGCCACGTAAATCAACAGTTTCGGTAAAAACAACATCGGGTGTTTGTACGGTAAGGATATGTGATAAGCTAGCCACGCGCCGCAAAACATTACGTAGCAAGCCGTTACCGCCCAAAACGTCAAAACGATGCGTTTCTTTTGTTTGTACGACGCCAAATAATCGGCGTCAGTGTAAACGGAAATCATTTTCGCTCTTCCTTCGGATTCTTATAATTCGGTCAATAAACTCATTCTTCGTAAATGAACAGTACGCCCAGCGTGTTTCTGCCACAATGGCTCGTGACCGTCGCGCCCGCTACCGTTTCCAAAACTTCGTCAAAAGCAAACAGTTCTTTTACCTTTGCTTTCGCAAGCGCCACGAGTTCTTCGTCCGCGCAGGAGTGCGTTACGAAACAACGCGTTTTGTCGTACTTGGGATACGCATTCTTCAAATCTTCTACGTACTGCTTGATACATACCGTCATCTTGCCGCGGTATTTCTTACCGGGAACAAGCTGGCCTTGTTCCATTTGAATCTGAGGGTGAATCTTGAGCAGGTTTGCTCCGTATAACGTCATTTTTGAAACTCTGCCGCCTTTGTAAAGATAGTCCAAACTGTCGGGAACGAACGACGTGTTCACTCTTAACCGAAGTTCGTTGATCGTTTCTTCGATCTCATCCGCGCTCTTGCCTGCGGCGCTCATTTCCGCCGCTTTCAAAACAAGCAAGCCTTGCCCCGTCGAAAGCGCCATACTGTCGATCACGCGGACTTTGCCGTTAAAACTCTCCGCCGCCTGCTTGGCAAAGTTGTGAGATGCCGAACTCTTGGACGAGATGTTGAAGTGAATAATCTCGTCGCCGTACGCAAGCTGCTCTTTAAAAAATTCCTCGTAATCACCAATGCTCGGAGCGCTGGTCTTGGGCAGGATCTTCTTTTCCGTAACGAATGCAAAAATGTCCTGCGGCGTGATGCTAACTCCGTCGTAATACACTTCGCCGTCCAAAGTAACTGCCATCGGTAATACCCCGACGTTGTACTTCTCCGCCAAATTGCCCAAATCGCAAGTGCTGTCTGATGTGATTCGAATTGCCATAATGTTGTTCTCCTTTTGTCTGTTTTCTATCGTCTTATTTTATGCTTTTGATTTTGATTTTAGATTCCAAAACAGCTTTTGAAAAATTCTTCGATGCTTCTCATCACCGTAAAATAGCCCGTCCAAAAGCCCTTATACTCGATCGTATTTTGAGAAACGATCCCGTAAATATCCGATTCTTTATACAACGAGTCCTGCAAATGCGAGCCGAACTGTTCTTCATAGCGACTGTCTACACTGCTGAGTGCGCCACTGCGGTTGTCGCCTAAAAAGAAGATCTCGCCCTCGCCGACCTCGTAGATCCCAAAATCGTAGTGGGTTTTATACTCGTCGTTCTCACCGTAATATGCGTACGGCTCGTTTAAAACTTCCCAACCGTCGCCCTCCGCTTTCCAGATCTCAACCTGTCCGTCTTGGCAACGGACTTTATCGCCGCCCGTCGCGATCAGGCGTTTGATCAGATAGTCAATGTTGCCACATTCCTCATACCCTTGTACGTTCACGATGATTACGTCGCCGCGTTGGGCTTGTTTGCCTGTGCCTGCTAATCGCATCAACAACGCGTCGCCGTCGTCCAGCGTGCGGTTCATCGAATTTTGCTCCACCCAAGCGCAACCGTAGTTCGCGAGCGTGGCGCGGGTCTTAAAAAACGCAAAAAACGCTACGCATAAAAGGAGAAGAAAGCCTAATAGCTCCCAATCCCAACCTTTTATACGGCTACGGTATATTTCGCTGTCTTTCAGATCCCGTTCGCTCATTCTTTATCCTCTGCTCTCGTTTGCTTTTTGACCCGTTTTTGCAGTTCGTCACGGGGCAGATTGACGTATTTTCCGCAAGTGGCGCATTGGATCTTGATATCCGCGCCAACGCGCATAACTTTCCAATCTTTCCCCCCGCAGGGATGGGGCTTTTTCATCGTCAAAACGTCGTTCAATCCGTACATACCGCCCTCTTACAGCCAAATAATATTGGTGACGGCAAACTCGCTATTCTCGTTCTCGCAGGAGAACAGGAGTGCCCTGCCATCCGAAAAATTTTGCAGGGACGAGCCGAAGCGTTCGCCTTTGAAATCCGCCGCCTTTAAGATGATGCGCTTGAATTTTCCGCCGCCCTTGACGGGTACGACGCAAGTGTAGCGTTCCCCTTTCTTTCTCGTATCCGCGCTCTCTACCGAGATCTTCAATTCCTCGTCCGTTTGGAAATAGACGTCGAATTTTAAAAACGCGTTTTCGTCGGGAATATATTCGGGCGAACTAATTTTATACGTCTTGATCCCACCGACCGAATACGCGCCCGTGATATTTCCGTAACCGTACGTGATCTTGGGAGCGGCTTCCTTTTCCAAAAAGATTTCACCAATAGAGTAGTCTTCGTACTGCGCGACTCCAAAGCAATCTAACTCCTTACCCGTAAACAAACGTCTGCTCTTTACCGCCCGGGGATTTGCGCCTAAAAACTTTTTCGCCGTGATCTTCGACATTACCGTAAAACCGTTGATATACTTCGCGTAGGCGTACACGAACGCAGCGGTTGCGCCTTCAAACGGCTTGATCTTGCAACTGAATTTTCCGTCCTTGACGGACTTTCCGTCCACTTTATACACTCTTCGCCATTCGCGATAGTCCGATTTCGTCGTGACGTCCGCTTCGGCGTAAAAGACTCCCGCTTCGTCCAAAATACCCTCGTCGTCCCCCTCTACCAACACTTGTATTCCCTCGCTCGTTTCTTTCAACGCAACGTTGAGGGTGTCGGGAACGTAGATGGCGCGGTCTTTTAAGTTCTTTTCCAAAAACAGATCTAAATCGGTCAGACCTCTTGCGCCGATACACGCGCCGCTGTCCGCCGAATATACGAGTACGTTTCCGTCCGTATTCCCGATTCTCGAATACGTATCGTACGCCCGATCGCAATCGAAAGAATCGTCGCGCAGAGCGCAGAGCATCAGTACGGGGCACTTGACGTACGGAGCGTACGACTGCGCCTCGATCGCCGCGATATAGCGGTGGGTGTCGTTGCTTAAATCGTGCGCTACGTTGTCCCCGAATTTCGCAAGGGATTGGAAGGAACGCCAACCGATCGCGTTGACGGCTACGCCGCATTTTACCGCAGGCGAAAGCATTACTTGCCAAGCGAGCTCGCCCCCTTTGCGAATTCCCACGACGCCGATATTGCCTACGTCTTCTCGGGATTTTAAGTACTCCAAGGAATACAGCGCAACGTACGTCCATTCAAACCACGTCGTTTCCGTCACTTCCAACATCGAAAGATCGTATAAGCCTCTCGACTGCTCGAAATTGCCGTGCATCAAGGAGGGGGGATATACCGTACGGAATACGTTATCCCCGTCCCCTTGCATTTTTCCCGAATAATCGGGCATCAATACCGCGTAACCTCTGTCCACGAAATACTGCAAAAGTTCTTCATCTAACGGTTTTCCCGCGTCGGGAAGCAATAAAACAACGGGATATTTCCCCGCTTTCAACGGGCGGGCAAATTTTCCGTAAATGCGAACCGCTCCGTCCCCCGCCTCCGACGTGTGTCCCGAATAGGAGACGTGACTGAATACCATTCCTTTCCGCTTTTCAATTCCCCATTCGCTTGCGCCCAGGGGTGTATTCAATTTGAATTCTCTCCATAAGGAGATCGCGCTTACAATCATAGCCTCTTTCCTTTTACCGTTTGCCTATTTTTCCTCTTTCGCTTCTTTGCGTTTCCTCAATAGCTTTCCACGCGGAGCTTGGATCCGCTCGTCTCCGTCGCTCCCGTAACCAAAATTTTATTTTCTATGCGGTGTTTTAACTCCTCTACGTGAGAAATGAGCCCCACCGCAAAATTTTTACTCAATTTTCCGAGTACGTCCATCACCGTATCCACGAGCTTTCCGTCCAACGTGCCGAATCCTTCGTCCAAAAAGAAGAACTCGATAGGGCGTAAGGACTTTCGACAGATCTCTGCGCTGAGCGATAAGGCGAGCGAGAGAGAAACCAAAAACGTTTCGCCGCCCGACAGCGTTTTGACCGCGCGGAGTTTCCCCCCGTCTAAATTGTCGCCGACCTTGAATTCTTTCTCGTACGAAAGAAAGTATCTTCCACCCGTCAACGAAAGCAAGGTCTTGCTTGCCGCAAAACAGATCTCTTGCAGATATTCCGAAGCGATAAACTCCAAAAACCGATTGTTGCGAAGCAAGCTTCTGAGTTCGTCGCAAAGATCCCTTGTCTTTTCTTTGCCTTTCTTTTCCTTTTCAAGAGCCAAATATTTGTCCCGAATCTCTACAAGCCGCTTTTTCTCCGTTTCCAAAGAAGCCGCCCTCGCCGTCAATCCGTCGCGCTCTGCCTGCAAGGCAAGTTTCCTTTCTTTCGCCGCTAAAAGCGCCGTTTCGTTCAAACCTATGAACTTTTTCTCGTCTATTTCCGATCTCTTCACCTTATAATATTCGTACCGATCGAAGAATTCTTTGTATTCTCGTTTACACGATTCCTCGTCGCCTAACTCCAACGTCAATTTTTCTGCTTCTTGGACGGAGGAAAATCCGCTCGCTTTCAACGCATCGAAAAGAGCCGATTCCGACTCGGCGCGCAATTCGCTATACAAAGCCGCCAAGCCTTTTTGTTTTTCCGCTTCGGCAAAGTATGCGTTCGCGCTTGCGGTTGCCCGTTCGATTTCCTCTGCGAGCGTCTGCTGTTCCCGTTTGAGCGCCACGAGCCGTTTTTCAAGCTCCGCCGCCGTGCCCAACGCTTGCAGGGATTGGATCTTCGCCGTCGCCTCTTCGTAGTTGCGACGGAGGATCTTTCCGCGCTCTATCAGCATATTTTTTGCCGATTCGTTCTCCCGATAGAGTCGAAAACGGTTTTCGATCTGTTCCCGTTCCCCCTTGAGTCGTTTCTTCTCGCGTTCCGTTTCCTTGAACGCGAGATGGGCGCTCGCCACGTCGAGCTGTTGCCCGCTGACGGTGGGGGTGTATTTTTTTAAAAGCGTTTCTACGTCCGAAGCAGTCTCGGGGTATTTTTCTTGCAATGCGCGCAAATCCGCGCGGAATTCGCCGTACGCCTCGGGTAAAAATACGTCTTTGAAGTGGTGTTTGAGATAGGAGAGCAGGTCGTCCTCCTCGCCTAGCTTTGCGATCTTTTCGTCGATCTCTAACAGTTTCTTGTCAAACGCTTCCTCCGGACATTTCGCCCGCAACGCGTTGTACTCTTTTTTACAGTCTTCCAGCGCGTTTTTCGCCGCTTCCGCCGCCTCTACGTCCCCTTGCGCCGCCCGTACTTTATCCAGCTGTAACGAACACTCTAAAATCTTTTCGTCGTAAGTTTCCTTTCCCTGTTCCGACTTTTTCTCCGCAAGCTTCGCGCACGCCTGCGCGTATAAAAGCTCCGTTTCCGTACGTTTTTTCTCCGCTTCCGTTTTCTTAAGTAAGTGTTCCGCCGCCGCTGCCGCTTTTTCGGCTACCCCTTTCGCTGCAGGCAACCGCTCGACAAGGGCGCGTTTTTCTTCCATCGCGGGAAGCCGATTTTTATACGTTTCCAACGTCGCGCAAATCGTTTCGTACTCCCGTTTTTCCTTTTCGAGCGCGGTCAAACGTTCCCATTCCCGTTCCGCAAGCTTCAAACGTTCGTCCGCTTTTAAAAGGCTCTCTTTGCAAAGGCGGATCTCTTCTTCCTTTGCCTCGATCGCCCCTTCTTCCGCAGCGTCGTTCTCGCCCATCTTCGCCTCTACGAGCTTGACTTCCGCATCCGCTGCAAAGTATTTTTCATTGACTTTTTTAAAGAGTTTTTCCCCGTACTTCTCCAAATCAAAGAGGCGCGCTACGAGCTTTACCCGCTCCGCCGTCGTCGATTTTACAAGCGCCGCAAAATCCCCCTGCGGCAGGGCGATACACATCTTGAAATCGTTGAACGTCAAGCCGATGATCCTTGCAAGCGCGGCATTCACTTCGTCGGTGTTCTCCGCAAGCGCTTGCAGTCGATCGTCTATGCACTCGTATAAGAACGCCTTGGAGACTCCGTTTTTGCGTTTGCGCTCCCGACGGACTCGATAGGTGTGCCGTTCCCCCTCTGTCGTGATCTCGAAATCAAAGACTACGTACGCTCCGTCGCAATGATAGTTGATACAATCGCTTAAAGCTTTGGGAACGCGGTCTACGACTCCGTACAGCGCAAAATGGATACAGTCGAGAATGGTGCTTTTTCCGCTGCCCGTATCCCCGAAAATACCAAATAAACCGCCCGAAAGCAACGCGCGAAAATCAATTTTCGCCGTTTCGGAAAAGCTGTTGATACCGCAAAATTCGAGATAGACGGGCTTCATTCCCCACTCCTTGTTCGTGTTTGTTCTTTATTCGTGCTCGGTTTCGGAAAGCAGGGATAGAAACAATTCTTTCAGTTCCGTTTTAGGCTCGGAATCATACTGCGTTTTGTAAAACGTTTCAAAAAGCTGTTCGCCCGAAAGACCTTTCCGTGACTCGATTTGCATCGTTTCCTCCGATTGGATCTCCGTCAATAGGGATACCAAATTCCCACGCTCCGCCAAACTTTTTGCGTCCGCTGACGCCAAAGGCGCGTTGAGAAGGAGTTTTAGCTCCACCAATTCGTTGGCGTACGCCGCTAAAAGCGACTCCGCCGCGCTTATCGATTCCGCTTGCAAACGCACAAGCTTTTTGCCCGATTGCAAGGGAATATCCGTGAGATTTTCCACTCCGTTTTTCGTGAGGTCGAAGATTTTGACCGATTTGTCGGGACGTTCGTCAAAGGAATATTGCAAGGGAGAGCCGCTGTAATAACAATGATTCCCCATACGTTGTTTTTTGTGTAAATGCCCCAGCGCGATATAATCGCTTTTCGGAAGTGCCGATACGGGAACGGCACGCGCGCCGCCGAGGTCTATCTCCCGTTCGCTGTCCGAAACGGCTCCGCCTGCAACGAACAGGTGCGCCATAAATACGGACGGATCGTGATCGGTGTTCCCGATTTCGCCCTCCGCGATCCATTTTTGCATCTGCTCCACGTAGCCAAGCTCGGATTTTTCTTCTTTGAATCTCGCTTCGTTGGGGTAGGGCAGGGTGGAGACGAATATCCTTTCCCCCGACGTATTTTCAAACACGGCATAGCCTTTTCCCGAACGGGCGACGCGGACGTTCCGCGTTCCGCCGATTGGCAAGGGCTTGCGGTCGTTACCGACGACGTAGATGCCCTGTTCCTCCGAAAGCGGAGAGACTGCCGAAAGGCGGAATCCGTCGTCGTGGTTGCCACTGATGAGAAGTACCGCTCTCTCTTTCCCTGCTAGAAGTTTGATTTTGGAGAAAAACAACTCCACCGCTTCCGCGCTCGGCGTGTAGGTGTCGAAAATATCGCCTACGACGAGAATGAGTTCGACTTGCTCCGTTTCCGCAATCCGTATCATTTCGTCTAAAACCTGCGATTGTTCCTCAAAACGCTCTCGACCCATAAGCCGTTTTCCTATATGCCAATCGGACGTGTGTAAAATTTTCACGGCGTTCTCCTTTTTCGCGATACGGTTGCTTCCGTTGTTTTAGATTTTTTCGGGTTTTTTGCAAAAACGGGTCGGAAATGAATTGCTTTTGTTACCGAAAACGGGTATAATGGTCATACCTTCTTTGGAAACGGTAGATAACTATACTAGTTTATTATACACTATTTCTTTCAAGAATGCAAGTAAGAAAGCAGAGAAATCTTGAAAGAACGCGGATTTTTTTGTTGGATTCTACGAAGGAATTTTTTGAAAAAGGCGGAATGATTATGGCTTTTTGTTCTTTTGTAAAGGACAGCGACGGGAACTCCTATACCGTCGTCGAAAATAAGTTCATTACCAAATATTTGCCCGAAGCGGATCCGTTCGCCGTAAAAGTATATCTTTACGGTTTGTACCTTTGCGGAAATTGTAACGATTTTACCATTCGTTCTATGGCGGAAGTCCTGCAATCTACCGAAGAAGAGATCGCGCAGGCATTTGCCCTTTGGGAAGATTACGACCTTGTTCAAATCCTCTCCAAAGAGCCGTTCGCCGTACAGTATTTGCCTGTCAAAACTTCGGTCGGAAAACCCAAACGCGTACGCTATGAACAGTACTCCGATTTCAATAAAGAGCTTCAACGTAAAATGCAACGCGTCGGAAAATTCGTTTCCTCGGGAGATTACCTCAAATTTATGCACTTCCTCGAAGAAAACGATATTCGCCCGCAGGCGCTTTTGCTCGTCGCTGAATATTGCATCAATAAACAGGGTGAATCCGTTTCTCCCTCGTATATCTTTAACAAGGCGAAAAAACTCATTCAAAACGGTTGCTCCACTTACGAACAGGTGGAAAAAGCGCTGTCGAACTACAACGCGCACGAAAAAGATCTGCTCGCTGTTTTCAATGCAATGGCGCTCTATCAGCGCGCGCCCGAGGACGGGGATTACGCGCTGTATAAAAAATGGACGGAGGAGCTGGGTTTCCGCAAGGACGGCGTACTCGCCGCCGCAAAGCGTATGAAACGCGGTACGATGGCAAGCCTTGATCTGTCCTTGGAAGAGTTGGCTCAAAAGGGAAAAACCGAACTCCGCGGCATCGAAAATTATCTTACCGAACGAGAACTGCTCGGCACGCTTACCTTGCGGATCGCAAGAAAGTTGGGGGTCAAAGTCAACAATACCGCGACGTTCATTGACGAATATACCGAAAAATGGTACACGTACGGATTTGAGGACTCCTCCCTTCTCGATATGGCGTTGTTCTGCCTGAAATCGGGACGGAGCGATTTCAACGCTTTGGACGAATTGGTCGGAAAACTGTTCGCCGAGGGCATCGTTTCTAAAGAGGGAGTCAAAGAATTCTTGAAAGGTAAAAACGACGAACTCAAGCTGTTTAACGAGATCGAAAAAATTTGCGGTACGCTCCGTAAAAACGCAACCAATCTTTCTATGGTACAGACCTGGAGGGATTGGAAATTTAGCAACGAAATGATCCTTGAAGCTGCGAAGAGAAGCGCCGCTTCCGCAAGCCCTATCCCCTATATGAATAAGATCCTGTCCGATTGGAAGAGGGGGGGCGTGTACGCGTTGAACGAGATTCCAAGCGCGCCGACAATAGGAATTTCTACACCGAAAACGGGCTATGTCAATCCCGCAATCGAAGCGGTAAATGCTAAATCCGATCGGGAAAGATACTACGCGCTTCTTCGGGAAAAAGCGCAAACCGTTGCGGATCGGAATTTGGAAAAAGCCAACAAGGACAAACGTTTCAAACAGCTGGAAACGGAACTTTCCAAAATGGAAATTTCCCTTGCGAAAGCGGAAGTGTTCGAGCCGGATAAACTCCCCTCTTTACAACAAACGAAAACGGCGTTGATTGCCGAGCGGAAAGAGATTTTAACTCGGATCGGGATCACGGAAGAAGATTTAACGCCGCAATTTACGTGTAAAAAGTGCTCGGATACGGGATTTTTGAAAAGCGGCAAGGCGTGCGATTGTTACAAAACGCAAAATTGAGAAGTTTTTTTGAGAATTTTATAAAAGTCCGCTTAAAAACGCTTGCCTTTTTTCAAAAAATACAGTAATATAAATAAGCGTTGCGCGATAACGCTTATATTTGCAGAGATGTCTGAGTGGTTTAAGGAGCACGATTGGAAATCGTGTGTGGGTGGAAGCTCACCGCAGGTTCAAATCCTGTTCTCTGCGCCAAAAAAGTCGTATCAGTTGATACGACTTTTTTTATCCATTGCGAAAGCGATGGTATATCATCGGACCGCAGGTCTGGATATCATCACCCAAAGTGCATATTATCAGCCGTAGGCTGTATCCTCTTTCGCAATGATGATATACAACACCCTGTGTTGGTGATATGCAATTTCTCCGAAATTGATGATATACAAGGCTACTGCCTTGATTTAGTTAAACTTTGTGATATAATACACACATATTTATCCATTGCGAAAGCGATGGTATATCATCAGACCGTAGGTCTGGATATCATCACCCAAAGTGCATATCATCAGCCGTAGGCTGTATCCTCTTTCGCAATGATGATATACAACACCCTGTGTTGGTGATATGCAATTTCTCCGAAATTGATGATATACAAGGCTAATGCCTTGATTTAGTTAAACTTTGTGATATAATACACATAAAGAGGTGTTATATATGTCAAAGAATTACTTGCTCATTTATTTCGAACAACTTGCCACCGAAATAGAACTACTTTGTCAAAAGATAAAAGCCTCGTCAAATACTTTATTTCAAATCCGTAAAAGTTTAAGCAGTGTTTATGCCAATATCCGTGAAGCCAATTACGGACAGAGCAAGTTGGATATGGTTTCCAAGTTTGAAATAGCACTTAAGGAATGTAGTGAAACAGAAGGGTGGTTAAAACTACTGTTTAACACAAATGCCATAAACGAAGAAACATTCAAAAAGTTCCGTAACCTTTGCGGTCGAATTAGACGAATGCTGATTTCAAGCTGCAAAACTTTGAAAGAAAAAATTTAATACGATCAAGAGCCTGCTTCTCGAGAGTTTTTGCTTTCCATGAAAGTAGGCTCTTTTTGTTTGCATTAAATTATGGGTATCGTTAATTTTGCATCCATTTACATTTTTTATTTTTATCTTCCTTGCGTAAAATTTCGTAAAATTGCTTGATAAAACTTTTTATATGTGCTATACTAAATAAGCCAAACGAATTTAATATTATCGCAAATAGACGTAGTTTCTTTTATAGGATAATTATGCTCCTATTCTTCATACTAATCGAACAGATATCCATTTGGTAAAAGTGCGACTCCCGTTCGATAGTATGGCTATGCTTATACTTGCGATAAAGTTCGTTTGGCGACAACTTGGAGTTTCGCATTTTTCGGTGCGTTGACTTCGGTTGGCGCACTTTTTTATTTTAGGAGGTTTTATGAAAAAGAAATTTACCAATTAAGAAATCGGACAAATGATCGGCAAAATGGCAGAAAAAATCCGCGACGATATGGACTATGACTTTCGAGTTGCGCAAAGCCAAATGTGGATCGCGGAAAACGATTTGGCGGACTCTTTAGACGAAAAGCAAAAAGAATTGTATAACGATTTTCGTGAAAAAAGAGATTTGTTCTTTCAAATTGCAGGAGAACTTTATCAAAGAAAATTTTAAGGATATCTAAACATAAAACACGGCGGCGTTGTTCAACGCCGCCGTGTTTTATGTTATTTGTCTTCGGTTACCGCCGCTTCTTGCTCGATGGGCGTATCCTTAAATTCCATTTTACCCAGCTCGTTACAGCGATTCAAAAGACGCTTGGCGATCTCTTCCCGACTCGCTCCGCCCTGCATTAAATCGGAATACTTGATCGGCGCGTCCACTACGTATTGCAGATCTTTCTTTTTGAAGTACGTTACGTACACGGGTATGTCCATTCCCTTTTTCAGGCACGTTTCTCCCAGCATCGTAAAGCCTAACCAAAAGTCTTCCAGCTCCTCCAAATAACCGTTCGTTGCGTTCTCGGGGAAGATCACTACGTTCTGCCCCTCTTTTAAGGCGGATACGCTCTCGCGCAAGGTCTTTAAAAACCGTCCGTCCCGATACGTCGAAATCAGATTTAATCCTTTATAGAATAAATTCGTGAGCGGAGTCGCGATCAAACAAAACAACCGCGCAAGGTGCAAGTTCCATCCCTTTCTTTCGTGATAATACACGCGAGTTTGGTATTTATACATCTTGATAAGCCCTGAATTCATTTCGTGCGCGCCCCACATCCGCATCGGAACGTCACACCAAATCTCCAACGACATCGGCGCGTCCGTACCCTCGTGGTTGCTTAAAATAATACTCCCCGTCGTAAATTTTTCTCCAAGATAAATAAATTCCGGCTCTTTATACCGCCCTTTCATAAGCTTCTTTAAGAGCTTGAACCACCATTTGCGCTTTTTTACGACTTTTCTTTCTTTCGTTTCTTCCATTTTTGCGTTCCCTCACGCTTTTTTGAATTGTCACATTTTGTTATGACAATTTTAATTATATCATATATTTTTATGACAATCAAGCGTTTGAGAGAACTTTTTTGGAAAAATCTTCTCAACAAAGAAAAGAAGCAAGGCGCGCTTGCTTCTTTTCTTTGTCAAAACGGGATTATAAACTGCCTTCTTGTTTGGCGATACTCTGCGAGCCTGTGGGATTGAGGATACTGTAACCGACGTTGACGAGGTGATCGGCAACGCGCTCCAAACCCGATACGGTGGAGAAGAAATACGCGCTGAGCTCCACCTTGCAAGTCCCCTCCGAAAGGCGAGCGACGTGGTTTGCGGACAACGAGCGTTTCATACCGTCCACTTCGTTTTCGAGCGCCGTCAACTCGCTCAAGCGGTCGGTTTTCATGTTGTCGAACGCTTCTTCCGCGATCTCGAACATACGGAGTACTTTATTCTGCATTTCTTGGATCTCGGAAATCGCCGTCTCGGAAAATACGAGGTCTTGTTTCTTCATTTGCGTTCCGATTTCGTAGAAGTTTTCCGCGTGATCGCCGATACGCTCTAAGTCGTTCAAAACGTGGAAATACGCGCCGATTTTCTTTTCGTCCTTCGTATCCACGAGGGCGGAAAGGCGAATGAGATATTTATTCACCGCATTGTTCGTAAAGTCGATCATCTCTTCATTTTCATACAACTCCGCGCCGTATTTGTCCGATTGCAAACGTAACGCTTCAAACGATTTTTCTAAATTGTTTCTAACTGTATCCGCCATACATTCGATTTCTTTCTTGACCTGCATAACCGCAATCGAAGGCGCTTTGAGAAGTCTTTCATCCACGTATTTTAAATGGCGAGCAGGCGTTTCCTCCGCCTTTTTCTCTTGAATGACAATGGAAGCGAATTGTACCAACTGTTTCACGAACGGCAAGAGAATGATCGTCGTCGTTACGTTGAAGATTACGTGGAACCAAGCGAGCTGCATTTGCGGATTGCCGGGAAGAATCTTATCGAACAGTTTGATAATGGGATCGGTAAAAATCCAAAGGAAAATCGTGAACAGGATCGTACCGATTACGTTAAACGTCAAGTGGATGAGCGCAGCGCGCTTTGCGTTTACGCCCGTGCCGAGCGCCGCAAGCACCGCCGTAATACACGTACCGATGTTAGAGCCGAGCACTAAGAACAACGCGCTCTCTAGCTCCAACGCGCCTGCGCCGACCATAACGATAAACAAACCCGTTGCCGCAGAAGAGCTTTGAATCAATGCCGTGAACGCCATACCGCAGAAAATCAACAAAAGCGGGAATTTGATATTGCTAAATACTTTTTCTTGGAAAAACTGTTCTAATCCCGAGCCGCCGAAGGCGCTACTCATTAGATCCAGACCCACGAAAATTAAACCCAAACCGCATAAGATCCCACCGATTTGTTTGATCCGCTCTTTTTTAAAGAACGTCATCATAACGCCGATAAACGCCAAAAGAGTCATATACAGCGAAATGTTTAATGATTTCAACGACACCAAAATACCCGTGACCGTCGTACCGATGTTCGCACCCATAATGATGGCGGTCGCCTGCGTCAACGTCATAACCCCTGCGTTGACAAGACCGATGACCATAACGCTCGTTGCCGACGAGCTTTGAATGATTCCCGTCACCGCCGCGCCGATACCTACCCCCGCAAACCGGTTGTTGCTGATCTTGCCGAGCAACTTTTTCATTCCCCCGCCCGCGCTGTGCTCCAAACCGTCGCTGAGCATATTCATACCCGCGATGAATACACCGCAGCCTGCGAGCAGGATCAAAATTGCATTAAAAATATCCATATTCTCTCCTTGTCCTATGTATTTGAACTCCATTATTGTAACATATTTTTCCTTTTTTTACAAGCGTATGCATATAATTTTCTACATTTTTCTCTTGCGCGAACACCTCCTATCATTGTAAGCTTTATTTAATTGACTTTATAAAGAAAACGCGATATAATAAACTCAGTTTTATTGGAGCAATATTGTATGAAACTCAAAAAGTATCTGAGCTATTTTTCTAAATTCGAGTGGGGATTGTGGGGCTTTTCTTTTTGCCTCATTTTAATCTCCTTTTTATGCAGCGGGGATTTTTATCCGCTCACGCTCGTCGCTTCCCTCGTGGGCGTCACCGCGCTCATTTTTATCGCCAAAGGGAACGTGATCGGGCAGTTTTTGATCATTCTCTTTAGTATTCTTTACGGGATTATTTCCATCCGAAACCGCTACTACGGAGAAATGGCGACGTATTTGTTTATGAGCGCACCCAGCGCCATCATCGCTTGTATTCATTGGCTTAAAAATCCTTCCGATAAAGGATTTTCCGAAGTGAAAATCGGTTCGTTGAGCAAGAAAAAACTCCTCTTTACCTGCGGAATGGCCGCCGTTGTGACTGTCGTGTTTTATTTTGTTTTGAAATATTTCCATACCAATGTTTTATGGTTGAGCACCGTTTCGGTCACGACTAGCTTTTTCGCGGCGATTTTGCTCATTTACCGCAGTCCTTATTACGCGCTCGCTTACGTTGCCAACGATCTCGTACTCGTGGGACTTTGGATCTTCGCCGCCGTAAACGATCTTTCCTATTTGCCTATGATCGTTTGCTTCTCTGCGTTTTTATGTCACGATACCTACTCTTTCTATAATTGGAAAAAAATGGAAAAACGGCAAAAGCAAGAAAAATAAACACGGACACGATAGGTCGTTTTCTTTTTCATCGCATACCTGCCCCTATGCTTTTATCTTTTCCGCAGCGTTTTGTTGCGGATTTTTTTATTTTACTTTTTTTGCAAAAACGCGAACAAATGTTTGACTTTTGTATTGATTCGCGTTATAATAAACGTACTATGATTAGCGAAGAGAAGTTGCGAATTTTAACGGAGAGCGCGAAGTACGACGTGTCCTGTTCGTCGTCGGGGAGCAAGCGCAAGAATACGGGCGGCATGGGCAACGGGTACGTTGCGGGATGTTGCCATTCGTTTACGCCCGACGGACGGTGTATTTCGCTTTTGAAAATTTTGATGAGCAACGACTGTATTTATCATTGTAAATATTGCCCGAGCCGCTCGGACGCGGACGTTCCGCGGGTTACGGCGACTCCCGACGAGATTTGCGAGCTAGTCATCGATTTTTATAAACGAAATTACATAGAGGGACTCTTCCTCTCTTCTGCAGTTTGTAAGACTCCCGATTACACGATGGAGAGATTGGTACTCACCGTAAAGAAGTTGCGGACGGAATACCGTTTCCACGGATATATTCATCTTAAGGGGATTCCTCGAGCGGACAAGGCGTTGATTCGGGAAGCGGCTCTTTACGCCGACCGTATGAGCTATAACATCGAGTTGCCGTCGGAAAAGAGTTTAAAACTTCTCGCACCGCAAAAGAGCAAGGAGAGTTTGCTGTTGCCGATGCGGGAGCTGACTGTGCAAAAAGCCGTCTTTCGGGAAGAGAAGCGGAAAGGACATTTTTTGCCTGCCGGACAGACAACGCAAATGATCATCGGCGCTTCGCCGGAACCCGATGGGCAGATCTTGCGACTCACGCAGGCGCTGTATCGCTCGATGGATATGAAGCGGGTGTATTATTCTTCCTACGTGCCCGTCGTGCACGATTCCCTACTCCCTGAAAAATGCGTCGGACAGCTTCGGGAGCATCGGTTGTATCAAGCGGACTGGTTGCTTCGGTTTTACGGGTTTACCGTGGAGGAGCTTGTTGCCGAGGGGGAAAATTTAACGTCCGAATTTGATCCCAAATGCGCTTGGGCATTGAAAAATTTGCATTTGTTTCCCGTGGAGATCAACCGCGCTCCCCTCGACGTTTTGCTCCGTGTGCCGGGGATCGGGATCCGAAGCGCGCAGAAAATCATACACGCGAGAAGATATACAACACTGCAATTCGAGGATCTTGCAAAAATGCGAGTGGTTTTAAAACGCGCCAAGCATTTTATCGTATGTGACGGGAAATTTCTCGGCTCGGAAAACGAACGGATCGTGCGCGGGTTGCTTTCGGCGGCGGAATGCTCTGAAACCGCCCAGCAATTAAATTTGTTTGACTCCACTCCGCTTTTGACGGAAGAAAAATTGCTTCTTTCCACGAGATCAAACGCAGTCGCCGCGCTGACGGGGGAATTATGATTTACTTTTTCGACGGAACGGAAGACGGATTTTTTACGGCGTTCTTACGGGGATTTTCCGACGACGACGCCATTCTTTCGTCTACGCAAACACAACTTCTTTTAGGGGAACACAGCGTGTTCGTTCCCTCCTCTCGCGTTTTGGCGGAAAAGGCGAAAAAAAGGTTGACGGAGTTTGACTCGTCTTTTCCCCACGATTTTTTACTCCTATTTAGAAACGGACGAATGGATCGGGATATGATCGCGTTCCGTTACTGTAGGTTGCTCGCTCTGGAAAAGCGACCCGTGCGAAAAATGCTCGCTCACGTTGCCGCCCGAGAAGCGGACGACGCCATTCGGCAAGTCGCTTTTGAAATTCACAGATTTCACGGGTTTATCCGATTTACGGAAAGCGCGAGCGGCGCGCTCTACGCGCCCTTTTCGCCCGATCACGATATTTGCGATTTGCTCGTGCCACACTTTAAGGCAAGACTCCCTGAATATCCGTTCGTTCTCCACGACGTAGGGAGGAAAAAAGCGGCGGTATACGACGGAAAAAACGTATTCGTCGCGCCCCTAGGCAGGACGGATGTCGTAATTTCCGCCGACGAAGCCGAGTGGCAAGCGCTGTGGAAACGGTATTATGCGAGCGTCAATATTCCCGAGCGGGAACGTTTGAAACAAATGCGCGGATACCTGCCTGCGCGATATTGGAAGTTTATGCCCGAAAAACAAGAAAATTAAACGACTCGTTGGGGCGTGAAACCGTTGACAAACGACGGTGAAATGCGGTATAATAACCATATCTACGAAAGATCCTCAAAAGGAGTCTCTTATGAAGAATTTATTGCCTGAATATTTCGGTTGTATGGTCTTTGACGACAAAGTGATGCAAGCTCGGCTTGCGCCCGACGTATATAATTCTTTGCAACGCACGATCGCGCACGGCAGAAGCTTGAATTTATCCGTCGCAAATGAAGTTGCTTCCGCTATGAAAGATTGGGCGGTGGAATTGGGCGCAACCCACTATACGCATTGGTTCCAACCGATGACGGGCATTACCGCCGAAAAGCACGACAGCTTTATCTCTCCCGATAAAGACGGAAGAGTCATTATGGAATTTTCGGGAAAAGAACTCGTTCGCGGTGAATCGGACGCCTCCTCTTTCCCCTCGGGCGGACTCCGCGCAACGTTTGAAGCCAGAGGTTATACCGCTTGGGACGCTACCTCTTACGCCTTTATCAAAGACGGCGTGTTGTGTATCCCCACGGCGTTTTGCTCCTACGGCGGAGAAGCGCTCGATCAGAAAACTCCTCTTTTGCGTTCTATGGAGGCGATTAACCGTCAGGCACTCCGCGTGCTTAAACTGTTCGGGAACGAGAACGTGACTTCCGTGAAAACGACAGTCGGCGCGGAACAGGAATATTTCCTCGTGGACAAGGATCTTTTCCAACAGAGAAAAGACCTCATTTATACGGGACGCACGTTATTTGGCTCGAAACCGCCTAAAGGACAGGAGCTGGAAGACCATTATTTCGGCGTTATCAAACCCCGCGTACAGGCGTTTATGAAAGAGCTCAACGAAGAGCTTTGGAAACTTGGCGTACTCGCGAAAACCGAGCATAACGAAGCCGCGCCCTCTCAGCACGAGTTGGCGCCCATCTACGACACGACGAATATCGCAGCCGATCACAATCAGTTGACGATGGAGATTATGCAAAAACTCGCAAAAAAGCACGATATGGTGTGCTTACTCCACGAAAAACCGTTCGCAGGGGTCAACGGGAGCGGGAAACACAATAACTGGTCCATCTCCACAAATACGGGCGTAAATTTGTTAGAACCGGGCGATACCCCCGCGGCAAACGCGCAGTTCCTTTTATTCCTTTGCGCCATCATCAAAGCGGTGGACGATTATCAGGATCTTTTGCGTATTTCGGTTGCCTCCGCCAGCAACGATCACCGTTTGGGCGCAGGCGAAGCTCCCCCCGCCGTCGTATCCATTTTCCTCGGCGACGAGTTGACTGAAATTTTGGAATCCATTGAAAAGGACTCTCCTTACGGCGCGAAAGAAAAAGAGCTGATGCGCGTAGGCGTGCATACTTTGCCTAAATTTCCGAAAGATACGACGGACAGAAACCGTACCTCGCCTTTCGCATTCACGGGCAATAAGTTCGAGTTCCGTATGGTCGGCTCTTCTTCCTCGATCTCCGGCTCCAACGTCGTGATCAATACTGCCGTTGCCGAGAGTTTACGGCTGTTTGCAGACGAGCTGGAAAACGCATCCGATTTTGAAACGGCGCTGCATAGCCTTATCAAACGCGTAATTACGAAACATAAGCGCATTATCTTCAACGGGAACGGTTACGACGACGCTTGGACGAAAGAAGCGGAAAAGCGCGGCTTATGCAATTTAAAATCCACCCCCGAAGCGCTCCCCTATTTCGTCGCGAAAAAGAACGTCGCTCTTTTTACGGCTCATAAGGTCTTTACGGAAAAGGAAATGTACTCTCGCTACGAGATCTTGCTTGAAAGCTATTGCAAGCTCGTCAATATCGAAGCGCGGACGATGGCGGATATGTCAATGAAGGATATTCTTCCTGCAATCAGCGAATACAGCCAAACGCTGAGCAATACGATTTTGTCCAAAAAATCCGTTTGCGAATCGCTGGATTGTTCGTACGAACAGTCTACTTTGACGGAGATTTGCGAGTTGCTTTCCAAAGCATACAAGCATACCAGGGATTTGAATAAGTTACTTATTAGCGCAGGAAAGATTGCGGAAACGCAAGCGCTCGCGACCTATTATCACGACAAAGTGTTGACCAAAATGGAGGCGCTTCGAAAAGACGTAGACGCACTTGAAAACGTCGTTTCCGCCGACTATTGGCCGTTCCCTACGTACGGTGATTTGCTGTTCGGCATTTAAAAAACACAAGCCTTCGGAGGTTTCCGAAGGCTGTTCCCATATTTTTACCCAAACGGAAACAAACTGTATTCCAAACGGAGGAAATCAAGTATGTTCAACGTAGAAAAAGTTACCCACGAAATCGTACAATGGATTCGCGATTGGTTTGAAGAAAACGGAAAAGGCTGCAACGCCGTCATCGGAATTTCGGGCGGAAAGGATTCTAGCGTGGTTGCCGCGCTGTGTGTAAAAGCGCTCGGGAAAGAGCGCGTGATCGGTGTATTGATGCCCAACGGCGAGCAAAAGGATATTGACAGCGCAAAACTGCTCGCCTCAACCCTGGGTATCCCCAATTACGTTTGCAATATCAAAAAAAGCGTAGACGGAGCGATCGAAAGTCTTGAAAATTGCGGCGTGGAAATCAGTAGACAAACGAAGATCAATCTCCCGCCCCGTATCCGTATGGCGACGTTATACGCCCTTTCTCAATCCAAAAACGGAAGAGTGGCGAATACCTGCAATCTTTCTGAAGATTGGGTGGGATATTCCACCCGATACGGCGATGCCGCCGGCGATTTCTCTCCCCTTGGTAAACTCACCGTTCAAGAGGTAAAAGCCGTTGGGAAATATTTGGGACTGCCCGACTCACTCGTAGATAAAGTTCCCTCGGATGGACTCACCGACCGAACGGACGAGGACAACCTCGGCTTTACCTACGCTATGCTCGATCGATATATCCGCGAGGGAATTTGCGAGGACGCTGAAATCAAGGCAAAAATCGACCGTTTACACGCACTCAATGCGTTTAAGCTCAAACCCATTCCCTCTTATGAATACTCGCAAGATTAAGTGAAAAAGAGCACGTTAAAAGCGCCCTGCTTTAAGCAGAGCGCTTTTTTGTTTAATGCGTTTCGTCGATGGTATACGTGGGAACGAGTTCTTGTACGAGGCTCTTCATCTCCTCCGTTTCCTTATGGACTTCTACGTGGAGCTTATCCAGCGTTTTCCAAAGCAAGTCCTCGTCCAAGGGAATGGGACGGGCGATATTGATCAGGCCGTTTGCCGTGGTCTGCAAGCCCTCTTCTTCCATCAGACGTTCTTCGTAGAGCTTTTCACCCGGACGAAGTCCCGTGCATACGATGTCGATGTCTTCGTTGGGTTTATACCCCGAGAGTTTGATGAGATTATATGCCAAGTCGTAGATCTTCACAGGTTCGCCCATATCCAGAACGAAAATTTGTCCGCCTTTTGCGTACGCGCCTGCCTGTAATACGAGCGATACCGCTTCGGGTATGGTCATAAAGTAACGAATGATTTCTTTATCCGTGACCGTAACCGGTCCGCCCGCCGCGATCTGCTTGCGGAACAGCGGAATGACCGAGCCGTTCGAGCCGAGTACGTTCCCAAAGCGTACGGCTACGAAATTCGTATGCTTGCTGTGGCGACCGATCGTTTGAATAATCATCTCGCAAATGCGCTTGGTCGCGCCCATAATATTCGTAGGGTTGACCGCTTTGTCTGTAGAGATCTGGACGAACGTCTTGACTTTAAATTCGTCCGCCATACGCGCTACGTTCAAAGTTCCGAAAACGTTGTTCTTCACGGCTTCGTTGGGACTCGTTTCCATCAAAGGCACGTGCTTGTGCGCTGCCGCGTGGAAAACAATCCTCGGTTGGTATTTCTCAAATACGTTACGGATTTTCTTTTCATCGCGGATACTGCCAATCAACGTAATCAGCTTCAAATTAGGATAGTTATGTTTCAGCTCCTGCTCAATATCGTAAGCGTTATTTTCGTAAATATCGAAAATAATCAACGTTTTAGGGTTATGCGAAGCGACTTGGCGACACAACTCGCTGCCAATCGAGCCACCGCCACCCGTGACAAGTACGGTTTCGTGCTCAATATAGCCCATAATTTCGTCCAAATTGACCTTGACCTGTTCTCTGCCTAAAAGGTCCTGTACGTCTACGTCGCGAAGGGTTGCGACCGTGACTTCTCCCGTTGCGAATTGATAGACTCCGGGCAAAATTTTGACGGTTTTTATCGCGTCTTTACAAACATTTACAATCTCACTCAAACGCCTTTTGGCTACGGAGGGCATCGCGATAAAAATCTCTTGTACGTGGTATTTTTCCACGAGCTCGGGAATCTGCTCGGTCGTGCCTACGACTTTGACGCTACCGATGGCTTTCCCAACTTTTTCCAGACTATCGTCCACGATGCATACGGGATAGTACGCCACCTTGTCCGAACTGAGCATTTCCTTGATCAGCATCGTACCTGCGTCACCGCCGCCTACAATCATCACTCGCGTTTTATTCGGACGCTTATCGAAGAAATAGTACTTCAAAACCATTGCAATACGGAGCATATACCGAATCCCGACCGCCATAACAGCCAAAAGTACGGTAAAGATAAACGCCGTACCGATACTAACGTCCACGCGACCTATTGCAACCGAATACACGACGTTAAATACGCCAAGTATCGCCGTTGCCGATAACAGTTTTAAATTTTCTACGATACCGACCGATTTAAAAACGATGGAATACATTCCAAACAGCGTAAACAGCCCCACTGTGCAGATAACGTTTCCGCCTGCCCAAAAAGCAGTCTTTAAAGTCCAAATCTTCGGGGTATGCGTACTCAGGTGCGCTAACGCTACCGCCAAAAGCACCGCGCATACGTCAGCGATGACAAGGAGTATTTTATGTCGTTTTCTCATTGTTTTCTCCCGTTAGCCCAACCCTTGCAGACTTTGCATTGGTTGGAACTTTTCTACATTATTCCCTTTCCCTAGTTTGCGTATATAACTAGATTATATCACGGGCTGCAATTTTTGTCAAGCTTTTATACTAAAAAGGCTGTTTTTGGCGACTTTCTGACAGAAAGTGTATGACTGATTGCTGCGCAGTGATATTTTGCTCAAAGCAAAGTTGTGGTAAAATTAAAAAATATCCTTCGAAATATTTCGTAGGATATTTTTTAGATTGTGTGTTATGCTTGAACAACTCTGAAGTTACCGATATACAAGTTCATATCGGTTTGAACATACTCATAGCCCAGCGTCGCCAATGCGTTGTTGTAAATATCGCTCATGGCTCTAGGATCACCATTCTCATCAGATCCAGCAACCACTGTGCCGCTCGCACTCAAGACGCTTCTCATAGAAACCTCCAACGTAATCCAAGTGTTCGTGGTATAACCTGTTCTCGGAGCACCCAACCAGTAACCGGAAACGCCTCTGTTATCAACGCCTGCTTCTTCAATGTAGAAGTCGTACTGAAGAACTGCGTCGTCGGAATAGTTTTCCAAAAGCGTTTTAAGTTCTTCCGTCAAGGTGAACGTGAAGCCGTTGTAAGTTGAATCTTTTTCCAGACTCATACTATAATACGTCGCGTCAGCTACTGCGCCCGTAGGAGCCGAAGCCGCCGATTCTGCCGAACCTGCGCTAATACCATCTTCAGTGGTGCCGTAGTGAGCCGTAACCGTAACGCCTGCCAAGAAGTCGTTCGTTAACCCTTCAATCGTTGCGTTTGCTTCTTCTGCTTTATGCGCAAGCGAGAAGTTGAGCTCGTACGTGCCGCCGACCAAAATGCTTACGGAGTCAACGCTCGTCAAAGACAAGGTCTTGGTGTATACGCCGTCTACCGCCGTAAGTTTCTCACCGTTGACCAGTACGGAGATACCGTCAGCCGCCTTGATGGAGAACGTAACCGTCTTGTTTTCCTTATCGAAGCTTGCTTCGGACAGATACGCTTGAACGTTCGCGTCGCTTGCCATTTCAAGCAAGGTTGCTAAGTTTCCACGCATCGATACGAAGTTGTCAAGATACGTCGCGTCGCCGTCAAGATAGTAGCTGTTGGAGCCGTACTTCACTTTCGTACCGAAGTAAACCGTTTCAGCCAAGTATTCGTATACGTCGTCGAAGCTTTCCAACCCTTGATTTACGTACAATTCTTCCAAAGCGTACAACAAATCGTAGTCTTCTACACCGTCGCGGATCGCTTGCAAACGAACGCTGCCTACGGGGCCCGTTACCGAATAGCATTCACCGGGATAGATCAAGAAGCCTTCACCGTTCTGGTTCAGATACTTCTCTGCCACCGTGTAGTAGTCCATACCGGAGATAATCGTACCATCGTTGTCGAAGCCGCCGAGATATCTCGAAAGCATCGTCGACCAGTACAAGTTGCCTACCGTGTCCTTTTCATACATCATCCAGTTGAGCAATCTTGCGGAAAGCAAGTTGTCTTCAATATGGTAGGAGGTGTAAGGAGCATCGGGATGGATTGCCGTGTACGTCCACATTACCTTGCCGCTATGCGCTTCCGCGTACGCCTGCCACTTCGCATATTCTTCCGCGTCGTGATATTGATCCAAAGTAGGAACGAAGATTGCGTCTACGCCTACCGAATCAAAGAGTTCTGCCGTCGAAATCTTACTGCTCGTGATCGACATCTTGAACGCCGTGATGGAAGCCAAAATTTCATCTGCAAACGTTCCTTCCGCTACGCCATACTTCGCACGCAACCAAGCGGACATATTACCGTCCTCGCCCTCTTCTGCGTTGAAGAACGCGTTCATTCTGCTTACAACGTACAGAGCGTATTCCGTCCAAGTTACGTCGCCGACCAACGTGCCCTTAGATTCGAATTCGTCGATACCGCTGAAGAACATATACGAACGATCGAACAAGTTGATATTGTTCTCTACGCTGTAAAGATACATTTCTTCAATAACGTGTCTCAATACGAGTTCGTCGATCACGTCGCCACCTTGAGAGCCATCTCGAACATTGTGAATCGTATCAATGCCAGCCAAAGCCGTAGCTTCCGTAGCCGCGTCCTTATTCAACGCCGCAACCGTGCTTTCAATGACCGCACTTCTTACACGCGTGGACTGCGAAATAATGTTGATTCTGTATGCAGGATCTTTCTTAAGCTGTTCCGTTACGGATACCAACCACTTTTCAACGTTGTCGTTGAACTCATAATCGGTCATATTGCTATAGCCCGTTTCATCTTTGTTCAACAGCTTGAACGTAGATGTGAATTCGTCGTTCTCTTTCGTATAGTTGAAGATTTCATTCGGTCTATACGCGTAGCCCGCCCAACTCGTATAATCGCTGCCCGTGTAACCCGCCAATGCAGGAGTACTGATACGGTACTCAGACAAGAAGTCACGATACATCTGCTGCAATTCGTAAGGTACGTTAGAGCCGCTTACTTCGCTGTAATCCGTTACGCCGTCTGCGAACAAGCCTTCCGCCGCCGCAACCGCTGCCCAGTTGAAGCTGAACGTGTTCGTGCTGTGGACTTCGTCAGAGAGCGTGTAATCGTAAACCGTTACGCATACGGGAACTGTCGCCGTCTTACCGTCGATCGTGAGCGTGAATGCGCCCGTGTAAACGCCTGCTTCCTGATCTTTCGGTACGTTAACCGTTACCCAAATACCCTGGTTGCCGTTTGCCGTCGTGTTGATGCCCTTGAGCACCGCCGCGCTGTAAGGCAACAATGCGTCGGGATAGAAGCCTGCGCCCTGCGAATTGAAAGGATCGGTCGAACGCGATACTTCAATATACAACTGATGGTAGATATCGAAGCAATCCGCCGAAAGGACGTTGCCCCATCTATCCGTCAAGTCTGCAAGTTCAATCGTGTACGTCATTTCGGACGTAGCCGTCATAATGATCTGCGCGGATTCGTACTCGTTGCGGAATGCGTTGATTTCGAGCGCTTCCGCGCCAACTTCGTACGTCTTATTCTGCAAGATCTTCTCGCCGGTTGCCGTCCAAATGGTCGCATCCGTGTTGTTCTCCGCTTTGCCAACCGTGTTGTCTGCGTCTTTCTTACCCGACAACTCGAAGTTACCAAACCACATATTCACGGGATCGGAATCCTTATTTTCGTCAGAGCCGAACGTGCTTTCCAACTTGAAGATCGAGCACAGATCTGACTCATCGTTCGTATTGGGTGTTTGGAATTCATCCCAATTTTCAAGCAATTTCGCCAACGAAACTTCAAACGTGTACCACGTGTCCGCCTGCGCGTTTATCGCCGCGCCGCCGAGAGGATTAACTTTTCTCAAGGTAGGCGTGGACGTAGGCGTTGCCGCTACGTTCTTAAAACAGAAGTCGAACGTCAACGTTGCCGTGGAGAGATCGTAATTGTTTTGATAGGTTGCTTTGTCAAACAAAGGCTTTAATGCAAAGTAGTGATAGCAATCCGCATTGCTTGTATCCATCGTAACGAGATAGTACGCGCCTTCCGTTCTGCCACCCAACGCATTTTCTTCGCTGAGTTTGTCAACGGAGATAAAGCTCGTGCCGCCTCTCCAAGATACAGGCTGGTTAACGTAATATGCCGTATAATCGGTGATACGTTCAGGGTTTACGGAGTTCCATACAACGTTTTCGGTTTCTTCTTCTGTTGCTTCGTAGAAATATTCGGGAACGTCTACTACCAATTCCATATTCGCAAAATAGAATGAGAAGTTCTCCGTTGCGCCATTATCGATACCGAAAATAGTATTTTGAGCACCACCGCTACCCGGCTGCGAAACACCTAACTTATCCCAGTTTGCCAGAATCGTAGAAAGAGAAATCTCGTACGTGTGCCACGTATTTTCAGTTCTGTTTCCTTTGGACTGTCTTCCCCAAGAGCCCGTCTGCATAGGCGTAAGGTATGTAGCGCCTTTCAAATCTTCCCAATAAATTTGGAACGTAAGTTTTGCCGACGCATCCATTTCCGCAAGTTCTTGGTAATAGGACTTGTCGTGCATAGGCGTAATACCGATACCGTTAAACTGGTTGTAATCTGTCGTCGTCGTCAGTTTGTATACATCATTTACTTCTGCATAGCTTTCCAAATATTCGATCGTACCAGAAGCATTGCTAATCACACCGTTACACATATAGTCAACGCCGTCTTTTGCCGAGCTGATTACGTTCCATTCGTAACCGTTGTCGGTGTTGTAGAGGGTAAGCGTGGATTCGTACGCTTCTACGCCGCCGATATATACGTTGAACGTATAGTCGCCAAGGTATGCGGAAGAATCGATCGAAGCACTCGTGCCAAGATCGTAAACCGTTTCACCCTGCGTGAGCGTGTAGGTTACCTCAAAGTAGTTTTCTACCGTCATATACGCATTCTTATCGAATACGTTCATTGCCTCGAGTTTTACTTGATTTACGCCCGAAATCGTGGACGTCAAGTCAAACGTCGTATTGCCTGCCATATTGACGGATTGCGCCGCGCCCGTCACCAATTCTACGGTAGGATCTACCGTGTCAGGCGTTGCCGTCGTTTCAAGCGCCATATTCGCAAAATAGAATGAGAAGTTCTCCGTTGCGCCCTCGCCTATCGCAACCAAGATCGAACGCGAGTCACCGTTAGTGCCACCCATATAATCCCAGTTGTCGAGCAACCGCGAAAGAGGTATCTCATACGTATGCCACGTAGATGCTTCTTCTGGAATATATTCTCTCTGATAAGCACTCGATTTGTTCTCCGTAAGATACTGAGCTCCTTTTACATCTTCCCAATATACCTGGAACGTGAGTTTTGCCGATGCGTCCTTATCCAAAATTTCTTGGTAATAGGATTTGTCGTGCATTGCCTTGATTGAAATACCGTTAAAATACTCGTAATTATTCGTCGTCGTTACTTTATAAACGTCGCTTGCATTCGCGTATGTTTCCAAATATTCAATGGAACCCCAAGAATTTTTAACAGCACCGTTACACATATAGTCAACGCCGTTCTTTTCCGCGCTGATTACGTTCCATACGAACGGATCGGAGGAATCGTAGAAGTTTACGGGAGCGGTGTAGAACAATACGCCGCCTACATAAATTTCAAACGTGTAGTCGCCTGCAAGCTCTGCGAACGAAACTTTCGTGCCACTCGACACTACCGTTTCGCCTTGCAATACTTGATAGGTTACAGGGAAGACGTTCGCTTCGCCGTTAAATTCTCTTGCCGAGCTCAACGCAACTTTGTCGTCTGCCGTCAAAACGCTCAAGAAATCGTATTCGTACGCGGACAAGCCGAGAACATTTACTTTCGTCGTTTCCGCCGTTCTCGCGTCGAACGTAGGCGTTGCCGTTTCGGGAGCTACTTCGCTGTTATAGAAGTCAATCGTTGCCGTGTAAGCGATTTCGCCGCCTACAAATGCCGTCAAATCGTATACGCCTACCAAACCGTCACAAGCAACGGAAGAGCCGTTTACCATAACCGTTTCTTCGCCTTTTGCAAGCGCGTACGTTACATCGAAGTACGTCGCTACGCCGTTGAACGCACGATAGCTTTCGAGCGCTGTTTTGTTTGCTTCCAAGATGGTTTCACTCAAATCCAAGTTCGGCGTTTCGTCGGTGTTGACAAGCGTCGTTTCACCTCTCAAAACTTGCGTAATCGTAGGCTCTACCGTGTCGACCGCCGTCGTTTCGATCGCCAAATCCGCCATATAAATAACGTAATTTCCCGTTACCGTTGACGTACTGGAGTTAAAGCCTACCAATGCCGCATCTGCTCCGCCCCAGCTTACGCTTGCTACGCCTTGGTAATCCCAATTCGTAAGCAATACCGAAAGCGATACTTCAAACTTTTGCCATACATTCGGAGTCTTATCCTTTAAAGTTTCTCTATTATAATGAATTTCACTGTTGACCGTAATTTGGTCTACGCCCTTCAAATCTTCCCAATACAAATAGAACGTTACTTTCGCGTTAGGATCAGCCGCCAAAATAGCCTCGTAATAGGATTTCTCATACATTGCCTTGATCGAAATACCGTTGAACTGATTTGCGTTTTCTGTCATCGTGATCGCGTAAACATTTTCTTTGTTTGCATACGTTTCAAGATACGTTACCGATCCATACCAAGCGTTCACCGTACCGTTAGAGGTAAACGCCGCGCCGGTCTTATCTGCGTTAATCGTATTCCATACGCGCACAGAGGAATCGTAGAAGTTTACGGGAGCGGTGTAGAACAATACGCCGCCTACGTAGATTTCTAACGTGTAGTCACCGCTTACGGAAGCGCAAGGAACGAAAGAGCCGCTAAGTTCTACTTCGTTTTCACCCTGCTTCAACGCATACGTTACGTCGAAGACTTCTTCTCTGCCGTTGAACGATCTTGCCGTAGCGAGATCATCCTCGTACTCATTCGGCAAAAGCGTAGACAGGTCGTAGGAGTAGTTAGCCAAACCGATCAGGTCGATCTTCGTTGTTTCTGCATTTTCAATGGCCGACTCAATTTCAGGCTCTACTTTGCCTACGGGGAGGTCGCTTCCGTCTGTGTTGAGAATGCGGAAATTACCTACGTACAGTTCCCAATTTGCATAGCCGTCGGGTGTATCATACGTGTACATTACATACGTCGTCGTGCCGTCCAACAAGTTGTCAAGATACAACGTGTTGTTTGCGCCTTCCGTATTCGAGTCAAAACCAATTTGGCTGCCGTCACCGCGCGTTACCCACGCGTCGCCCTTCGTTTGATATTGACCACTCACACCCTGGAATACGATTGCGGGATTTTCACAACCATTCGTGTAAAGCAAATAATCAAATGCTACGAGATAGTTTTTGCCTTTCAACTCTTCGTAATAAGCCGCGTCCATTTCAGGCGCAATCGCGATCTTGTTACCGTTCAAATTCTTAATCTTCAGGAAGTTCGTTGCTTCGCCCGTGTATGCAATGGGAAGCTCTGCCGCCGTCACTGCCGTTACCGTGATGTTGCCACCCCAGCCTGTTTTGCTCACCGTGCTTACGTCCGTTGCCGTATTGTATACGTAAGAATCGGAGGAGTCTATAAACGTTACGGTTGCCGTATAGAACAACTGCGTACCGACATAGATCTCTACTGTGTATTCGCCTCTCAGCGTTTCTGTTGCTACGAAGCCGTCCGTTACGGTCGCTTCTACCTCGCCCGCGTATACCTTATAAGATACGGGGTAGCTGTAAGGTACGCCGTTGTACGAGGTTGCGTTCTCCAAGTCCGTTACCTGTTCTGCCGTCAAAATTCTCGTCAATTCGTAGCCGTATCCATTCAAACCGATTACGTCTACAGGCTCTGCCACCGTGCCGTTGATCGTCGTGATCGTGGGAATCTGCGTGATCGGCGCATTTTCTGCGTTGTAGAAGTCCAACGTCGCTTCGTAAGCCGTTACGCCGCCTACGGATACCGTCAACGTGTATACGCCTACCAAGCCGTCGCAATCTACCGTCGTACCGTTCACCGTAACCGCTACGCCGTCTTTTGCAAGCGCATACGTTACGTCAAAGTAACCCTTTACGCCATTGAACGTGGAGTAATTTTCGAGTTTCGTCAAATTTTCTGGAGAAATCTTCGTGCTCAAATCCAAGCTCGGCGTTTCGTCGGTGTTGACAAGCGTCGTTTCACCACTCAATTCTTCCACGGAAGGAGCGATCGCATCGGGCGCTGCCGTTGTTTCGATCGCCAAATCCGCCATATAAATAACGTAATTTCCCGTTACCGTTCCACTGGAATTAAAGCCTACCAATGCCGCAGACGCTCCGTTACCGTCGTCGCCTACGCCTTGTTTATCCCAGTTCGTAAGCAATACCGAAAGCGATACTTCAAACTTATGCCATACGTTTGGAGTATTATCTTTTACACTATCTCTATGATACGCAACTTCTTTGTTGACCGTAATTTGGTTTACGCCCATCAAATCTTCCCAATACAGATAGAACGTTACTTTCGCGTTTTCATCATCCGCCAAAATGTCTTCGTAATAGGATTTCTCATACATTGCCTTGATCGAAATACCGTTGAACGCGTCTGGATTAGCTGTTGTCGTGATCGCGTAAACGTTTTCTTTGTTTGCATACGTATTATGATACGTTACCGATCCATACCAGGCGTTAACCGTACCGTTAGAGGTAAACGCCGCGCCGTTCTTTTCCGCGCTGATTACGTTCCATATGTAAGGCTCGGTGGAGGAATCATAAATATAAATGGGAGCGGTGTAGAACAATGCAGTACTTACGTAGATTTCCAACGTATACACGCCTTTGAACGCCGTCGTATTGATTACGGATTCACCCGAGTAGACTTCCGTACCGTTTTGCAACAGTTTATAGGTTACGGGATAGTTATATACCTCTTGGTACGTTTTCGCCGTCGCGAGAGCTTCTTTTTCGGTATCTTCCAACACACGATTCAAATCGTAGCCGTATTCTTCCAAACCGATTACGTCGACCGGCTGCATCGTCTTTTCAATCGCTGTTAATTCAGGCGCAGGAATTGCCGTCGTTTCAAGCGTCATATTTGCGAAATAGAACGAGTAGTTATCCGTAACACTATTCGTAACACCGAAAATAGTATTTCGCGCATCGCTACCCCCATTCGAGACACCTAAAAGTTCCCAGTTTGCCAAAATCGTGGAAAGAGGAATCTCGTACGTGTGCCACGTATTTTCAGTTCTGTTTCCTTTGGACTGTCTGTCGTAAGAAATCGTACTCATAGGCGTAAGATACTCAGCGCCTTTCAAATCTTCCCAATAAATTTGGAACGTGAGTTTTGCCGACGAATCCAGATCATAAATTTCTTGATAATAGGACTCGCCGTGCATAGGCATAATACTGATACCGTTAAACTGCGCGTACTCCGTAGTCGTAGTCAGTTTATATACGTCATTTACTCCTGCGTAGTTTTCCAAATATTCGATGGTGCCATAATCATTTTTGATCTGACCGTTACACATATAGTCAACGCCGTTCATTCTCGCGCTGATTACATTCCAGCTACGGGCGAACGAGGTGTAGAAATCCATTTGCGCGGAGTAGAACATCGACGTGCCGACGTAGATCTCTACTGTCGACAATGCGTCTACCCCTGCCGTCGTCATTACACTACCGTTGACCTCTGCGTTTTGGCCTGCGTACGATACCGAATAGCTTACTTCGTAGTCGCCTTTGATTGCTTCCAAAGATTCTTTTTGTGCGTCGGTCAAAAGACTGCTCAGGTCAAACGTTTCCATCCCTGCCAAGTCTTTAAGCTGCATTGCGCTCGTTTCTACCGTTTCGATTACGGGACCCGTGCTCGTGTCCGTCGTTGCCGATAACGTGAAGTTACCGATCCAGAAATTGAGTTCTCTCGTAGCCGAGCTGAATTCGCCCGCTACGCTGAACAACGCGATCGTCGAGTCGTTCGTTTCACCGGGCGTTTTAATTGCATCCCAATTCGTCAACAACGTCGAAAGAGGGATTTGGAACGTGTACCATTTGTTCGTGCTCATTTTCAGAGGCGAAGTCTGGCCGTTCAAATAATAGCTGTAGTTTTCTTTCAACGGCGTTTCGCCATCTGCCAACGCTTCCGTTAAGTATACGTCGAACGAAAGGCTCGCGTTTTGGTTCGCGTTTGCGTACGCCTCGTATACGGTCTTATCGTAATAAGGCTTCAATACGAAACGCTGCGTTGCTTTTCTCCAGCTCTCCGCACTTGCATTGTCACGGTACGCCTGCTCTACGAAATAGTAGCTGCCGCCCGTTCTGCCGCCGACTGCGTTCGCTTCCGAAAGATTCGCTACGCTAATGTTAGAAATACCGTCACCGGTCTTTCCGTTCGCACCCATATAATAATCCGTAAAATTGATACGCGTGATTTCGTCTACGTTGTTCCAAAGCGTGTCTTGAACAACGATCTCTACCGTATCCGTGAAGTTGCCGAGCGTTGCCGTGAGCGTCGTAACACCCGCACTCTTCGCCGTGATCGTACCGTTTTGGTCGATCGTCGCTACGTCCGTGTTCGCGATAACGTACGTGGGAATCAGCCCGTCTACGGATCTACCGTTCAAGCCCGTTCTCGTCGTCGTGATCGTGTACGTCGTATTTTTGCTCACACCGAGCGTTACTTTGTCTTCGTTGACTGCAAACGACGTAACCGCCGTTTTGATGATCGTGTTCATCAGCGTTTCCGCTTCGTCCGTCAAACCTTCGTTGATCAAAGTTTGATTCGCTACGTACGCTATATTACGCGTTTGCGAATTGCTCGCGTAGACCGTGTACGTTTTACCTGCAGCGTCCGTGTACGTAACGTAACCGCGCGCTACGATGTCACGGTTGTAATAGGAAACGGGCAAGTCTGCCGTCGCGCTCCCTACCAATACCGCCGTATATGTATATTTATCCGAACTCGTCGCGATCGTCGTGTCTTTCCACGACATTGCCTTGATATCCATCGCCTTCGCACCGTTGACAACCAGTCCTTTCACCAGTTCGTTGTCGCCCAATTTGTCCTTGGGCATCAGCAACGTGCCGAATACTGCGTTCTCAGGCAGTTTCGCTACGTCCGCAGGGGAAATTTCCGTTACGTAACGGAGCCCCTTAGGCGCAACAAGACGAACCGATCCGCCCGTTTGCGTACGGAACGAGTTTAACGTCAATTTTCCGTTTACACTCTCGCTCGATGCCGTACCCGTAATACGGGTGTACGACGCTGCGTTCGCCGTGACGGAGCTTTGGTTGGTATCCAAACCGAACCATACACCGAGCGCAAATACGATCGCGCTCAACACCGTCAATAAGTACAGCAAAGGTTTTTTAATTGCTTTACTCATAATATTTGTTCTCCTCATTATTCCTTGTTATTCGTTGTTCTTCCCTATTCTTCTTTTTTACTTCGTTAGTCGCCCCAAGCGTCATACTCGGAATCCAATACGCCACCCGCGTTCTCACCGTCGGACGTCGTGAACGATGTTCTAATTACATCTTCTTCTTCATAGTAGGTCACTGAAACCAAAAGCCGCTCATACAATGTTTTCATAGTACTTCTCCTTAAATTTCTTTTTGAACAGAGAGTTTCACGCTCTCTATTCCGCCTTTCTTTGCGTAGAAAAGAAAGAAAAATTGTCAAACACACTACAATCTTCCCATTCTATCCTATTTATATTATCACAAATATACCAACCTGTAATCAAAGTAACGGAAAATGTTACCGTTTTTTTGAAAAATTTATATTTTTATTGTTTTTTATCTACGTTATTGAATTTTTTCGATATGCAAATATATAACAAACCGCCGTCCCCCTATTCGGAGAACGGCGGTTGCCTACTTATAAATGTAATTTTAATACTCCATTTTCCCTTATCTGAATGGAAATCCGTTTACGCGTTTCTCCAAGCAACGGAATTGGGTTTCAGTGTCATTTCTTCCGCTTTGCCATTCACATCGTAGAATACCGTTTTTTGTTCTTGATCAGTATTGTTG
This sequence comes from Clostridia bacterium, assembly GCA_017457225.1. Lineage (GTDB taxonomy): Bacteria > Bacillota > Clostridia > Christensenellales > Borkfalkiaceae > Scatosoma. Next base: position 7,398 of record JAFTHW010000007.1, on the reverse strand, counting down.
ATAATAGCGTACTTGCCCGTGGCGGGATAATACGCGCAATCGGTAACGGCGTTGGTCGAGAACGCTTTTTGCATTTCCTTTTCCTTATTGCACGACCAGAAAATCGCGCGGAGCAACATTCTGGAGTTTTGAGGATTGTAGGGAAGACCTGCAATATATACGCCTCTGCCCTTGCCGTATTGGTTCGCCGCAAGCTTCACTTCGCCGACGTTTACATTACGGATAAATCTGTCGGAAATTTCGATATCCAAAACCTCCGCGCCTTTTAACGCATACACGTTCTTCTTGCCTTCGCCGTAGTCGATTTCGCTCGTCGTATCCGCCGTGATGAAGTGCGCTTTCTTTTCGATATTGTATTTATTTTCCGAAAGGGTGAAGCCCTTTTCTTCGTCTACGCCGAGTACGTCTGCAAGCTGGAATAATCTACCGCCTTTTTGGTATGCCGTAGGCTCGCCTACGCCGATCAATCCGTGGCCTTCCGCTACCCATTTTCTAAGCATCGTCACAAGCTCGGGATTGTTCCAATATTCTCCGCCGGAGAACGCCGTGCCCTCGTCGCCTACGTTGATAATTACGTCGATGTCTTTCTCGATTCCGTTCTTCAAAATGTCGTCGAAAGAAATGAACTTCACGTCTACACCCAAACCAGACAACGCTTCGTATACCCCTTGATAGGAGTATGCCATTTGATACCAAAGTTCGTGCGCGACCATATGTCCCATCCAGCTGCGTTTCTTACCCCAGCTGTTCAAAACCGCGACCGTTGCGCCGCAATAGGGTTTCGCATCCCCTGCCGCATCGCAAATATCACGGAATTCGTCGCAGATTTCCGCCGCTCTTTGAATAAAGCCGGGAAATTCCGCCGCAAGCTGCAAATAGCCGCCGAAGCCCATTCTGTCCAAAGGTTTTCTGAGCATCGCTCTTCTTGCCGTTACCCAATTTCTATTGAGCTCCGCAATCGCAGGACCTTCATTCCCCTCAAAAAACGTGTCGGGGAAGAAGTAGGGCAGGAATCTACCCTCGTGGTATTTTACGTGGGGAATTTCCGAAAGCATACGAACGGTTACGCCGCCGCCGACCGAGCCGACTACCGCGTCCAAATTCATATCCTTGAAATAATCGCCGTAAGGCTCCGTTCCGATCCAGCTGTCGCCAAGGAACATCATCGCTTCTTTGCCTTCTGCGTGCACGATGTCTACGAGTTCTCTAACCGTCTTGGTGACGTATTTTTCCGTGAATTCCATATAGTCGAGGAACTTCTTCGTAGGGTTCGTATAATGGCTGTGATACGTGCCGTTCGCTACGATGTCTTCCGATTTGATCTCATAGCCGTATTCCTTTTCAAACGCGTCGAACGCTCTGGGGCTCGCCGTCATAGGATAACCGAACCAATCCACGTGCTTTTGTTCGTTTCTTTCGTCGAATACAAGGAAGAAATGGTATAAGAACGTCGTGTAGCGGCATACGTTTACGTTCTTGTTGTTTTCACACCATTTGCGCATATTGTCTTTGATGTGCTCGAACGTAGCCTCGAATCTGGGCTCCATAACCTTGTGCTTTTCAATGTTCCAATTATTGGTGATATAGTTATACATCTGCGTGGAATCCCAGCAGTTCTTCGCAAAGAAGTTCACGGTGTATTGATGATACGCCTGAACGCCCGTTACTTTTACTTTTCCGTCGCCCAAATAGTCCCACGTAAGAACTTCTTCGCACGTCGTTCTATCGAATACTTGCCAATATTTCTTGGGGTTTTCTTCATTCATACAGAGTTGGTCTTTGCTGTATCCTTTCAAAAGCTCGATGACGAGTTCGCCGTCTTTTGTAGCGAGTACGGGATCGGTAATGAGAAGCACCGACTGCAATTCGTCCGTGTGATTGTCTGCCCACGCGTTATCGCCGCGCACGACAAAATACGTGTTATATACTTTTTCCGCAATTTCCAAAGCGTTCTTGGGTAGGTGGGTACCGTCGCAATCACGCACCGCGTCCGCGCCCCAAAGCTCTGCAATCTTCTTCGTACCTTCTACGTAATTTTCATCCGTAGGAATCGTCACTCTACCCTTTCTACTCATAAAACCCGTTCTCCTTTATCTTTATCTGGTTTTTATAATTTCTTGATATAGATAATTGCCGTAAAGTTTGTGTCCCGCTACGTTGGGATGCAACCCGTCGGGGAGATGTTTCGCTCTTCCCTCTGCCGTGGTCGCATCGATGCCGACCTTACTTCCGTCAATCACGGAAAATCCGTATTCCCGAGCTTTTACTTCGATCGCGCGGCGGTAGTCGTTCAACGTATGACCGCTGGGGTTCTCGCTCTCCCATTGGCGAGGGATCGGCGTTACCGCGTAGATCTCCGCCTTGGGATTGTTCTCTTTTACGATTCGATACAAAAAATCCAGCGCGCCGTAAAACGATATATCTTCGGTGTCCTCGGGAGTTCCCAAAGGTACGCCGTCGTTGTTCCCGAAATCGTTCGTACCGCCCGCGATCACGAATACGTCCGCATCTTTCAATTCTTTCGCCCGCACAGTAAATACGTATTCGGTATTCGTCGGAGAAAGAATGCTGATCGCCGTTCCGTTCACTCCGCTGCAAACGAGTTCGTCTGCGCCCAAAAGCTCTTTCAAAACCTGAGAATAATTGGGATCGGCTACTCCCCATTCGTCGTGCTCGAAAAACGAGCCGCGCGTGATAGAATCCCCTAAAGTAATCAGTTTCATCTCGTACCTGCTATGAATTTATTTTACGTAAAGCTTGGTTTTACCGCGAATGAGTTCCACTGTGAACATATCTTCTTCGTCCGCCGTGATCGCTTCTGCTTTGCCGTTCTTTTCTACGTAAACGACTCTATCTGCAAAGACGTTCTTTACGCGTACGGTCGTGGGCTTTAAGGACTCGAATTCCGCTTGCGCGAGCAAGTTGTTCTTAGACTTCGCGCTGACGAGTACGCCGCCCATACTGCGGATCTTCTTGAACGAAACTTCTCGGTCCTTCCAATCCGTCGGGATCGCCGGGAAGAGGTGAATATAGCCCTGATGGTCCTGCAACAGCATTTCGTGCAACGCGTCGCAATAACCGAACGAGCTCTCCAGCGTAAACGGACGGTAATGGAACGTCGAATAGCCGTAGTCCTTAAAGTCGCCGTTGAGGTGGAAGCCGTTCTCCGCAACGAACCCGTTTGCGAATTGGCGAAGTTTTTCATACGCCGAATTGCCTTTGAGCGCCATCGCGTAGATCTGCGCGCACATTCCGTACGAGAAGCCTACCCAAAGCCCCATACCGTGTCCTTCCAACTCCCAAAGGGAGCGCAAATAAATGAGCTGATTCTCTTCCGTGTCGAAGTTGATTACGTGTAAAGGATACAGGCACATCAAATGCGAGAAATGACGATGCGTTTCGGGTAAGTTCTGCGTCTTGTCCAAACGGACGATCATCTTGTCGTCCAAAGCGATGTCGTCGAATTTGGAAAGGATTTCGTCGTACTTACTGCCATCCAAGCCCAATTCCACCGTGTACTTTTTAAGAGTTCTATATAAATAGATCAACAGCGCTAAGTCGAAATTCGAGTTCGGCTCTAAATAGCTCTGCGGGGTATCGTCGTAAATTTCAGGCGACGTGGAAAGAGGCAGATAGAGTTTGCCGTTCTTTTCTTCCAGCAAACCGTAAATCGCGTCGCCGATTTCCTTCATAAACGGATACGCGCGGTTCTTCAAATAACTCTTATCCCCCGTGTAGAGATAGTATTCGTCAAAGCTTTGCGCTGACCAAATACTCATCGTAGGCGACAAAGAATATTGCGCCCAACCGCCCATCGGCAAGCCCGATTGCGTGGAAACGCCGGGAATAAGCAAGCCCTTAACGCCGTAGAAATTTCTCGCAAATTTGCGGAATTGACCGCGCAAACTCCAAAGATAATCTACGAATACCTTACCCTCTTCCATATGGTTGGCTTTCAAATACGCCTGATAGGAAAGCTGCGTGTTGGTGTCGTGGTGATAATCTCCTTTCCAAGGGGGCAGGGAGTCGTTGTCCGCCGTCCATACGCCTTGCAAAGGCATCGGGTAGCCGCCTTTTCTAGAACAGGAAGCGAATAAGTACCACGAACGGTAGTAGGTCTTTTCCAACAATTCGTCGCCGATCTTAATCTCCGACTTCGACCAATATCTCTTCCACCAATTTTCGTGCTCTTTTTTGAGGTCATCGTAACCAAGCTCCGCGCAAGATTGCAACAACGCTTTCGCCTGCTTAATAAAATCGTCTCCGATTTTATTGGTCATTACCGTATAATACAACTCTTCAAAGTCTTCTCTCTTCTTGCGAAGCACGACGACTCCGTACTCAAATTCGGTTTTCGTGTATTGTTTATAATACGTAAATTCCCCTTCGCTGATAATCTCCGCGCGGGGATATTGCATACAATGCATACGCTCGCCACCGATCCCGGAATCGCTGATGCACTCGCCGTTTTCGTCGCCGGAAATATAGTTGGGAATGTGCAAGTTCATCGTAAATTCGCCCGTTACCTTGACTGCGCCTACGGGACGTACCGCGCTGACGAACGCTTGCAATTTGCCCGTCTGTTCGTTGTCAAGCGTTACGTTCGCAGTCGCTTTCCCCAACGATACCGAGGACGTCGTTTTTACTTTTTTGCCAAAATCCAGCTCGATTCTACCTGCCGTAATTTTGGACGGATAGGGGTGCTCGCTGTAAATTACGTCAAATAAACGTCGATATTCTTCCCAAGAGTCTTCCGAGCCGTCACGAACGAGTTTGAGCATATTTTTATAGTTAAAACCTTTGTCATTGACCGTAGTGGGATGAGGACGGTTGTCCCAAAGATCCCCTCTGTCAATGGACAAACGGATAGGACCGTCGCCGTACACCAAACAGCCGAGAATGCCGTTCCCCAAAGGCAACGCTTCGTCCCAATTCAAGATCGTGTCTTCATAGCGCATATCGTATTTCTGCAAACGCATAAAGTTCATAATTTTCTCCTTGTTCGTTTATATTTTAAGGCGTTTCGCCTGTTGTTTTCAAAGTTATGAGTTTTTATTCCATTGTGTTTTACATTCAAATCGGGCAGGAAGCCGAAAAACGACTCCCGCCCGACTGAACCTTTCAGATAGTTCCCGAAGAGAGAATTGCTTCTCTCCTCGGAATTTCATTTTGTTGTCAGACGGTGTTACCCGTCCGTTGTGAATACCTTACGCTTGCGCGGTGTATTCCGCCGTCGTCGTGATTCTCAAATTGCTTACGTAGTACGTTCTCGAAGCATCGTTCTCACCGCCGCCGAGCGCTACCAAGCTGCCATTATATTCGCTGCCTGCTGCGCCCAATACGTCCCAGTTGTCTACAAGCGTCTGCAAGGAAATCGAAAGCGTATGCCATTCTCCTGCACTGTACGTTGTTGTATCCGTTGTGCAGTTATACGTGCCGTTCTTCTGCAACAAGCTTGCATCCAATACTTCTTCCTCCGTCCAATATACGTCGATATCCAACGTAGCATCTGCATCTACGGCAAGAATATTCTGATAATATTCTTTTTCGTGCGTTGCTTTAATCAAAATACCGTTCTGTTGCGTATGATTATCTGCAGTCGTAATCTTGTATACGTCCGTTGCGCCTGCGTGCTCTGCAAGGTAATCAATCGTACCCCCAGAAGATTGGATTTCACCGTTACATACGTAGTATGCATTCGTCTTTTCCGCATTGATCGCGCCCCACGTCCAAGCCGTTTCTACTACTTCGGAAGATTCTTCTACTGCGGGAGGCGTTACGATTTCTTCGCCCGTTGCGGGATCAATAATACGGAAGTTCGTAACGTACAGTACCCACTCTGCATAGTTCGCGTCTGGACCATCGCCTTCAAACATTGCAAAATTGGCATTAGCCAGCAAATCTTTAACGTAAAGCGTATTGTATTCGCCTTCCGTATTCGCTGCCCAACCAAGTCGGCTACCGTCACCACGCGTCAACCACACGTCGCCTTTCGTCTGCTGGCCGGCTCCTTGTCCCTCGCGATTTTTCAACTTCAGTGTAGGAGTTTCATAGCCATTGGTATAGAATAAATAATCATACGCCAGAATGCAATCTTTCTCAACAACTTCGCTGTAATATTCTGCTGCATTCTCGGGCAAGAAAACAATATCGTTCCCATACAAACCGCCCGAGCCTGTAATTTTAAAGAAACTCGTTGCTGAACCGGTGTATGCTACGGGAAGATCGTCTGTAGTTACTACCGTTGCGGTAATCGTACCACCCCAACTGCCCGAACCTCTCTTGACCGTACTTGCATCCGTTACGGAGTTCCATACGATTACATCCGAGCCTTCTTCAGAACTTTCTACCACTTCTTCCGAGCTTTCAACGATTTCTTCGGAAGATTCTACTACTTCAGAAGATTCAACTACTTCAGAGGAAACTTCTTCGGAAGATACTACTTCTTCAGAGGATTCAACTACTTCGGAGGAAACTTCTTCGGAAGATACTACTTCTTCAGAGGATTCAACTACTTCGGAGGAAACTTCTTCGGAAGATTCTACGATTTCTTCAGAGCTTTCAACAACTTCTTCGGAAGATTCAACGATTTCTTCAGAAGATTCTACGATTTCTTCGGAGCTGTCAACTACTTCGGAGGATTCTTCGGGATCGGGAGTTTCCGCTCCGCCAAATTCTGCCGTCGTTTCAAGCGTCAAATCCGCCATATAAATAGTGTAATTTCCCGTTATATTTCTGTAATCAGCCGCGTCAAAGCCTACCAATGCCGCATCTGCTCCGCCCCAGCTTGCGCTTGCTACGCCTTGGTAATCCCAATTCGTAAGCAATACCGAAAGCGATACTTCAAACTTTTGCCATACTTTCGGAGTCTTATCCTTTAAAGTCTCTCTATGAGAATGCTTTTCACTGTTGACCGTAATTTGGTCTACACCCATCAAATCTTCCCAATACAGATTGAACGTTACTTTCGCGTTAGGATCAGCTGCCAAAATAGCCTCGTAATAGGATTTCTCATACATTGCCGTAATCGAAATACCGTTGAACTGCTCTGGATTATATGCCATCGTGATCGCGTAAACGTTTTCTTTGTTTGCATACGTTTCAAGATACGTTACCGATCCATACCATGCATTAACCGTACCGTTAGAGGTAAACGCCGCGCCGGTCTTTTCCGCGTTAATCGTATTCCATACGAACCCTTCGGAGGATTCTTCTTCAGAAGATTCTACAACTTCGGAGGAATCAACTACTTCGGAAGATTCTACTACTTCAGAGGAAACTTCTTCGGAAGATACTACTTCTTCAGAAGATTCAACAACTTCGGAAGATTCTTCTTCCGAGGAATCTACCACTTCGGAAGAATCAACTACTTCGGAGGATTCTTCTTCCGAGGAATCT
>JAFTHW010000031.1 GCA_017457225.1 Clostridia bacterium | reverse complement strand
GTTGATCCTAACGCGAAAGTAACGTTCAATCTGTATTGGGAAGATTTGATGGGCGTAGACCAAATTACGGTCAACAAAGAAGTTTCGTATCATAGAGATAATTTAAAGGATACGACTGCGAACGTATGGCAAAAGTTTGAAGTATCGCTTTCGGTATTGCTTACGAACTGGGATAAACAAGGCGTAGGCGGCGACGGTAACGGAGCGTCTGCGGCATTGGTAGGCTTTAGCTCCAGTACGGCGACGGTAACGGGAAATTACGTTATTTATATGGCGGATTTGACGCTTGAGACGACGGCGAGTGAAGAGGAAACGCTCGATCCCGAAGAATCTTCTAAAGTGGTAAGCTCGCCTGCAGAGAGTTCTGAAGAAGAAAGCAGCGAGGAAGAATCCTCGGAAGAAACTCCGCCTTCGATTTACAAGTGTGAAAACGCGTGGTTCAATAGTTATACTCCAAGTGCAATTAGTGAAGGTAAGGTGTATTACGTATGCAACGGCGTAAAGTCGACATCGAAAGGTAAGATCGTATATTTGGACGAATTTGAAGGCGAGACAGGCGTTTATCAAGTTAAGACACTGAGTGATTATGATCAAATCAACGGTATCGTGATCGAGGCAATATACGACAAATCGTATTACGAAGAAATCGTTGCTGTGTTCCCTCAGGCGACGGTCAACGTAGACGTATGGTGGGATTCCGACGAGTTAGACGGTGCAACAATCCTGCAAACGAACGATAAGTATGACCACGGGTTTTCTGACTATGAAGGAAATGAGTGGGTAACGTTGAAAATCTCTTTGGCGACGTTGATCGACAATTGGGACAATATGGGCAACGTGAGTTCTACGAAAGGATCTTTCGTATCCATTGGGTTGAATGCAACGGACAATTATTCGTTCTACGTAACGAACGTTAGGATCGAAGCGTTGACGTGGAATAGTTTTGACTACCAAAAAACGTCGGCGCCGATGGCGTATGGCGCAGTTGCCTATTCGGCAACTTCTAGTGGTATAGGAGATGAAACGTCAGGAGCAACGCTTGAGTATCTTTCGGATTTCAGTGGTCGAGAAGGTGTAATAAAAGTTAAGACGAACGGTACGAATTTAGATGGGTATAACGGATTGTATATTACTCCGAAATACGACGTTTCGGTGTACGAGCAAGTCCTGCAAAAATATCCGAACGCAACGGTAAATATTGATATTGGTGCTTTGTCAGATGAAATGAAGATCTCTACAATGTTGCGGTATTCGCTAGGTTTGTATGACATAGGGAGTTCGTATTCCGGTTATATGGACACCTTTGTAACAAGTCATTCGGACGAAGTTAATTGGTTTACAGTTTCAATGGATCTTGCAGATTTGGTCGATCATATGAATTTGGGCTTGCCGTATAGTAGGGGATTCTACTTCCTTGTTATTGATCAAGAGGATAATGAAGAGGAACTGAGGGATTATTGCTACTACTTAAGCAACATCCGAATTAATAGAGGGGCGGATTATGAATTGCCTGCATATCACGAAATCGATGAAGATATGGTTAGAAATATTCAAACGTTTGGCTCCACGGAAGAAGGGATTGCGGAAGTGGAATATGTGACGGAATATGCCGATGTTTCCAATGTTTTAAAAATTTCCAACACTAGCAATTTTACAGGATCTAGCGGAGCATATATTTGCCCTGGGTTGTCCTTGGCCGAAATGGCTACGTTTTATAATCAAGGCGTTACCGTAAAAATGGACGTATACCTAGAATCAATGAGTGGCGCTATAACGATTAACGATGAAGCATTTATTGCAATCCCAGGACAATGGTATACCTTTGAGATGTCGGCTTATGATATTTATAAAGATTACGAAGAAAATGGGCGAAAGAGATCCGGTTTCATTATAAATGTCGAACATCCTGAAGGCGAAGGATCGTATTGCTTGTATGTAGGCAATATCCGTTGGGTAGTCAACGGCGTAGAGATTGTTTCCAATACTTAAAAGGAAACAATAAAGTACGTTGGAGAAATTATATGAAAACATATCAAATAAAAAATCGGCGAAATGTTATTTTCGCCGTCATATTTGCGTTTATTTTTCTCTTCGTCGGTTTTTTAACGATAAGAGGAAAAGAGGTTAAAGCAAAGGCGGAAGCAACGGCTACGTCTAATTCGTTGATGTTTGTAGGGGATCCTGAAGTCAGTGCTCCGTCTCCTGGCGTTTTTTATGTGTCATTTGTATTGTGGGTAAACCAATCTGCGATTGGCGAAAACGATATGATAATTTGCTTAGGAGATGCAAATGATTATGGTGTATCGATAGCCAATAGAAAGGGGTATGCAAAGATCTCCGAAAAGACGACTGGACCATTCGTATCGAGCGAGACATGTATTTATGGAAATATGATAACCCTATATGATGGCTCCCTCATTTATGATTCGTATGGTTATGCAATCATTACGGTAGTCGTAGAAGTGGATCTCGGCTACGAAGTCTCGCTCAAGGCGCAAGTCTATGATGATTGGGAAGGTTGGGGAGTCGGGGATTTGCCCTATGCGCAGTCGGAGACTACAAGCGCATATGCGTTATTGGCAAATAAAGGAGCAAAAGGAGACGGATCGTATCAAGACGAAGTGATTGAGTTTTGCAAGGGAGATCGTGAAGTGCTTCGTATGCTGAATACGCCGTCGATCAGTCAAGACGGGCTTGAATTTATCGTTAATATTCCAGAAAGCGATTTGGAAAAAATTCAATCTGCAAATAAAATTGCGGATGGATTTGAAAACGGCGCAACGGCGTGGTATCGAAAGTATTTTGTTTTAACGCAAAGCGTAGGAACTACGACGTATCAATCTACTAATTATACGGATCCAAATTCTACGGTTAAGCAATACTGGTTTACGGATTCCGATGTTCGAAATGCGGAACCAACGGTCCAGTATAGTGATTTCAAAAGAATAAATTTCCATGGCGGAATTTCAAAAATCGTAATTCCGATCCCTGAAGATGTGGGTAAAAAGTACACGTATTTTGGGAGTATAGTAGATGAACGAGAGGCGAATGAAGCAACGTCACTCGGAGACGTGTATAGTGCAACGCGCGCTCTTGTAAAAAAGAAAACCAATTCCTATTCGGAATGGTCGGTCCAAATGCTCGCGATTGTTGCTTTGCAACAAGATTTATCATTGACTGATTCGGGTAGAGCTTGGCTGCAGGAAACGGCAGAAATCACGCCTACGACGGAGTTCGTAACGGTAACGTTAAACTACAAAACGGTTAATGAGTACGCGCATATTGCAGCGAATACATATTCATTCAACATCCCGAGAGAACACGCCTTTACGCCGGCGTTAGTTTTGGAGACGTTGTATAATCTCAAGCCGGATTATGAAAACATCGCTTCGTTGAATGCGGTTTTCAAAGGAAACTACTACGAAGACGGAAGAGTATATAATACCGGGGAGCGTATTATTCTGCAGGCGAAAGATTTTGAATACGCCTACGATATGACGTCTCAAACGGGAACGTTAGACGTTGTGTATAGCGAGTTCGAGTATAAAGATCTTTCGCTGCGCATCACGAACAACGATCTGAACAACAATCTTGTTTTGGATTATTACGGAACGGACGTAGTGGTAGGGGATACGACAACGACGATCACGTACAATTACGAAACCATTGAAGAGAATCTTTACAATGCTGCGAAATGGTTATTTGATCTCAGCGAGATGGACTTTTACGTAACTGGGGAACAGGACGGGATCGTAGTCACAAAAGGGACGGATACGTTGACGGTAACGTTCCCGAATAGTAAAGAGAACAGTCTAATGCATTTGAATCTGCAGGCAGTAGGCGAAGTCGTAGAGGACGTGGAATATACGGTTTGCTATCGGTATCTTATTCTTGGGTATACCAATCAAGTGATAACGGAGCAGAGAGCGACGTCGGCAAAGTTTAAGATGATGTATTCCGACCTCAAAGCGTATAATTACACCAACTTTATGCAAGACTACGGCGAGATCGTCAACAACGCGATTGATTTGTCAATGGTAGATGCGACGTATTGTGAGCCGGTAGATCTCATAAAGAATATGACGAAAAACGACGGTTCGGGGAATTATACGTGCACGTTGACGGTCAAATACAAGTACAAAACGATCTTTAAAATTAAAAATACGTATAACAATACGGTAACATATAAGGATTTGAATCCTGCGAATTTAGTATACAACGCGGAGTACTTTGTTGATTTTGTTCCGAGTGGATACCGAGTTGCGCGAATTACGTCGGATTCGGATGCGGTGCAGATTAGCAATAAAGAAGACTATAAAGCGACGACGATCACGGTCAATACCTCTCTCGAACAAAAGGTAGTTCTTCCAATTACCGTGGAATATACGGACGAGTGGCTTGTATCCGTCAACTATTTCGAGCAGTACAAGGATACGCCGTTTGCTGAGAAAAAAACGTTGACGACGTCGATCAAGTTGGCGGATTATCCGGATATTTACAATTTATCGACGTCCGACGTGAAAAAGATCACGGGCCTGAAAGAAGTGAGTATGTGGGATACCATAACGGTAGACGAGATTAACGTCACGTTTGATAAGATCTCAAAATATACCATAGATCTCATGTATACAAAAGCATATCTGAAGCAAATCGATTACGAGGGCAATACGCAGGAGATCGAAGTGCCTTTGACGAGCTACGTAGATTGGTGCGCGGAATACGGTCAGGATTGGTCGATCCTTTTCTTGAATACGGCAGAGAAACAATACTTCCAATATGCAAACGACGTTCCCCGAGACAAGCTGTACGGATTATTCTCCGTTGCGGTATTCGAGGAACAAGTCAGCGATTTGAACTATTGGTTCAAAAAGAATACCGGGGACGGTTGTATGACGATTTTCGATCAACGTACGGTAAAAGGATCCTCGTTGTATAAATTCTTCGATAATCTGACAACGAAGGGGGTATTGTCCTCCGTTGCCGGTCATATCGGTATGTATTTCTGCGAATTATTCGATGACGACAACGCGGCGTATCAATCGTATTTCTTCTATTTGGACGGTACGTCGGATAACGCGTACATAAGCAACGGTGGCGCCGATGACGCGTTCGATACCGACGACGCTTTGGATAACAAAGTGGAAGACGTAGGAGACGCGGTAAAAAATTGGTGGGACAAGGCGAAGGAATCCAAGTGGTTAAAAGCTGCTAAGATTACTTTGGCGGTGGTGGTAGCGTTTATCGTTATTTGTTTGGCGATATGGTTTGTAAAGAAACTGAATCTTTTTTCGCCAAGAGACGGTACGACTGTTAAACGAACAAGCAGGAAAAAGTAGGTAAAAGTCAAGCAAAAATGAAAAAATTTTTAAAAAAGAATGGGAACGTTGTTCTGCGATGTTTACTCTACGTCGCAGGGATCGTTCTCATTGGGTACGTAATATTTACGGGTAAAGGGGTAAAATGACAAACAGCATCGAGAAAAGTGAATTTACGGCAACGCGAACGAAGATCTATCACGGCATCAGTATTACGTTGATCACGATCTCTTTACTCTTTACCGTATTTCGCTTTCAACCGGTGGCGCTGCGCGTAGTACAGTCGATCAAGGATCTTGGGTTGTCGATCGCATATTATTGTATGGGGATTATCGACAAACACGAATTGATTCATCCGACAGTCACGGAGCTTCCTTCGGGAATGACGACGATACTTCCAACGACCGGCAGCGAGTTTAGGGCGTGGCTGAAGAGCTACGGGAATCTGTTTATTGACGGAGATAATATTTCCAAATATTTTTCCGCGATCGGAGACGGATTATATAACGTGCTCTATACGCTTCTGATTTTATCCCTCCCGGGGATCGCGTTGGGAGTAGTCGTTTATCTCAAATATTCCGAGGTGGATACGGATCACAATCGAAAGAGTGGGCCGCTTCGAGCTTGGATGAAGATGGAAGATATATTCTATTATCCGGCGAAAGGATTTATCAAAGACTACTTGACGTTCTTTACGAGAGACGTCCGGGCATATTTCATTTCGTTTTGTTGGATTTGGGCGTGGAACCTGAACGTCATTACGATCACGTTAGAAGCTGCAGCATTCGTTTTTTATCTACCGTTTTCAATGGACTTTGCGAATCTCTTCGTGCAGGCGTCAAAGCTCGTGATTGACGCGTCGATCGCGGTAGACTTTATTCCAGGGATCGGATGGCTGATAATCGGATGGCTCATATTCGATCATTGGCGTCGAGAAATGGGTTTTTCGCGTTTAGAGGACGATGAAGAAAAGAACAAAGACTTTCTAATCGAGCATCCGGGGAATCTCTTGGCAACGGGCCCTCCGCGCGTCGGAAAAACGCAGGCGATCACGGATATGGCGCTTTCTCAAAACATCATATTTCGAGAGGTCGCGAAGAAAAAATCCTTTGATCGATCAATGGAATTTCCTCAGTTCTCTTGGTCGGTGTTAGAACAGTCGATCATAAAAATGCGAAAGCAAATCCCGGTGTTCTGTCTTGCGTTCATTCGAGAGTGGATTCCAATGATGGCGAGTCATTTCTTCGGCCGGGCGATCTATTTGCCTGAAGTGCAAAAAGGGCAACTGGACAAGCTGAAGCGTCTTGGGTATACCGGAAACGATTTTATCTTCGATTACGATCACGAACGGTACGGTTTGACGTTCAATGATCAGCTTCGGATCGTGAAGCTGTTTGATTGCATCGAATTATACGCGGAGGAGTTTTACATATACACGGCGCCGACGCCGTTGCTTGTAGGCAATTATCCGATCCGAACGGATATTCGATGGGAAGACTACGGAAATTATCCGCTTATGGATGCAGACTTTTTCCGTCGGGATCCTGCCGAGGTTGAGAAGTACAGTCAATATATTCACGCGTTATACTTCGATATGACGCGGCTCGGGAAGAAGAAAGATCCGGACGGTCGTTACATCAACAACCTGGAGCTCGGCGCGGAAATTATCTCCGAGATGGGGAAAGAATACGGGAATCAAATTACGAACCGTGGCCAAAAAGCGGACGCGGACGAATGCAACGCAACGAACGATTTATCGGCTGTAGACGGTAAGATGCGATCTCACGGTACGACGATCGATTACGAGACGTATTTCAGGATCCTTGGGGACGAGCAACGTGCGGCATCCCTGCAGGCGGACATCAAAGAGCTTGGCAGCGAGATGAAGATCTCACGGAAAAAGCCGGTCAAGATCAAGATGCCGTTCTTTGCGTTTGGAGAACTCCTGTATGCAGTTTCTACGGAAATAATGAAAAAGCTGTCGGACTTTTTCAAGTCACGTCACGGATCTAAGGGCCTTGCGTATTATCTCGCGTTGAGGATCTATTCGTTGATTTACAATCATTACATTCGGATTTATAATCAATTCTCTTCGTACGAGATCGAGTTGAAGCTGATCGAGTTCTCGCAGGGCGAGACATTGGAAGAAGCTCAAGCTTGTAAATATTACATTTCGACAAAGAAAGTACGTTCGGACGTATACGATACCGGGTTCTTCGGAGTCGTATATCGGAAGAAGTTCGCATCGTCGGAGACGGGCGGAATCAATCAAGTACCGCAGTACACGTCGAAGATGCCGTCGATCGAAATGATGCAGGAAGCAGGAAGTCACTTCTACGATAAAGTATTTAAATACTTTGACGTTAAGGTATGGAATAAGAATTGGAAGCCTGCCAAGGTAACGATCAAGAATATTCCATCGCAAGAGAAACGGGCCGCGTGATAGAAAAATAAAAGGGAGAATGTAAACAAATGAAAGAACCAACGTTAAAAACATTACGAGAACAAAATAATAAAACCTGCGCCGAAGTGGCACAGGCGTTGAATGTGACAGTACAAGCTGTATATCGTTATGAACAAGGAAAACGCAGAATAAGTCTTGAGCACGTTCTTATTCTTGCTGAGTTGTTTGATGTTAGCGCAGAAGAGATTATACGGTTACAACTTAATAATTGTCAGTCAATCCTATAAGGTAGTCTGACGTGACATCATAAAATTTACAAAGACTCTTAAGCATACCTATCGACGGTTCTCTGTCCCCGTGTTCGTAATGGGCATAAGTCATTAAATTTATGTTAAGAGCCAAAGCTACTTCTCTTAAAGTTAAGCCTTTTTCCTGACGTAATTGTCTTAATCTTTCTCCCTGGAAAAGGGTGTGGCAATTTCTATGGAAAAACGAAAGCTGTTTCAAATTATAGAAGGTGGACTCTCGAATAGAGACAAAGCCGAGAGGAATGAATAGAGTCTGTATATTGCGTCAAGACAGGTCACGTACGGCGATTATTCTTAAAAAGCTCCGCCGTAGGCGGAAGAAGAAAGAAACAAGAACGAAGGGCAAAAATGAACCAACAAAGCCCCCGAAGGGGTACGTCGCGCGGAAAAGAATTATGGCCGCGGAGTTGGGAAACGGTAAAGTGCGTGAAATCGAAAAAACGGGCAAATTGCAATTGTCGTAACGCGTGCGTTAGACAATGCAATGCCCGAGGGATTTCCGCAAAAAAGGTGTCACAAAACGCGGTCATAATTCCGCGCGACGTAGGGAACGGCAAGAACAATAAAATCAAGCCCCTGCGGGCCGAATTTCTATGTCAGAGAGCGAGACCGCGAAGCGTGTCGAGCGTAGTGACGAGGGGCAAAAATAGGTCAAAAATGGCCCCAAAAACGGCAAAAAACGGAGATGTAAGATGGAAAAGGCGATCAGGATCGGAAAATTGAAGAAAATTGACGAGACGTCGGCTAAAGTTTTGCGTCATTTATCCGAAAAAATCGGTATGAGTGAGGAGTACGTCAGTTATACGGATATTGCCGAGACGTTGCGTTTGAGCAGGAATGCGGTCAAATATGCAATAGAACGGATGCACAAAGACGGTATTTTAGAGATCAGGGATCGAAAAATATCATTGGGAGATGCGGTTGTAGAGATCAACGCTTGAGGGAAAAATGTCAGTATCGGTTATTAGCAACAATTTACCAAAGGAAAAGAAAGGCGCCTTTTCACGCGTTCCGCATCGGATCGGCAAGAAAGGTCAACGTGTCACGCCTTCGGCTCGTGCGATCGCCGGACGCGTATTCGGTTTGACGGATCCGAAGAAGGAAAATTCGGCGTGTTGGACGAGCTATGATCAGCTCCACGAAGAATTTGGGATCGCGCGACCTACGGTTGCTGCAGCGTTAAGTCAACTCAAGGAAAAGGAATTGATTCGGAAGTCGGATCGAGACCGCTCGGGTACGGCGCTTCAGTACATAGGCGAGGCAGGAAGAACGTATGACATAGTACCGTTGTATTTGTATACAGCGGACATTACGATTGCCGAAAAGAAAAGACGTTTAACCAAAGCTCAGGTATTGATCTTGAGCTATATGATGACGCAGGCGAAGCGGCCGAAGAACGACGGAAAAGTAGAAACGTCGATCAAGAGACTGCATAAGCTCCTGGCTCTTTCGGAAACTACGATCAAAAAGGCGATCAGGATCCTTTTAAAAGCAAAGCTGATTTTTAGAAGCAAAGAGGATAAGGGAGCCAATAAGTACAAACTGACAACGTTCCACGTGAATCGGGATTTGTACGAATATGAAAAATTTAGGAAAAAGAAGAAGGTAAAACAACCGACGGATACGAGATCGCAGGCGACGATCGCTGCAGATGCTCGAGCGGATCGGGAACGTTATTATGCGCAGCGGCGAGCTGAGATGGAAAGTCGCGTCGAGAAGTACCGTTTGAAGGTATATTCTATGGCGCCGCGCATCCGTGAGATCGAAGAAGAGATCCAAGCGATGGCGCCGAAGATCGCAAGGGCAGAGTTTGATAAGCTGCCAACGTATCCGATCTTGGTTGAGAAGGAACGACGTTTAGTCGAGGAACGGTTGACTCTGATGAAACGGTTCAACGTTTCGGAAGAGAAGCTGAAGCAATCGTACTATTCGTTGTGTAAGGATTGCCAGGATACCGGATACCTGCCGAACGGTAAGCCGTGTACCTGCCATCTACACCTTCGAAGGCAGGATAAATGAAGCAATTCAATGTAGGACGTAGGCGAACTGGATATAGAAAAAATTAGCGTGGATCGGGCCGCGCTATTTGTCGTGTGTAGGAAAAGACGCTTGGCGAATTTGCCGGGCGTTTTTTCTTTTTTTCGTTTTTCTACGGCAAAAGGTAAACTAACCGCCAAAAAAAAGCGCCCCCAAATCGTTCAAAAAAGTGCCGTAGTAAATCTTCTATATATATATTGATTTATATTATAATAATATAGCGCATCGCGTCCTTTCGTATGACGCTCTGCGCAAAGAAGTGAAATGGTGTTTTTTATACGTGCAGCCAAAAGGCTGCAGGGAGAAGGTCGGATCAAAAGGCAAGCCGGTGGGCGGCTTGCTCGTAGGATCTACGTATTGAAAAAACGCCGGCGATTTTGATCAAGCTACAAAAAGGCGGATAAAAGAGATTGCGCAAATTAAACGTTTATGGTATAATTACGGAACAAGGCTCGTTTTTGTATGGGGAATTTTTGGGGAACAGAGAGCTGAATCCCTTGAAAATAAAGGTCTTTAGCCGTTAGTTTCACAGGTTCAAATCCCTTTCTCTGCGCCACTAACAAATATCCCCACGTTGTCACGTGGGGGTATTTATCTATATGCAAGCATTTTGAGCGCGTAGAAGCATTTTTTAAAACGTATGCGGAAAAATTTTTTGTAAATTTCTTGATATCTGGCAAGTTATATGGTATAATAATTATATAAGGTAAGGCGAACGCCCGAACTATACGGAGAAAAACAAATGAAATGTATTTTTATTTATAATCCCGTCAGCGGA
The DNA here is from genome assembly GCA_017457225.1 of Clostridia bacterium. Classification (GTDB taxonomy): domain Bacteria; phylum Bacillota; class Clostridia; order Christensenellales; family Borkfalkiaceae; genus Scatosoma. The sequence goes on along the minus strand of JAFTHW010000031.1, from coordinate 29,256 downwards.
AAAGGTAAAATTGCCAAAAAACTGGATTATATCGTAGCGGGACTCAAAGAAAAATATGAAGAAGTAGACGTGTACGCGACGAAATGCTCGGGGGATTTAGCGGTAAAAGCCAAAGAAGTCGCTTCCCAATACGACGCGATCGTATTTGCCGGCGGCGACGGCTCTTTCAACGAAGTGTTACAAGGCGTAGCGCCGCTAGAAAATCCGCCGGAACTCGGATACATTCCCAGCGGAACGGTCAACGACATTGCGCATACGCTCAAGATTCCCAAAAATATCAAGAAAGCGTTAAAAGTGATTCAAGAGGGGCGGCGCGAGTGGTTGGACTGTATGAAAGCGAACAATCATTACGTAATGTACGTCGTTGCGGCGGGCGCGTTTACCAGCGCAACGTATACCACCTCGCAAATCTCTAAAAACCAAGTGGGCAGGATTGCGTATTTCGTAGAAGGCGTGAAAAAAAATCTTCACTTTTCCGTATTCGGGATCGATTGCGAGGGACAAGAAGATCGGGAAAATACGCATAGCGTACTCGTATCGTTTATGAACAGCCGTTACGTGGCGGGATTCAGAGTGAATCGCCTTTCCAGCTTGCAGGACGGTAAGATTGAAGTCGCAATCGTTCAACAAAAAATTAAACCCAACTTTTTCGATAAGATCAAGGCGTTGTTCTCGGTTGCGAAACTCTTTTTGTTTGGCTACAAGGCAAAGAGTCGAAAGGGAATCGTTTGTTTAGAGGGGGCAAGTTTTGACGTAGACGTCGGAGAGGACGTCGTTTGGAATTTCGATGGTGAAAAGGGGACGAGTGGGAAACTCCATATCGAAGTGTTGCCTGCAAAAATCAAAATGATCGTTCCGAAGAAATTGAAAAAAGTCTAACTTTTACAATATTTTTACAATTCATAAACTTAATTCTAATACAAAAAGATTACAATCGTTAAAAAGAGCGGAGAGTCGTATGGCAAAAATTCTTGTAGTAGAAGACGATAGAGATCTGAATCGTTTGGTATGCGCCTGTTTGCGTGGCAAGGGCTATGAAGTCATTTCGTGCGTTGACGGAGCGGAGGGCTTGGCGCAAACGGAACAGACCAATTTCGATTTGATTTTGACGGACGTAATGATGCCGAATATGGACGGTTTCGATTTTGCGGAAAATGTCCGTAAATTCAATCAAAGCGTTCCCATCATTTTTATGTCGGCGAAAGACGAGAAGACGTCAAAACTGCTCGGATACAGCTTGGGGATCGACGATTACGTAGTGAAACCATTCGACGTGGACGAGTTGATCATGAAGATCGCGGCGGTTTTGCGGCGAGCGAAGATTCATTCGGAGAAAGAGCTTCGCATCGGGAATTTTACGATGAACACGGAGGAACGCTTGGCGGCGGTCAACGGGGAAGAAATTGCCCTGACGGTACGGGAATTCGATCTTCTTTTTAAATTGCTTTCTTATCCGAAAAAGACATTTACTCGCTCGGCGTTGATGGACGAGTTTTGGGATTATGATTCTTCCGCGACTTCTCGAACGGTGGACGTGTATATGGCGAAGATCCGTGAAAAGACGGCGGAGTGCGACGGCTTTGAAATCGTGACGGTGCACGGGCTTGGTTATAAGGCGGTGTTGAAATGAAGAAGAACGGCGTAAGAAGCAGCAAATTCTCCTTTGCGGGCGCGGCGCTGTTTTTTGTTTCCATCGCTTTGATGATTCAAATTGCGGTTATGCTCTACGATTATATCGCGCAGAAGACAGACAACAAACCGCTGATTGCGCTTTTGATGCTCGTCGTCATCGTGCTCTTATCGGGGGCTTGTACCTTGATCGACATCATTAGGCGGAGATGGATGATCGACAAACCTGTAGATCGGATCTTGCAGGCAACGGAAAAAATAGCGTCGGGGGATTTTTCCGTACGTTTGGAGATCACGCGTCCGTACGGTAAATATACCGAATACGACGTGATTATGGAAAACTTGAATACGTTGGCGGCAGAGCTGGGGAAAACGGAAGTTTTAAAAACCGATTTTATCTCCAACGTTTCTCACGAATTGAAAACTCCGTTGACGATCATTCATAATTACGCAACGTTGTTACAAGACGACACGTTGGATTCCGACTCGCGTAAAAAATATGCAAAAACGTTGTCGCAAGCGTCCAAACGCTTGTCCGATTTAATCACGAATATCTTGAAACTCAATAAACTCGAAAATCAAGAAGTCAAACCCGAATACGAAACGTTGCATTTGACCGAAGAGCTTGCCTCTTCCGTCTTGCAATACGAAGAGATCATCGAAACGAAAAATCTAGTGTTGGAATGTGATTTGGATGACGTGTGGATAACGTCCTCAAAGCCGCTTTTGGAGTTGGTTTGGAATAACTTACTTTCCAACGCAGTAAAATTTACCGAAACGGGGGGCAGGGTCGAGGTTACGCTCAAAAAAGAGGGTTTGGACGCAGTCGTCAAAGTTTCGGATACAGGTTGTGGAATTTCTCCCGAAAAGGGGGCGCGTATCTTTGAAAAATTTTATCAAGGGGATACGTCCCATTCCCAAGAGGGAAACGGACTCGGTCTTGCGCTCGTGAAAAGAGTGATCGATATTCTCGGCGGAGAGATCTCGGTAAAAAGCGAAGCGGGAAAAGGGAGTACCTTTACCGTTGTGTTGAGAGGAACGGCAAATGAAGTTTAATTGGCGGAAGTTCCTACAAAAGTTAAAAAATCCGTCGGGCTTGGTTCTCTGGATTGCGTACGTTGCCACGGCGCTTTCCATTGGCGGAGCGATCGGCATTTTGTTTTTGGATTATGAAAAGAGTTGGCTTTCGGTGGTCGCTTACGCTTTGTTTGCGGCGGCGGCAATCACGTTGGCGTACACCGTTTACACGATCGTATTGTTTTTTCCAAAATGGAAAGAAGGGGTAAAAAACGGATTGCAAAAGAACGCGTTCACCGGCGCTATGATGCGGGATTACGGGTTCAGAACGGTGATATTTGCAATCGGCTCGTTTACGCTCAGTATCGCGTACGGCGCGTTTAACGGCGTGTTGGGGATTATGGAAAAATCCATTTGGTACGGCGCGCTCGCGGCATATTACGTATTCTTGGCAGTTTTACGCGGCGGAATGTTGTTGTATCATAGACGGAAACGTTCGATGAACGACGAAGACGTGGAAACGGCGCAGGCGTTCAAGTATCGGAATTGCGGTTGGGTGTTGCTAATGCTCAACATCGTGTTGTCGTCGGCGATCGCGCAAATGATTTTCGACGACCAGTCGTTTTCGTATCCAAGCTGGACGATCTATGCGTACGCCGCATACGCATTTTATAAAGTAACGATGTCCATTTATAACGTATTCAAGGCAAAGAGTCAGGACGATTTGACGATTGAGGGAATCCGCGCGATCAATCTTGTGGCAGCGGCGGTGTCTGTTTTGGCTCTACAAACAGCGCTTTTGCATACGTTCGGAACGGAGGGTATGAATATTTCCGTATACAATACATTAGCGGGCAGCGTGGTAAGCTGCGGCTGTATCGTGCTCAGCGTATTTATGATCGTTCGGGGGAACAAGAGAATCAAGGAATTGCGAAAGGAGAAAGGGAATGAATAACAAAGAATTCAATTATACGTATTCGGCGCCTACGGAGTCGGAACGTAAAGAAATAGAGAGCATCCGAAGACAATACGTTGCTCCCGAAAAGGTTCAAACGAAAATGGACAGATTGCGGTATTTGAATGCAAAGGTATATAATTCCGCAACCTGCGTCGCTTTGATTATAGGCATCGTAGGATGTTTGATTTTCGGATTGGGAATGGCAATGGTTTTGGAGTGGAATTTACTCTTTTGGGGTATTGCGGTTTCGGTTCTCGGCGGAATCCCTATGATAGGCGCGTATCCGTTGTATCAATGGATTTTAAATAGGAACAAACGAAAGTACGGAGAAGAAATATTACAGCTTTGCGACGAAGTGATACAATAAAGAAAAAGAACTCAGGCGACTGAGTTCTTTTTTATATATAAAAAAGTTTACTTTAACAATTCTTTTACAAATTTAAAACGTTTTAAAAACATAAAGTTAGCGTTTTTTAAACATTTATCTTGTAAAATAAATTTGCAAATTGAAAAAGTAAGGAGTTTTATTTATGAACGCTATTGAAATCCGAAACCTTTCCAAGAGTTTCCGCGGTATGTATGCGGTCAACCATTTGAATATGACCGTTCCCGTAGGCAGTATATACGGCTTTATCGGGGAGAACGGTAGCGGTAAATCCACGACGGAAAAATTGATCTGCGGACATCTCGTACCCGACGGAGGCGAAATCAAGCTGTTCGGTAGAGATTATACCGATGCGGGAGTCCGTGTGAGAGTGGGCGCGTTGATTGAAAACGCAGGCTGTTTTCCCGGCTCGAGCGTGTATCAAAACTTAATGATGCAAGCAATCAATTTAGGCATTGAAAATCCTGACGAAGAAATTAACCGCGTATTGAAGATCGTCCGTATGGAAGATTCGGCGACAATCAAATTCAAAAGCTGTTCGCTTGGTATGAAACAGAGAATCGGGATTGCGATGGCGTTGCTCGGTGATCCTGCGTTACTTATCTTGGACGAGCCGATCAACGGTTTGGATACGGACGGAATGCGGATTATGCGCGAGATTTTGGTGGATATCACCAAGACCTACGGTTGTACGGTGCTCATTTCTTCCCATATCTTGGGCGAACTCGAAAAGATCGCCACGCACTACGGAATTATCCGTCAAGGCAGGATGATACAGGAGCTTAGCGCGAAGGAGATGGAAGCGCGGGCGCGCGTATTTACGTCTTTGAAAACCGAAGACATGCAGGCGGCGGAAAAGGTCTTGAAAGAGAAATTCAAAAGCGTCCGCTCGGAAGACGGTTACGTTCGCGTGTACGACGTAGACGATACGGAGGAAATCGTGGAATACTTGTATCAACGGGGACACGTGGTCAGCGAGATCAAAAAGAACAAAATCGGCTTGGAAGAATACTATATCGAACTAATGAGTAAAAAGGAGAATGAAGACTATGCAAACGCGTGAATTGAAATTTGAATCTCCGAGCTTTTTGAAAAGGATTAAAGGAATGCTCGGCGTAGACTTTTACCGTTTATTCCATACGCCGTTGTTTTATATTTTTTTGGGGATTGCCGCGGTCATTCCTGCGATGATCCTCGGAACGATGGGGATGGAAGGAGCGGAACAGCTTTATACCAACACGTGGCATATCGTTGCGGCGGAAACTCCGTTGTATGCGGTTTCCGATATTGCCGAATATGCGAATATGAATATGGTATTCATTTTCGGCGGAATTATGGTTTCGATCTTTATCGGACACGATTATAAGAGCGGTTACGTAAAACAGCTGTTCACCACGCACGCAAAAAAGGAAGATTATATGATCTCCAAAACCTTGGTATGCGCGTTCGCGATGGCTTGTATGTGCCTTACGTATCTGCTTGGCGGCGTCGGGGCGGGACTCTTTGCGAAAACTTCCTTTCAAGTAAACGTCGGCTCGTTGATCTGCGCGATACTCGGTAAAATAATTATGAGCTTGGGCTGGGCAAGTTTATATACGTTCCTGAACGTTATTTTCCGAAAATATTTCGGGATTTCCATAGCTTCGTCGTTCTTCTTCGGTACGGGGATCTTGATCGTAGGGATTGCGGCGGCAGCAGGCAATTCGCCTCTTCTGAACGTATTCTTGTACGGCGCGTCCGTGTACGCTTGTTTGTCGAGTAATATACTCACCGTGCTTGTATGTTTGATTGTGTCCGTGGCTTGGTGCGGCATTTATAATGTGCTTGGTTCGCATCTACTTTCTAAAAGCGACGTGTATTAAGAGGAGAAATGAAAAATGAACGCGATAGAAATTAGAAATTTAACGAAAAATTTTGGGGAAAAGCAAGCGTTAAAGGGCTTAAATATGACCGTACCCGTAGGGAGTATTTACGGCTTTATCGGGGAGAACGGTAGTGGTAAATCCACGACGGAAAAAATCATTTGCGGATTGATTCATCCGAGCGGTGGCGAAGTCAAGCTGTTCGGTAGGGATTATACCGATGCGGACGTGCGGGCAAAGATCGGCGTATTGATTGAAGATCCCGGTTGTTTCCCCAATTACAGCGTGTGGAATAATTTAATGTTGCAAGCGGCGAATTTATGTATTCCCAATCCCGAACAAGAAATCAGAAAGATCTTACAGCTTGTCCGTATGGAAGGCGCGGCGGGAAATAAATATAAAAATTGCTCGCTTGGTATGAAACAGCGTATCGGAATTGCAATGGCGCTGCTTGGGAATCCAGAACTACTCGTTCTTGACGAGCCGATCAACGGCTTGGACGCAGACGGTATGCGTATTATGAGAGAAGTGCTCGTGGATATTGCGAAAAAGGGCAGTACGATCCTTATTTCTTCCCATATTTTAGGGGAGCTTGAAAAGATCGCCACCCATTACGGGATCGTTCGCGGCGGTAAGATGATCGCCGAAATGACGGCGGAGGAGTTGGAGGCGAGCTGTCGTACGTTCGTTGCGCTCCAAGCAAAAGATATGCGTAACTCTAAAGGGTTGCTCGAGCGTAAATATTCCCGAGTGGAAGAAGACGAAAGCGGGTACTTGCGTGTGTATGATGCAAAAACTCCCGAAGAGATCGTAACGTATTTGTACGAGAATGGAATTTTGATCACCGAGATCAAAACGGCAAAAATCGGTTTGGAAGAATACTACATCGATCTTATGAATCAAAAGGGGGCGAAATAAGATGGAAAAGAAATTCGAGAAACAAACGTTTTCCAAAAGACTGAAGAGTATGCTTCAAGTAGACTCGAGAAGAATGTTGACGATTCCGTTTTTCTATATTATGATCGGTATTTCGTTTGTCGTTCCCATTTTAATTCTCGTAATGACTACGATGATGGACGGTACGGTTACCGTAAATCCGCAAACGGGTTTACCGTCCGAACCTATGCAAGGCTTTGACAACATATGGCAGATTCTCGGCGCGGTGAGCGGCGGAGAAGCGAGCGAAGGAAGCGCGGCAATGAGTATGGATCTTGTCAGTATGTGTAATATCCATATGATGTATTTCGCCGTTTGCGTACTCGTTTGCGTGTTTATCGGAGACGACTTTAGAAGCGGTTACGCGAAAAACCTGTTTACCGTTCGCGCTCAAAAAACCGATTACGTAATTTCTAAAACGGTCGTATGTTTCGTGGGCGGCGCGGGTATGCTGTTGGCGTTCTTCGTCGGCTCGATGCTCGGCGGCGCGATTGCAGGACTTCCCTTTACAATGACAGGATTTGACGTCGGGAATTTAGTGGCGAGTATGCTTGCGAAAATCTTCCTCGTGCCTATTTTCGTTTCTATCTACGCATTGATGAGCGTGATCGCGAAACAAAAAGTATGGCTTTCCATTTTATTATCGTTCGGGGTGGGTATGTTCCTCTTCAACATTGCGCCTATGGTTGCGCCTCTCGATGCGGGAGTGCTCAACGTTTTGTTAAGTTTTGTGGGCGGCGGATTGTTTAGCGTGGGGCTTGGAGCGATTAGCAATGTGGTGTTGAAGAAAACGAGTCTGGTTTAAAACCTGCCAACAGAAAAAAGCGGTGTTAACAAAATGTTTACAAAACACTTTCAAACCATTGACAAAACGTTAGCGTTTTTTAAACATTTCTTGTGTATAATACTATTACAAACGAAACGGAAAGGAGTAATATTATGATAAAAACAGAAACGGCGGTCATTGAAAAAATCCGCGCGAATTATACGCCTTGCGAGGTGACGAAATTCGACGAGTTGAAAGCATTGGACAAAAGAGCGCGCCATCCCGCGAAAATCTTCGCGTATGCGTACGGGTCAATCTCATCGCTCGTATTGGGAACGGGAATGACTATGGCGATGAAGCTCATTGGAAGCAGTATGGGGCTCGGCGTCGTGATCGGAGTGGTTGGTATCGCTTTGATCTCCACGACGTATCCAATTTATAAAGCGATTTTAAAATCGAGAAAAAACAAGTATTCTAAACAGATTTTCGAGCTTTCGGACAGTCTGTTGAATAAATAATTAAACAAGGAGATACAAAGATGGGAGTAAAAGAATTTTTTAAAAAAGCATTTTCAGATATGAAAGAAAGCGCGAAAGCGCAGCACGAGGTTGACAAGGCGAATTTGGAAGCGGTGAAAGCGGAATCCAAAGCAAACTTTGAAGAAAACAGAGGTCGCAACACGTATGCAAAAGCAAAAGCGGATGCGAAAAAGAGTTGGGACGACGCGCATATGAGTCCTGAGGAAAGATCGTTAAAAGCGCAGGAAGAAAGAGAAGCCCAGATTGCTAGAGCGAAAGAGAGAACGGCGGCGGCGAACGAACGTTACGAAACCGCAAAGAACAACAAATAAGGTGAGTAACCCGACGGAAAACCGTTGGGTTTAGCCTTTTGTCGGAGACAATTATGAAAAAGAAACATTCCTATAAAGCAGGGAAGAAAGTAATTGAACGGGAATATAACTATATTCCCGTCCGATACATTGTTGCCGTAATGATCACAATTTTCGAGGTGGTGTCGATCATCGGAATTTTGGGCGCACTTTGTTATTTCGTGCCGTATTTCTATTTGGCGGCGTGGGCTACGGAGATCTTTTGCGTGATCAAGATCATTGCGTCCAACGACAATCCCGAATATAAACTCCCGTGGTTGTTGTTCGTACTCATTCTACCCGTCGTCGGGTTTATGCTGTACTTTATCTTTTATTCGAGGTCGTTTAGCAAGAAATACGTCCGTCGGTTGAAAAAGCTTTACGACGAGCGTTATCCCGAAAAGGACGAAGAAAACTTTAAAGCGTTGTCGGAGGAGAGTGAGGGGGCTTACAACCAAGCAAAATTGCTTTGCTCGTTATCGGGCGGTCATTTATTCCGCGATACGAAGCAGACGTATTTTCGGCTCGGCGAAGAGATGTGGCAAAGCTTGCTCGCCGATTTACAGCGCGCGGAAAAGTTTATCTATATGGAATATTTTATCATCGAGGAAGGGGTGTTTTGGAATTCGATCCTTGAAATTCTCAAGCAAAAAGCGGCGGCAGGATTGGACGTTCGCGTGGTGTTTGACGACGTGGGGTGCATGAGTACGCTTCCCGGGAATTATGCAAAACAACTCGGTACGTTTGGGATAAAAGCAACTCCGTTTTCCCGATTGAAAGGGCAAGCAAATAACGAATTCAACAATCGCTCGCATAGAAAAATCACGGTGATCGACGGGATAATCGGATATACGGGCGGCGTGAATATTGCCGACGAGTACGTAAATAAAACCCAGCGTTTCGGGCATTGGAAAGACGTGGGGATTCGTTTGGAGGGCGTAGCCGTGTACGAATTGACTAAGCTGTTTTTGATCGATTTCGGACTCAACGTCAAAGAATTGCCAATCAATCCCGACGCCGAGATCCTGTTCCCGAAAACGGAGATCCAAGAGCAGGGATATTTGATCCCGTTTGGGGATGGACCTCGTCCGATGTATCCCCGTCGAGTCGCGCAAAGTTTGCTCGTGGATATGTTGGCGAACGCGAAGCGGTACGCGTATATGATGACTCCGTATTTGATCATTGACAACGATATGTGTTTGGCGCTGGAAAATGCGGCGATCAAAGGGGTGGACGTGCGGATTATCGTTCCGCATATTCCCGATAAAAAGCTCGTTTTTGAAATGACGAAGACGTTTTACGAGCGGTTGATGAAAGCTGGCGTGAAGATATACGAATACGAGTCGGGATTCGTGCACGCAAAATGCTATTTATTTGACGATGAAGCCGCTATGATCGGTACGATCAATCTTGATTACAGAAGCCTTGTGCATCATTTTGAAAACGGAGTTTGGCTCTATAAAGCGGAGTGTTTACAAGACGTGAAAGAAGATATGCTGGATACGATGGACAAAAGCATAGAGATTCTTCCCGAAAACGTAAAGACGAATATCTTGCAAAGAACGATCCGCGCGATCGTACGAATTTTTGCGCCGATGTTATAAGCTGAATAGGTATAATAAAAATCCCCCACGTGAGAGCGTGGGGGATTTTTGGCGTAAAGATATAAAAATAAAAAAGCCCAAAGGGCTTAAACAATGGCGACCCAGAACGGGCTCGAACCGTCGACCTCCAGCGTGACAGGCTGGCGCTCTAACCAACTGAGCTACTGGGCCATTTGTTTTTAAATTTTGGTGGGCCTTCACGGATTCGAACCGCGGACCAATCGGTTATGAGCCGACAGCTCTAACCACTGAGCTAAAGGCCCGTATGTTTCGACGAGAAGTCGCACACAACGCTTATTTATAATAAACGATTTACTAGGAAAAGTCAAGCTTTTTTGTAAAAAATTCAAAAAAACTTTTCGACAAAATAAAATTTTTTTCGATTACTCTTGTCAAAATATTTTAAGCGGGTTTTATTACAATGAAACCGTAACGAAACGCAAAGAAAAAGAGGAGAAAATTATGCAGATTTGCGCCCGATATACGGACAAAGTGTTATACGTCGATCTGGACGGGGAATTGGACGAACATTCCGCGGTGGAGGCGCGCCGAAAAGCGGATCAATTCGCCGAAGATTATATTCAGAGCGAAAAGGCGGTATTCAATTTAAAAAACGTTACGTTTATGGATTCTACGGGGATCGGATTTTTGATCGGAAGATATAAAAAATTCCGTCGCTTCGGGATTCCTATGTACATAACCAATCCGTCCCTTACAACGGATAAAATACTTTCGATCAGCGGTGTATATACGTTGATCCCACGCATCTGACGAGAATCAATATAGGAGAATGGTATGGAAAATTATATGAAATTGGAAATTGCGGCGCTTAGCGTAAACGAGAGCTTCGCCCGTAGCGCGGTGGCGGCATTCGCACTTTCGCTCAATCCTACGTTAGGGGAGTTATCCGATATCAAAACCGCAGTCAGCGAAGCGGTCACGAATTGTATCGTGCACGCATACGATCGCGGTCAAGAGGGCAGGATCTTGATCGAATGTCGGGCGCAAGGAGAAAATTCGTTACATATCCGAATCACCGATTACGGTTGCGGAATCGAGGACTTATCGAAAGCGGTACTCCCGTTTTACACGACGCTTTCCGGAGAGGAACGCTCCGGTATGGGGTTTACGATAATGCAGACGTTTATGGACGACTTTTCTTTGGAGAGTGAAAAGGGAAAGGGCACGTGCGTGGAAATGCTCAAAAAGATCGGCGAGGTGGAAAACGGAGGGATAAAGGAACTCGCAAATGCTTGACGAAAAGCTGACAATCGAATATATTCGCCGTTCTAAACACGGGGATTTACAAGCGAAAGAAACGCTCATCGAGCACAACGTTTCTTTGGTGAAATGTATCGTGAAACGGTATCTTGGGAAAGGGGTAGACTACGACGATCTGTTCCAAATCGTCTGTATGGGCTTTTTAAAGGCGATTGCAGGCTTTGACGAGCGTTTCGGCGTCAAGTTTTCCACGTACGCCGTCCCGATGATCGCAGGCGAGATCAAGCGTTTTATGCGCGACGACGGCTCTGTGAAAGTGTCCCGTTCTATGAAACAAACGGCGAAAGAGATCAATCTTTTCGTGGAGGAATATACGTTGCAACACGGTGCGCAGCCTGCCATTTCCGTCATTGCGGAAAAGTTTGGTATGGACGAAGCGGAAACGGTATTCACGATGGGCTCGTCGAAAATGCCTCTTTCATTGTACGGCGGCGCGGATTTTAAAGACGGAAAAGAACGGGAACTCATCGAAACGTTACAGGCAAACGACAATCAGGAGGATTGGTTGGATAAAATGCTCTTAAAAGGGGCGATCGAGTCCTTGTCCGATCGGGATAAAAAAATTATTATTTTGCGATATTTTCGGGATATGACGCAAAGCGAGGTTGCGGAGAAGATCGGAGTGAGTCAAGTACAGGTTTCCCGAATCGAGAGCCGAATCATCAAAGAATTTCGAGAAAAATTGACGGGATAAGAAAAAACGGACGATCTGTGAAAATTTTCAGGATCGTTCGTTTTTTAGTTTGCAAACGTGTAAAAATTTGTTATAATAAAGTTATGAAGCAATCGAGAGGAAACAATCAAACGAATGGGACGGCGCTTCCGTCTTTGTTCGGGGAATGGGAGCCTGCGAAAGACGGAGGGCTCGTATATTCGTTGAGCGCGGTATTGCCTACCGTGATCTTTTTGCTTGTTACGATTTTTCTTCCCTTGTTCGGCGCGGATTTGGAAAACGCAGAGGGAAAAGATTGGTATTTGTATATTTCCTATCTCGTAACGCCCATTGCGTTCTTTCTGATCGCGTTTTGGCAATGGCGGCGGAGCGGAATTCCTGTGAAAGAAACGGCGGAAAACCAGCGCTGTCATTGGAAGTATTTTCTTGTGGCGTTTATCTTGCAAGTGGGGTTGTTGTCTTTTTCCGAGCTCAATACTCTGTTTTTAGAATTGCTCGGCAATTTCGGCTACGTTAGCGATCCGATTGAACTCCCGTCTATGAACGGTTTCGGAATTGTGGGCGTGTTGCTGGTCATAGCCCTTCTTCCCGCTATATTTGAAGAAGTGATTTTTCGCGGTTTTGTATTGAACGGATTGAAAGTATTCGGCGAAGCGGGCGCGATTCTACTGTGCGGTTTGTTGTTTTCGCTGTACCATCAAAATCCCGCGCAGACGGTATATCAGTTTTTTTGCGGCGCGGCGTTTGCGCTCGTGGCCGTACGTTCGGGCAGTATTCTCCCGACGGTATTTTCGCATTTTATCAATAACGCGCTGATTTTGACATTGGAAAAGTTCGGGGTTACGGCATTCCCGACTCCCGTTTACGTCACGATTTTGTCCGTTTCGGCGGTTTGTCTGCTCGGATCTCTTATCTATCTTATATTCGTCGATAAAAAATCGATCTTGGAAGAAGTAAAAGATTGGGAAGAGGAAAGGACGTTAAAAAGACGCTTCTTTTTATGCGCGGCGGTTGGGATCGTCGTATGTACGGTAACTTGGGTCAGTGCGTTGTTTATGGGGATTTGATATGCAAAAGATCTATTTCGTAACGGTTGGGAAAATCAAAGAGAGTTTCTATCGGGAGGCGGTGGCGGAGTACGTCAAGCGTTTGTCCCGTTTTGCGAAAGTGGAGATCAAAGAGATCGCGGAGGGGATCAATCCCGAGGCGGAAACGGCGGATATTCTCCGCGCGTGTAAAGGGTACGTCATCGCGCTTGCGGTGGAGGGGAAGAAACTCAGCAGCAAAGCGTTGGCGGAGAAATTGAAAACGCAAACGGATGCAGGCAGCGACGTGACGTTCGTGATCGGCTCGTCGTGCGGATTATCCGATCGGGTGAAAGATGCAGCCGATTATAAACTTTCCTTTTCGGATATGACGTTTCCCCATCAACTGATGCGTGTGATTCTTGCTGAACAGGTCTACCGCGCGTTTATGATCAATGCCGGCTCGACATATCACAAATAAGAGTAGGAAACTTTTTTCCTCTGTTCGCGTATAGTATCGCGTGGATATTTATCAGATTGTTTCGGAATTTTACGAGAGTGTAACGACGAAGAAGAGAATAATAGGCAAGAGTGTTTTCGGGAGAAATCTATACGCCTTTCAAGTCGGGAGCGGTTCTCCCGTCGGGATCGCGCAATACGCTATCCACGGCAGGGAATTTATTACGGCAAGACTCGCTTTAAAACAGTATTCGGTTGGGGTAAAAAAGGGGAGTATGTGGTTTATTCCGCTCATCAATCCCGACGGTTGTCTTTTGTCAGAAAAGGGCTTGGAGAGCGTTCCAAAGAAACGCGATCGGGAGCGCTTGCTCCAATGGAATGACGGAGAAGATTTCTCCTTATGGAAAGCTAACGGTCGAGGGGTGGATCTCAATGTAAATTTCGACGCCGATTGGGGAAAGGGAGTGAAAAACGTTCATACGGCAGGGGCGGAGAATTATATCGGTCGGCGACCGTTTTCCGAACCGGAGAGTCGGGCGCTTCGACGCTTCACGCAAAGCATTCGACCCGATTATACGGTCAGTTATCACACGAAAGGCGAAGAAATTTATTGGTACTTTTCTCAATCTTTGCGCGTATGCGGACGGGATAAAGCTTTGGCGGTTGCTTTATCTACGTCCACGGGGTATCCGCTCTGCTATGCGAAAGGCAGTGTGGGCGGGTACAAGGATTGGTGTATTCAGACGCTGAAAATACCTGCGTTTACAATCGAGGCGGGCGCGGATTATTTCACGCATCCTTTGTGCGAGAGCGGGCTTTGCAATATATGGGAGAGAAACCGCTACGCGTTATACGATTTATCGGTCGCTTACGGGCGGGAGAGGAATGGATTATGAAAAGACTCACGAGAGAAGAAAAATTTATGCGCGCGGCGATTAAAGCGGCAAAACGCGGTTTGTCCGAGGGGGAAGTCCCCATCGGAGCGGTTGTGGTGTACGAAGATAAAGTGGTGGCGCGCGGTTATAACCGTCGCACGAAATTACAGCTTGCGTCGGCGCACGCGGAAATGATGGCGATCGATAAGGCGTGTAAAAAATTTCATTCTTGGCGTTTGCCCGAGAATTGCGAATTGTACGTAACGTTAGAGCCTTGCCCGATGTGTATGGGAGCTTGTTTGAACGCAAGAGTGGACAAAATATATTTCGGCGCGTATGAACAAAAGGGCAGGTCGTTGACGACTGAGCTTGCGGAAGCCAATCTTCTCAATCATACAACTATCGTTACGGGAGGAGTGTTGGGACAGGAGTGTTCGTCCCTGTTGACCGAGTTTTTTACTTCTATGCGGAATAAGCAAAAAGAGGAAAAACAGCTCAAGAAAAAATCGACAATGGAAACGGAGTAACCCCGAAAAAGAAAAATTTCGAGAAAGAAAATCCAAAACGCTGCATATTTAGTTGACTTAAATGAAGAAAAAAGGTATTATAATTATGTCCTGAAAAAATGCTTCGGCAATGATTGGGACGGGGGAATTGGGCGGGCGCCCGATGAGAATGCGATTTAGAAAAAATCCGCGCTTGGATTATAGCGGAAAAGCGTAATGCGAGGCGGCAAAAAATTAAGGAAGGTTGTTACATATGATAACGCACGGTAATGAAATCAAGTTGTTTTCCGGTAACTCTAATCCCGAATTGGCAAAAGCGATTGCAAAGAAGCTCAATACCGAGCTCGGTGATATCGAAGTTTGCACGTTCTCCGATGGTGAAATTAGCGTACATATCGGGGAAACGGTCCGCGGTAGAGACGTATTCATCATTCAGTCTACTTGTTCTCCCGTAAACGACAATCTTATGGAGCTTTTGATTATGATCGACGCGGCGAAGCGTGCTTCGGCTGGTCGTATCACGGCGGTTATCCCTTATTTCGGGTATGCTCGTCAGGATAGAAAAGCTCGTTCCCGTGATCCCATCACGGCAAAGCTCGTGGCGAATTTGATCACGGAAGCAGGCGCGGATCGCGTTTTGACGATGGATCTTCACGCAGATCAAATTCAGGGTTTCTTCGATATTCCCGTAGACAATCTGCTCGGCGGGCCTACCCTTTACAATCACTTTGCAAAGCGGGGCAATATCGACGTAGTTGTTGCTCCCGATATGGGCAGTGTAAAGCGTTCGAGAAAAGTTGCTGAAAAATTCGGCGTGCCTCTTGCGATCATCGACAAGCGTCGTCCCAAGGCAAACGTGATGGAAGTTATGAATATCATCGGCGACGTAAGCGGCAAGAGATGTCTTATGATTGACGATATGATCGATACGGCAGGTACGCTTTGCCAAGGCGCGCAAGCGATCAAAGACGCAGGCGCGATCGAAGTGTACGCAGGTTGTACGCACGCAGTGCTTAGCGGTCCCGCGATTGAAAGATTGCAAAATTCCGCAATTACCAATCTCGTTATGCTGGATACCATTCATCTTCCCGATGAAAAGAAGATCGACAAGTTCAACGTACTGTCCGTTGCGGACATTTTCGCGGCGGCAATCGAGAACGTATATCTTGACAAGCCTATGTCGAAACTCTACGACTAATCCAAACGAAAGAAAACATTGCCGTCGCCTATTGCGGCGGCAATTTTATCACAGGAGTAAACTATGTATCTGATCGTCGGGCTCGGAAATCCCGAGAAAAAATACGAAAAAACGTTTCATAATATGGGCTATATCTGCGTTGGAGACGTCGCGGAGATTTTAGGCGCTAAATTCAAAAAAACCGAGTGCGAGGCTTCCGTGGCGGAAGCGTACGTAGGCGGGGAAAAAGTGATCATTGCCCGTCCTTTAACGTATATGAACAATTCGGGAAGAGCTGTTAAACAGCTTATGGCGAAATATAAAATTGCGGAGGATAAACTGCTCGTTATTTATGACGATTACGATCTCCCGAAAGGGAAAGTCCGCATCCGCGCAAACGGCAGCGCAGGCACGCATAACGGTATGCGCAGTATCATCGGGGAAACGGGTTTAAAGGATTTTGCAAGGATCCGTATCGGGATTCGCGACGAAGCGGTGGATATTCCCATTATCAATTACGTACTCGCAGAAGTTCGGAAAGAGGACTACGAATTGTTTATGACCGCTTGTAAAAAGGCGGGGGAAGCGGCGGCGGAGTTCGCGCGCGGTACTTCGATTGAAATGGTAATGACGAGGTTTAATTAAAACGAAACAAGAATGAAATCGGACTTTTTCACGTTTGAAAATTTAGGAGGGGAGTATCCCTTGCTCGCAGAAGATATCCGCCGTGGTACGCCTACGGCGGTTTTCGGCGTTTCCGATTCTTTAAAATATTTATTGGCAGGGTTGATTCCCTATCCCGTCGTCTACGTGACGGCGGACGGAAACTCCGCTCGGAAAGCGGCGGAAAATATTGCGGCGCTCACGGGAAAGCAAACGCAAACGCTGTCGGCGAAAGACGAAGTTTTGACGTATCGAAAGGCGTTGTCCAAGGATTCGCTTTTCCGTCGTTTAAACGGCATTTATGCAATGCAGAACGGTTGTCCCGTTATTACGGCGGAAATTGACTCGCTGATTCAACTGTTCCCCAAATCCTTACCTACGCTCACGTTTGTAGAAGGGGAGGAGTTTGATTTTTCTACTCTACCGCAAACGCTTACGAGAATGGGCTACGTTCGCGCGTTTGAAGTGGAAACGAAAGGCGTATTTGCGCTCCGCGGCGATATTCTCGACATCTATCCCGTGAACGCGGAAAATCCCGTCAGAATAGATTTTTTCGGGGATTCGGTAGAGAAGATCAAACCCTACGATTTTGTCACGGGCAATCGGCTTTCCACTGTCCAAGAACTCACCGTGCTTTCGGCGACCGACGTCGTGGTTTCGGAGTTGGATAAAGCTCGTATAGAAAAGGCTTTGACGGACGGAGTGAAAAAATTTACGACTTCCGAAGCGTACGCAAGAGGAACGGAGATCAAAGACGAAATTCTTTCGATGGAGATTCCCGATTCGTCGTACGTGATGCCCTTATTGGAGAATGCGACGGATGTATTTTCGGTATTGCCCGACAACGCCGTTTTGGTCTTTGACGAAGGGAAAGAACTTTGGGATAAATTCAACGCCTTATACAAGGAGCACGAGGAACGGTTTCACCGTTTAAAATCAGGCGGAGAAGCGTTTGAGTTTACTCGCAAACAGTATATAGAAAAAGCCGAGTTTTTAGAGAAAATCTTGCACCAACGTCGGGTTGCGTTGCAGGTGTTTACAGGCAACCCGTTCTTTTTCCAGCCCTTAAAAATTTACAATTTCAAGTTTACGCCGACGGCGAGGTATTTGAACGGACTCTCTGCGCTTGTGACGGATATTCAAAATTGGCTTCGCGGCGGATATCGAGTGATGCTCTATTGCGGCGAAGAATCCCGCGCGGTCAAAATGACGGAAAGCCTTGCCGAAGAGTATATTTCCACCGTTAAGTTGCCCGACTCCTTATCCGAGTTTACAGGAGTTTGCATATCCGAGGGAAAATTGGATAAGGGTATGGTCCTGCACGAATGCAAGCTCGCCGTGTTAGGGGCAGGGGATTTATACACGAAAACGATCACGAACAAAAGGCTCCGTCGCAAACGCGGTGATATGTTCTCCGCGCCCGAAGTCGGGGATTTCGTCGTCCACGAAACGCACGGTATCGGAAAAGCCGTGGGAATGAAAAAGATCGAAACGACGGACGGTACGAAAGAATACGTCGCGGTTTCGTATAAAGACGGAGATATGTTATACGTTCCTGCGGAAAGTATGGATTCCCTGTCCAAGTACGTTGGCGACGCCGCTCCTACGTTGAGTAAAATCGGTGGCGCGGATTTTGAGCGAGTCAAAGCGAGGGTTAAAGCGTCCCTTAAAAAATTGGCGTTTGACTTAAAGCGGTTATACGCTGAACGAGCGGAAAATACGGGGTATCCTTTCCCAGAGAACGAAGTGTTTATGCGGGAGTTCGAAGATGCGTTCGAGTATGATTTAACTCCCGATCAAGCAAGCTCGGTGGAAGAGATCAAGGCAGATATGTCGTCGAATAAAGTGATGGACCGTTTGCTTTGCGGCGATGTGGGGTTTGGTAAAACCGAGGTTGCGTTCCGCGCGGTATATCTTTGTGTGTTGGCGGGGAAACAAGCGGCTTTGATGTGTCCGAGTACCGTTTTGAGCAGTCAACATTTCAATACGGCTTGCGCGAGATTTTCGCAGTTCGGCGTTCGCGTGGCTTGTTTAAACCGTTTCAATACGCTCAAAGAACAGCGCAGGATCTTGGACGGACTTGCCGACGGAAGCATCGATCTCGTAGTCGGTACGCACCGTTTGCTTTCCTCTGACGTTAAGTTCAAAGATTTAGGATTGCTTGTATTGGACGAGGAACAGCGGTTTGGTGTAGAACATAAAGAAAAAATCAAACATTTACGAAAAAATATCGACTGTCTTACGATGACGGCGACTCCCATTCCCCGAACGTTGCATATGTCCCTTTCGGGAATACGGGATATTTCGACGATTCAAACTCCGCCGGGGGAACGTTTGCCCGTGCAGACCTATGTTGTGGAGGAAACGGAAACGTTGATCCGAGACGCGTGCATACGGGAATTGTCCCGTGACGGTCAAGTGTTTATTCTCTATAACAAAGTGGAGAGTATTTTTACGTTCGCGGCGAGGATTAAACAGATCATACCCGAAGCAACGGTTTCGGTGGCGCACGGTAGAATGGACAAAACCGTTCTCGAAAACGCAGTGTACGATTTTTACAGCGGAAAATCCAACGTACTGATTACGACGACAATCATTGAAAACGGGATTGATTTGCCGAATGCGAACACCATTCTCGTTATCGACAGCGACCGTTTGGGAATTTCTCAGCTTTATCAACTCCGTGGACGCGTGGGGCGGAGCTCTAGATTGGCGTATGCGTATTTTACGTTCAAAGCGGAAAAAGTGATGACGTCGAACGCTTCGGCAAGACTCAAGGCGATTATGGAGTTTACTGAACTAGGAT
The DNA here is from genome assembly GCA_017457225.1 of Clostridia bacterium. Classification (GTDB taxonomy): domain Bacteria; phylum Bacillota; class Clostridia; order Christensenellales; family Borkfalkiaceae; genus Scatosoma. The sequence continues at coordinate 9,766 of JAFTHW010000031.1, read as the reverse complement.
CGGGATACAAACTCGCGATGCGAGATTTAGAGATTCGCGGCGCGGGGAACGTGCTCGGCGCGGAACAGCACGGGCATATGGACAGAGTGGGTTACGAATTGTATTCCAAACTCTTAAAAGAAGAGTTGACGGGCGAACGGCAAACGACCGCGGAATTGGATATTCGCGCCAACGCGTATATTTCCGAAAAATACGTGGAGTCCTCCGCTGGCAGATTGGATTGTTATAAACAGATTGCGGAAATTTCTTCGGTGGCGGATTATAAGCGCGTGTACGCTTCGCTTACCGAAACGTACGGCGACGTGCCTAAGGCGACGGAGAATTTGATGGTTATTGCCGTGCTTAAAAATTACGCTGCAAAATTCAACGTGGAAAAAATTGCGGTTTCGGGTGCGCTTGGCTCGTTGCAGTTCCCGTCGTTGGAGTCGATCGGCTCTAAAGGAGTTTTGGCGGCGATGGACAAATACAAAGACGACGTCCGTTTCAATATGACGGAAGCGCCCGTGATTGAGTTTTCCGGAACGCGCGATTCGGCGCATCTAATGGCAAAAATGACGAAATTTTTAAAATTTGCTTTAACTTTTAACGGTTTATAGTAGAAAAACATTTGCGATTTTATGAAAAATCGGTTATAATATAGATTGATAGCGTGTAATGGAAGAGGCGGAGTACGTCGTTTTGCAACGCACGCTAACGCAGGATAAAAATCGGAGAGATTTTATGGATAAGAAAAAGACAACGAAAAAAGCAGCGGCATTATTTTTAGGACTTGCTTTGGCAATCGGCGGCGCGGGCTGTAACTTTATTCAGACGAATTCGGAAGCAGACTTAAACCAGATCGTGGCGACCGTCAATATTTCCAAGGCGTTGGAAGAGGATACGCAATATAGCGCGTATGCGTCGAAAGTTGCGGAGATCATCAATGACGGACAAACTGTTGCTTTGAAAACGGACGTTCCCAAGCGTGACTTGGTTTCGTCTTTCCTCAGCGTAGGCTCTACGTATATGCAGTACGGTTATACCTCCGCGCAAGTATTTGAAATGCTGATCAACAGCCTCGTAAACAGAAAGGTTATGGTGCAGCACGCGGTAGCTTATTATTTGTCGCAGGGCTTGAGCGTTGAAGAGTGTAAGGCGTACGTTGCGGCGCAAAAAGCAGACTCTTCTTGGACGGAAAAGGAACAGGCTCTTTTGACGGCGCACCCCGAAATGTTGACGTTGAAATATTTCCTGACGGAAAACGGTACGGATAACTCCTTGTACGATTATACGGTTTACACTCTTAAGAAATCGATGAACAATACGATTGATTCTTCAGAATCTTCGTACATCGACGTAAAGGAAGATGAACACGAAGAACACGAAAGCCGTGTGACGCCTACCAATGTCAATACGGAAAAAACGGAAGGCAATTATTATCCTGTAAAGGATGGTAAATTGAACTACGACGTTTACACCGGTAGAAACGACGTCGGCGAATGCGGCGAGTACGAAAAATTGGACGGCTCGACGAAAGCAACCAGACAAAAAGCGTACAACGCATTCTTGAGCAACTTGAGAGCGTACAGCTTATTGGCGGACGACGAAGACGCTACGGTGATCAGTGAATTGGATTATTATTTCATCGAGCTCGTTTCGCAGTTGGAGCAATCGCTTATCAACAAGTACTATGAAGATTTGCAGGAAGACGCAATCAACAATCTTGCAGGCTACGATCAGTACGTAACGAAAAAATACAACGATATTAAGGCGGCTCAGGAATATTCTTATACGAACGATTCTTCCGCATTCAGCACGGCTCTTGACGGCGTTTCCGACGATTCGTTCGTGTTGTACGGTACGCAGGGCGCGGGTTTTGTGTATAACATTTTGCTTCCGTTCTCGGCAAGTCAGGAATTGGCATATGCGGCGGCGCAGAACAAGAATATGTCCAAGAACGAGCTGTTTAACTATCGTAAAGAATTGTTGTCGAACATCACGGCGAAAGATCTTCGTAATTATTGGTTCAGCGAACACGAAAACGAAGATTACGCGTTTGAAGCGACCGGCGATTATTATAAGAATGCCAATATTCTTAACAACATCGAAGCAGGGGAAAAGAACTACCTCTTCTTTGAAAACAACTTAAGCAATGCCGGTGAAAACGGTAAATACGAATCGTTGACTCAATATTTGGGCGCATACCCTTACAATGGTACGGTAGACGTTTTGGAAGATGGCGGTTACAAGTGTAGTCCTTATACCATCGGTAGCATTGATGAGTTTATCAATGAAATGGAAGAATATCTCGACTATGCGGTAACGGGCGACGTTGCAAACGAAGTTGCGAAGCAGGTAGACGGAAGTGTTTGGACTTCGACCTACGCATCGAACGATTACAACCACGAATACGTGGATAAGAAAGGCAAGGTTAAGAACTTCAATGATTTCATTTACTATATGGGTTCGGTAGAAGGGCTTGCAAGCGAATGGAAAGCGGACGACTACTTCAACGCAGAAAAGAACGGCGTAAAGAATAAGTCCTACGCGGCTTTGTCTGCAATAAACGAATTGATGTTTGCGTATAGTACGGATACGGGTTGTTTGAATACGTATATGGGTTATGCGGTAACGAAGACTACGAATTTCGTTGATGAGTTCGAGTATGCGGCGCAGATCGCTGTGAAGAACGGCGTTGGCTCGTACGTTGTATGTCCTTCCGATTACGGCTGGCATATCATCTACTGTTCGTTCGTTTACGACGGAGAAGTTTACGAGGGTTACAATGCGCAAGAAAAGGACGTGAAAGGTACGTTCTCCAACCTCTTCTATGAATCCTTGAAAGCAACCTATACGAGCGAAGTGGAACAGGAAATCTTGGAGACTTACAATGCGGAAGGCAGCGTAACGTTATATACTTCTAGATACGCTGATTTGATGGGGCTGTAATTTTTAACGAATGAAAACAAGAAAAACCGACTGCGCGACAGTCGGTTTTTTATAGGAAACTAAAATGGCGAAGATGTATTTACAAGGAACGGAATTTGCGCTTTCGATTTTGCCGAACATTGGGAGTTTAAATTCCTTTTGGGCAAGGACGGAGCTTTCCGTGCAGAACGAATACGTACGTTATTCCTGCATAGACGAAACGATTTCTCGTGAGGAGTTGAACGAGTGGATCGTTGCGATGTTCCGACTTTTGGCAGGCGCGTACGGGAAAGAGTACAACCTGTCCTTTGAAAAGGCGGGGCTTGCCGTCGATCTGTATCCGCATACGGACAACGGGAATGAGGTAGAGCGAGAAAAACGTCGCAAGAACGACTGTATTATGATCGTACGGTTATTGATGCGCTCCCAAGAAAAGAAGTTTTTAGGCGGTGTATATTCTTTTATGTTTCATCGCGAGGAGATTGAAAAGTTTGCGACAGAAATTCGAGCGGAATACGACGAAGTTTTTGCTCGAAATTTACACGGTAGCGGGCAATACCATTTTGTTGGTGTGAGTCCGAGAGGATACAGAGGCTGTAATTATTGGTATTTAGATCCGTCGGGAACGGTGGAGAAAGGGGATTACGTCTGGGTGTGTATGGGCAGACATAATCGTGAACAAATCGTGTACGTTGACAGCGTAAAAGATTTTGAGGAACGGACTGCTCCCTATAATCCCAAGACAGTGAAGCAGGTTTTGCGAAAAGCGACGAAAAGGGAAATTAAAAAAGAAAAGTAATTAAAAAAGCGACTGTTTGATCACAGCCGCTTTTTCTTTTGGATTATTTTTTAAATTTTTCTCTTGCTGTATAAGTGGTATGCAGCAATTCGTGCGCTTTGTGGGAGTTGGGTTTTTCCAGATAGGAATTATACAACTCGATGATCTGCGGGTTCTTATGGGAAACGCGGATCGTTCTCAACTCGTCTTCGGTATAGAGCGCTGCTGCTCGCTTCGCTTTATACGTATCCAAAATATTCGCGTCCTCATTGGGCAGGAAGCAAGGTCTTACGTACGGTTGACCGCCGCCTGCGATACAACCGCCGGGGCAACCCATAATCTCGATAAAATGATATTCGCTCGTGCCTGCTTTGATTTGATCGAGCAACACTTTCGCGTATTTCATACCGTGCGCAACCGCCACTTTCACGTTCATACCGCCAAGGTTATAAGTCGCTTCTTTAATGCCGTTAAAGCCTCTGACTTCTTTTAAATCCACGGAGTTCAATTCCTCGCCCGTGAGTTTGAATGCCGCGGTACGGAGCGCCGCTTCCATAACGCCGCCCGTTGTTCCGAAGATAACGCCTGCGCCCGTGTAATCGCCGACTACGTCGTTATCGAATTCCTCGTCGGGAAGTTTGGTGAATTGAATTCCCGAACGCTTGATCAGTTTGCCGAGCTCTCTCGTGGTCAAAACTGCGTCAACGTCTGCGATTCCGTTTACGGAAAGCTCGGGTCTGTCCTTTTCGTATTTTTTTGCCGTACAAGGCATAATGGATACGACGAACATATCTTTGGGATCAATTCCGTTCTTTTCACAGTAATAGCTCTTCAAAATCGCGCCAAACATTTCGTGAGGGGATTTGCAAGAGGAGAGGTGGGGCAACAGTTCGCCGTAATTGTATTCCGCGTAGTTTACCCAACCGGGAGAACAAGACGTAATCATCGGGAGTTTTCCACCGTTTTGGATTCGATCCAAAAGCTCACTTGCTTCTTCCATAATCGTGAGATCTGCGGCAAAGTTGGTGTCGAAAACTTTTTTAAAGCCAAGGCGTCTGAGCGCCGCTACCATTTTACCCGTTACACGCGTTCCGATCGGCATATCGAATTCCTCGCCGAGCGCTGCTCTCACCGCAGGCGCGGTTTGTACGACGACAAACTTACCGGCTTTCATCGCCGCGTCTACTTTATCGATTTCGGAAACTTCCATTAATGCACCCGTAGGACAAACGCTTACGCATTGTCCGCAAAGGATACAAGGGGAATCGGCAAAGCTTCTGTTTTCCGCAGGAGAAACAATCGTGTTAAAGCCGCGTTTTTCAAAACCCAAAATACCCAATCCGTGCGCATTTTTACATCTTTCCACGCATCTGCCGCAAAGAATGCATTTGGAAGTATCTCTGACAATAGAGGGAGTGAGTCTGTCCAGCGTCGTAGGAGTTTGTTCCCCTTGATACATATCGTCTCTTGCGCCCGTAACTTTGGCTACGTGGAGCAGTTCGCATTTCCCGTTCTTTTCGCATTGTTGACAGTTTTTGTTGTGGTTGGAAAGAAGAAGTTCTACCGAAGTTCTTCTTGCCGCCGTTGCCTTCGGGGAAGAAATGGTAATTTCCATATCCTCTGCAACGGGATATACGCAAGAGGCTACCAATCCGCGCGCGCCCGTAGCTTCTACAAGACACACACGGCACGAGCCTTTTGAGCATTCGCCGTGATTGAAAGCGCAAAGGGAGGGGATTTCGAAACCGCAAGCTTTTGCCGCTTCCAAAATGGTTAAACCGGCTTCTACTTCAAAGGGAATGCCTTCAATTTTAATATTCACTTTCGCCATAATGTTCTCCTCCTTTTATTTCTTTACGATTGCCTTAAATTTACAGCTTGCGATACACATACCGCACTTGATACATTTCGTTTGATCGACTGCGTATGCAGGCAAGCGTTTCCCGGGCGCTACGTAATCCGTCTTCACGAACGCGTTCACTGGGCACGCTCTCGCGCAAACGCCGCAACCGAAACATTTATCTTGCTCGATGACGTATTGCATCAAATTTTTACAGATATGCGCGGGGCATTTCTTGTCGACGATATGCGCAACGTATTCGTCGCGGAAGTGTTTAAGCGTCGATAATACGGGATTGGGGGCTGTTTGTCCGAGGCCGCAAAGGGAGTTCGTTTTAATGTTTTCCGCCAATTCTTCGAGTTCGGTCAAATCGCTCATCGTTGCTTTTCCATCCGTGATTCTGGTCAGGATTTCAAGCATTCTCTTCGTACCGATACGGCAAGGCGTACATTTGCCGCAGGACTCGTCGCAGATGAATTCCATATAGAATTTTGCAACGTCAACCATACAGTTGTCTTCGTCCATAACGATTGCGCCGCCCGAGCCCATCATTGAACCTTTTGCAACGAGGTTATCAAAGTCGATAGGAGTATCCAAATCTTCTTCGGTCAAGCAACCCCCCGAAGGACCGCCCGTTTGAATTGCTTTGAACTTCTTTCCGTCGGGGATTCCGCCGCCGATGTCGTAGATCAGTTCGCGCAAAGTCGTACCCATCGGAATTTCCACGAGTCCGACGTTGTTAATTTTCCCGCCGAGCGCAAACACTTTCGTGCCCTTGGATTTTTCCGTACCGTATTTTGCGAACGCTTCTTTTCCCTCTCTTAAAATATAAGGAACGCAAGCAAGTGATTCTACGTTGTTGATGATGGTAGGTTTATCCCAAAGACCTTTCACTGCAGGGAAAGGAGGACGGGGACGTGGCATACCGCGCTGACCTTCGATCGAGTTCAAAAGCGCCGTTTCCTCGCCGCAAACAAATGCGCCTGCGCCAAGACGGAGATGAACTCTAAACGAGAAATCCGTTCCGAGAATGTTATCTCCCAACAGTCCAAGGCTTTCCGCTTGTTCGATGGCGTTCTTCAGTCTGTTGACCGCGATGGGGTATTCTGCGCGGACGTAGAAATAACCGTTTTGCGCGCCGATCGCGTAGCCTGCGATCATCATACCTTCGATCACGGCAAGAGGGTTGCCCTCCAAAATGGATCTGTCCATAAACGCGCCGGGATCGCCTTCGTCGCCGTTACATACGACGTATTTTTCTCCATCAGGTTGCGCGTAGGCAAACTGCCACTTTCTACCCGTGGGGAAACCGCCGCCGCCGCGTCCGCGGAGTCCCGATTCCAAGACCTCCTGAATAACCTCGGCTCTATCCATTTGAAGCGCTCTTGCAAGACCTTGGAAAGCTCCTGCGCCGATCGCTTCGTCGATTTTTTCGGGGTTAATGCTTCCGCAACCGTGCAAGGAGATGCGGACTTGTTTTTTATAGAAATTGATATCTTCCTGTTTGGTGACTTTTTCCGCCGTATTGGGATCAACGTACAGTAATTCTTCAATGACTTCGCCGCCGAGAATATCTTTTTCCATAATTTTCTGAACGTCTTCAACTTGGACCAGACGATAGAGCGTATCCTCGGGATAAATTTTTACGAACGGACCTTGAGAACAGAACCCGAAACAACCTACTTGGTTGACAGTCACTTTGTCTTCGAGCTGCTTTTCTTTTACTAATTTGTTGAATTCAGCCGTAATTTCGTCGGCTCTGGAAGAAAGACAGCCTGTACCGCCGCAAAGCACGATGTGGCGTTTTCCGTCGTTTCCGGTAAACTTTGCATCAAGACACGACGCGCATTTTGCGCTCATTTGTTTCAATTCGTCAAAATTCTTGATCATTGGTTGGTTGCCTCCATAGCTTTATATTCTTCTACTATTTTGGGAATAGCGTCTACGGTCAGTTTCGGGTATACTTTTCCGTTGATCGTAACGGCAGGAGCGATACCGCAAGCGCCGATACAACGCAAAGCGTCCAAGGTAAACAATCCGTCCGCAGAGGTTTCGCCGGGTTTAATACCGATAAGTTCCGCGAATTTATCGAGAACCTGCTGCGCGCCTTTGACGTAACAAGCCGTTCCAAGGCATACGCCGATGACATATTTTCCCTTGGGAGTCAAAGAGAAGAAAGAGTAGAATGTCACGACGCCATAAATATCGGCAACCGAAATTCCGGTTTTCTCGGAAACAAGCTCTTGAACTTCAAGGGGAATGTAGCCGTATTCTTTCTGAATATCGCTTAAAATCATCATAAGCGGAGTTTTATCGTTGGCGTATCTGTCGCAAATTTCGCAGATCTTTTGAACAGCCGCCGCTTGCAAATGAGCCATAATAGCCTCCTTAATAGTAGAATAAATTATGATATAGAGTATAGATTCATCATACTTCTTTATTATATCATATTTTCCTTTCAATCACAAACACTTGAAAAGGCATAAAACCATTTTCAAATCGTTAAATCGATAAATTTTTATCTTATCAAACAGTTTGGAGTATTTAACGAAAAGATTGTTTTTACCAAACCCTTGACGAACGGGAAAAAGGGTGTTATAATAAATACAACTTATTAAAATATATTAGGAGAATCACAATGAGAAAAAATTTAAAAGCGAAAGCGTATATTTATCCGTTGCCCGTTTTGATTATCGGTACCTACGACAAAAACGGAGCCCCCGATGCGATGAACGCGGCGTGGGGCACGGTTTGCGATTCTGCGCAAGTGTCCATTTGTTTGAGTTCGGATCATAAAACAGTAAAGAATCTATTAAAAACCAAGGCGTTTACGGTGGCGATTGCCGATGCGAAAAACGTCGTTCCTGCCGATTATGTGGGAGTGGTTTCAGCAAACGACGTACCCAATAAACTCGAAAAAACGGGTTGGACGATCAAGAAAAGCGAATTTGTAAACGCTCCGATCATCGAGGAACTTCCGTTGGTTTTAGAGTGCAAGCTTGTCAGTTATGATACTGAAAGGGAGATTTGCGTAGGAGAAGTAGTAAACGTCAGCGTGGACGAACGTATTTTGGACGCCAACGGAAAGATTGATTTAACGAAATTCGATCCCATTTGTTACGATTGCGATACGCACGGTTATTATAAACTGGGCGAAAAAGTCGGCAACGCCTTTTCGGACGGGTTGCAGTTAAAACAGTAAACGATTCAAAAGAGAGTAGATCAAGAAGTTATGATTATTAAATTGGACGAACTCAAAGAAACGGAATTGCAAAGTTTTTACGGCGGTCAAGGCGCTTTGAATGCGAGAATGTACGTGGATGAGAAAAACAAGATTTTACGCGGTAAACTCGTACCTGGTGCCACCATTGGTTTGCATCGACACCTTCCGTCTTCGGAAATTATCTTTATTCTTTCGGGAAAAGGCAAAGCGATTTGCGACGGAGTGGAAGAACTCCTTTTTAGCGGAGATTGCCATTATTGTCCGAAAGGGAGCGAACACGCGCTCCTCAACATTGGGGACGAAGATTTGTGTTTTTACGCAGTCGTTCCCCAACAGTAAAATAAGGTATATAATATTGTTATGAAATAATCATAATGCTATTCGACTATGAAAAACGCCTCAATAGAGGCGTTTTTTGATGGATTAAACTCCGGGTAAACATTTCGTTTAAAGGCGGAAAAGTTTTGGCAATAGCACGATTATTTTATTTTTCAAGAAGAAATAAATGATTTTCTTTTTGGTTTTGACAAAATAGTGCTACTATTTTGGATGATCAGGGGGCTTTTGCTTTGCTCAAAGGAAATCAAAGATTTTCCGAATCCTTGCAGGGTTTCGTCCCTGCCCTATATCGCAAAAAAAGCACCCTAAAGGGTGCATTTTTTGTGGTGGACGATCAGGGACTCGAACCCTGGGCCCACTGATTAAGAGTCAGTTGCTCTACCAGCTGAGCTAATCATCCATATTGGTGGTCCATCGGAGGCTCGAACTCCGGACACCTTGATTAAAAATCAAGTGCTCTACCTACTGAGCTAATGGGCCATAAGTTGTATTTGTTGTGCCGCTTTTGGCTGGGGTGGCAGGATTTGAACCTACGAATGCCGGAATCAAAATCCGGTGCCTTAACCACTTGGCGACACCCCAATATTGCGAAAAAAGAATGGGGCGGGCGACGAGAATCGAACTCACGACCTCCAGGGCCACAATCTGGCGCTCTAACCAACTGAGCTACACCCGCCAT
>JAFTHW010000030.1 GCA_017457225.1 Clostridia bacterium | reverse complement strand
GACAGATCAACCCTTCTATTCAAGCGGAAATTATGGAATACATCGACAAGATGGAAAAGATTTGCGGCAAGAAGTTCGGCGACAAGGAAAACCCCTTGCTCGTATCCGTACGTTCGGGCGCTCGCGCTTCCATGCCCGGTCTGATGGACACGATCCTCAACCTCGGCTTGAACGAAGAAGTTGTCAACACGATCGCTGCGAAATCGGGTAATCCCCGTTGGGCTTGGGACTGCTACCGTCGTTTCATTCAGATGTTCTCGGACGTCGTTATGGAAGTAGGTAAGAAGTACTTCGAGAAACTTATCGACGAAATGAAAGAGAAGAAAGGCGTTACGCAGGACGTTGAACTGAGCGCAGACGACTTGAAAGAACTTGCGAACCAGTTCAAGGCAGAATATAAGAAACAGCTTGGAAAAGACTTCCCCACCGATCCGAAAGAACAGCTTTTCGAGGCGGTAAAAGCGGTATTCCGTTCTTGGGACAACCCCCGCGCGAACATTTATCGTATGGACCACGATATTCCCTACAGCTGGGGTACGGCGGTTAACGTACAAATGATGGCGTTCGGTAACATGGGTGAAACCTCCGGTACGGGCGTTGCGTTTACGCGTAATCCCGCAACGGGCGAGAAGGGTCTTATGGGTGAATTCCTCACCAACGCGCAAGGCGAAGACGTTGTTGCAGGCGTTCGTACGCCGATGCCCATCGAGCAGATGAAGGAAGTCTTCCCCGAAGTGTACGCGCAGTTCTTGGAAGTTTGCAAGACGTTGGAAAACCATTACCGCGATATGCAGGATATGGAATTCACGATCGAAGACAGAAAACTGTATATGTTGCAGACCCGTAACGGTAAGAGAACGGCAGCGGCGGCAATCAAGATCGCTTGCGATTTGATCGACGAAGGCATGATCACCGAAAAAGAAGCGCTTATGCAGATCGACGCGAAGAGCCTCGACATGCTCCTTCACCCTCAGTTCGACGCGAAAGCGTTGAAAGACGCTGACAAGAACAACGTAGTGGGCAAGGGTATTGCAGCTTCTCCCGGCGCGGCTGCCGGTAAGATCGTATTCACGGCAGAAGACGCAGTTGTAGAAGGCAAGAAAGGCGAGAACGTAATCCTCGTTCGTTTGGAAACGTCTCCTGAAGATATCGAAGGTATGAAGTACGCGCAAGGTATTCTCACCGTACGCGGCGGTCAGACCTCTCACGCAGCGGTTGTTGCGCGCGGTATGGGTACGTGCTGCGTATCCGGTTGCGGCGACATCAAGATGCACGAAGAAGAAAAGTGGTTCGAGCTCGCAGGCAAGATCTTCCGCGAAGGCGACGTGCTTTCCCTCGACGGCTCTACGGGTAACATTTACGATTGCTTGATCAAGACCGTTCCCGCAGATCCCAACTCCGGCTATTTCGGACGTATTATGGATTTGGCGGACAAGTATAAAGCGCTCGGCGTAAGAACGAACGCAGACAGCCCTGAAGATGCGAAACAGGCAGTAGCATTCGGCGCGCAGGGTATCGGCCTTTGCCGTACGGAGCATATGTTCTTCGATCCTTCGAGAATCGGCGCGTTCCGTGAAATGATCTGCGCGGACACCGTAGAAGAAAGAGAAGCGGCGCTTGCAAAGATCGAACCGATGCAGCAGGCAGACTTCGAAGGCTTGTTCGAGGCGCTTGGCGGCTATCCCGTAACCATTCGTTTCCTCGATCCTCCTCTTCACGAGTTCGTTCCCACGTCCGAAGAAGACATCGTAGCGCTTGCTAAAGCGCAGGGTAAGACGGTTGCGCAGATCAAAGACATCATCGCAGGTCTCCACGAATTCAACCCTATGATGGGTCACCGTGGCTGCCGTTTGACCGTAACCTATCCCGAAATCGCAGTAATGCAGACGAAAGCGGTTATCAAAGCGGCAATCAGCGTAGTGAAGAAGCACCCCGATTGGTCGCTTGTTCCCGAAATTATGATTCCTTTGACGGGCGAAACGAAAGAGTTGAAGTTCGTAAAAGACATCGTTGTAAAGACGGCGAACGAAGTCATCGCAGCTTCGGGCGTAGCGCTCAAGTACGAAGTCGGCACGATGATCGAAATTCCCAGAGCTTGCTTGACGGCTGACGAGATCGCGAAAGAAGCGGAATTCTTCTGCTTCGGTACGAACGACTTGACGCAAATGACGTTCGGCTTCTCCCGTGACGACGCTGGTAAGTTCTTGCCCGCATACTATGCGAACAAGATTTACGAATCCGATCCTTTCGCAAGATTGGATACGACGGGCGTAGGTAAACTGATGAAGTTGGCGGTAGAAGAAGGCTACAAAGTTCGTCCTGAAATGCACTGCGGGATCTGCGGTGAACACGGCGGCGATCCTTCCTCCATCGAGTTCTGCCACGAAATCGGTCTCAGCTACGTTTCCTGCTCGCCTTACCGCGTTCCCATCGCAAGATTGTCCGCGGCGCAGGCGAACATCAAAAACCCTAGAAACTAATCAATATGTAAAGCACAAAAAGGGCGGTTTTTATAACCGCCCTTAAATTTTGCTTTTTTAAATTTAAAAAGATTGACTTTCTCTTTGAAATGGATTATAATGAAAATGCTACACCGAAACGTTGTTTTACAACGGTTCACAATTTTTATAATAAACCTGTAAACGGATATAATCTCTTGGTAGGATTATATCTCTTATCGCGTTTACAATCCGTTACAGGTAATTGTGGACAGGTGTAGCAACTGACGAGAAAGGTATATTCTACGGTGCCGTTCTCGCAAGAGGCGGCATCTTTTTTAATTTCATAGGATAGGCAAAAAAAGAACGCCTATGGGAAACGAGGTGCCGTTTCCCATAGGCGTTTTTGTTTTGAGGAGGAGGGTAAATTTATGCGATTAGGTTGGTTAATGAGATGGATATTCGAGTCGGAAGAAAGAAAAATATATAAAGGATTGCCGCGTGGTTGCTGGAATTGCGAGGCGTTGGGTTTGTGTCGTAGGCCCAAAGAGGAAGGCTGGAAATGTTATAATGGCTGTAGAATTATAAAAGAAAAACAAAAAAATCAAGAGAATAGACAAAAATCATAAACGGGAAATCATTGAATATTTTCACAATTCCACGCATATTTCCTTGACAGCGCAGGTAAAATATGCTATGATATTCTTGTTGATTTTTCAACAAGCAAAAAGGGAGAGGCTTTTTTATGGAAGAACGGTTTGAGACGTTTACGGTGCAAATAGCGCGGATTAGTCGTTGTATTCGCAAGATCAAGACGGAGGAGATGGAGGAATTTGACTTGAAAAGTCCGCACGTTTCCTGCTTATACTATTTATATAAGAGCGACGGATTGACGGCAAAGGAGCTTTGCGACGTATGCGAAGAGGACAAAGGCGCGGTTTCGCGCTCGGTGGAGTATCTGGAAAAGAACGGATATTTGCATTGTGACTGTATGATGAAAAAGCGGTATAAGAGCCGCCTGTATCTGACGGAAAAGGGCTGGCGCGTCGGCGCGAAGATCACGGAAAAGATCGACAGGATTTTGTCGGAGGCGAGTGAGGGACTGACGGAAGAAAACAGGCTTGTATTTTACAGGAGTCTTTCTTTAATTGCGGAAAATCTAAAAAAAATATGTAATCAATACGGAGAGTAAACAATGGCGGTAAAAATTATGATTGATTCCGCTTCGGACATTTCCCTGTCGGAGGCGGAGAAAAAAGGCGTGATTATGATCCCAATGCTGATCACGTTCGGCGAAGAGGAGTTTTTTGACGGCGTGGATCTGTTGCCGGAGCGGTTTTACGAGAAGTTGGTAGAGAGCGACGAATTGCCCAAGACCAGTCAGATCAATCCCTTCCGTTTCGAGGAGGAGTTTGAAAAACACACGAAGAACGGGGACGAATTGGTGGTGATCACCATTTCTTCCAAGCTTTCGGGCACGTACGAGGGCGCAAAGCAGGTAGCGGCAGAGAAATTTGCGGGAAAAGTTTTCGTCGTGGACAGTATGAACGCGGCGATCGGAGAGCGGCTTCTTTGCGATTACGCGTTGCGGCTCGTATCTAAGGGCAAGAGCGGCGCGGAGATCAAAGAAGAGTTGGATAAACAAAAGAGCCGTATCAACGTAATGGCGATGCTGGGGACGCTCGAATATCTGAAAAAAGGCGGCCGTATCTCCAAAACGGTGGCGTTCGCAGGGGAGTTGCTTTCTTTGAAACCCGTCGTAGCAGTCGTCGAGGGGGAAGTAAAACTCGTCGGGAAAGCGCTCGGCTCGAAAAAGGGCAACAACCTTTTAAACCGTTTGATTGCGGAGCGCGGCGGCATAGATTTTGATATGCCCTACGGCGTAGTCTGGTCGGGATTTTCGGACGCGACTTTGAAAAAGTACGTACAGGACAGCGCGGCGATCTGGCAAGCGGACACGGACGAAGTCCCCGCCTACATCATCGGCGGTACGATCGGAACACATATCGGACCGGGCGCAGTCGGCGTTGCGTTCTTTGAAAAATAAGAAAAGAATAAACGTTGATTTGTCAAACTAAGTGCAACATTTTTTAAGAAAAAGTTCAAATAAATCTTGTGGTTTTTGGAAATTTAATATCTTTTTCGGTCTGGCGTTAATTAACGCCAGATTTTTTGTATAAAGAATACCCCGCGTTAGACGCGGGGTTCAGAAAATGTTAAACATATAATTCTTGAAAATAGAAACTCCTTTTGGTATAATAAATTGAGGTCTGCAAACCCAAAATAAAAACCAAAAGGAGGACATTCAAAATG
>JAFTHW010000029.1 GCA_017457225.1 Clostridia bacterium | reverse complement strand
TTTCAACGCAAAGTTTTTAAATGGGAAAAGCGGCATCTTGCCGCTTTCGAGGAACGCACGAAGTTTTTTTGAACCCTCGGATTCTCACTAAGGCTCACGGATTTTATCATGGAGGACAGCCGTCCCGGCTGTCCCTTTTTTATTTTCAACGCAAGATCCGCAATTTTTTTTACCGGAAAGGAAGAGAAAGAAGTTTTTTATTTTTTCTTTTACGGGAAACTCCAACGCTCCGAAGGAGCGTTACCTCCGTAACCCCATGCGAAGCGAGCAACGCGAGCAGAGCTTGGGGAAACCGGACAAAATAAAAAACCGCGACGGAAACGGCATCGTTGCCCCCTAACGCCCTCGCGGCGCAATGGAGCACATTCTCGCGCAAAACCTCAGCGATTTTATCGCGATTTATATAAAAAAAACTCTGTGGATCTCTGCACACAAAAAAAGCGTTCCCGCGAGGAAAAATCCCCACGGGAACGCTCTTTTTTAATCACGAATAATTCGATATTCGGAATTCGACATTCGGAATTACTGCCGCTTAGCGGCAGTTGCGGCGGCGACGCGAAACCGCAAGCGCAATCGCACCCAAGCCCGCCAACAATCCGAACGCCGACGGCTCGGGAACCGCAATAGCGCCATCGCTGTAGACGCAATCCGTGTAAGTTACCCCCGTCGTCGTATTCTCAATCGTAATCAAGTCTCCGTCTTCGAGTTGCGATTGAACGAGTGCAAGCGTCGCTTCATCCTTAATTAACGACGACAACTCAAGTCCGTCTCCGACTCCGACATTCGCGTCGTCGATGGTGAACTTCAACGTATCGAACGAAAGACCGGAACTCGCCGTTCCCGCTTCTTCGTCTGCAGCGAGCGTCATAACGGCAGAAACTCCCGTGATATTGATCACGACATCGCTTTCGGCAATCGTCAGTACCGTGGTCGTAAGCTCACCAACCGCAATCGTTCCCGAGAGAATCACTTCGTCCGCATTAATCGAAACCGTCCCGCCAAGCGTAGCCGTTCCCGTAATTTCCAACGTCCCGCCGTTCATCGTGAACGTACCGTTGCTCGTAATGTTCGTCGCTTTCAGCAAGGAATCTTTAAGCGACACTGTTGCCCCTGTTCCGACGTAAACATCCGAGACCACATTAATCGTTGAAGAATCCGCTTCAACGGCAACAGTCATACCTTCTCCCGCATTGTAGAGATTCAGTTTTCCGACATGAAGTAACGAATTATTTTCCATCGTTATCTTGCCGGATCCTTCTGCCGTTTCCGTGAGAGCGGAACCGCTATCAACTTGTCCAACATTAAGCGTGAAATGCGAATTCTTTTCTACGTCTGTTTTGAACGTCGCATCATCAAGAGCCAATGTCGCAACCTGTCCTTCAACTTTTGACGCAATTCCGTTACTTTCCCACGTTCCGTAAAGTGTTCCATTAGTCACGGAAACACTTCCGCGATTGCGGTATTGGCTCGTGGTCACATCAGCGTTGACGATTTTTACGATCCCGTTTTCACGAACATTTAATGCGCCCGAAAAACTTGCTGACGTGCGCGCAGAATCCGCGGCACCAATATTCACAGTAGCCGAGGGATCTCCATCTTCATTTCCTATGATGATTTGGGCAGTTGAAGCAAGCGTTCCCGTAATGTCGAGTTGTGTCGCATCCTGAGTATAAGCGTCATATCCAAGATCAATACGACCGACAGACGAATCGCCTTTAATCGCGACAGAACCGTTAACACGCATGAATCCGCCAACAGCTGAGTCCGTCAACGTTGCGCCATCTAGAAGATCAATCACGTTCCCGCTGAGCGTCCCGATGTTGAGTGTGGACGTTCCCGAAACCGTGAACTCGCCGTTGTTGGAGAGGGAACCAACTTTCAGCGTAGAATCCGAAACGGAAACGTAACCGTTATTGTTTACGGTCATCGTAGCGTTCACATGGTCGATTTCCGCATTGTTCTTTACAATAAGCTTTCCGGCAAGACTATCACCGACTTTGATAAACGCACTATCATCACCATTAATGTCGCGCAACACACTAGCATCAAAAACCATTGTCGCGACTTCTTCGTCTCGTCCGACAGTGCTATTGTCATCTATACCAATCGAAAGAGAGCGAGCATAGACAGCCGAGTCTTTAAATTCCATAAGACCACGAGCGTATACCGCCAGCGCTCCATATGTTCGGTTTGCATTCGTAAGTGCAAAGATGGTCGATTTTTCGACTGTCATTACACCGGATCCGCCGAAAACCATGCCCGCATCGTAAGAAGAATAGTTCGTCGTTTTATCGCCCGCGACAATATTGCGGGAATCCGCATCGCGCCCATCAGTAGCGTTGTCTTTTGCATGATAACCGACGACCGAGTTTTTAATATTGATTGTCGAATCCCCGTAAAAAGTTGTCCAACCACGATTATCCGAAAGATAGCCACGCGAATCCAAATGAGAATCCGTAATCGTCAGCGAAGATCCGTTATCAAGGCGGAACTTTCCGGCAACAACGTTTGCCTTATCGAAAGCAATGTTAATATGAACATCGGAAGCCTCGCTGGGTTTCGGCGTTTGAATCCATGAAAACAAATCGCCGTAATTGCCGCCCGCAAACGTATAGTCTCCATTCGTACGCCAGAGCGTCGAATCGTCGTTTCGCAAGGGGAAATCAGACGGACGGGAAAGCATTCCGAGATTAATGGTTGCCCCACTCGTACTTTGCGCTGCTTTTACAGCTGCATCAACTGTGGCGAATTTCGTCACGCCGAAGCCTTCGTCGCCTTCCTTGGCGGAACTATCGACCGTAAGAGTCGGCAAAACCGGCGTTGTTGATTCCGTGCCTTCTGCCCACGCGGTTGAGGTCATCGCGGCTGCCGCGACGAGAGTTGAGAGAACGAATTTGTTCATTTTTTTCATAGCTATGATTTTGATTGGATTGAAAAAGTTGTCGGTTTTGTTAAT
>JAFTHW010000028.1 GCA_017457225.1 Clostridia bacterium | reverse complement strand
GGAATCTTCAAAATTCGTGCAAAAATCAATGGAGAGTATTTTTATTATCGCCGACATCAGGATGTGGAGATTCCCGTTCATCCAGGCGTTAGCTTGCATCTTAATACTCATGGGGCATTAGCAATGGGTGGTTTTGATTTTGTTGGAGTATGTGAATCGGAATTTCAAAAGCAGGTTGTTTTTAATGCGTACCATTATTGTCAAACTCAATCGACGAAATTTGCAAAGAATACTCCGATAGATCTATCTTCTTACGGAACGGGACTCCCTAAAAATAATTTTCAGGGTATGCCGAAGTGCAATATATTTGTTTTTGTCGTTTCGCACGAGTCTGGCGCAAAAATAAAAATGAAAGAAAGAGGGCTCTGGGAAACATATTTTTCTCCGCCGCTTGTGAAAGAGTGGAAAAATAAGAGTGTTATTATCGAAACAACACCAACGCCTGATTGGACTATTTCGGAGAGACATTTTCCCATTCCGGGACTTGCTATCGCTTCCGGCGGGCACATGGGAATTGTGGATTATGATGGGTTTTGGATACATGCAAACTCTTACTATGTATGCAAAACGATAGAGCTAGGATTCGTCGGCCGCCCGACAGAAATACTACGTGAAAGAGAATAAATAAAACATGAAAATGAACATCAAGGTGTCAGGAATGCTTATATTGTCATGCCTCTGCTTTTACGGAGCAGACGAAAATTTTTGTACGAGCTTGCTTTGTGATGTGGAGCAGATATCTCAAGGTATTATAGAAAGAAATTCCTTAAAAAGACCTCTACTTTTGGAGCATGAGAAATTCCTTTTCCCGGAATTTTCTGATGAGCCATATTCGTTTTTTATAGAATTGAATCGATTGACTCCGCTTGTGGAAGATTTGGTGCAGAGTGTTCTAAAATCGAATCTCAATGCGGAACGAAAAGAAGCTTTTCGTCGGAGAACGTTGGCGTTAAGTAAAGATGCAGCGTGGGAAGAAATTATTTTAAATCTATACAATCTGCCTCCATTGTTGCCGAGAACGGATGTGCGGCATCCGTCTGCACAGGAGTTGAAAAAGTTTTCGGATTCAATTGTTCGCATAAAAATGCTTGAGCAGGATTTTCTCGCAGAAATGAATTCTGCGTTGAAAAATAAGGACAAAATTGTTTCTCGGAAGATGCTGTATTTCGAAGAAGTTGCGAACATGCTGGAATGCTTTTGGGATGCTTCCGTTCCAGAAGTTCGAGATGCATATAATAGGTTTTTTGATGAGATTTTTGTTTCATGGTTTTTCCGGATAAAAAAAGCGGAATCCTTAATGGAAGAGGAAATACGGAGTTGTGTCTCTAAGTCGGCAGAGTCGGTTGTCGGGCGGATCAAGCAGATTGATTCTCCGTTGAAAGATTATATCTATCTTCGTCTTTACGAGAAAATGCGGGAAGTGCGGCAATGAAGTGTTCGTTTAGGTGCGTTGTGGTGCTATCGTTGGCGGTCTTCGTATATGTGTCCGCGGGTGCGGCTGAAGTGATTTCGTCGGGCAGAGAGAAGAAAACATACACGATTTCTGCGGCAGCAGGTAAGTGCGAGAGGGTCCTTTTTTCGCTTGAGAAGGTTCTTCTTGGGAAGGATTCGCCTGAAACCCGGCGAAAGGCAGATAAGATGTTGGTATTTCTGAACACAGAGCTGGCGGATTTTGTCAGTCTGAACTATAAATCGGCAAAAATTCAGCGTGTTGCAGAGTTGGTTTCGAATACTTCATTGGTCTCTGCACGGCAGCGGCGAGTTTTTCTTGGGCTTTTGACGGAAAAGAAGAAAGAGCAAGCAAAGGAGAATTTGTTGGCAAATTTTGTTGGTGTTCCCGTGCTCGTTCCTGTTGCCGGATGGGATAAGAAGTTTGTTCCTTCGTTTTCCGACAGAGCGCCCGAGGAGATGGTTGAGTTAATTGATAAGTGCGCAGAGTCCTTGGATGCGTACATTCACGAATTGAAATCTTCTTTCGATGAGGAATCTCTAATCAAGATGCGGATTTTGTTAGTGCGTGAACTTAATACTATTTTACGAGATCCTCCGCAGAAGGATGCGACGCAAAGAGAGAAAATTTGTCGGTATTATGTTGATGTTATGGAGCCTCGATTGTACATGCTCTTGATGAGGGAAATAGCGCTATGTCGCAAGTATCCGGAGTCTAAATTGTTCACCACTGATTTTGAACCGCTTGCGAGTGATACTTATATCGGAGACTATGTATTTTTGGAGGAAATGAAAAAACGTGCTGAAAATCAAGAGCATGAGTGACGTGCAATGAGGTCATGCGCTTCCGACGACAACTCGAAATAGGTTAATAAAGAACGCCAAGCCGTTTTTTGGAGAAATACGAAAAATTGACTCTCCGTTGAAGGATTATGTTTATCTTCGTTTTTATGAGAAAATGCGGAAGGATCGGCAATGAGGTGTTCGTTTAAGTGCGTTGTGTCACTGTCGTTGGCACTGGCTACCTTCTTGGGATTCGCATCCGCGGGAGCGACCGGAGCGGAGAGCGGGGATGTGGACGAAGTTCGCGGGAACGTGTGTGTTTCGTGCAGTGCGGCGGAATCCGTTGCGAAAATTGACGAGGTAATCCGGTGCTTGGACACGGGAACGCCGCTCACGCAGGAACAGGAGGCAATCCTTTTCCCTGAAGTGTCTTCCGGAACATTCGGAAGACTTCTTGCGTTGAATTACAGAGATAAGCGGGTGTGGCGGTTGCGGGAGCTTATACTTTCCTCAAATTTTTCAAAACGACAGAAAGAATACATCGCAGGGATGCTTTCGCGAGAGGGGCGAATGGGTGCACTCCGGTGGATTTGTTATAACGGGTTTGAGTTGCCGGCAATTTTGCCGGAGGAGGATTGGGATGAACGGTTTCAACCCAAAGGTGTGCCGTTGTCGAAAGACGAACAACTTGCAACTATCCGCCGTTTTGCGGATGCCGGAGAGAAGTTTTCGGCAGCGTTAAAATCCGAGAGAGGGCGAGACGTCGATTTCATTTTACCGTATTTCCGGGAGGTGATGCGCCTGCGCGGGGAGGTGTTTGCTCTTCGTTCTCCCGTAAATAAAGCGGAAAGGGCAGAGATCGCGGAGCTATTTATGGAGGTGTCTGATTCTTTGAGAGAAGCGTTCGAGCTTGCCGATGAATATTTTTTCTCGAAAGGAACGAATCTTTATTTATTGGGAGAGATTGATGTCAATCCGTCGTTTTGCTCGGATTCTTACATTATGGATTACACGTTGCTCAAAGAGCGGGAAAAAGTTTTGAGGCGGCGACGGGAACGGGAGAAAGAGAAAGTTGCCGCCCCGTAAGAGTTTTTCACAAAAAATCAAACATTTTCTGCAAAATTTTTAGAAAAATGTATTGACGAAAATTTTTTACAAGGCAAAATGTCCGTTCCTTTTATTTCGTTTTCACGAGATAGAGGTCCCTTGACGCCCTTGTAGCTCAGTCGGTAGAGCGCGTCCTTGGTAAGGACGAGGTCGGCAGTTCAAGTCTGCTCGGGGGCTCCAGTTCCACTTTCAATCAACAATAACAACAAAAACAATATAAACTATGGCTAAAGAAACCTTCGTTCGTACGAAACCGCACGTCAATGTCGGCACCATCGGTCACATCGACCACGGCAAAACGACCACGACTGCCGCTATCCTCGCTGTTCAGGCTTGCAAAAACCTCGCAGTTGTCAAGGCTTACGCGGATATCGCTAAGGGCGGTACGGTTCGTGACGCGACCAAGACGGTCACGATTGCTGCTGCGCACGTCGAATATGAATCCGACAAGCGCCACTACGCTCACGTTGACTGCCCGGGTCACGCGGACTTCGTTAAGAACATGATCACGGGTGCTGCCCAGATGGACGGTGCTATCCTCGTCGTTTCCGCTGCTGACGGACCTATGCCGCAGACGCGCGAACACATCCTCCTCGCTCGCCAGGTCGGCGTTCCGAAAATCGTCGTTTGGTTGAATAAGTGCGACCTTCTCGACGACCCGGATCTGCTCGAACTCGTCGAAATGGAAATCCGTGACCTCCTCAACAAGTATGAATTTGACGGAGACAATGCCAAGATCGTCCGCGGTTCCGCTACGCAGGCTCTCGAAGACGCTACTGCGAACAACGCTGAAGGTCCGGGCTACAAGGCTGTTTCCGAACTCATGGACGTTCTCGACACGGAAATTCCGGAACCGGAACGCGCGGTTGACCTGCCGTTCATGATGTCCGTTGAAGACGTGTTCTCCATCACGGGTCGCGGAACGGTTGCCACGGGTCGTATCGAACGCGGTAAAGTTAAGGTCGGCGAAGAAATCGAAATCGTCGGTCTCGCGGAAACGCAGAAGTCCACGGTTACGGGTGTTGAAATGTTCCGTAAGAACCTCGAAGAAGGTCTCGCGGGCGACAACGTCGGCGTCCTCCTCCGCGGTATCGAAAAAGACCAGGTCCAGCGCGGACAGGTGCTCGCGAAACCGGGCTCCATCCACCCGCACACGCAGGCTAAGGCTCAAATTTACGTCCTCACGAAGGACGAAGGCGGCCGTCACACGCCGTTCTTCACCAACTACCGTCCGCAGTTCTTCTTCGGTACGGCTGACGTTACGGGTATCGTCCGTCTCCCCGCGGGAACGGAAATGGTTATGCCGGGCGACAACGTTGAAATCGAAATCGAACTTGGCAAGCCGGTCGCTATGGAAAAAGGTCAGCGCTTCGCTATCCGCGAAGGCGGTCGCACGATCGGTTCCGGCAAGATTGTTGAAGTCATCAAGTAATGTCGGGTTCAAGCCGGGCGCGCGGGAACGCTCTCTCGCGCTCGGCTTGTGCTGAACATTTTTTATAACAGGGCAATAGTTCAATGGTAGAACAGCGGTCTCCAAAACCGCATATGAGGGTTCGATTCCTTCTTGCCCTGCCATTATAAAAGAAATGTTTTCAAAAATTATCAGATTTTTCGACACGCTGCGTCGATTTTGGAATGAGACTTATTCCGAAGTGGTGAAAAAAGCCATTTGGCCTAAGCCGCGGGAACTCTTCCAGTACACGTTGGTCGTTTGTGTCGCGGTAATCGTTCTGACAAGTGTTATCTTTCTGTTCGATTTTTCGCTGATGAATCTGATCCAATTTTTAACCGAACTTGTGGGCGCTTAATCCGAGCGCTCTTTTCTAACGTATAAACTTTCAAAAGACACGACGCAGATGAATCCAGGTGAGGCAGTCGACGGCTTTCGTTGGTATGCAATCCAGACGCTCTCGAATATGGAGCAGAAGGTGAAGAAATACCTTGATAAATTCGTTCAGATTGAACCCGGAATGGCTGATTACGTCGCGGAAGTTCTGATGCCGACGGAAACGGTATCGGAAGTACGCGGCGGGAAGCGTTCCACGCGCGTTCGCAAACTCTACCCGGGATATATTTTTCTTCGGATGCGTCTTTTCGACGAAGACGGAAAGCTGATTAATCAGCCTTGGTTCTTCGTCCGTAATGTTCAGGGAGTCATTGATTTCATCGGCGGGGAACGCCCCGTTGCCCTCAAACCTTCGGAAATCGAGCTGATTTTGGAACAGGTGCGCGCCGCAGAAGGCAAAACCGTTCCGAAAGTTCAGTTTAATGTCGGTGAAGAGGTTAAGATCAATGACGGTCCGTTTATGAATCTTACGGGAACGATTGATACGATTGATGTCGATCGCGGAAAGATGCAGGTTTCCGTCTCCATCTTCGGACGTTTGACGCCTGTTGAGCTTGAGTTCTGGCAGGTTGAGCGTGTTACCGAAAGTTAATACACGACATTAACACGACAATTTAAAGACACATACAATGGCAAAAAAAGTAGTAGGTGAAATCAGACTTCAGCTTCCGGCGGGTGCGGCAAATCCGGCTCCTCCGGTGGGTCCGGCTCTCGGTGCGAAGGGCGTCAACATCATGGCGTTCTGCAAAGAATACAATGCGCGCACGAAAGACCAGGCCGGTCTTATTCTCCCGGTTGTTATCACGGTTTACCAGGATAAGTCCTTTACGTTTGTTCTCAAAACCCCGCCGGCTTCCGTCCTTTTGAAAAAGGCAGCGAAGATCGAAAGCGGCTCGGGAGCTCCGAACAAGGACAAGGTCGGGAAAGTAACCCGTAAGCAGATTCTCGAAATCGTCGAGATGAAGAAAAAAGACTTGAACGCGGTTGACGCGGAACAAGCGGCAAAAATGATCGAAGGCACGGCCCGTTCGATGGGCATCGAAGTCATCGGTTAATTGATAACCCTGCGGAAACATAGAGCAAAGGAAATCCTTGCACGTTGTTTCCGCAGGTGTTAAATTTTCTCGAATTTTCTAATTCAAATACTGCAATAAAGCAGGAGACAAAAGTCGATATGTCCAAAAAACAATCCAAACGATACAAAGCAGCTCTTGCTGCGGGCGATCTGAAGGCGAGCTACACGGTTGCGGAAGCGGTCGAAGTGCTCAAGAAAATGCCGGTCGCCAAATTCGATGAAACGGTGGAAGTCAGCGCCCGTCTCGGCGTTGATCCCAAGCAGTCCGACCAGATGGTTCGCGGAACGGTTTCCCTTCCGAACGGAAGCGGAAAGAAGGTTTCCGTTATCGTCTTTACGGAAAAGCCGGAAGAAGCGCTCGCGGCAGGTGCCGATGAAGCGGGTCTCGCGGACCTCATTGCGAAGGTCAGCGGCGGCTGGACGGGATTTGATGTCGCCGTTTCCACGGTGTCCGCGATGAAGGAAGTCCGCAAGGTCGCTCGCGTCCTCGGTCCGCGCGGTCTCATGCCGAATCCGAAGTCCGGAACGGTTTCCGACGATATTCCCGCCACGATCAAAGCCGTTAAAGGCGGTCGCGTTGAGTTCAAGATGGACAAGACCGCGAACATTTCGATCGTCGTCGGTAAGCGCTCTTTTGAGCCGAATGCTCTCGCGGAAAACGCGGAAGAAGCGATTCGTGCTCTCGCCAAGGCTCAGCCGGAAGCGCTCAAGGGCGGTAAGTTCATTAAGTCTCTGACGATCAGCTCCACGATGAGCCCGGGCGTCAAGATCGACATTAAACCCTATGTTGCATAAGGGAGACACGGTACAATGAGAGCTGAAAAGAAATTTTTGGTAGAAGAAGTTGCCGCGCACCTCGCGAAGTCGAACTATCTTTTCCTCACGGATTTTACGCACGTCACGGTTGTTGACTCTGCAAATATCCGCAATGCAATCCGCGAATTCGGCGGCGAATACCACGTCGTCAAGAACAGCATCCTCAATATTGCGATGAAGGACGCCGGCATGCCGGACGTTTCCGAACATCTCACGGGGCACACGGCGATTGTCGTCGGCGGTGAAAACCCGAGTGCTGTTGCGAAAGCACTGATTAAGTTTTTCAAAGACACGACGCGCCTCGAAATCAAAACGGGCGTTGTCGAAGGCGAACTGCTCGACAAGGCGGCGATCGAAGAGCTTTCCAAGCTCCCGACGCTTCCGGAAGCCCGTGCGCTGTTCCTCTCGCTCCTCTCTGCTCCGGCATCGCAGTTCGTGCGTTTGCTCGTTGCAAAGAGCGAAAAGGAAGAAGGCGCTCCGGCAGCCGAATAATGTTCGCGGGAACGACGGCTTTTTCGTTCGGTTTTTCGATAAGCCGTCGTGCCGCGTAAATGAAATCCATTTTTCGCAACCGTTTGAAGTTTTTCGATTTTAGACGGGAACGGGAAAATCCAAGGAACCAGGTTAGGGGTCTCCCCTTAAATGTCCGGACCGCCGGACGCTAATCATTCAAGGAAAAATAATACAATGTCAGACATCACAAAAGAACAAGTCATCGAATGGCTCAGCGCTCAGCCGATTAAAGAATTGGTTGCGTTGGTCAAAGAACTCGAAGAACTCTGGGGCGTTTCCGCCGCAGCTACGGTCGTCGCCGCTCCCGGTGCCGCTGCTCCCGCTGCTGAAGAAAAGACCGAGTTCGACGTCATCCTGAAGGCGAAAGGCGCAAGCCCGATCAACGTCATTAAGGAAGTTCGCGCAATTACCGGTCTCGGTCTTAAAGAAGCGAAAGACCTCGTTGAAGGCGCTCCCAAGGCCGTCAAGGAAGGTTGCACCAAGGAAGAAGCGAAGGAAATCGCCGACAAGCTCAAAGCAGCCGGTGCTGAAGTCGAGGTCAAATAATTTTGCCTCACTCCTTTTCTTCCAATTTGCGATTTGCGGACAGCGGACAACGCTGTCCGCATTCGCGGCTTAACGCAAAACGGGATTTTTGAACTCGTTTGCGCCTAAAGAAAGCGGGACAAGCGCGCGGGATTTGCGCGGCTTTCGACTCGAAAATTTGTCCGAAAGGGTACGGGAACGCCCTTAAGGTTCTCGAACTTGTCAGTAGCACACTCAACCAATTTCAACAAACGATATGTCTGAGCGTCAGAACTTTGGAACTTTGCGCGAGGTTATCCCTCCGCCCAATCTTATTGAAAACCAGATCAATTCCTATGTGGAATTTCTTCAGCGCGATCTCGATCCTGCCAAGCGTAGAGATGTCGGTCTTGAAGCGGTCTTTAAAGAAGTTTTCCCGATTGAAAGCTACGACAGCCGTTGCCGCTTAGAATACGTCAGCTACGACCTGAAAGGTCCGAAATACACGGAGCTTGAGTGCATCCGCGAAGGGATTACGTATTCCGTTTCCCTGTTCCTGAAGTTGCGTCTTGTTGAAGGCGACAATGTTAAGGAAGAAGAAATTTTCATGGGCGAAATGCCCCTTATCACCGAACGCGGTTCGTTTATCATCAACGGCGCTGAGCGCGTTATCGTCAGCCAGTTGCACCGTTCGCCGGGGATTTGTTTTGAACAGAGCGATCACTCCAGCGGGAAAACGCTTTATGCTTTCCGCATTATTCCGGATCGCGGAACGTGGCTCGAAGTTCAGTTCGACCAGAATGACCTGCTCTACGTTTATCTCGACCGCCGTCGCCGTCGCCGTAAGTTCCTCATCACGACGCTTCTTCGCGCGTGGGGCTTCAGCACGGACGCGCAGATCATGGAGCTGTTTTACAAGTTTGAAACGCTTAAAATCAAGAAAGCGATCGAGATGGACGGCGTTTCCAAGTACGTCCTCGTCGAAGATATTATCGATTCCGAAAAGGGCAAGGTTCTGGCGCGTGCGTTTGAGCCGATCACGAAAACCATTCTTCGCGAAATCGAAAAAATC
>JAFTHW010000027.1 GCA_017457225.1 Clostridia bacterium | reverse complement strand
GAAAGATAAAAAGCAAAAGTAAATCACGGCTTGCTTGTATGCGGTAGGCGAGTTAGTGTGGCACTGGGGTGCCGTGCCAGTATGCACGCACTTTAGTGCGTAAAAATAAAGCCCCCACTTCTAGTGGGGGATATTTACTGCCAACTCGCAGACTTGGCGTATCATCAAGCGAGCGTGTATATTCTGCGATTTGATGATATACAAAACTTTGTTTTGGTAACTAGCGGGATCTAAACTCTTTATCGTGGGTGACGCTCGGCAAGCTCGCTATTCTCTCGCTACAATCTTTACACGCGAGGGCGCAAAACCATAACGCTTTTACTAATCGCATAGTTCGTTGCGACCGCTACTATGCTCCAAAGGAGTAAATACCGTTGCTTTAAGCGATTTCATCTCATATATCGCAAGTTCCCTCAAAATATTTTCGGAAAATGCGCTTCTATGGAAGAATATTTCCTCCTTTTTCCGATTTTCAGTAGTCTACCGACATGGGAAAAGCCCAAAAACGCAGGGGGCAGGTGCGTAATAAGGTCGTTCAGATTGCGAACGACGGTAAATGATTTCCAACGAGTTTTCAACTTCGCCGTTTGAATCCCCCAAAAGACGCGCGGTGCTCCAAAACCGTATCCCTCTGTTTGCGTACGCAGGTCGGGGCGATGATACCAAACGTATTCGTGGCAGAGCATAGCAAGCGCGCCGCCTTGAGAATATCCTGCAATGACGATTTTGCGAACGCTTTTATCTGTGATTGTGTCCGAAAGGAAAGGCTCGATCTCTTTCCAAGTGCGTAAAAATCCACGATGCGCAAACCATATCGTTTTTCCCATTCGCTTATACGGTTTTGCGGGAAAATTAAGATTGCTTTTCCAATCGTTTTTTCCGTCTGAACCCTCAAAAAAGAGGTATAGCGTATCGTTTTCCCGTTTAACGGCATAGTTGGCGGAGCGTCCGACTTGGGAATAGGGAATATGCAAGCAATCAGAAAATAATTCGTGAAGAGTCATAGCGGTCTCCTACTTTACTATATTCGTAAAGCAGGCAAATTGTCAACCTACAAGCGTATAGCGTAATGGAGCAAGAGTTTCTAAAAGCAAGAAAAATTTAATTTTATCGTTAGTTCAAGATAGGTTCAATCTACTCAACCAAAATACGGCATACCCTTGTGGGTGTACCGTATCAACTTTTATTAGATAAGGAAAAAAACTTGTTTGTGCGAAAAAGTGTTTTCTATCTTGCAAAACACTTTTTTTTATGTTACAATGTAGATAAGATCAAATCAAGGAGAACGATTATGAGTAGTTTTGAAAATCTTCGTATCGTGGATAATTTTTATCAAACGTCTTTGTTCTTTCCTATGCCAACGGTGGTGATCAGCACGCTTTGCGAGGACGGGACAACTAATCTTGGACCGTACTCTCTTGTGCAGCCCTATTATGTGGCGGGGAAAGAGTATTATGCGATGCTCTTGTCTTGCCGCAATTCGTCGAATACGGCTCAAAACATTTTGCGTAACGGCAAATGCGCGATCAATTTTATCGACGATAAACCCAAGACTTTCAAAGAAGCGGTCAAGTTATCTTGGCCTGGGGATAAACCCAGCGAAAAAATGCCGAGATGCAATTTTAAGCTGGAGCCAAGTTTAATTCAAGAGGAAACGGGAGAAGTTCGTCCTTTGGTGATGACGGATGCGATCGAAGTGATCGAATGCAGTTGGGTGCGAGAACTTGACGGCGCGGATCAGGACGTCGCAGGGGAATTGAACGGATACGAACCGCCGTATCACGATTTCAACGGAATCACCAGCAAGTTCGGCGCGCATTTCATTTTGAAAATAGACAAAATCTTGATGAAAAAGAAATATAGCGACGCAATCATTCGCGGTGTGAAAGCGAGTGATTTCCCGTCTCTGCCCGTAGATTACGGCTACCGTGATAGTAAAAATTTCTGGTTCCATAAAAAGACGAAAATGCGCGCGGAATTGTTGCAAGTTCGGCAAGCGTCGCTCGCGTCGGTGCGTTATGCGGCGGACCGTGTAGACGATCAAGTGAAATTTACGGACGAAGCCTTGCAGACGGTACTCGGCGTGCCCAGAGTCTTTTTGCCCCTCGTTTTAAAAGGGTGTGTAAAGTGGGCGAAAGAAAATGCGGTAACGTTGATCACGGAAGAGCATATGAAGCTTATCAGCGACAAGCGCGCGGAAGAAAAGAAGAAAAAGAAATAAGGAAAACGTATTGCGCGATTGCGTAATATCAAAAAATGATAAACGATTCAATTTAAAATACGGAGTACTCGAAAGTACGCCGTATTTTTACAGTTTTTATGACCCTTTTTTTTACGGGGCAGATCCTCGATCTTAATACTTATAAATTCTTGCAAAATATTTATTTGTGTGATATAATAAAACAAAATTGTATTATTCTATTTGGCTTCGCTTTTTGTGGCACGGAAGTGCCGAGTATATTCTTTATAATATGCAGGTATGGCTATGAAAAAATTAGATTTAATGAGTGGCGAAATTTTAAGAAAATTGATAAAAGATTTTCAAAAAAATAAAACCGAAAATCTCGCGCATCTGTATAGACGGTGAAGAAGCACTAGAAGAAACGGGGGCTTTATATTGTTTTG
The DNA here is from genome assembly GCA_017457225.1 of Clostridia bacterium. Lineage (GTDB taxonomy): Bacteria > Bacillota > Clostridia > Christensenellales > Borkfalkiaceae > Scatosoma. The sequence goes on along the minus strand of JAFTHW010000027.1, from coordinate 13,081 downwards.
TTGGGGTAAATCTAAAAGGAAAGTTCGATTGCAATTATTGGTATCTTGATGACGAACAAAAAAGCATTTCCAACACTTACGTATGGGGTCCTATGGGGCGAAAAAATAAAGAACAGATTGTATACGTGGATAGCGTACAGTATTGCACGAAGGAAAACGCTCCTTATGATGTAACGAAAATTAAACGTATTTTGCGTCAAGCAACGGAAGAAGAGTCTAAAGAAGCGGAGCTTGAATGGGGAGAATCAATTTATGAACGGTAAAAAAACTTTTATTTTTACGATTGACGATAATATTCGCTTTTTAAAAGAATTGACGGAAAATCAGCCCGAAAGTTTGTTTGATCATCCGTATGCGAGGGTTTTGAAAGAACTTTATGAACGGTTTGACGTGAAGATTCAGTTGAATTTGTTTTATGAAACCGAAATGTTTACGCTTGCGCAAATGACGGAGCGATATCGCGATGAGTGGGCTGAAAATGCGCATTGGTTGAAAATGTCTTTTCACTCCCGCTTGGAAAACGTTTCGCCGTACGAGGACTCCGACTACGAAGAAGTGTACAAGGATTGTCAACGGGTACAAACGGAGGTCTTGCGATTCGCAGGTGAGGAAAGTTTGGCAACCACGACGACGATCCATTATTGTAAGATGACTTCGGAGGGTTTGTGCGCGTTAAAAAATTGCGGCATAAAAGGTTTGTTGGGGCTTTACGGAACGAATGAAAATCCGAGTGAGTCGTATCAGACGAGCGCATCCGACGGAGCAAAACTTCGGAATGGCGAGATCGTATTCGAGGATGGGCTCGCGTTGGCAGGGATCGATATTGTTTTAAATAGTTTTACGACTTCTCAAATTCTTGCGCAAATGCAAAATTTACGCAATCGGGAGATTGTGAAGGTGATGATTCACGAACAGTATTTTTATTCGGATTATCCGTTGTATCAGCCCGATTTTCAAAATAAATTGGTGAAAACGTTTGCTTTTTTGAAAGAGAACGGTTTTAAGTCTCGTTTTTTAGAAGAGCTTATTTAAAAAATACAGCGGAGGAACGAAGGGTGTCTGAAGGTAGAAAGGTATTGGAAGCCTTTGAAAAAATCAAGCGTTTTTTGAGTCGACCGTGGAGAGTGGCATTGAAACGAATCGAAAGGGGAACGTGAAAATCGTTGCGCTCGATAAAAACGGAAACGTCGCGCCGAACGTAAACTTCCGCTTTACTCAGCTTTCGCATCCATTCAGATTCGGTGCGTATTTGTTTGGGCTCGACGAGTTGGAGCTTCCGGAAAAAACGAGCGGTATAAAAATATTTTGATGAACTTTTCCATATGGCGACGATTCCGTTTTATTGGGACGCGTTGGAGCCTGAAAAAGGGAAGACTCGCTATACAAAAGACAGCGAGGGAACGAAAAAAGAAAAAAGTGCGGAATCAGAGGGGTGAGTTTCTTCAAACCGCTTGACAAACCGTGGGGTTTATACTATAATATCAAGTAGAATTAACAAGGAGAAAAATTATGGAAAATACCATTATTTGTAATTGTAAGCAAGTAAGCTATAAGGATATTGAAAACGCGCTTGATAAACAGGAAAAAATGGAGGACGTGCTGCAGCTCTTTGAAGAAGTTCAAAAAATTACGCATTGTTCCACGGGTTGCGGCGGCTGTCATGATAAAGTACTCGATGTGATTTCCGAAGTGATGATGCGGTAAGTTTTAAAATTCAATCGTTTATTTTGCCTTAAAAACCGTCTTTCTGAAACGGTTTTTGAGGCAATTTATATATTGGGAACGTATATGTTTATTGATTTTTTTAGGGAAATGCTCGCAAACTTTTCCAAGCCGACGTATCTGGTCGGCCAGACCCTTGGATTTATCTTGGTTATTGAGAGCTTTTTCATCTTTTTACAAAAGGATCGATCCAAACTATTGATCCTGAAACTCGTTTTCGACGTCGCCACAATTTTTCAGCTTTCCTTGACGGGAATCGCGCTCGGTACGATGACGTGGATTACGGGCGCGTTGATCAACTTGATCGGGGTCGGTAGAGAAACCGTGTGCTATTTTAGAGGAAAGAAACAATGGGCGAGTCGCTCCGGTTGGTTGTTTCTTTTCGGCGCGCTGTTTTTTCTCTCGCCGTTCGCAACGCCGGCGATCGACGCGTTGGTGAGCGGGGAATCGGGGACGTTGTTTGACTCCGTTGCCGCAGGCTACGCGGAGTTTTTCAGTACTCCTAAAAATTGGCTCGTGAGTTTTATACCCGCAGCGGGGAGCGCGCTTGCCGTATACGGATATTATTGTATGAGAACGGATGCAACGAGGATTGTCGTGGGAGTCGGGACGGCGATGTGGTTTGTTTACGCGCTGTTGATTCGTAACCCGATGTCGGTGGTAAGTAATTTCGTGGCGTTGGTTTCGATCGGCATCGGAGTGATTGGGGATATTCTTGCGGCGAAACGCGCGCAAGCGGCTCGGAAGGTGGCGGACTCGGAAAGCGCAGAGGAAAAACTGTAACTTTACAAATTGAATCAAAAAGAAGCCCTCGGAAGATTCCGAGGGCTTGTCCTTATTCCAAAGGAAATTATTTAACGTTTTTATAAAGAGGGCCGTAGGTTTGGCAAGCTCTATAATCCTGACCTTCTTTATCCATACCGAATGCGTTCCAGCAAGCGGGGCGGAAGATGTCGTCTTCGGGTACGTTGTGCATACATACGGGAATACGGAGCATAGAAGCCATCGTGATCAAATCCGCGCCGATGTGGCCGTAAGAGATCGCGCCGTGGTTTGCTCCCCAATTCTGCATAACTTCGTACGCCGTCTTGAAGGGGCTGCCGTCCTTGCCGTCGCAACGAGGCGCAAACCACGTGCAGGGCCAGGTGGGGTTGGTTCTTTCCATCAACGTATCCGATACTTCATCGGGAAGGTTTACAGTCCAGCCTTCTGCGATCTGCAATACGGGGCCGAGGCCTTTGACAAGGTTCAAACGGATCATCGTGCAGGGCATTTCCGCTTTCGTCGTGTAATGGCTGCTGAAGCCGCCGCCACGGAAGTTGTCGAAGCCCGCTTCGCACCATACCGTTGCGTCCGTCATCTTCTTGATGTCTTCATCGGTAACTTCCCACCATCTCTTCATAGTTGCGTTGCCGTTTTCGTCCTTGCATTCGCCGCAAGCGTCCAAGCAAGCCGCGCCGCTGTTCAACAAGTGAATGATACCGTTGGATTCTTTCGCTTTGCCTTCGAGTTTATAACCCGTTACGCGTTCGGTTGCTTCGCCCGACCAATACGTACGTACGTCTGCGAAGATCTGCGCGCGGTGGGTGAGCAAGCGCATAAACAACATACCAAGACCGTTCAAAACGTCGTTTTCCGTTGCAAGCGTGTAGGGCTCTCTCGCGCCGTCGTAGTCGAACGTGGAGGAGAGGAGTGCTTCGGGATAGTCACAGTTGGGCCAATGGTCCGTCCATTGTCTTTGACCTTGGAAACCGCCGGCGATTGCGTTGTGACCGACTTTCTCTTCTACGAATTCGTCGGGAAGATTTTGATTGCCTGCCATCAAATCTTTGATGATGCAATACATTTTTACCGTGAACTCCCATTGCTTTTCTTTTTCTTCGTCCGTGAATTTAATCTTACGGGTCTTGCCGAGGAATTCTACCGTTTCGGGGTTGTCGTCTCTGCCCATCTTGCAATGTTTTTTCGTCCAAGCAAGCGCTTTTTGATATTCTTCTTCGTTGTAGATGCCTTCTTCCATTCTGCGGAGAATTTCTACTTCGTCAACAGACTCTACGCGCATATCGAGGTAGGATTCCATAAAATCCTGATCGATGATAGAGCCTGCAATACCCATACATTGCGAGCCGATTTGCAAGTAGGATTTGCCTCTCATAGTAGCAACTGCGATTGCCGCTCTACCAAAGCGGAGCAATTTTTCTTTTACGTCGTCGGGAATGGTGGTAATCATATCACGGTCTTGTACTTCGTGACCGTAGATACCGAATGCGGGCAAGCCTTTCTGCGCGTGACCTGCAAGTACCGCCGCAAGATATACCGCGCCGGGACGTTCCGTGCCGTTGAAACCCCAAACGCCTTTGATGGTCGTGGGATCCATATCCATCGTTTCCGAACCATAGCACCAGCAGGGGGTTACGGAAAGGGTAATCGTTACACCCTCTTTCTTAAATTTATTCGCACAAGCCGCCGCTTCGGGAACGCGGCCGATCGTCGTGTCTGCCATTACGACCTTTACAGGCTCGCCGTTTGAATAGAATAAGTTCTCTTCAAACAATTTTTTCGCTACGTTCGCCATAGCCATAACTTGATCTTCCAAGCTCTCGCGAAGACGCATAGGGCCTCTTCTGCCGTCCACGATGGGACGAATGCCGATTACGGGATAATCTCCCACGTATCTCGATTTTGCCATATAGTTTTCCTCCCTGAAAAAATTTATTGTTGTACTATAATTATATACTTGATTTTATCGAAAAACTTGTGATATAATATTAAAAAGTATAATTATTTTCACTTTTTTTGCACGTTTTTGAGAGGATTATGATTTATAACGAATTAAAACAACACGGGCGGGAAGATTTTCCCTTCGCGCTCTATAAAATGACTTCCTTGCATCCCAAGTACGAAATGGCGTTTCATTGGCATTCCGCGCTCGAATTTATCCGCGTTTTGGAGGGAGAGTTGGAACTCACGCTCGACAACCAACCTTACGTTTTGAAGAGTGGGGAGGTGGCGCTCGTCAACAGCGAAACGGTGCACGGGGCAACTCCGCGGGATTGTACGTACGAATGTATCGTATTCAATCTTTCGTTTTTGAAGACGAACAACCGCGCTTGCGACGGGTTTATCGACGATCTGCTCACGAGAAATACGCTTCTTTGCGAACGGCCGCAGGATCGGGGAGTGGTGGAGCTCGTCCACGAGATCTTCGAGGAAATGAGATTGGACTGCGAGGGGAGCTCGTTTTCCGTAATCGGACTCTTTCATAAGCTTCTGGGCGAGATACAGAAGAAAAAACTGTACGTTTCCCACTTGCAGGCGGCGTCCGAGAATGAGAAGAAAGTCGTGAAACTCAAGATCGTGCTCAAATATATGCGGGATAATTTCGCAAGCGATATGACGCTCGACGATATGTCGGCGGTGGCGGGATTGTCGTGTAAATATTTTTGTAAATTTTTCAAGAAAATGACGGGTACGACTCCCGTGAATTATTTGATGGCGTACCGTGTAGAGCGCGCGGCGCGGAAGCTGTTGAATTCCGATTTGTCAGTCACGCAGATCGCGTTCGATTGCGGGTTTAACGATTTGAGTTATTTTATCAAGACGTTCAAGTCTTTTAAAGGAGTTTCCCCGACGGACTATAGGAAATTATAAACGGTCGGAGAGCGGGAACGACGGCGAAAGCGTTGACTTTCCTCACGCTGCCGTGTTATAATATTAACAACGAGGTGTTGGATTATGAAATATACGGAATTGACGATTCATACGACGACCGAGGCGAGCGAGATTGTTTCGGATATTATGTGGGCTTATACCGATTACGGCGTTACCATTTGCGACCGCAACGACATCATTGCATTGCAAACGGCGAAAGAGACGACGTTTTGGGATTATATGGACGACGAATTGACGGAGGAGAAGCCCTTCGACGTGCTCGTGAAATGTTACGTCGCGGAAGACGTGGCGAAAGAGACGGTGGCGAATATACTCCGTGATATTGCGGATGCGAAAGAGCGTAGCGGCGGAGAGATTCCGTTCGGAACGCTCGAGGATACCAAACGCCAAGTAGACGGAGACGATTGGATCGATGTTTGGAAAAAGCATTTCCGTCCCATTCCTTTGGGCGCGATCGTCGTCGTGCCCGAGTGGATTGCGTACGAGCCGAAAGAGGGAGAAAAGACCGTGCTTCTCGATTCGAATATGGCGTTCGGGACGGGAGAACACGAAACGACCTCTCAATGCGTGGAATTGATGCAAAAATTCATTACGCCTCAGTCCGTTTGTATCGACGTGGGTTGCGGAAGCGGGATCCTCGGAATCTCTGCGGTCAAGCTCGGCGCTCCAAAAGCGTATTTGACGGATATTGATCCGATCGCGGTAGAGAGCGCTCTGCATAACAGCGAACTCAACGGCGTGGCGGATAAGACGGTGGTGGCGCTGTCCAATCTCCTCGACGATACGGACGTGAAAGGGGACGTGGTAATGGCGAATATCACGGGCGAGGTCTTGAAAATACTCGCTCCGTCGATGCCTAAAAATTTGAAAGAGGACGGAGTCCTGATTTTAAGCGGAATCATTGAAAGCCGTTTGGAAATGGTCAAAGGGGCGTACGAAGAAGTGGGGCTTACGGTCGTGGAAGAGAGAAAAAAAGGCGAATGGTACGCCTTGGTGTTAAGACATAAAAAGGATTGAAAGGTATGGCGGAACGTAGACGGTTTTTCGTGGATACGATAGGGGAAACGGCGGAGCTCATCGGCGAGGAGTTTGAACACGCAAAGAACGTGTTGCGGCTCGGTGTGGGCGACGAGGTCGTATTGCTCGACAACAGCGGAAAAGAATATACTGCTGTGGCGGCGGCGGTGGAGAAGAAAAAGATCCTTTTCAACGTCGTGAGAGAGGAATTGGGAACGCGGGAAGCGGCTTCAGACGTTCTTCTCTTGTTTGGGTATCTCAAAAACGCGGATAAAAACGAATTTATCGTGCAAAAAGCGGTGGAGCTGGGCGTGAAACGAATCGGCGTGTTCTCGTCCGAATACTCTTCCGCGTATATGAATCCCAATAAATTGGAACGACTCAACAAAGTTTCCAAAGAGGCGGCGAAACAGTGTCTACGCTCGGTTGCGCCCGAAGTCGTGTATTACGATACGTTGGAGAAAACGCTCGAGACGGCGGCGGAGTATGAAAACAAACTCTTTGCCTGTGAATTTGCGGATAAGAGCGATCAAGACATTCGCGCGTTGCGGGGCAGCGTAGCGATCGTGATCGGCAGCGAGGGCGGATTTTCCCGTCAGGAAGAAGAGTTGGCGAGAGAAAAAGGTTTCGCTTCCGTAACGCTCGGGAAACGGATCTTGCGCGCGGAAACGGCGGCGGTGGCGCTCACGTCCGTCGTGATGTTCGTTTTGGGGGAACTTGGAGAAGACAAGGGGGCGAACGCTTGATGAAAGCCGTGGTGTATACGCTCGGGTGTAAAGTGAACGACGTGGAGAGCGGCTCGATCATTCGCGGTTTGGAAGAGTTGGGGTATTCCGTGTCCCGAGAGATGGAAGAGGCGGACGTGTACGTGATCAATACCTGCGCCGTCACGGCGGAGGCGGAGCGGAAAAGCCGTCAGACGGTAGGGAAAGCTCTTAAATGCAATTCCGACGCAAAGATCGTCGTCTGCGGTTGCGCTTCGGAGAAATCGCCCGAGCCGTTTTTGGGAAAAGGAGTCTTTTCCGTCACGGGCGCGCAAAAAAAGAACGCCGTGTTAGAGATCGTGCGCTCGGGCTTTGACGAGCGGTATCGCGGCGCTTTGATAGAGAGCATAGGGCTTACGTATGAGGATATGCGCACGCCCGAATGCTTAAAGACGAGAAATTTCGTAAAGATTCAGGACGGCTGCAATCGGTTTTGTTCGTATTGTATTATTCCGTATCTGCGCGGTCGGAGCCGTTCGCGGAGTGTGGAAAGCGCGGCGAAAGAGATTTTGGAAAGCGCGGCGCAGGAAACGGTCGTTACGGGGATCGATATTTCCGAATACAGGGACGGGGAACGGGATCTTGCCGATCTGCTCCTTGCCGTAAAAGACGCGGATACGAGGATTCGTTTGGGCTCCATCGAAGTGAGTTTAATCAACGAACGGTTTTTACAGGCGGCGAAGAGTGTGAAACGGTTTGCGCCGCAGTTCCATTTGTCGTTGCAAAGCGGCTCGAATTCCGTATTAAAGAGTATGAACAGACACTATACTCGAGAGGAGTATTTGGAAAAATGCGCGATGATCTACGAGGCGTTTCCGAACGCGGCGATTACGACGGACATCATCGTGGGCTTCCCGACGGAAACGGAGGAGGATTTTTACGACTCCCTGCGGATCGTGGAAGAGGCGGGTTTTTCGCAAATTCACGCGTTTCCTTACTCTCCAAGGGAGGGAACGAACGCGTATAAGAGATATAGAGAACTCCCGTCCCACGTGAAAAAGGAACGGGTGGAGAGGATTTTGAAAAAGGGCGCGGAGCAAAAGACGAGGTATATTTCGGGCTTTGTTGGCAAAATGTTGGAGTTCGTGCCTGAAACGTACGAAAACGGGTACACGGAGGGGTATTCGGAGAATTATATTCGCCTATACGTGGCGGCGGAGCTTATAAAACTGCCCGTACGCGTGCGTGTAACGCGCATCTTCAAAGACGGAGCGGAAGCGGTCGTCGAAACGAAATGACGGAATAAAAATAAAGAGAAAAAGGAGAACGTGTTTATGGAAAACTGTATTTTTTGCAAGATTATCGCAGGGGAGATTCCCTCGCCGAGAGTGTACGAGGACGATAAAATGATCATTATCAACGACATCGAGCCTAAGGCGAAACTCCATTATTTGTGTATTCCCAAAACGCATTTCGCGCTTCTTTCGGAAATGGGAGAAAGGGAAGCGGAAGTTTTGAAATACTGCTTTGAAAAGATTGCGAGTTTGGAAGAAACGTTGGGGTTGCAGGAGGGCTACCGCGTGATCATCAACCAAGGCGAGAACGGCGGTCAGACGGTACGGCATTTGCATATCCATTTACTCGGCGGCGAAGTGCTCGGCGGGTTTTAAAAGAGTGATGGCTCGCAAGGCGAGCAGTGATATTCTTCGCTTTGCGAAGAGTGATATTTTGCGAAGCAAAGTGATATTTTTTGCTATGCAAAAGTGATATTTCGGCTTCGCCGAAGTGGTGGTAGGATTAAAAATTTCCTCGTTTAAGCCTTCCCTAGTGGGGGAAGGTGGCGTGAGTGCGAAGTGTAACGAGCCGAACGTCGGATGAGGTGTAAAAAATGAATGAGTCTATGTTACTCCTCATCCACCGCAGGCGGTCCCCCTTCTCCAGCAGGAGAAGGCTAGAGGGGAGTGATATTTCGGCTTCGCCGAAGTTGTGGTAGAATTTTAAGTGTTTATGTCATACTGAGCGGAGGCGAGAGCCGTAGTCGAACGTATCTCGTATAAATTTGTCCTCACTTATTCACTATTCACTTTTACTTATTACTTTTTGCGATGTATTTCGCCGAGATTCCGCTTCGCGCTTTTAGGGCGTTGCCCTAAAAGTTCGATAGGCTCAGAATGACGGCGGGACGGACTCCTCATCCACCGCAGGCAGTCCCCTTCTTCAACAGGAGAAGGCTAGAGGGGAGTGATATTTCGGCTTCGCCGAAGCGGTGGAAAGAAAAAAGAACGTTTAGAAATTGAAAAAAAGGATATAATCCCTTCCGTGGCGGAAACGCTGCGGAGGGGATTTTACTTTGTTCGTGTTTTGGAAAAGATTTTTCAGTACTCTACTTGCCGTGATCATCGCGCTCGCGATTTGTTTTGCGGTGATGATTGTCGGGGTTTGCAAGCTCGGCTCTTTGCAAGGCGAGCGGACGTTTTATCTGTATTCCGCTTCATCGCAGGCGAAAACGACAAAAACGCTCGGTTTATCAGACGTATTCCACGTGCAAGGGGAAAGCGTGCATTTTGCGCTCTTAAAATCTATGTCCGCGAACGAAAAACAGGAATACGCGGAAAAAATCGCGAAAACGTTCGGCGCGGAGATCTTGTTTTTGGAAGAAGTGAACGGAGTCGTTTGTTTTTACGCGTACACTCCGAAATGGACGGACTGCGTGCGCGTGGAGGAGTGGGAAATCAATTTGCATATCGCGCTCGGGGAAACGGGCGGAGCGGTGGGTACTCCCTTGATCTTCGGCGGATTTTAAGAATTTTCGAGTTTTGGCGGTATAAAACCGTTTCAAGAGGGAACAATTTACATACAAAAACGAAATTTCGGAGGATTGACAAAGATGAAAGAACAAAACGACAACGGAAAAAAGAATCGACTCAACGGCGAAAAGAAGTTTTACCTGTTCGCTGCGATCGGTTGCGCGGCGGTGCTGCTTGCCATTATCGTGGTAGCGGTTGCGCTCAATAACGGCTCGGCGATCGAAAATCCCGTGGGTGGGACGAGCAGTGTGGAAAGCTCGCAGGGCGGTACGTCTGCGCCTGAGGACTCTTCTAGCGAAGATTCCAGCTCGGACGATAAGCCCGTCGTGATCGTGCCCGAGGGAATGATTTTGCCTGTGGAAACGGTTTCGGTGAGCAACGATTACGGATTCTACTATAACCAAACGTTGAATTCCTATTACGAACACACGGGCGTGGATTTCACGGCGGAAGCGGGTACGGAAGTATTTGCGATCGAGGACGGAGTCGTGGAAAGTATTTATAAAGAAGACGTACTCACGGGTACGGAGATCACGGTCACGCATGCGGACGGGTTGAAGTCCGTTTACCGTTTCGTAACGGAAGCGGAGGGGCTGAAAGTCGGTGATTCCGTGAAAAAAGGCGACGTCATCGCAACCGTTGCGGAAGCGAACGGCGAGGAGTATAAGGACGGAGCGCACTTGCACTTGGAGATTCTCAAAGAGGGGAAATCCGTAGATCCCGCCACGTATTTGACTCTGGAAGAAAAGTAAACGAGCATAAACGACAACTCCATACGCATAAAATAACCTGCTAACGTTAACGTTTAGGGGTTATTTTTTATGAAGAGAATTGCGGTATGGATTTGGATATTGGCGATTGCGCTCGGTTGCGTAGGCGTATTTTCGGGGTGTGGGGAGTCCCAAAAAACAGGCGCGAAGTACGAGATCGTGGCGGAGTATAAGCCTGAGAGCGGCTCGTTGACGGGGACGGTGAAAGTCACGTTCGAGAATTGCGAAGAAAGCGCGTTTTCGACGCTCAAATTTCAAATGTATCCGAACGCCTACCGTAAAAACGCGCTGTACCGACCCGTGTCGAGCGCGTTTGAGAAATCGGCGTATTATGCGGGTGAGAGTTACGGCGAGATGACCGTGTATAGCGTGAACGGCGCAAAAAATTGGGAAGTGATGGGCGAGGACGAGAATATTTTATACGTCTTTCTCGAACGCGAACTCTATCCCGGGGATAAAGTCGTGCTCGACATCGCGTTTTCCACCAAACTCGCGAACGTCAACCACCGCACGGGGATTACGAAAAAGACGGTCAATTTAGGGAATGCGTTTCCCATTCTTTGCGGGATCAAAAACGGCGGCTTCTACGAGAGTACGTATTACTCGGACGGAGATCCGTTTTACTCCGATTGCGCCGATTACAAGGTGAGTTTGACGTTGCCTAAGGAATACGTCGTTGCGGCGACGGGCGAAACGGTTGGGGAACGGACGTTGGAGAGTAAAAAAGTATATACTATGTCCATTTTGAACGCGCGGGATTTTGCGATGGTCGTTTCCGATCGGTTCAAGGTTTTAGAAACTGCGGTGAACGGCAAGAGCGTGAAATATTACTATTACGACGACAAAAACGCGGAAGAAAGTTTGTCGGCGGCGGCGGAGTCGTTTGCGTTTTTTGAAAAGACGTTCGGGGAGTATCCTTACGAGCAATATTCAGTGGCGCAGACGGGGTTTTGCTACGGGGGAATGGAGTATCCCTGTCTTTCGATGATCTCCGACGCGTTGAACGAAGAAGCGAAAATTCGCTCCATCGTACACGAAACTGCGCATCAATGGTGGTACGCCGCCGTGGGGAGCGACCAAATAGAGAACGCTTGGCAGGATGAGGGGGTGGCAGAATACTCCTCCGTACTCTTCTTCGAGGCGTATGAAAAGTACGGGTTTACGAGAGAGGCGTTGGTGACGGAAGCGCTCAAAGAATACCGTTCGTATTACGACGTGTACGGCAGCGTGCTGGGGCGGACGGATACGCGAATGACAAGAAATTTGTCCGAATATCTCAGCGATTACGAATACAGGTGTATTGCGTACGATAAAGGAGTGGTGATGATGGATACACTCCGTAAAAGCATCGGGGATAAAAAATTCTTTTCTGGACTCAAAAAATATTATGAGGGAAATTTGTTCCGTATGGCGACTCCGAACGATCTTATCGGGAGTTTTGAACGGGCGGGAGTGGACGTTCACGGCTATTTTGAGAGTTTTTTAAGCGGAAAAACGATTTTGTGATTATAAGGCTCTGTCACAACACTCGACTGATTTTTGACGGAAAAACGCTGCGAAATACTGCGTATTTTGTTCAGTTACAGACCGCAGAGGGTATGCGCCTTCGCAAAATGCTTGTCTTTCCCCTTGTTTTTCTCGCCAAATCACAAACGTAAGAGATCTTTGCTAATCAGCCTTTTGTTGTGACACAGCCTTTTATTTTTGCACGGCTTGAAAAATCGGTTGCAAAAAAGCGGTAAAGCGGGTATAATAGAACGGAAGAAGAAAATGCGGAGGAGAAAATATGCCGTTTTTACAGTACAAATGCGAAAGCTGCGGAAAAAAATTCGACGAATACGTGAAAGTATATACCGATCCCGTACGTTGTCCATATTGTCAAGGCGTGACGCGCAGGGATTATTCGGGGGCGGTGTATTCGTCTACCGGTCAACAGAGCAAAAAATGCTCGGGAAATTGTAAAACCTGCGGCGGTTGCCGCTAAGGGCAAAGCGATCGAGGCGGAGGCGCAGGCTTCCGCTTCTTCTATATATTATAATGATAGGCGTGTGCACGTTTACGGAGTATGACGGCATAAGATAGTGTGGAATAGCCCTTGTGCGTGCAAAAAAACAAAAAGTTAAAAAAATTTTGAAAAAGTTTAAAAAATTTGAAAAAAATGCTTGACTTTATCTTTTGCAAATGGTATTATGTTTAGGCTGTCAATTAAGCGGTGGCTTTTTTGGGCAGTACCTTTCTGAAGAAAGGGGAAGACGAAGATTAACAACTGCATAGCAAGAAAACAGAAAAGTTTTTTTAATAGAGATATTAGAAAGACGAGTACGAAAGGCAAAATTTTCATATTTAAGTGAAGAAAAGCTAATTGGTTAAAAACGCAAGAAAACGTCAG
>JAFTHW010000026.1 GCA_017457225.1 Clostridia bacterium | reverse complement strand
GCGTCCGTGATACTGCTCAACAGGTTTTGAGGGGTGTACTTGAATTTTACTTCGTGCTCCAAGCTATCATACAGGCGCGCGATTCGCTCACCCATCGTTCCCCCGACGATATACTCTTCGTATTCCACTACCGTATAATTCCCGTAACGATCGTAGATACCAACCAAATTGCCCGATTCGTTATAGCCTTTCGTAAACGTTCCGTCTGTGAGGAAATTGACGGGAGTTTGTCGAATGAGTTGTTCTTTTTTCTCCACCAAATTGTAATAGTCTTTATAGTACCCTAGCATCTCCTCCTTATAAGTACTGCTTTTTTGAGTTAACACACCAATTTGTTGCTGACAAAAAGCGATTTGTTCCGTCAATACAACATTTTGCGTATTCAACTTCGTTATTTGTTCCTCAATCTTGGTAACTTGTTCTCCGATTTCACCAGTATAAGTATCGCCGGATACATCGCCCAACTCATTTAACTGCCTTACACACAAATTCCATTGACAGATCAAAGCATATACCTGCTCGGCAGAAGGCACGTTTTGTGTATCCGTAGGAATAAGGAATACATCTGGATCCAAATTTATTTCCGTCGTACCATTGAAATTAATATTCCAAGAACATATTTGGCTGTAGGCATTTAAAGTATTTGTCAAATCCCTTTTTTGAAACTCCAACGATACGCGTTGTTTTAAAACCGTTTCGCTTTCATACTCTCCTGGATATATATTCTTCTTATACCACGTCTCAACTAACTTCGCTTTTTGATCGTTCAACTCAGTTACTTGATCCACAATCTCTTCTTTTTGATCCTCGATGGAAGAGATTTGCATCAAAAGATTTTTATATTTTATTACCTCGCTTTCCGTCAATAACATATTCCCCGTTGTGTCGGTATTGATAAAAAACTCCTCAAACTTCGTCGAATTTTTCATATATCTTGATAAACGGTACAAAATAGTCCCAGAATTAACCTTAACAATGACAAATTCATTTAATACGCTTTTATAGCTTTGTTCTTGTCCTTCCAATTGCTTTAATTCGTCGCTTCTTTGCTCTAAATATTTCACTCCTGCCAAATTCTCGACTTTCGTCGTCGCTTGTAATCCCGTTGCCGAGCGGTATTCCACGTACGCTTTTTCCGTATCGTTGTAGATCAAATCACCGTCCGCGTCCACGCGAACGTTGTCTGCCGCAACGTACTGCTTTTTATTGGAAGTATCAAAAAAGTAATAGAACTTTTTAAATCCGTGTTTATTGCCTTTTTCATCTGTATAAATATACGTTGCTTCCCTATTGATAGACGTGTTTTTGATAAACGTTTCATTCAGATTCAAGCGGAAATTATCCCCGACAAAATGATTCTCGTCACTCTTTTTATGTACCAACGTAACAGGCAAACCCAGCACCGAATTTCCCGCCGCTACCGCGCCGAGCTGCGTGATAAATTCTCCTGTCGCTACGTCTAATTCGCCTACGCCTATCCCCGCTACGCTAAACGTTCTTTTCGTCGGTCGCGCTTCTTCCGAGGTAAAATATTCTACCTCTAACTTCGGATACATTTGAATCGTAGTAAACGCAATGGTTTTATTTTCAGTCACTGCTTCCAAGTATATAATGCAATCGCCATTGGCTTGTAAAAACAAGTTTGTAATATCTCCTACAAACAGACCGTTTGCGCTATTATAATCATACGTTTTCGATGCCAATTTTATTGTCGCAGAAAACTCTTCAGCGGGATTTAATATCAAGTTTGCCGTTATAATGTTCTTGTCCAATATACCCATTAAACTCTTTTTAATGGTTATTTTCGTTCTGTATTCTTCCTCTGCGGTTTTCAATGCTTTCAGTGTCCACAAAGCATCTTCTTTATCGATATTTTCCCACGTTGTACTGTTTGCTTGTTTTCTTTGCACTTGGATTTGAATCAATTCACTGCTATCCGTCACAATTTGAGGGTCAATCGTCACGGGAAATACTCGCTCGTTTCCATTGATCCAAGCCGCGTCCGCTACTACCGTGAAAAGGTAACCTTGCTCTTTATTGCCCTCGATCTCGTAATACACTTCTTTGCTCTTCTTGCCCGCCGCGTCGTACATATACGGACTCGGAATCGTAAATTCTACTTCTCCGCCCGCCAATGTCTGTTTGTATAACTCGATTTTTTTCCCGTTTTCCGATAATCGAAGCTCCAATCCCGACGTTTTCAACTCAAAGTCGTATTTGTATTCGCCGGATTTTTCTTTTACGATTATGTTTTCTTTAATTCCGTTGCCGCTCAAACTGTACTCGATATCCGTTCCTTTTTCCGCGTTTTCATACACCGCTTTCACTCGTCTTTTTTGACTGTTGTCTACTTTCAATTCCGTCTTCGCTTTTTCATTCGTCGAATTTCTCTTGCCTTTATATTCCCAAGAAAGCATAGACTTGTCTAATCGCAGCGTTACTTTCTTACCCTTATCCGCTTTGCTGATTTCCGTCTTTATCTTTCCTTTCTTGTTTTCGTAATATCCGTCCTTTTCTACCAACTCGTTGTCGATTTCTTCCCATTTCTTCGCTTCGTCGTTATAGTAATTTACTTCTTCTCCGTATATTACCGCTTTCGTCGTACCGTTATTTTGTACGTAATGACGACTGTGCGCGTCTGCTCGCTTCTTATTCTCTCGTACGATTCCTCGACTCGGCCAGTCTTGTTGGCTATTTTTTTTACTCTCAAGCTCTACTCCCGATTCTTTTATCATCGTTTTCTTCTCCTTTTCTTCCAATTCTTCTGGTCTTGCCGGTTCTTGTAACGTTACCGTTTTAATTTTAATGTTTCCCATTTTTTATTTCTCCTTTTTATTCTTTTTCAACTTCGCCCCGTAAAATCAGTTTTTGACTTGCCTCAGTTGTTGCCGTTTCTTCTTGCACTTCTTCTATTTGTAATAACTTGCTCACTTGATCTTCTATAAATTTTAACACTTTTTCGCCTATCTCACGTTCCTGACTCGTATCCGCTGCCCTCGGGATTATTTTTTCCGCTATGGCATAAAATGTCAAACTTAAACTACTCGTTGTCAGCCACGTTCTCGCAAACCATACGTTAAATTCGTACCCGCCTACTATGTATTTTGCATACAGGTACGTCACTAAAAACCCTAACCCGATCGGCAAAAATACTATGTATCTCGTGAGTCTTGTACTGTCTTTTAGCCTCTCTGCCAAAATTTTTATCGGCTGTTTTATAATTCCTGTCAGTACGTTTACCGTTATTGCCATTACCACTGTTTCCAGTCCGTATTTCGTGATTAATTCTACTATTCCTTCCATTTCTTTTTCTCCTTTCTTTTTTAGCTTAATTTCTAATATTTCATTTTATAAAATTTCTTCTTTTCTTATCCCACCTCCTCTCTATTTATAACTCGTATATCCACTCCTCGATCCGACGCTTCATCCGATAATACGTATCTCTAATAGAAGCAAATCTCTCATTGCTTCTAGTTTTTCCCCCTATTGTTTTGTCTTGTTTTATCCATACAATTCTCCTCTAGTTCATTTTCCAAAGGAGAGTATTTCGATCATATTAACGAACCAATAAATCGTCTAAATTTATCACTCTAAAAGAAAATATTTATAGGTCTATTCGTCTATTTTTAGTTAAATTTTCCGATATTCGTAGGTCTAAAATATGGACCCTTTATTTTACACCATATTTTCTAAAATAAGCTTGTCCGCTACGAGCGCGATAAATTCGCTATTCGTTGGTTTTTCGCTACCTAAATAAATTCTCGCGCCGAAAATTGCGTT
Source organism: Clostridia bacterium (assembly GCA_017457225.1). Classification (GTDB taxonomy): domain Bacteria; phylum Bacillota; class Clostridia; order Christensenellales; family Borkfalkiaceae; genus Scatosoma. The sequence continues at coordinate 15,230 of JAFTHW010000026.1, read as the reverse complement.
GATCGCATCAATTCGTCCCCTGTTCCACGCAACTTCAATCGCGTGACGGATTGCGCGCTCCACCTTGCTTGCCGTTGTGGAAAACGCTTTGGCAATAGACGGGTACAATTCTTTCGTAACGCTGTTGATTATGTACGGACGCTCGATTGTCATTTTTATCCCTTCCCGAAGATATCCGTATCCTTTAATGTGCGGCGGAATCCCGATGGAAATAAAAATCTCGCTGATCTTTTCGTCCAATGTAATCGGTTTACGCTTGCTGACCGCTACGTCTTTCGTTTCCGTGGTCTTATCTTTCATCAACTCGCGAATGCGTTCCATCGCCGACTGAATGGAAAACGGTTTCACCAAATAATACGCCACGCCCTCGCTCATCGCCTTTTCAATGAGTTCGTCGTTTGCGTTACCAATGACGATAATCTTCGCATTCGCCCAAGTTTTTCTCACCGTGCGAATTACGCCAAACCCGTCCGTCCCTTTCAAAAATAAATTCACGATCACAAGATCAGGCTTTAAACGCAAAATCTCTTTGATTCCCTCGTCCCCGTCGTCGCCTGCGTGCAATAAAGTAAAATCCTTACTCTCTGCAATCGCCTCTTTTAGTTGATCCAATACCGCTTGGTTTACGTCTAATAAAATTACCGAAGTCGTACGCATACTTCTGCTCTCCTTACAAAAAATAATATCCGCACTCCTCTTTCGGAGTACGGATATCATTATACTACATATTTTTCAATGTGTAAAGCGATTTTGAAAAATATTAGGGTTATTTTTTGAATATATGCAATATTTTGTAAAATAATCGTTCAATAATCTGTCGAAATTTGTCGAAAGACAAGTTTTGAAAGTGAAATTAGGTAATTTCGTCAATATATTCGTCGTAAGTTACCTGACGATCGTACGTTTTGGTGTCGTTGATTTCGATAATTCGGTTTGCAACGGTGTTCATAAGCTCTTGGTCGTGCGACGTCAACAGCATACAGCCGCGATAATGACTCAAACCGTTGTTGAGCGCGGTAATAGATTCGAGATCCAGGTGGTTGGTAGGCTCGTCAAAGATCAAAAAATTGCTCCCCTCCAGCATCATTTTTGCGAGCATACATCTCACTTTTTCGCCGCCCGAGAGTACTTTTGCCTGTTTGAGTGCTTCTTCGCCCGAGAATAACATTCTGCCGAGCCAACCGCGGAGATATTCTTCGTAGTGATCGTTGGAGAATTGAGAGAGCCATTCCACGAGATTCAAATCGCAATTTTGGAAGTACTCGTTATTGTTTTGGGGGAAATAGGAAACGGAAATGGTTTTCCCCCACTTTACCGTACCCGAATCGGGTTGTTCTTTACCCGTTAGAATATCGTAGAGCATCGTAAGCGTCGTACTCTTATCGGAGACGATACCAATCTTCTCGTCACGCTGTACGGTGAACGAAAGATTTTTGAAATATCCCTCTTTCGTTAAATCTTCCACCATTAAAATATCGTTACCAATTTCTTTTTCAAATTTGAAATCGATATAAGGATATTTACGAAGGGAGGGCTTGAAGTCGTTGATCGTGAGTTTTTCAAGTTCCTTCTTACGGGAAGTAGCCTGACGGGACTTGGAAGCGTTCGCGGCGAAACGCGCGATAAACTCCTGTAATTCCTTGGCTCTTTGTTCCGCTTTCTTGTTTTGTTCTTTTTGTTGACGAGCAAGTAATTGGCTGGTTTGATACCAAAAATCGTAGTTGCCGACGTACATATTGATCTTTCCGAAGTCTACGTCGCAGATATTCGTACAAACTTTATTCAAAAAGTGACGGTTGTGCGAAACGATAATGATGGTGTTTTCAAAATCCATCAAATAGTTTTCGAGCCATCTTACCGTTTTGATATCGAGGTTGTTCGTAGGCTCGTCCAAGAGCAATACGTCGGGATCTCCGAACAACGCTTGCGCCAACAGTACGCGGACTTTTTGCTTCGCGTCCAAATCACTCATGAGCGCGTAATGCAATTCTTCGCCGATTTCGAGAGCGTTCAACAGCTGGCTTGCTTGATATTCCGCATCGTAGCCGTTCATTTCCGCGAATTCGCTTTCCAATTCCGCCGCGCGGATTCCGTCCTCTTCCGAAAAATCGGGGTTTGCGTACAAGGCGTCCTTTTCGTCCATAATATCCACGAGTCGTTTAAAGCCCAACATAACCGTACGCAAAACCGTTTCGTTGTCGTACATATTTTGGTTTTGTTGCAAAACGGACATACGCTCGTTCTTGTCCAAAGAAACGAAACCTTTTTGCGGCTCAATCTCGCCCGAAAGAACTTTTAAAAACGTGGATTTACCCGCGCCGTTTGCGCCGATAATCCCGTAGCAATTCCCTTTCGTAAATTTTAAATTGACGTCTTCAAACAGCTTTTTGCTGCCGTATTGCAAAGACACACCCGTTACTTGTAACATTTCAATACCTCAAAATTTATAATATTTCTTGAAAATTATACCATATTCCTGCGTGAAATGCAAACGTTTAAAGGCTACACGCAAAGAAAGCCCTTGCAAAAGCAAGGACTTTCTTCCTTTTTTTTGAACTTATTTTACAAGTTTCTCAATTTCTGCCGCCACGTCTGCAACGGTAACGAGATTTTCCACTTCTTCATCGGGAATGATCACGCCGTATTCGTCTTCCAAACGGCTGAGAAGTTCTACGACGTCCAAAGAATCCGCGCCCAAATCTTCTACGATCTTTGCGGAAGGCGTTACCTTCTCCACGGGCAAGTTTAAAGCTTCTGCAAGCATTGCTTGAATTTTTTCTAACATAAAATTTTCCTCCGTAGTTATAATTAAAAAACTATACTACTATTTTAATATATTTTTGTTGAAATGTCAACTGTTTTGAAGAAATTTATCCGTTCTTCTTTTTCATCGTAAGTCCAATACGGTTCTTTTTGACGTCTACTTCCTTGACTCGTACCTGTACGACTTGCCCGACACGCAATACTTCCGAAGGGTGTTTGATGTATCTATCCGTGATTTCGGAAATGTGTACAAGTCCGTCCTGATGTACTCCGATATCGATAAACGCGCCGAAATCGACTACGTTGCGCACCGTGCCCGTCAACTCCATACCCACTTTTAAATCTTCGATCCCCATAATATCTTTACGGAGCGTAGGAGCAGGCAAGCCGTCGCGGATATCTCTACCCGGTTTCATAAGCTCGGTCACAACGTCGGCAAGCGTCGTTTTATCCAGCTCCGTTTCTTTCGCAACTTTATCTTCGCCGTACGCCTTGATCTTCTCGCGGAGATCGGAAATACGCCTGCATTTCACGTCCTCTTTGCCGTACGAGAACAATGCAAGGAGTTTTTCCGCTTTGCCGTACGATTCAGGATGCACCGCTGTATTGTCTAAAATATTCTCCCCGCCATCGATCCGCAAAAAGCCCGCGCATTGCGTATACGCTTTTTCTCCCAATTTCGGAACTTTTAATAGTTGTTTTCTCGATTGAAATCTTCCGTTCGCTTCACGGTAAGCGACAATGTTTTTCGCTACGGCGGAATTTAATCCGGCTACGTATTTTAAGAGTGACACACTCGCCGTGTTCAAGTCCACGCCGACGCTGTTTACGCAATCTTCCAAAACGCCGAGCAGCGCTCCGTCCAAACGTTTTTCGTTCATATCGTGTTGGTATTGCCCAACGCCGATGGATTTTGGATCGATTTTAATGAGTTCCGCAAGCGGATCTTGCAAACGTCTTGCGATGGATACGGCGCTCCTTGCCGTCACGTCGTAATCGGGGAATTCTTCTTTGGCTAAAGCGCTCGCTGAATATACGCTGGCGCCTGCTTCATTGACGATGACATAGCCAACCTCTCTCCCCGTTTCCGCTTTGATCTCTTTAATCAGTTCGGCAATAAAAATCTCGCTTTCCTTGCTCGCCGTACCGTTTCCGCAAGAAATCACCTGTACTCCGTATTTTGCAATGAGTTTTTTGAGTTCCACTTTTGCTTCCGCAATCTTATTCTGGGGCGGAGTGGGAAATACGACCGTTTTATCAAGTACTTTGCCCGTTCCGTCCACAACGCAGATCTTACACCCCGTACGGTAAGCAGGGTCCCAACCCATCGTGATCTTATCCTTTACGGGCGGTTGCATCAACAGAGGCTTCAAATTCAACTCGAACATCTTAATCGCCTGTTCGCTCGCTTCGTCAAACAACTGTGCGCGGACTTCCCTTTCCACCGACGGAGCGATCAATCGGGAATACCCGTCTTCCGCCGCTTCTTTCACGATCTTCGAGCTCTCGCCGCCGTCTTTTAAGAATCCTGCGGCGGTGATACGTTTTGCAAACTCCTCATCAACGACGATCGAAACTTTTAAAAACTCCTCCTTTTCCCCGCGATTGAGCGCAAGAACCCGATGGCTTTTGATCTCGCTGACGGGTTCGCTGTATTTTGCGTACATCCCGTATGTTTTCGCTTCGTCTTCCGCTTCTTTGCCCTTGGCGTACGCGGAAACGATCTCGCCGTGACGGAAGAAAAAATTACGCAGTTTTTTTCTCGTAACGGCGTCGTCGGAAACGATTTCTGCGAGAATATCTCTCGCGCCGGCAACCGCTTCGTCTACCGATTTTACTTCGTCGTTAAGATACGCTTCCGCTTCCAACGGAACATTGAACGACTTATCCTGTTTCAAAATCGCCTCGGCAAACGGCTGTAATCCCTTTGCGATTGCAACCGAAGCGCGCGTTTTGCGTTTTTGTTTGTACGGACGGTAAATATCTTCCACTTCGGTAAGCGTAACCGCTTTCTCAAGCGCAGATCGAATCTCGTCCGTCATTTTCCCCTGTTCCGTGATCGAATTCGCGACTTCTTCTTTTCTCTTCTCTAAATTTCTCAAGTAGGTGAGTCTGTCAAACAGTTCTCTCAATACCTGATCGTCGCAACTGCCCGTCATCTCTTTACGATAGCGCGCGATAAACGGAATGGTGTTTCCCTCGTCAATGAGCGAAACGATATTTCTCACGTGCGTGGGGTGTAATTGAAACTCTTGAGTGATCGTTTGTAAAATATCCATTTTTTATGTACCTTTTTGATTTGTTTTTATTTTCAAGGAACGCAAAGTTTCCTTTTGTTTTGCCGTAAGACGGTAACTTTCTATTGCTTTTTGTATGCCTTTGTTGTGTGTTTTTACATCTAACTTTTTATCCAGTAGGATCTGAATGCCGAACTCGTAATGCTTCACGAGGATCTCCGCCAAAAGCCAAGCAACCGCCATGTGCGCGTAATACGGTTGCGCATCCGTCCGAAGCATATATTCGTACGCAATCGACAAATACTTTTCCGAGTGTAAATACTCACTCAACAACGTAACGAGTACGTAGCGAACGTAAAACTCCCCGCCGTTTTGAAATATGCCCTCTAAAACAGGCAAAAATTCGTCGCGGTGAGCGCCGATGCATTTGGCCTTGAACGAGTCGCAAATCGCCCAATTATCCATCAAAGAAACGCAATATTTCAATCTCCGTATAAATTCTTCATACGGTAGATAGGAAACGAGCGTGAGTTTGATAAACGTGATCTCGTAGATTTCGTCGGGAAAGGCAAGAATTTCTTCCGCGTAGGATCGATACTGCTTCGCCAAACGACGTAGAATGGGAGTCCGCACGCCGAGAATCGGTTGGTTGGTAAAAATCAAACGCCTTTGAAAGGCAGCAAACGCCTCTTCGCTGTTCGACTCCAAAATGTTAAGAAATTCCGAATACGTCATCGAGCGCATTCCTCCATACGGTTTCGTCGTAACGTGGATTTGCAGGGCTAGTGGAAGGCATTTTTTCAAACGGTATTTCACAATTTGCGTATGATCCCACAAAAAGCGCGTATGCCAACGAGCCGTTTAGCAGGATTTTTTGAACGGGAGCGTTGTCGAGCACGATGGATAAATCCGCCGTTTCCGCATTTTTTACCGAAGCATCGGACGAACCCGTGATCTCGCACGACGTTACCATATCCCAAAGCGCGATTCGCTTTCGGAGTAAAAATTCTTTCTTCCCCGCTACGTCCGTTGGAATATCCTCGTGAAAATAACCGCAAAGCATACGCCAAAAACGGTTTTGTTTATGCCCGTAGTAGAACTCGATCTCTCTACTTTTTACGGACGGAAAACTCCCGAGAATCAATATTTTACTGTTTGCATCGAATACGGGACCAAAACCGACTTTTCTTTCGTTTTTCATACGCTTACAGGGGAAGCGGCTCGTCCGTGTTCCCCACGAGCGCGATCGCCTTGTACCGCTCGTCAAACATTGTGGAAAGGACTTCCCTCGTCTTATCGTACGACATTTCGTTCAAAAGTTGCAATCTCCCCTCGAAATCGAACGTCGTATCAAAATTCATCATATATTTCCCGTACAAAAGCATTTGCGCGTTGCTGCTTTCGTTGCTGAAGAACATACTGGATTTCATTTGCTCACGGCTACGCGAAAACTCGTCTTGAGTAATTCCGTTCGTTTTGAGTTCTTGAATCACATTCCCGATTGCGTCGTACGCTTCCTGTAATTTTTCGGGATTCACGCCTGCGTAGATCGTTTGATGTCCGCATTCGTTATACATAGACAAATACGAATATACCGAATAGGCAAGCCCGCGTTTTTCACGAACTTCTTGGAAGAGCCGAGCGCTCATAGAGCCGCCTAAAATACCGTTGATCGCGCTGTAAATATCCTCATTAAGGTCGCCACGCGCGATACCGGGATAGGCGATCGCAAGATGCATTTGCTCGATCGGCTTCTTCTTTACGAGGCTTTGCCCAAGTTTCAATACGTTCGACTCGCGTTTTTTAAACTCACCCTTTTCCAACGCCGCGAAATACGTTTCCACGAGAGCTTGCGCCGTTTGCGGATCTACGCCGCCGGCAAACGAAATTACGATGTTTTCAGGGCAATACCGCTCTTTCTTATACGCCGCCACGTCGGCTATCGTGAAACTTTTTACGTTGCCGATCGTACCGAGAATGTTCCTGCCGTAGTTCTCCTTTCCGTAAAAGGCGTGGGAAAGCAAGTCCAAACACAAATCTTCGGGAGTGTCCTCATTCATAGAAATTTCTTCGCAAATGACTCCCTTTTCCCGTTCCATTTCGTCCTCGGGATACGTGGAATTCAAAAACAAATCGGAAAGCAGCTCGAAACACGCCGAAGTATGATCGGTTGTGCATTTGGAATAATAACACGTAAGATCTTTCCCCGTGAATGCGTTCACTTGCGCGCCCAAGCGGTCGAAAGCGTCCGAGATCTCGAATGCGTTCCGCTTTTTCGTGCCCTTAAACTGCATATGCTCGATAAAATGTGAAATACCGTCCTCTTTGTCCGTTTCCGCGCTACCGCCCGTACCGACGAGAATCCCCATCGTGACGGACATCAAGCCCTGCATTTGTTTTACGACGAGCCGAAGCCCGTTTTCATAACGTTTTTCAAAAACCATACTTATCCTTTCTCCTGTAAATTTTCGGAAACCGTCACCAATCGTAACGATTGGGACAAATAGTATTTTATAATATCTTCCAAGGCGTCTACCGTAGCCTCCATCGGATGCATTAGCACAAATTCGCCGCCTTTTATGTTTTTCGTCGCTCGGGTATAGATCAACGCCGCGTTTTTATCCCGCCAATCAATCGTATCCCTTGACCATAAAATCGTCTTCATTTGCAAAAGCTTACAAGCCGTCAACGTGCTGTCGTTATACGCCCCCGACGGCGGCGCAAACAGAGTCGGCTTTTCCCCGATCGCAAGCTCGATAAAACGGTTGCAGTCCGAAATTTCTTTACGGTTTTGCTCCACGTTCAACTTCTCGTGCGCTTTGTGGAAATAGCCGTGATTCCCGATTTCGTGACCTTTCCAATAAATATCTTTCAAACATTGTACATTGTCGTCCGCCCAAGCGCCGCCGATAAAAAACGTCGCCTTGGCATCGTAGCGTTCCAAAATAGAAAGAATTTCGTAGACTTCTTCCGTCCCCCAATAGACGTTGAACATAAGCGATACGCCGTCCGACGTTGCAGAAGCGGAACGGTACACGTTTCCCTCTTCCCCGTCCGTCGTAACGGTTGACGTTTCGGGCGACAGCGCAAATATGCCGATCGATGCGATGATCGCGCAAAGAAGTAAATTCGTAACGAGTTCGACTTTCTGTTTCCCTTTCGGTTTTTCTTTGATTTCTTGTCCTTTCAAGCTCCACCTCGAAAAAAGATTCCGTAATATCCTATGGAGCTTTTTTTTCGGTTATGCGTTGAATGACGCCGATTATTTAATTTTTACAACGGTTACGCCCGTTTCCCCCTCGCCGTATTTCCCCAAGCGGTATTCGGCAACGTTTCTGTGGCGTTTTAAAAAGTCGTGAATCCCCGCGCGGAGTTTGCCCGTTCCTACTCCGTGCACAATCCTCACTTCTTCTAAATTGGATACAACCGCAGAATCGATAAACGCTTCCACTTCAAACAACGCCTCGGAAACGGTCAGCCCAATGACGTTGATTTCTAACGTCGGCAAAGGTTTGGGCGCGAGCTTCTTACTCACTTGCACGCGTTCTTCTTTTTTCTGCCATTTGGGAAGTTTTTTGTTCGCATTTTGCGGTTTTGTTTCCCCGATCACGATAGATAAATCGGAAAATTTACTGCGAATTTTGATATTTCCACAGAGTATTTCCGCTTCGTTTTTTTGAGGGCGGACGTTTTGAACAACGCCCTCTTGACGGGTGCTTTTAACGTAAACGCGCGCGCCTACTTTGACGCTATCCGCGGTTGCGTCGACGTATTGCGGACGGATCATTTCCTCGCTTTCCGTTTCATACGCCTGATCGCCGAGTTTGTTTTTCAGCGTTCGCGCTTTGATCAAATCCGCTTCGGTCAACGTTTCCTTTTCAAAAATCTTTTCAATCTCTTCTAATAGTTCTTCCGCATTGACCGTACGCTCCCGAATGATACGCCGAGCCTCTGCTTTTGCGGAAGTTTGGAGTTTTTCTCTCTCTTTGACGAGCTTTTCTCTCTCCGACTCCAACACCTGTAATTTTTCCTGCCAATCCGCTTTCAAACGATTGGCTTCCTTAAGCGCCTCGTCCGCGTGAATACGGCTCTCTTCCGCGCTCCGAACAATATGCTCGAATGCTTGCGCGCCCTCGGACAAACCGCGCATCGCCTCTTCTAAAATACTCTCTTTTAAACCAAGTCTTTGGGAGATCCCGAGCGCGTTACTAGAGCCGGGTAAACCGATTCGGATCACGTACAACGGTTGCAAAGTGTCCGAATCGAACTCCATACACGCGTTTTCAATCCCCTCGGTTGCGAATGCGAATTCTTTGAGCGCCGAATAGTGGGTGGTGACGACTCCTCTGCAACCGCTGCCGAGCAAATAGGCAACAATAGCTTTGGCGAGCGCTTGTCCCTCGTCGGGATCCGTACCTCCGCCTAACTCGTCGATCAATACCAAACTGCGTTGATCCGCTTTGTTCACGATGTCGATAATATTCGTGATGTGGGAGGAGAACGTAGATAAACTCTCCTCGATGCTTTGTGAATCCCCTACGTCGCAGTAGATTTCGTCGAATACGGAGAGTATCGCGCGCTTTGCGGAAATAAAGAGTCCGCACATCGCCATTAGGCAAAATAACCCGACCATTTTCAACGTAACCGTTTTACCGCCCGTATTCGGACCGCTGATCAACAAAAAACGGTAGTCTTTCCCAAGCGAAAGGCTTACGGGAACGACTTTTTTCGGATCAATGAGCGGATGTCTGCCCAACTGAATATCGATCTTTCCGCCGTCGTTGATCTCGGGTTTTACACAGCGGAGTTTATACGCATATTCTGCGCGCGCGTATGCGCTGTCGATTTCTTCCAAAATGGATATATCTGTGCGGAGCTGATCCGCAATCATTCCCGCGCGACGACTCAATTCCCCTAAAATCCGTTCCACTTCTTCCTTTTCATCCATCGTCAGCGAACGGAGTTCGTTATTCATTTCCAAAACTTCTTCGGGCTCGATAAAAAAGGTGGCGCCGCTTGCCGAACGGTCGTGGATAAAACCTTTTACGTTGCGTTTATATTCCGCGCGAACGGGCAATACGTAGCGGTTATCTCGCATCGTTACGATGGCGTCTTGTAAATATTTCCCCTCTTTCCCCGACAAATACTCGGATAATCTGGAACGAATACGCTCGTTCATAAGCCGAATTTCCCGACGTAACGAATAGAGTTTTTCGCTGGCGTGATCACTTACTTCCGTATCGCTTACAATCTTTTCCCGGATATCTGCTTCCAAATTTTCGTCAAAATAGAGCTTATCCGCAAGTTCTCTAAGGAGGCGAATTTCCTCATCCGAAACCGAAGAGATACTGCGGTAGGCAATTCGGGTAGAGCGCAACAAATTTTCCGTTTTCAAAAGCTCTCCACAGGACAACGTTGAGCCTTTTTGCGCGCGTTCCAATTCGTCTTCAAACGGCGGAAAGTACTCTATTTTGCTCACGCCGTATTCAAAGAGGAGTTTTTTACTCTCTTCCGTTTGCGTAAGACGGTTTCTCACCTCTGAAAGTACGGAAGACGGCTCGGTGTTGCGTACCCGAGCTTTTCCACCCTCCAGCGTAGCGTAGTTTGCCGCAAGCTGCAGTATTTTATACAATTCGGTTTTTTCAATCGCTCTACGATTCATAGAAACCCCTTTTCTTTTCGTCGTTACAGCACTCCGCGCTTGGCGTGCCCCGACGTATAGTTCCCGTAAAATAGTTTTTGTTTTTCTTCGTCGTTTGCAATCGATACCGCCGTCGAAACGTCCGATTCCGTCGTCAAATCTAAAATCTTCCCGATCCCAGAAACGCCTTTCCCGACCAATTTCGCGCAGTTGTAGACTTCAAACCGACAATTCCCGTCCATTCCTACAAGACGTTTGACGGGGAAATTTCTGCCGTGTTCGTCCGTCAATGCATACCATTCTTTACGATCGCAAACGCTACACGTTTTTCCGAACGGGCAATAGCAAAGATCCATAATTTTGATCCCACCCGAAGACAAAACAAACGCTTTTTCGCCCGTTAACGCCGACTGCTCGTTTGCGTTAAGTTCTTTGGACAGCGCGTAATAAGAAACGACTTCTTCTTGTAGAAGTTCGGCTATGGACAAGCCGTTAAAAAGATGAAAGCCCACGCCTGCAAACAACTTGAGCTTGTGTTTTTTTGCAAAGATAACTCCCGCATAATTTTCCGCATAGATACCGTCTACGCAATAGCTCTCAAAGAGTTTCTCAAGCGCCTCTTCGTCTTTACTCACTAAAAAAGCAGGATAATATACGTATTTTTCAAAATTCCCGTTGATAAAGGATTCGGGAAGCGTTTCGGAAAAATCGTCGCACTTATAAATGGCAACGTCCGCCTTCACGCCGTCAAACGAAGAGGCAATCACCGCAACTTTATCATTCATTCCCTTTTGAACGGGAACAGCTATGGAGTCGCAGCCGTATTCCGTACGGTCGTAATTTCCAAGCCGTTTTACAAGCGCGCCGTAGAACTTCCGACGGAATGCGTTAAGTTGACTCTTGGGAAGAAAAACATCCCCACGCAAAGTCACGTTCTCAAAGACAATCTCCACAGGCAATCCGTCCGTTTTTAAAAAACAATCCGTAAGCTCCTTTCCCGTCAACGGTCGAGAATTGGCGGCTTGTAATTTCTCTTCCGAAAAGATTTTTAGATCCCCACAACTCGCCTCGGCGTATTCCCCGACAACAAAGCGTAAAGAAACGTGAAGTTTTTCCGTTTTTTCAGCGCATAACAAACGCTCGTTCAGCGCAGTATCCGTAGTAACGAACACTCCGTCTCCGTTGCAAAGACGAGTTTTCGACACAATACAAAACGCTTTGTTTTTTCGCTTGGAAAATACCGCGCCGCCCACCTCTTTACCGTTCCTTAAAATTTTGAACGCGTCTCCTTGCTTAGGCGTACATATGCTCTCTACCCAATATTCTCCGTTGATGACTTTCACGACGCCCACTTTCTCACCCAAATGACCCTGCACGGCTGTGGATAATAGACGCTTGTCCTGTTCGAACGCAAGACCTTTTGTGTAATTGCCACGATTATATGTCCTTTTTAAATCAGACAGACAAGACTGAAAATTGGGATTTTTGTCCAAAATCGCGCGGTAATAATTGACCGCGGCGGCTACGTATTCGGCGCGGCGCATTCTTCCCTCGATCTTAAAGGAAGTAACGCCTGCTTCGATCAATTTTTCCACGTTTTCCCCCACGCTTAAATCGGACAAGGAAAGCGCGTAGGACAGTTCCGTATTGCCGTTTCTATCATATGCGTATAATTTACGGCAAGGCTGTTTACACCGGCCTCTATTGCCGCTATTCCCCCCTGCAAAAGAGGAGAAATAGCATTGTCCCGAAAAACAGGTGCATAATGCGCCCTGTACGAAAACTTCCGTTTCTATGATCTTGGCGATCTTTTTGATTTCTTCAAGTGGTGTTTCCCTCGACAAAATCGCGCGTGAAAAACCTTTTTCTTTGGCAAACTGAGCTCCGTTTTCGGTACAAACGCCCGCTTGCGTGCTTGCGTGTAAAACGATTTCTGGATAGAGCTTATGGAGATAGCCTCCGAGAAAAATATCCTGCAAAATGATTGCATCCGCGCCCATATTCCATACGAGAAGCGCCGTTTTGATAAATTCTTCCACCTCCGTGTTCTTCACGACGGTATTCATTGCCACGTATACTTTAACGCCCAAAAGATGCGCTTTTTGTAAAAGAGCGCGAAGAGCCGACTCGTCAAAGTTTCCTGCGTTTTGACGAGCGGAAAATGCCGTATATCCGAGATAGATCGCGTCCGCGCCGCTGTTGATTGCGGCGGAAGCGCATTCCAAATCCCCTGCGGGCGCTAAAATTTCCAGCATACTCTTTCCTTTTCTTTCGTATTGTTTTATCTGCCGATGCTGCGCGTGATCAACTCTTCCGAAGCGTCGTAGCCCATACTTTTTAAACGGAAGTTTCTCGCCGCGACCTCAATAATGATCGCCAGATTTCGACCGGGACTGACGGGAATAATGAGCTTGGGAACTTTAATCCCGAAATATTCCGTAGCGGACATTTCATCTCCGACCCGATCGTATTCCTTGCCTTGTTGCCAATTTTCAAGCTGAATCACAAGCTGAATTTTCTTTTCGTCTAACACCGAGCCCGAGCCGTACATACTCTTGACGTTGATAATCCCAATGCCGCGAAGCTCCATAAAGTAACGGATAATATCGGGGGCGGTACCGTACAATTCGTTCGCGATTTCTTTAATAATCACATTGTCGTCCGCAATCAGTCTATGTCCGCGTTTAATAAGCTCCATAGCCGTTTCGCTTTTTCCTACGCCGCTCTTGCCCGTAAGCAAAATCCCGACGCCGAATACCTCCATCAATACGCCGTGTTCGGTTACAGACGGAGCTAAAAGCCGATTGAGATAGATATATAAATCACTCATCAGATCAGTCGTGATCTTCGGGCTTCGGAACACGGGACAGGTAAACGCTTTCGCCGTTTCGACCAATTCGGGAATCGCAGGCAGATCGCGGCTTAAAATAATACAGGGCAATTCGCCGTGCAGGAATAACTGCGTGATTTTTTCCTTGCGTTCCTCCGAAGAAAACGTGCGCAAATATTCATATTCCGAAAGTCCGAGTAAAATAATACGCCGCGCGTCGAAATAATTAAAAAATCCCCCTGCAAGTTGCAATCCCGGACGCTCTACGCTCATACTCGAAAGCGTAACTACTCCTCTACCCGTATAGACGATTTCCAAATTCAAATCGTATGCGAATTTATCCAACATTACGCTTTGCGTTACTTGTCCGCTCATTACTTATTCCTCCGTATAACCGAATTCTTCAATGATTTTACCCACCGCGCCCTCTTCGTTCGTGTATCCGTAGGTAAAGACTCGTTTTTGTAACTCCTCGTCCGCATTTTTTACGGCGATTCCAAGCCCCGCCGTTTCCAACATCGGGATATCGTTGCATTGATCCCCGATCCCGATCGTCTTTTCGATGGCTATGCCGTAATGATTCGCCAAAAACTCCACCGCCGTTCCTTTGGAGCAGGAATCCCCAAGTACTTCCACCAAAAAAGAGCTACTTTTCGTAACGATACAATGCTCGAACTCTTCTTTCTCTAGCTCCGCCCTCACCGACGCATTGTCTTCGGGAAGAACCATCGCCAATAACTTATAAACGTCCATTCCCGTTTCTTTCAAAAATTGTGACAGGAGTTTATCGAGTACGAGATTCCCTTTCGTTTTCGTAATGCGTTCGTACGATTTAAGAGCATCATCGTCCATATTGCAATAATATTCCCACTCGTCGTACACGTGAATATGCAAACCCATTTTTTCCATTTTCTCGCAAACTTTCACCGCAATCGCATTGGGGATCGCGCGCTGAAAAATGGGCTTACGGCTCGGAAGATCCCAAATAATCGAGCCATTGCCGCAACTGATCAATCCATTTAACCCAAGCTCCTCCGCCTGTGGGACAATCCCCTGTGGAAGCCGTCCCGTCGAAATAGCAAACACGCCGCCGTTTTGGATATATTCGTTGATGGACGTTTTCGTTGCTTCAGAAATCGTTCCGTCCTCTTTTACGAGCGTACCGTCAAAGTCGGATACGATCAATCCGTAATTTATCTTTCGCATTAAATACTCTCCTTAAAAAACGTTCGGATCTTTCTCGCCAATTCTTCCCCGATTCCTTCAACCTGACAAAGTTCGGCTACGTCGGCGTTCATAATCTTGTCAATCGTTCCGAACGCGTCTAAAAGCGCTTTTTGTTTCTTTTTTCCGACTCCTTCGATCTCCTCTAAAACGGAAGCTAAATTCCGCTTGGAGTGTAAACTCCTGAAATACGTGATCGCAAAACGATGCGCTTCATCGCGAATGCGCTGTAACATCCGCAAGGCGTAATCCCGATTATCGATCCGAATACTCTCGGAAGAATATAACGTAAACACTTCCTCGTCACGCTCGGCAAGGGAAATGAGTTCGATATCCGTAATCCCCGCCTCGTCAAAGATTTGCTTGACTGCCGAAAGCTGACCCTTACCGCCGTCGATAATGATCAATTCGGGCTTCGCAAACCGATCTTCTTCGTCCGTACCCAATTTCGCCAAGCGTCGCCGCATCATTTCTTGATGAGAAGCGTAATCGTCCGCCCCCTCGACCGTTTTTATCTTAAACCGACGAGAGCTGT
>JAFTHW010000025.1 GCA_017457225.1 Clostridia bacterium | reverse complement strand
GCGGATTTTTTCGAATTGAGTTTTTTGATAAAGTGAACGTTCCCGTCGCGTTTGACGGTTTTCCATTGCCTGCCTTCGCCGCGAGCGAGTTGCGCGCGGCTGTATCGAGAGTGCCCCATCAGTTGTTTTCTCCGTTCGGACAATCCTCTTCGCGGTCGATATCGCTTGCTTCGTCTTCCGGGATGAAAAACGGTATGAGTTTAAGCCCGGAGAAAACCGAAGGTTTCCCGCGATCGATGGCGTCTTTGTGAAATGCACTGAGCGCTCCGCAAAACCACCATGCCGCCGGAAGTGCCTGCCTCGGGAACGTTACGGCGGGTGCATTCGGATTCATCGGTTTGAGTTCGCCTGAGGCGTCGATTTGAAAAAGTGCGTTCGGTTTTTTATTCAGCGGGGAAACCGCGAGGAGAGCTTCGCCTTGCCTGAGTTGTTTGGCTGCGGCGATGAACAGTTCGAGCGTTCGTCTGCTGATTTTCGGAGACGTGCATTGCATGAGGACGACGATTTCTCCTTGCGGGAAAAGCGTGTTCGCCTCGAAGAGGCGGATACTCACGTCTTCCATATCCGGAATGTTGCGCCCGTCTCTGTATACGATTATGTCCGGCCTTACGGCTTTTGCGTGCGCTGCGAGTTCCTCCGTATCCGCGAGGACAAACGTTTTGCGCCCGAAAAATTCCTCCGCCTTTATTATCGCTATGCTGAGGAGGGATGTGCCGGAGATTTTTCTTAGGTTCTTTCCGGGCACGCCCTTGCTCCCGCCTCTCACCGGAATAACGCAGATCATTGCAGAGCCCTCCGTGAGCGAAATTCCTCCATGGCCGTCGGTAAATGATGCCGCCCTTCTGTGCGTAAATATGCTTCAAATTCCTGCTCTGTATCCGAAAAACAATATCCGTTAAGGCTTGCCGGTTCTGCGGCGACAATCATTTTTAACGCCTTGCCGCCCGTCGACCAGCCTTGTGTTTGCGGCGGCGGGGAGACTGCGTGCACGTCCAGCCCCGCCAGAAGTTCGCGTAGAGGACTCACATGCGCCAATCCGGCGTTGTGCAAAAGGAATACCCGCGGCCGTGCCATGCGGATTTGTTCCCGGTGTTGCTCGCTTTCGGGAAGTCTGAACCACGCCGTTGTCGGTACTTGGATGATAACGTCTATCCGCTTGCCGGTTTTTCCGCTTTCCAAATTCGGGCAATGGTTGAGTCTTACGACGATGTCGGCGGCATCGACGGATTCCGAAAAATCAGTCTTCGGGTTGGCGTTCCCGATCACAGCGACGCGCCGCCCGCGAAACGTTCCCCTAAAAATTTCTATCGGGTTCATTGTTTTCGATTGTGAACGGTTAGCAACTGTAATCCGTGCGCGTTACAAAAATGTCGCTGCGTAAAAATTGGCTCACGAGTGTGATGCCGTCTGCCTCTTCAAACTCTGCGATTTTTACGCGAATCGTGGCGTTCTGTGCATCGGGAGCATTCCCCGACTCCTCAGCCGTCAGCTCAAACGTTCTCTCGCCGGTTGCCCTGTCGTAGGTCCAATAAAGTTTCTTGCCTGCCGGATTTCCGGCTATCGTTTTTCCGTCTTGGTAATAGGATTCGACGAAAGAGTCGTTCTGTGTAAAAACGTCGGCATCTCCGTCTGTATAGCGGTGGATTGACGGGATAACGCTCATGAATACGCCGCCGCCGGATACGGCGACGCCCGTCGGTTC
>JAFTHW010000006.1 GCA_017457225.1 Clostridia bacterium | reverse complement strand
TGTTCCCATTCCGAACACAGAAGTTAAGCTCTTTTACGCCGAAAGTACTTGCAGAGAACTGCCGGGAGGATAGGTAATTGCCGCTTTTCAACAAAGAACGCTTTCGCAATTTTGCGAAAGCGTTCTTTTCCTTTTATCTTTCATTTCATAAACCTACTCTTGTAGGTTTCCTGATTTTGCTCCACACTCTTTTACTGGTTTTGAGAATATAGTAAATAGTGGAGGATCCCCATAGTTGGGGATCCCATACTCATAGGAAACACGGAGAAAGCATATGAGCTACGTATGGATGACGGTATTTGGATTTGGTTTTATTTTCTTAATGACAACGTTGGGCGCGGCGCTTGTGTACGTCGTAAAAGACGGATTATCCCCTAGGGTTAACGCATTATTTTTAGGTTTTGCTTCAGGAGTAATGCTTGCGGCATCGGTTTGGTCGTTATTGTTGCCTGCTTTGGAGCAATTAGAGGGAGTAAAATGGGCAAAATTTGCGTTTTTTCCCATTTCTTTATGGTTTATCGTCGGAGGAGTTCTTTTTTTATTTTTAGATAAAATTACGGCAAAAAAGCGGAAGAATGAAGGAAAGGGCTTTTCAAAATCCCTAAAATTGTTTTTAGCGGTAACGTTACACAATGTTCCCGAGGGGCTTGCGGTGGGTTTTGCGTTCGGAGCAGCGTGGCATTTGGGCGGAATAGGTGCATTTGCAACGGCGCTCACGTTTGCGCTTGGGATCGGAATTCAGAACTTTCCTGAGGGCGCGGCGATCGCATTGCCGATGCGCGGAGAACTCCAAAATAAAAACAAGGCGTTTTTATTCGGTATGGGGAGCGGTATCGTGGAGCCGATTTTTGCGTTAATCGGATTTTTTCTCTCGGCGCATTTGCAAACGTTTCAACCCTATTTATTAGCGCTTGCGGCGGGAGCGATGGTATTCGTTGTGGCGGAGGACATCATACCCGAGGGAACAAAACAGGATACGTCCACGCTTTGCGCAGTTGGCGTAATGGTCGGATTTGCCGTGATGATGGCTTTGGATGTAGCGCTTGGATAAATGATTTGAAAAGGGCTTGACAGCCAACGGGGAGTGTGTTATAATAAACGAAAGAAGAAAGTCGTCGATTGCAGGAATAGGAACGTAGCATTGGCGAGGCTAAGGTGGGGAATAATGAACAAAATAAAACAATGGATTTTTGCAGTCGTTGCGTGTACAGTACTAGCGCTTAGCGGTTGCGCGTTTCCCAATGGATTTTTGAAAGGGGACGGCGAATTTTCCGAGTCGTCTAAAGTGGCTTCGGAAGGATCTTTTCAAGAAGAAAGCTCCCCTGTAGGAGAGAGGGAAGAGGCTGAAAGCTCTTCCGAAGCTACTGTGGGATATACCTATAAGGTCACGTTTAAGCAGTTGAATCAGCCGGACGTGGTAAAAACCGTTAAAGAGGGAAATATTTTAGAAGATATACCCAATCCTGCGCCGCGCACGGGTTATACCGTGGTTTGGGAACAGGTCGATTTGACGGCAATCGACAAAGATATTGAAGTCAACAGTATCGAAACGGCAAATACGTACGAGATCAAGTACGATGCGGCTGGTGGAGAAGTTTTGACTAAAAAGCAGGAAGTTGTTTTTGATACGGTCGTAGACCTTGCTTTGCCGACTCGGGAGGGTTATGCTTTTGTCGGTTGGACAAATCAAGGGAATGCTGTGATGAGCGGGAAGTGGACGATTGCGGACAACGTGACGCTTGTCGCTGTATGGCAAAAGAAAATCGTTAAGAGGGTAACGATCACATTCTCGCAAACGGGATATGAAGATATCGTAAAGGAACTGGATCAAGGCGCTACGTTGGCGGAAGCAGATGTTCCAAAGCCGCAGGCAAAAACAGGTTACACCGTGAGTTGGTCTCAAACGGAGTTCTTCAACGTGCAGGAAAACGTGAAAGTACAAGCGGTTGCGGTTCCCAACGACTATACGATTACGTACGATGCGAACGGCGGTTCGGTTAAAAGGGAAACGCAAACGGTGACGTTTGATAAAACGCCTGAAGCGTTTGTTGTGCCTGAGAGAAACGGATACGAGTTCGTGAGTTGGCAATATGCAGGAGTTACGGTGTTGCCGAGCGATGCCTGGACGATCGCCGATAACGTTACGCTCGTAGCGCAATGGCGTGAGATTGTAATAGAGAAAGTATATATCACGTTTTCGCAGACCGGATATGACGATATTGTGAAAGAGCTTGACAAGGGTGGTTCGCTTGATGAATCGGACATTCCCGAACCGCAGGAAAAAGTGGGTTATACCGTGAAATGGTCGCAAACGGAGTTTGTCAACGTACAAGAAAGTATCGGTGTGCAAGCGGTGGCTCTTCCCAACGACTATAAAATTACATACGACGCGAACGGAGGATCGGTTGGAACGGCTACACAAATTGTGAAGTTTGATAAAGCGCCTGAAACGTTTGCGATACCCGAGCGCGAGGGGTTTGAGTTTATATGCTGGCAATACGAGGGTGTTGCGGTGTTGCCGAGTGATCCGTGGGCGATTGCAAAAGACGTTACGTTGGTTGCAAATTGGAGAGAAATCATCGTGAATAAGTACACGGTAACGTTCCGTCAAGCAGGACAGATAGATAAAGTGTTTGAGGAGATAAAAGAAGGAACGGCGTTTACGAACGTTCCCGAGCCTGCAAAAAAGACGGGGTATACCGTTGTTTGGGATGAAGAAAAACTTGCTCTGCTTGAAAATGTGCAGGAAAATATCATAATAGAAGCGGTAGAGACGGTAAAAACCTACACCATCGTGTTGGATGCCAAGGGTGGAACGTTGGCGCAAACGACTATAACCGTTGCTTATGGCGAAACGTATTATTTGCCGATTCCAACCTATAAAGACCACGAGTTTATAAGATGGAAATATAACGGTAAAACGCTTGCACAGCGAGGTGTTTGGTTGTTTGATGAAGAAAATATCATTGTAACAGCTGTGTGGTACTCGGAATGGGGTGGACAATATTAAAAACAAAACTCCTTTGTTGCGACAAGGGAGTTTTTGTAAAAGTATAAAAAGCGTTTATAGTTTTTCTTGGGTTTTATATACTGATAGCAGGAGGAAATATGACGGATTGTATAATTATCGGGAGCGGACTTGCGGGGATTTCCGCAGCGTTGACGCTCAAGGCAAACGGAAAGAACTTTTTATTATTTGGGAAAAAGCAACTAAGTGATAAGATCGTAAAGGCGGAGAGTATTCGCAACTATCCAGGTCTTTTTAACGTGTCGGGACAAGCCTTTTGCGAGGCATTACAAAGTCAATTAAAAAAGGAAGAGATCGAAATAAAAACCGAAAAGGTGTCGGGCGTGTATGCAATGAAGGAGAAATTTACCGTTACGACGCAAGAGGGCGGTATGTATGAAAGTGCGTCGGTTATTTTGGCTTGCGGCGTGGAAAGCGTAAAGCCGATCGAGGGTGAGATCGAGTTCTTGGGACGAGGCGTGAGTTATTGCGCCACATGCGACGGCTTCTTATATAAAAATAAAAAGCTCGGCGTAATTTGTACAAATGGGGAAATGGAACACGAAGTAGAGTATTTGGCGGAACTTGCCTCTGAGGTATATCTTGTGGCGTTATATAAAAATGTTACGATCAAAAAAGACAACGTTACGGTCATTAAAAAAATGCCGCGCAAGATCGTGGGTGAAAAGCGCGTAGAATCTATGTCTTTTGCCTCCGCGCCGACGGAAACGCTTCCTGCCGATTTGCCGATCGACGGTGTCTTTATTCTAAAAGACAGCGCGCCGCCGTCCGTACTGGTGGGTGGCTTAGAAACGGAAAACGGTCTTGTGAAAGTGGGCGTTGGAATGGCAACGAATATCGTTGGCTGTTATGCCGCAGGGGATTGTACGGGTAGACCGTATCAATATACGAAAGCGGCGGGTGAGGGAAATATTGCCGCCCATTCCGTAACGGAGTATTTGAGAAATTTACAAAAATAACGGGGCAGGTACGCAATGAAACGGC
The DNA here is from genome assembly GCA_017457225.1 of Clostridia bacterium. Lineage (GTDB taxonomy): Bacteria > Bacillota > Clostridia > Christensenellales > Borkfalkiaceae > Scatosoma. The sequence goes on along the minus strand of JAFTHW010000006.1, from coordinate 89,444 downwards.
AAAAGCGTGTCATTTTACATTCCGATTTGAATAATTTTTTTGCTTCGGTAGAAATTGCTTTGCATCCCGAGTATCAGGGAAAACCTTTGATCGTTTGCGGAGATCCGCAGGCGAGGAAAGGGATTGTACTAGCAAAGAGTGAAGAAGCGAAAAAGTACGGGATCAGAACGGCGGAGACGGTGTATTCCGCCTTAAAAAAATGCCCCGATTTATTGCTCGTGCCCTCTCATTTTCACGAATATAAACGATATTCACGGCTCGTGAAAGAAATCTATGCCCGTTATACGGACGTGATTGAGGAGTGTAGCATTGACGAATGTTCAATGGATATGACGGGTTGCGAGTCGCTGTTCGGCTCAGGTGAAGAAATTGCGGAAAAGATCCGCTTGGCGGTCAAAACGGAATTGGGGCTCACGGTTTCGATCGGCGTAAGTTTCAACAAAGTCTTTGCAAAGCTAGCGTCGGAGATGAAGAAGCCGGACGCAGTCACGGTCGTTTCGGAAGAGAATTATAAACAAATCGTGTTTCCGTTGCCCGTGAGCGAATTGTTGTTTGTAGGTCAAGCGACGGCAGAATCTTTGCATAAAATCGGGGTGAATACAATAGGCGATCTTGCGGAAGCCGACGAGGCGCTTTTGAAGCGTATTTTGGGAAAACGTGGCAGGCAGTTACGAGTTTACGCGCGGGGGGAAGATGATTCACCCGTAGTTTCCGAACGAAAAAAGGAGGATTTGAAGTCGGTCGGAAATTCTATGACTTTGCCGCAAAACATACAAGATCGGGAGGAGATCAAGCGTTGGTTTTACGTGCTTGCGGAGAGCGTTGCAGCGAGATTGAAAGATGCGGACGTGGGAAAAGCGACCACCGTGCATATCGTCGTTCGCGACGATCAAATGCAGGATAAAACTTTCCAAACGAAAACGTCGCCAACCGCCCTTTGCGGGGATATTGCAAAAATAGCGTATGAATTATTTTGCACGCATTGTCCGTACGGATTGCGCGTGCGGATGCTCGGAATTACAGTTTCAGGGTTTGATTATAACGTAGAGCAAATACGCTTGGATTGGGATTTGTCGGAGTTAGACTATCAAAAAAAGAACCGCGCGGAGAGCGCGGTGGCGAAAATCCGTCAAAAATACGGATATGCTTCGTTGCAACGCGGAGTGGTGATGGAGGACGATAAATTGAACGGGTTGGATATTCGAGGGCAAAAGGAAGAAAATACTAAAGCGGATCAGGAATAGAAAGAAAAAAAACGCCGATACTGATTTTATCGGCGAAACCATATACGTAAGGATACGTTTTCGCTTTGAAATAAAGAGAAGGACTATTGAAAAACCGTGTTTTCCAATAGTCCTTCGTGGTTTTAGAAAAAACTGCGCGATCCTTTTTTGCCGACGATTACCGAAGCGGAAACGCCGCAGGTGACTCCTTCAAAGCTACCTTATGGCACACGCAAAAATCCGCTTAGAGCTGCTACATTCCTGTCCTGACACGGTTCACGGCATTGCGTTGCATAAGACCTTGATATCAACATTCCTTACGGCGCGCAGCCTCCCATAACCGACGTCGGGAAAGGCATTCAGCTCTGCTATAGCGGATTGCAGATACAGGGTGCCGCTAACTCCCCACCTACGCGCAGCCTATATATTATACATCATTTTTTGATAGAAAGCAATCGTTTTTACGGAAAAAATACATCTCGCGCATTTTTTTGCGTGGGAGTTTTTGTCAAAAGAACGTTTATGACGTAAATGATTTGACAAAAATAGGGTAAAGTTGTATAATGAAACGGAAAAAAGGAGAGTGGCTATGGCAGAAAATTGTACGCACGATTGTTCGAGTTGTTCCTCGAATTGTTCGTCTAGAAAAAAAGAGAGCATGATCAAAGCTCCGCATAAAAAATCGACAGTCAAAAAAGTAATCGCAGTTGTGAGTGGGAAAGGCGGTGTCGGGAAGTCGTTGACGACTTCGTTGCTCGCTTCTTACGCGCAAAAGAAAGGAAATTCCGTCGGGATTATGGACGCGGATATTACGGGACCGTCCATTCCGCATATGTTTGGGGTGACCGAGCGGGCTACGGGCAGTGAAGAGGGGATCGACACCGTCATTTCTCCCTCGGGTATGCAGTTGATGTCGATGAATTTATTACTGGACGATGCGACTTCGCCTGTGATTTGGCGAGGTATGGTCATTTCGGGTACGGTGATGCAGTTTTGGACGGACGTGATCTGGAAAGACGTCGATCTTTTATTTATCGATATGCCGCCCGGAACGGGCGACGTCCCCTTGACGGTATTCCAGAGTATTCCCATTTCGGGAATCGTGATTGTAACGACTCCGCAGGATCTTGTAAAAATGGTCGTGGAAAAAGCCGTGAATATGGCGGGAATTATGAATGTTCCGGTACTTGGGATTGTAGAGAATATGAGTTATTTTACGTGCCCTGATTGCGGGAAGAAAATAGAAGTATTCGGGCGTAGTCAAGTGGAAACGATCGCCGCGGAGTACGGAATTCCTGCGATTGCCCGTATGCCGCTGGACGCGCGTATTTCTACGCTGGCGGACGAAGGTCGGATAGAAGATTATGAAACGGAAGAGTTGCGCGAAGTTTTTGATTCAATCGAGCGCGCACCTGCAAGACAAGCGAATTGAAACGGTAAGGATAAAAACGTATGAGCTATGCAAAAGAGAAAGAAAAGGCGGAAGAAAAAGTACGGCGCGCGAAGCGGATCGTTCTTTTTATCGTCGTCATTCTGATTGCGGCGCTTTGCGTTTTTTCTTTTTTCTTCCCTGTTTCCGAATGGAAATATTACGTCGGCAAACCGAAAGTCGGGAAACGTCAAAAGGACGAAATGCGTATTCATTTCATAGACGTGGGACAGGGCGACGCTACGCTGATTGAACTTCCGGACGGAAAGATCATATTGATCGACGGCGGAAACGGGAAACAGAAAACCGCCAAAACTTTGCTCCGTTATCTCAACGCATTGGACGTGGATACCATCGATTATTTGGTGTTAACACACTCAGACTCCGATCATTGCGGCGGGTTGGATAAAGTAGTCAAATATAAGAAAATCAAATACGCGTATATTCCGAATACGTCGGAAACGCTCAACGCGGAATACGAGCAGTTTTATACTGAGCTTATGGATACGGATTGCGTTTGCGAATACGCTACGCGTTCGGCGCAATTCAAAAACGCCGATCAAGAGCTCTATACGCTGCAAATGATCGCGCCGCATTCGTTGTCTGTCGAGGGTACGATGGATGCGGAGGTTGCGGCGAATATGATGTCGGCGGTCGTATGGTTGGATTATAAGGGTGTGAGCGCAGTGTTTACGGGCGATATTCCCATCAAATCCGAAACGTCGTTGATCGCCGAAGATAAACTCGGTGCGTTTGATAAAAAAGGAGTGAAGTTGGACTCCACGGAAATTTTAAAAGTCGCGCATCACGGTAGTCAATATTCCACGTCCAAAGAATTCGTAGAGTATTTAGGTGTAAAAACGGCGGTGATTTCCTGCGGAGCGTTCAATTCCTACGGACATCCGTCGGTGGAGGCTCTCGGCGTATTGTCGGATGCAGGTGTAAATACCTATCGTACGGATTTAAAGGGACACGTGATTATTAACGTTTCCGCAGAGGGACAATATACGGTGGAAACGGTAAAGTCGTGATCGGGAACACTTAGAAGTGAACGGCTGCTCGTTTTGGGGCGGTCGTTGTTTTTTGGAAAGATTTCGCCACAAAAAATGCTGTTTTTAGTAATAATCACATAATTTCACCTTGTTTTCATTGTATTCTTGTAAAAAATTTGCTATAATATAGAATAATTACTTAACTTGACGGAAAGATTTGTATGCAGGCATTAAAATTTGAAAACGTATATTTTTCCTATTCAGAGGACGGCGCGGAGGCAAAAGACGATTGGTTTACAGCCGAGTCTTCTTTTTGCTTGCAGGGAATTGATTTTTCAATGGAAGAAGGGGAATTCGTCGCTGTTCTCGGACATAACGGGAGCGGAAAATCCACGTTTGCCAGATTATCCAACGGTCTATTGTCGCCTAAAAGTGGAAAAATTACGGTATTCGGCTTGGATGCGGGCGAGGAAAAGAATTTATTCGATATCCGAAAGCAAGTCGGGATCGTGTTCCAAAATCCCGATAATCAAACGGTTGCGTCGATTGTAGAAGACGATATTGCGTTTGGACCCGAAAACGTCGGAATTGCACGAGAAGAGATTGGGAAACGCATTGATTTTGCTTTGCAGGCTGTCGGTATGTCGGATTTCAGAACGTCCACGACAACTCGTCTTTCAGGTGGACAAAAGCAACGTATCGCTATTGCCGGCGTATTGGCGCTGAAACCTCGACTGATGATTTTGGATGAATCGACGGCAATGCTCGATCCGCGCGGACGGAAAGAGGTTATGGACGTCGTAAGAAAACTCAATAAGGAAGAGGGAATCTCCGTAATGCTGATCACCCATTTTCCCGAAGAGGCGATGCTTGCGGATCGCGTCATCGTTATGAACGAGGGGCGGATTGTTATGTCAGGTGTGCCTGAAGAGATTTTTAAAGACGAAAAAGAGCTCGAAACCTATAAACTGAAAACGCCGCGCGGCGTTCAGATTTCTCAAAAATTACGTTTAAATAGCGTATCCGTCGGCGACGGTTTTGATGTGGAAAGTTTGGCGGACGAAATCGCTCGGCTCGTTCCCGATTGTGTAAAAAATCAAAAAAAGAACGGGGCGGGTGTGGGTTTAAGCGAATACGAAGAAAGCATTGCAGGCGTTAAAAAAAGCGTTGTTTGCAAAAATTTGCACTACGTTTACAACCCGAAATCGCCGTTTTCCACACACGCGTTGAATGGGGTGGATTTGGAGATTTCCGAGGGGGAATTTTTTGGGATTATCGGGCATACGGGAAGCGGAAAATCTACGTTCGTACAACATTTGAACGCGCTTTTAAAACTTCCTACGGCGGAGAAAAAATACAAGCCGAAAAAGAAAAATAAGTCTTTTTTGAACCCGACGGTTTTACGAGTGAGCGGATTTGATTTAACCGACAAGAAAACGGATTTTAAGGCGCTCCGTCAAAAGGTGGGAATGGTATTTCAATATCCGGAATATCAGCTGTTTGCGGAAACGGTTTTTGAGGACGTTGCGTTCGGTTTAAAAAATTTCCAAAAAGACGTATCGCAGGAGGAGTTGGAAAATTCCGTCCGTTTTGCATTGGAAACGGTTGGTTTGGATTACGACCAAGTGAAAAACCGTTCTCCGTTCGATTTGTCGGGCGGACAAAAACGCCGAGTTGCGATTGCGGGGGTGATTGTCACCAAGCCCGAGATTCTCGTGCTTGACGAGCCTGCGGCTGGCTTGGATCCGCTCGGAAAAGAGGAGATTATGTCCTTGCTTCATCGGATTCACGACGATTGGTGCAAAACGGTCATTATCGTATCCCACGATATGGACGAAATTGCGGAAAATTGTTCGAGGGCGGCGATTTTTTCTGAAGGGAAGATCCTTTCGGTCGGCTCGCCTACGTGCTTGTTTGCAAAGGAAAGTTTGATCGAAGAAGCGGGTTTGGACGTACCTTTTACGGCAAAGATAACGCGTGCTTTGAAAGAAAAAGGCGTGGAAATCGTTTCGGATTTTACGATGGCGGATTTTGTAAAACAAACCCTTGCATTGTTAAAAACGACGGGGGCAGGTACGGGTTTAACCGAAGGAGGGCGTAGCGATGCGTGACGTGTCTTTCGGTCAATATTATCCTGCGGAATCCTTTGTTCATAAATGCGATCCTCGCGCAAAGATCCTGTTTTTGATCGTGTATATCGTGGCAGTGTTCCTTTCAAAGAGTTTTTACGCGCTGGGCGTATGCGCGGCGGTGTTCGTGCTTATGGCGATTTACTCCCGTGTTCCTTTCGGGAGTCTACTTCGTTCCGTTAAAGCGATTTTATTCCTGTTATTATTTACGGCGGTGCTCAATCTCTTCTTTTATGAGGGGGAAACGGTGCTTTGGAAATGGAAATTTATCGAGATTAGTAAAGAGGGGATTTACTACACGATTTTTTTGGCGGCGCGTTTGTTTTTATTGGTGCTCGGTTCGACGTTGCTCACTTTGACGACTACGCCGGTATCTTTAACGGACGGACTTGAGAGTTTGCTCCTACCATTAAAATGGATCCGTTTTCCCGTACACGAGCTAGCGTTGATTATGTCGATCGCTCTGCGGTTCATTCCCATTTTAACGGACGAAACGGCGCGGATTATGAACGCGCAAAAAGCGCGTGGCGCGGACTTTGAATCGGGCGGACTCATTCAACGCGCAAAAGCGGTGATTCCCGTATTGATCCCCCTTTTAATCAGCGCGTTCCGACGCGCGGACGAACTTGGCGACGCGATGGATGCGAGATGCTATTCGGGGAGTAAAGTACGGACGAAATATAAAAAATTGAAATTTGGTTGGCGGGATTATGTTACAGTGTTGGTTGGCGCGGCGTTGCTTACGGGCGTGATTTTATTACGAGTCTATACGATTGGAGTAATCGGATAAGGAGGGGCTATGCGTTACGTATTAAAAATTGCATACGACGGCACGAATTATGCGGGCTGGCAACGTCAAGCAAACGCCTTATCCGTGCAAGAAGCACTGGAAACCGCGATAGAATCTGCGCTCGGTTGCGTTGTGAAAACGATGGCGAGCGGACGTACGGATGCAGGAGTACACGCAGCGGGGCAAATTTGTCAATTTGATGCGGAGTGTTCCGTTCCTCCCGAAAAGATGCCCGATTGCCTTAATCGTTTTTTGCCGTCCGACGTACGCGTAATAGACGGTTGGGCAGGCGCGGAGGATTTTGATTGTAACCGCAACGCAAAACGGAAAACGTATTGCTATTCCCTGTACGTATCCCAGCGGGAAATGCCGCTCAAAGAACGATTTTCCGTTCGGGTGGAAACTGCTCCAACGTTGCAAAAATTAAGAACGGCGGCAAAGCTTCTTGAAGGGGAGCACGACTATAAAGCGTTTTGCGCTTCGGGGTCGTCGGTAAAAACGACGGTACGGACGGTGTACGAAGTCCGCGTGGAAGAACGCGAGTCGCTTGGCGGACGGGATCTTCTTGTTTTTGTTACCGGCAACGGATTTTTGTATAATATGGTTCGGACAATGGTTGGAGAACTTTTGGATCTCGCTTCGGCAAAACGGACACAAGAGAGCCTTTTAGAGGCGTTTTCGACGGGAAAACGGGAGTTGCTAGGAAAGACGATGCCGGCGAAAGGCTTGACGTTGATGCAGGTGGAGTACGACTCCGATTGGGGAAAAGGACAGAGGTAACTTATGGAATTGTATAATTTTTATCAAGCGTTTATGACGATGTGCAGTTCTTTGTTTGACGTGACGCTCAAACAGGCGTTGTATATCGGTTTAGCCGTTGGTGCGGCAGTGTGCGCCACGTTATTTATCTTGCAGGGAGTCGGCTTATATACGATGGCGAAAAGACGGGGAATGCGTCGCAAAGGATGGGCGTTCGTTCCGTTTGCGAATATTTGGTTTATGGGTAAACTTGCAGGCGAGTGCAATGTGTTCGGCAGAAAGATGAAAGGAGCGGGAATTTACGCGATGGTAACGCAAATGATAGCGTTTACGCTCTGCGCCGTCGCAGCGATTTGCGAGGCGTATCTTTTGCTTAATCACGGAGAACCCAACTTGACGGAAATGGGCTTGTGGTATTGGACGGATCTCCACGGAGCTTCCGCCACCGTTTATAAATTTTACGAGATTAGCAGCTATATCATCTCCATCGCGCAGTTGGCTGCGGAAATTATGCTCGTGATTTTACTTGTGGCACTCTATAAGAAATATTCCCCGAAGAACTATTTCGCGCTGGGGATGTTGGCTCTGTTCGTGCCGTTGTCTCGCTATATCGCGATTTTTGTTTTAAGAAACAATAACGCGATCAATTACGAAGCGTACGTCCGTGCGCAGAGGGAGGCGTATATGCGCCGTCAACAGTATCATAACCCTTATGGCAATCCGTACGGGAATCCATATGGAAACCCGTATGGCTCGGGACGTCCCTACGGACAGGAAAACACACCTTCTTCCGCTCCCGAAGAAGAGCCGTTTGCGGAGTTTGGATCCAACGATTCTCAGGACGATCCGTTTGATTTAGGGGAGGCTCCGAAAAATAAAAACGACGACGATTTTTTCAATTAAACACGAACAATCAATGCGATAAGAAAAAGACGGAAAATAAGAAAAAGTTATATTTCCGTCTTTTTTTTTGCGCCGTAGAGCCTCAAACGGTTTACAGAAAAGCGAACGTGTGATATAATAGAGCTAAATTATAAAAAATAGTTATACTATTTTTCATTTGAGCAAGGAGGACGAGAGTTATGATGGAAGAAAATATTGCGGCGATTGCCACACCGTCAGGGAAAGGCGGCGTTGCCATTATTCGCGTCAGCGGTAAATCGGCGCTCTCGTTGGCGGCGAAGATGTTTACTCCCACGGGTAAAAAAGACGTGGGATCGTTCGAGCCGTATCGGATGTACCCTGGGGAAATCGATGGGGGCAGCTTTTCCGATTACGGTTTGTGCGTGTATTTTAAAGCTCCCAACAGTTATACGGGGGAAGACGTGGTGGAATTTCATTGTCACGGCGGTGAAAATATCGCGCGCGGAATTTTACGGCAAACGTTCCGTTTAGGGGCAAAAGCGGCAGGCAGGGGCGAGTTTACCAAGCGCGCGTTCCTGAACGGTAAGCTTTCGCTATCTTCCGCGGAGGGCGTTGCGGATATGATTAACGGCGAATCAGAAGCGGAAGTCAAAGCAGGGTATTTGTTGTATAGCGAGAAGCTGACGAATCGGGTGCGGGAGATACAAGCTACCCTTAAAAATCTGCTTGCGGGGATCGACGTTTCGGTGGATTATCCTGAGGAAGACGTGGAAGAACAACACGTGGAGGAATTGGTTTTCGAGCTTCAAAAACTCATCGTCGAAGTGAACGTTTTAACGTCGGGATATTCGGTAGGCAAAAAGATCAAATCGGGCGTTACGGTTGCGATCTGCGGGAAACCGAATACCGGCAAAAGCTCGTTGCTCAATCGCTTACTCGGTTACGATAAAGCCATCGTTTCCAACGTCGCAGGCACGACGCGTGACGCGGTAGAAGGCGTAATGGAGATCCACGGCAGGAAATTCAATCTTTACGATACGGCAGGGGTCCGCGAGAGTGGCGACGCGATCGAAAATATCGGAATCGAGCGCGCGGAACAGATCATTCGTTCGGCGGACGTAGCGGTATTTGTGGCAGATTCCGTGCGAGGCACGGACGACGAGGACGCTCGGGTTCTTGCAATGCTGGAGGGGAAGCCTCTGATCAAAATATTCAACAAGGTTGATCTTACGCGCGACGAAACGGAATCGGACGCAGACGTGTACACTTCCGCTGTTACGGGCGCGGGGATCGAGAAACTCAAAGAGCTTTTATACGAAAAGAGTTTCGGGGCATTAAGCGAAGATGCGGCGTTCTTGATCGAGGCGCGGCACTACGACGCGTTAACCCGAGCGAAAGAGAGCTTGGCTCGAGCTATAAAGGCTTGCAACAATCAACCGTTGGATTTAATCGGGATCGACGTCAAAGAAGCGTGGGACGCGCTCGGCGAGATTACCGGCGAGACGGCAACGGAAGCGATTATACAGGAAATTTTTGAAAAATTCTGCGTAGGGAAGTAAGGGTGGAATAGCAAATGATAAGGGCAGGTATAAGATTATGGTCAATTTAGATTTGTACAGAGTCTTTTATACGGTCGCGAAATGCGGGAGTTTAACAAAGGCGGCGGAAGAATTATATATTTCACAGCCGGCGGTTTCGCAATCCATAAAACAACTCGAAAACCAGCTAGGGATCTCTCTTTTTAATCGTACGCATCGCGGAATGGAACTTTCCGCGCAAGGCGGGAAAGCGATCTTCAAAAAGGTAGAGCGGGCGTTGGGGCTTTTAAGCGAAGCGGAGGATTATCTTTCGCAAATGAAAATGTCTGCGGTGGGAACGATCCGTATCGGGGCAAGCGACACGATCTTTGAATATTTCCTTGCGGATAAAATCGTGCAATTCCACGAAAAATTTCCTGCGGTCAAAATTGATTTGATTGCGGACTTTACGCCCAATATTATCGAAAAATTGAAAGCGGACAAATGCGACGTAGCGTTTGTCAATTTACCGATCGAAGTGGATTCCGATCTCACGTTACACGGGAATTGTATGCGACTCAACGATATTTTTATCGGGAACGAAGCGTATAAAGAATTGTCGCAAACCGTTCTTCCCGTATCACAGCTCAAACAATATCCGTTGATTTTAATGGACCCCGATACGGTCGCCCGTCGCTCGTTCGATAATTTTATGGACTCATTCGGGATAAAGATCGATCCGACGATGGAGATCGGGGGGTGGGAGTTGATGAAACGTTTGGTCGTTCAAGGTATGGGCATTGGCGTGATTCCTCGCGAATACGCCGCGCAAGGGCTTGCCGACGGTTCGCTCGTGGAGATCAAGACCGATCCCGAGCTTCCCGTCCGCTCGGTGGGAATGTTGCTCCCCAAAGACGCGCACGGCTCGTTTGCGCTTCGCAGTTTTATCGAGTACGTGTATAAAGATTTTTAAACAGTTATGGAAAAGGTAAGGATATAAGGAACAGTTATGGCTAAACCCAATGAACTTTTAAGAAATTTTTGCATCATCGCGCATATCGACCACGGAAAAAGCACGCTTGCCGATCGTTTGATCGAGCGGACGGGGCAGGTTTCCAAACGGGATATGGAAGAACAACTTCTCGATAGTATGGACATCGAGAGAGAGCGTGGTATTACGATCAAACTCACGCCCGTGAGAATGTACTATACGGCAAAAGACGGTAAAGAGTACGAATTCAATCTCATCGACACGCCCGGTCACGTGGACTTCACGTACGAAGTCAGCCGATCTTTAGCAGCTTGCGAGGGCGCGATTTTGGTAGTAGACGCCACGCAAGGGGTAGAAGCGCAAACTCTTGCGAACGTGTACCTTGCCATTGAAAACAACCTGGAAATATTGCCCGTGATCAATAAGATCGATTTGCCCAGCGCCCGTGTGGACGAAGTAAAAAAGGAAATCGAGGACGTAATCGGGTTGGATGCGGAGGGGATTCCTTGCGTGTCCGCGAAAGAGGGTACGAATATCGAGGACCTTTTGGAGGCAATCACGCAGTATTTTCCTGCGCCCGACGGGGATACCGAAGCGCCGCTCAAAGCGCTTATTTTCGACAGTTACTACGACAATTACAAGGGTGTTATCCTGTTTGTAAGAATGATGGATGGGAGCGTAAAAGTAGGGGATAAAATCAAGACGTTTTTATCGAGTACGGTTTACGATGTCACTGAAGTCGGCGCGTTCGCGCCCGGGTTGTTGCCCAAAGACAAGTTGATATCGGGGGAAGTCGGGTATATCGCGGCTTCCATCAAATCTATTCAGGACGTAGCGGTAGGCGATACGGTTACGTCTGCGACCAACCCCGCGCCGCAGCCCTTGCCCGGTTACAAGAAAGTCCAACCCGTGGTCTTTTGCGGCATTTATCCCTTGGACGGAAGCAAGTTTAACGACTTGAAAGAGGCGATTTTAAAACTCCAATTAAACGACGCGTCTTTGATTTTCGAGCCGGACAACTCCGTTGCGCTTGGTTTTGGATTCCGTTGCGGATTCTTGGGGCTTTTGCATATGGAAATCATTCAGGAACGTATCGAGCGTGAATTCGGCTTGGATATAATCACGACCGCTCCGTCGGTAAGCTATCTCGTTCATAAGACGGACGGTACGGAGTTTTTCGTGGACAATCCCACGCATTTGCCCGATCCGTCGGACATCGAGTATATGGAAGAGCCCATCGTTAAAGCGGAGATCTACACACCCCCCGATTATATGGGGTCGGTTATGGATCTTTGCAAAGAAAAGCGCGGCGTCTTTAAGAATATGACGTATATGGACGAAAGGCGCGTGAAATTGGAATACACTCTGCCTCTCAACGAGATCGTGTACGACTTCTTCGACGGACTCAAATCCCGCACGAGAGGGTATGCGAGCTTTGATTACGAGCTTGCAGGGTATCAGCGTTCCAAGCTCGTGAAATTGGATATTTTGTTGAACGGAGATCTTTGCGACGCGCTTTCCATTATCGTATTTGAACAGCGCGCATACGAGCGTGGCAGAACGCTTTGCGAGAATTTAAAAGAAGCGATTCCCCGTCAGCTTTTCGAGATTCCCGTGCAGGCGGCGGTTGGCGGCAAGATCATTGCCCGTGAAACGGTCAAAGCCGTTCGCAAGGACGTTTTGGCGAAGTGTTACGGTGGCGATATTACGCGAAAACGGAAGCTTTTGGAAAAGCAGAAAGAGGGCAAAAAGCGTATGCGCCAGGTAGGCTCGGTAGAAGTCCCCTCCGAAGTCTTTATGGAGATTCTCAAAACGAACAAAGATTAAAAACGAGGTGTCAGGTACGGGTTTATGACGTTTTTTGAACGAGTATACGAGGCATTGAAGAAAGTTCCCAAAGGTACGGTCGTTACCTACGGTCAGCTCGCCTACGCCATCGGCGCGCCCAGATGCGCAAGACAGGTTGGGTATGCTTTGCATGTCAATCCCGAGCCGTACGTCATTCCTTGCTATCGGGTAGTCAACCGTTTCGGTAGGCTTGCTCCGGCGTTCGCTTTCGGCGGCGAGGAGATTCAGGCGGAACTGTTAAGAGCGGAGGGAGTCGAAGTCCGTTCGGATTTTACCGTAGATCTAGACGTCTATTTATATCGAGGAAATTTATAAGCGGAATCGGCGCTCATAGCCGAAGAGAGGAAAATTATGGCAGGTATTTATATTCACGTTCCCTTTTGTAGACATAAATGCTCCTATTGCGATTTCGTGTCCTATCCTGACAAGATCGAGTATGCGGAAGCGTATATGGCGTGTTTATATAAGGAATTGAAAATGCGCGGCGACGAGTTGAAAGATTATACGTTTGATACGGTATATTTCGGCGGCGGTACGCCCTCGTACGTTCCCCCTAAATTCATTTTGGGCGCAATGAAGCAAATTAAAAAGTGTTTCCGCGTTGCAAAGGACGCGGAGATTACGTTGGAGCTCAATCCCGGTACGATCGGAGAGAATAAAGTCAAAACGTATTTAGAGGCGGGGATTAACCGCTTTTCAATCGGATTGCAAACGGCGATCGACGAACAATTAGAGGACTTGGGGCGTATTCATAATGCGAGAGATTACGTGTACGCAACCAAACTGTTGCAGGGACAAAATTTCAGCACGGACGTTATGTTGGGGCTCAAAAATCAGACGAAAGAAGACGTTGCGAAAACCATCGAATTGGCGCACGCTTGCGGCTCAAAGCATATATCCATGTACGCGTTGACGGTGGAGGACGGCACTCCTATTTACACCGATTATCTCAATGGCGAACTGCCTGATATGGACGAAGTGGCGGAGATGTACGAATACGGTTGTAAGCTTTTAAAAGAAAAAGGGTACGAGCGTTATGAGATCTCCAATTTCGCCGTTCCGGGATATGAAAGTAAACACAATTTAAACTATTGGAAGCGTGGCGAATATATCGGCTTCGGCGTTTCCGCGAGTTCTTTTATGCTCGGAAAACGGTTTACCAATACGTTCGATTTAGACGAATATATGAAATGTGTGATTTCGGGATTCTATCCCGCGGTGACGAGCGAAGAAGTGGAAGAAAAGGACGCGAAATTTGAATACGTAATGCTTGCGCTCCGTACGAAATACGGCGTTTCGTTGAAAGAATACGAGAAGACGTTCGGTTCTTCTCTTGGAAACGATTTCCCGAGTGCCCTGAAAAAAAGTTTGCAATATTTAGAGTTGGAGGGTGACAGAATCCGTATCAAAGACGAATATTTGTACGTCCAAAACTCTATTTTAATGCCCTTTATGGAGGAAGAAGCGTGAGGATTTTGTTTATCCGTCACGGAGATCCCGATTACGAGCGGGATACTTTGACGGAAAAAGGACACAGGGAAGCAAAACTGCTTGCGGAAAAATTGAAACAGGAAAAAATCGATTATATTTACTGCTCGCCGCTCGGCAGGGCGAAACACACTTGCCAATATACAGCAAAAGCCTTGGGAATGGAAAAGGATGTCGTGATCAAGGACTGGTTACAGGAATTCGATACTCCTTTTACGTTGCCAACGGGCGAATGGCGTCCGCACGTTTGGGATATGCGACCTTCGTTTTGGACGAAAAATGAAAAAATGTACGATCAAAAGGGTTGGAGTGATCACGGTTTTTTTGCGAATGCGAACGTTGCGGAGTCGTATCAAACACTCACGAACGCTTTTGACGAGCTTCTCGGCAAACACGGCTACGTCCGTGACGGCAGGATTTACCGCGCGGAGCGAGCGAATACGGATACCGTTGCCTTTTTTTGTCATTTTGGGTTAGAGGGAATGTTGCTATCGCACTTATGCAATCTCTCGCCCATCGTATTTACCCATCATTTCGTTGCGTTGCCATCGTCTGTCACCACGCTATATTCCGAGGAGCGTGAGAAAGGAATCGTCACATTCCGTTGTTGCGCGCTAGGCGATACAAGTCATTTGTATGCAGGAAACGAGCCGATCTCGTTTGCGGCGCGGTTTTGTGAAATTTACGATTCGAATGATAGACACGAATAAAAGGAGTAGGGCAGGTACGCGTTTAAAAGCGAACATTGGGTTCAAAAGGAGAGTAACTATGAGAAAAAATAACGTGATTTTAATTGGAATGCCGGGCAGCGGTAAAACGACGATTGGGACGGAGATTTCCGAAAAGATCGGTTACGGGTACGTAGACAGCGACAGCGTGATCGTCGCAAGAGAGGGTAAACGCTTAAACGAGATCATCGAAGAAGTGGGAACGGAAAAATTTCTTGACGTGGAAGCGAAAGTCAATTCCGAGCTTTGCGCGGACCGTTGCGTGATCGCGACGGGCGGAAGCGTCATTTATCGCGACTATGCGATGGAGAAACTTAAAACGATGGGTACAATCGTATATTTACAGCTTTCCTATGAGTCCATTGCGAGCCGATTAGGGGATTTAAAAAAACGCGGCGTTGCGCTCAAAGACGGTTTTACATTAAAAGATCTCTATGAGGAGCGTATTCCGTTGTATGAGCAGTACGCAGATCTTACGGTGAATCTCGACGGATTAACGATCGAGCAGTCCGTACATAAGGTCGTAAAGGCATTGGGGAAATAAAATGAAGAGCGCAAGCGAAGCAAAAATTGCGATTTGGGGCGCGGGCGCAATGGGTACGGTGCTCGGCGCGTTGTTGACGAAAGGCGGTTTAAAAAACGTCGATTTTATTACGCGCAACACCGCGCATTTGCAAGGCTTGAAAGATCGCGGCGCAAGAATTGTTTGCGAGGCGGAGAAAACGGAGTTTTCCGTGCCTGTCCACGCGCTTCATCCAACGGAAGTGACGGAAGTCTACGACATCGTGTTTCTGATGACCAAACAACGGGAAAACGCAAAAACGCTCCAAACGGTATTGCCGCATTTGGCGGCGGACGGATTGGTTTGTACGACGCAGAACGGCTTGCCTGAACGCAGCGTAGCCGAAATCGTAGGCGCGGAGCGTACGTACGGCGCGGTCACTTCGTACGGCGCAACGTTTCTCGGAGACGGAGCGGTGTCGCTCACGTCTAAATTCGACGGAATGACGATGGAAGTCGGCGGCTATGAAAACGATGGGAAAGGACTTCCTCTGCTTGTGGAGATTTTATCCTGCGCAGGAAATGCCGTGGACAACGGATCGTTTGTGAATGTATCGGACAATCTGCTCGGCGCGCGGTGGAGTAAACTTGCGATCAACGCGGCGTTTTCGGGATTGTCCGTTATGACGGGGTTGACATTTGGCGAACTTGCCAAAAAACGCAAGAGTCGTAAAATCGCGCTCGGTATTTTGCGGGAATGTATAGACGTGGCGGAAGGCTTGGGCGTACGCATAGCGCCGATGCAGGGTCACGATATGCGAAAACTTCTGGGAGGACGAACGCCGCCAAAACGGTTGTTTGCGTACCTGGTCCTGCCCTATGCGATGAGAAAGCATCAAAAATTACGTTCGGGAATGTTAAAGGATCTACTTGGCGGACGGAAATGCGAGGTGGATTTTATCAACGGACTTGTCTGTGAAGAGGGGAAACGCGCGAACGTAGAAACTCCGCTTTGCGCAACGGTCGTGGAGATCGTACACGGTATCGAGAACGGCTTGTACGAGCTCTCGTATCGAAACGTAGATTTTTTTGTCCGCTAACGGCTTGACAAACGCCGCCTATCGGAGTACAATAAATAAGAAAAACAAAGAAAGAAGGTATCAATTTATGGATTTGAAGAAATTGGCAAACGCGCTCATTCCCGACGAGAACGTAAAACCGCTGGAGTATTACGAGGAATTGTACCCGCTTCGCGATCTTCCCAAAGGCGCGGAAGTTACTCGCCTTGCGCCCAGCCCTACGGGTTTTATGCATTTGGGAAATTTATACGTAGCGCTCGCGAACGAGCGTATCGCGCATCAAAACGGAGGCGTGTTCTATTTGCGTATCGAAGACACGGACGAAAAAAGAAAAGTGGAGGGTGCGGTAGAGGTCATTCACGCATCGTTGAAATATTTCGGCGTAGCGTTTGACGAGGGCGCGGATCTTTGCGGAAATTACGGACCGTATTACCAACGCCAACGCGCGGAGATCTATCACGCGTTTGCAAAGGATTTGATTGAAAAAGGGCTCGCATATCCTTGCTTCTGCACCGAAGAGGATTTGGAAAAGACCCGTGAATATCAGACGGAAAACAAACTTTTGCCCGGATATTACGGGGAGTTCGCAAAATGCCGCAATCTCTCGGAAGAGGAAATTTACGCAAATCTTGCGGCGGGGAAACCTTATGTGATTCGTTTGAAATCGCAAGGCGACGTAGACGTAAAACACACGTTCCACGACGAAGTCAAGGGCGATATCACGGTAACGGAGAACAATCAAGACGTCGTAATTTTGAAATCGGACGGGATTCCCACGTATCACTTCGCGCACGCCATCGACGATCATTTTATGCGTACGACGCTCGTCATTCGCGGTGAGGAATGGTTGTCGTCTTTGCCTATTCATATCGAGCTTTTCAAAACGCTTGGGTTTAGACTTCCGAAATACGGTCACAACTGTTCCATTCAAAAGATCGACGGGGAAACGCGTAGAAAACTCTCCAAGCGGAAAGACCCCGAAGCGTCGTTGACGTTCTATCGCGAACAGGGCTATCATCCCGAGGCGGTACGTACGTATATGATGACGTTGCTCAACTCCAACTTCGAGGAATGGATGCTGAAATTCTCCGATAAACCTTTGGATGAGTTTAAATACTCCATCGGTAAAATGGGTAAGAGCGGCGCGCTGTTCGATATTTTGAAACTCAACGACATTTCCAAAACGTATATGTCTAAATTGAGTGAAGTGGAAACGTACGATTTCCTGTACGCTTGGGCGCAGGAGTTCGGCTCGGAGGAACAAAAAGGGTATTTTGCGGATAAGGAATATATGCTCAAAGCGCTCGCGCTGTGTATGGGCGTAGGCGGTAAAAAGAGAAGAAAGGACTTTATTTGCGCGAAACAGGCGCTCCAAACCGTTTGCTATTTCTTTAACGACGGGTTTAAGAACGCAGAGTACCGCTTTGAAAAGCAGACGGTCAAGAGAATTTTACAGGATTTTGCGGCGGAGTATACCTATGCGGACGATTGTTCGGCGTGGTTTGAAAAGGTAAAAGCCGTAGCGGCGAAGAACGGTTTTGCGACGGATATGAAAGCGTATAAAGCGGATCCTACGGCGTATCCGGGGAACGTTTCGGACGTTGCGGAAATGCTCCGAATCGCAACGACGGGGCTTGCGAATACCCCCGACCTTTGGACGATTATGCAGATCTTGGGCGAAGAAAAAACACTCGCGCGGTTACAAAAAGCGATTGATACTTTATAAGAAAAAATATGAAAAAAGCCCGCGGCTTGCAAGCCGCGGGCTTTTTAAGTGCGTTCGGTTAGGAATGGCTCTTGTCCAACAATTCTTTGAGTACGGGATAGATTCTTTCCGCCATACGGTAGAATCCAAGATCGGTCGGGTGGCAGGTATCGACGGTGCAGCCGTCTCTGCCCTTGTCGCCAAACAGTTCTTTTGCATCGATATACCCAACGTATTCGTCTCCGCGCTGTTTTGCGATCTCGTAGGTGGAAGAAATCATTTCCCGTCTGCGTTCGTATCCCAACCGATCGTATTCAATGGCAGGTTTGTCGATCAGAAGAATGGGCAGTTTTTCACCCACTCCACGAAGCGTTTCATACATAGACAAATGCGTGGGCAATACGCGGTCGGGATAATCGACGTAATAATTATAATCGAATATATAACCGCTTGCGTCCAAAGTGGTCAGATACTCCATCATCGGCTTTTCACCGTTTCCGTTGCCTGAGAATCCGAGGTTGATAATATCGCAATCCAACCAACGGGAAAGGAGGGATATGAAGTCGTTTCCTGGACGGGAAGCGCAAGCTCCTTGATATATGGAACTACCGTAAAATACCAACGGTTTTTCAATGGAGTAAGGCTTGGGCGCTTTCAAAACGCAACCCTTTTTCAAGCCGATATACAGTTTTCTAACGCCCCCGTAAAGCGGGAAATACAGCTCGCAATCGTCCACGCCGCCCGAAGGATTTTTGATGTGGCGACTACCCTCGAACGCGAACGTGTATTTTAACGCGTTGTTTTGGGAGTTTTGCAGATCTTTCACGCCGGGCGCGAATTTCCCGTCAAACAAGCCGTTGACGTACAGGGAAAATCCGTGACTACCCGTGAGTGGCATATGATACAATCCCTCGAAATCGGGCGCAATACATTTGATTGCAACGTAGGGGGAGTCCGTTTGGAAACGCAATCTACCGCCCGCGGTCATTTTGGAGAGCAGATTGACTCCGTAACTGACTTGGTTGGAGATTTCAGCAGGCATACGTAAAAACAGACCGGGTTCTTCGTCGTACACGCTCGTATTTTTGTCGTAAAATACGCCGTGCAGGGAAAACGGTTCTCTCAACGGGTCAAACCATTCAATATCGGGTTCGTTTACTCCTTTTAAAGCAAAATTTTTGTCAATACTTGCAATATCCATTATGGACTCCTTATTGGACGAGATTTCGTCGTTGATTTTATTATATTACTTTTTTTCGGGGTTGTATAGTCAAAAAACATTCTTTTTATAGAAAAATCTTATCCATCAGGTAAAGCTTTTCTATGCATAAACGCCTGTTTCTTGCATTGAAACAGGCGTTGGCGTTTTACTAAATTATTTTTTAAGTAATTTTTTGAGTACGGGATAAATACCTTCCGCCATACGGTAGAAACCAAGGTCGTTGGGGTGACAGGTGTCCACTGCGCAAGCGTCGCGGTCTTTATCGCCGTACAATGTTGTACCGTCGATAAAGGCTACGTTTTGATCGCCGCGTTCTTTTGCGATATTATACGTTTCTAGGATAATATCTCTACGCGCGTACGTTTCGGGATCATATTCCAAATCGGGTTTGGAGATAAACAAAAGGGGAACGTCCTTATGTACGCTACGGATACGTTCGTACATAGGCAAATGATGCTCTCTCAACTCTTCCAAAGATTCCGCGTTGTAATCGTAATCGAGTACGTACACGGAAGCGGGCAAAGAGTTCAAATAATCGATCATAATCGGCTCTGCCTTACCGTTGCCCGAGAATCCAAGATTGACGTAATCGCAATCGAGCCAACGGGACAGGTAGGAAATATAATCGTTGCCGGGACGGGAAGCGCAGCAACCTTGCGTGATCGAACTTCCGTAGAACACGACGGGAGTCGTCACCGAATAAGGTTTCGGCTCTTTCAACACGCTGCCTTTTTTAAGTCCGACGTAGAGTTTTTTCACGCCGCCGTAGAGCGGAAAGAAAAGTTCGCAAAGATTTTCTTCGCCCTCTTTCGCGGTCATAAACGTACGTTTTTCCTCAAAGGCAAAGACGCCGTCTTTGGCATTTTCAAAATTCTCAGGAGCGAACTTACCGTCGAATACCCCATTTACGTACACGGAGAATCCGTGAGTCCCCAATATAGGCATATGGCTTAACGCCCCACAATAAAAGGGTGCGATACATTTAATTGCCACGAACGGGGAATCGGTGGTAAAGCGTACGCGACCGCCCGTTGTCATAGGGCAAAGAATATTCACGCCGCGACTGACCGCTTGCGCAGTTTTTCTGGGCAAACGCAGGAATAATTCTTCCTGTTCGTCATATAATACGCCGTGAATCGAAAAGGGTTTTTCTAAAATATCAAACCATTCTATATCGTCGCCCTCGATTCCTTGCAGGGCAAAATTCTTATCAATACTTGCAATATCCATATCATACTCCTTTTTTTAGCCAACGATGAGGTTGATCAGGCGGCCTTTTACTACGATACATTTTTTAACGGATTTTCCCGCGAGCAGGGGCGCGATGTCTGCGTGCTGGCAAGCTACCGCCTGCATCTCCGACTCCGAAAGTCCTTCGGTGATCATCACTTTCGCTTTGATCTTGCTGTTTACCTGCACCGCATATTCCACTTCGTCTTTCACGAGCGCAGATTCCTGTACCTCAGGATATTTTTCGAGGAATACGGAGTCTTTCTTTCCGATGATTTCCCACAGCTCTTCCGCAAAGTGGGGCGCAAACGGAGCAAACATACGGATCAAATCCTCGATACAGCCGTCGTAGAAGTCTACGTTTTTCTCGGCTACGTCCGCGTCGTATTTTTGCAGAGCGTTCACGTACTCCATCAAGCGCGCGATAGAGGTGTTGAACGAAAATTCTTCCACATCGCGGGTAATGCTCTTCGCAGTATAGTTTTTGATATAATTCAGTTCTTTTTCCGCCGAGCGCATTTCTTGATGCCCGTGTGCTTTAGATTCCGCAACTTTGCGAACGAGTCTTTCCACTCGATCCATAAATTTCGCTACAGATTTAATGCCGTCGTCGTTCCAAGGTCCGCCTTCGGTATAGCTGAATCCGAACATCAAATACATACGGAATACGTCCGAACCGTACTCGCTGATATATTTATCGGGGGAAACGACGTTGCCTTTGGATTTGGACATACGGTTTCCGTCAGGGCCGAGAATGATGCCTTGATGAACGAGGCGTTTGAACGGTTCGCTAAACGATACGTAACCCATATCGCGAAGCGCTTTCGTGATAAATCTTGCGTACAACAAGTGCATACAAGCGTGCTCAGGACCGCCCACGTAAACGTCTACGGGCAGCATTTTATTGACGGTTTCAAACGTAAAAGGTTGCTTGTCGTTGTTTGCTTCAGGGTAACGCAAATGATACCAGCTGGAGCATACGAACGTATCGAGCGTATCGGGATCGCGGGAAGCTTTTCCGCCGCACTTGGGACAATGACATTTCATAAATCCTTCGTGGGAAGCGAGGGGCGATTTTCCGGTGGGACGGAATTCGACGTCGTAGGGGAGCTTCACGGGCAGATCCTTTTCGGGAACGGGAACGACTCCGCACTTGGGACAATGGATCATCGGGATCGGCGCGCCCCAATAACGTTGACGGGACACCGACCAATCGCGCAAGCGGTAGTTGATCTTTTTACAGCCCTTGCCGATTTTGGTAAGGTATACGGCGATCGCGTCGCGCGCTTCGTCGCCCGAAAGACCGTCGAATTTGCCGCTATTGACGAGAATACCGTCGTCGCAGAAGGGGAGAATGGTTTCTCCGCCTGCCTTTTGAATAACTTGCGTAACGGGCAAACCGTATTTGGTTGCGAACGCGTAATCTCTTTCGTCGTGCGCGGCGACCGCCATCACGGCGCCCGTACCGTAGGAATAAAGTACGTAATCGGCAAGATATACGGGTACTTTCTTATTGGTTAAGGGATGGATCGCGTAAGCGCCGGTGAATACGCCCGTCTTTTCGCGCGCGGTGGAAAGACGTTCAATGTCGTTCGCTTCCGCCGCGTACTGAACGTACGCTTCGATGTCCGCCGCCGTTTCAGGATGCGCTTCTTTGAGCTTTTCCACGAGGGGATGTTCAGGAGCGAGCACCACGTAATTCACGCCGAATACCGTATCGGGACGGGTGGTGAATACCGTAATGAGATCGCCCGTTTCGCACTCGAATTGAATCTCACACCCCGTGGATTTTCCGATCCAGTTCTTTTGCATAGATTTGGTTTTTTCAGGCCAATTCAGATCGTTCAAATCGTCTAGAAGTTCTTCGGCGTAATCGGTAATTTTAAAGAACCATTGAGTCATATCCTTGCGGAGAACGACATTGCCGCAACGTTCGCATTTTCCGTCTACGACTTGCTCGTTCGCGAGTACCGTTTCGCAATCGGGGCACCAGTTTACAAGGGCTTCCTTGCGGTAAGCAAGTCCCTTTTTGTAGAGCTGAACGAACAACCATTGCGTCCATTTATAGTAGTTTTCTTCGCACGTTTTGAGCTCCGCCGTCCAATCGAACATAGCGCCCATATTACGGAGTTGCTGTTCCATCGTAGCGATATTCTTTTCCGTGGAATCCTTGGGATGAATACCCGTTTTGATCGCGTAGTTTTCCGCAGGTAGACCGAACGCGTCGAAGCCCATAGGTTGGAACACTTCGAATCCCTGCATTTTCTTGAAACGGGCGTACGTGTCGGTAGGACCGTAATTATACCAATGCCCGACGTGTAAATTCGCGCCGGACGGATAGGAGAACATCTCCAAAACGTACAGTTTTTTGTCCGCGTTTTTCTTGTTGAACACGTTGAGTTTGGTTTTTTCCCATTTTGCTTGCCATTTGCTTTCTACGGATTTCATATCCATCATAAAAAAGACCTCCGACGTAAGCGCGCGTGAGAGCGCGCGTCGTAAAATTATAATAATATCGTTCTTTATTATAAAACATTTTTGCGTTCAAGTCAAGCGTAACGCCCGTAAAAGCCGTTAAAATTTACAAAAACGAATAAATAATTTTTTCCGCTCGGCATACAATATTGGTGTGGAAGAAATAACGATATTACAAAACGGCTTCTCGGAAGCGTATATGTCTTATTTGTACGGAAAAATGAAAGAAAGGTTTTCCTTTTTGCCGTCGGAATACGGTATGGAAAAAGAAGGGGAAACGACGAAGATCGCCTTTAAAACGGAGCGAGAGTACTGTCCCTACGTGCGGAGGTTTGCGGAGGATCATATCGCCGACGTGATTGCGGTCGGCTACAAATACGCGTTTTTTGACAAACGCTTGCCGCTGCCTCTTTTAAACAAAGAACAAAGACGGATTTTGCTCACAGCGTTGGTGGCGGCGGATTATCGAGAGGATCGCTCGTACGTTGCCCGTAGACTCAAAGGCTACGAAAAATACTGTTTGGACGGCGTATTCCATTTTAAACTCCGTGAATTAAAACGGCGTTGGGAGGGGATTGTGGAGTACGTTCCGACGGATATGGGCGAGGCATCGCTCGACGGATTTCTCGAGTTTTTGACTGAGGACGGCGAGGGAAAATTATACTTAAAAGACGGCAGGGCGTACGACGGGGAGTACCGCCCGCTTTCTAGGAGCGCGCTCACGGGCAAGGAAACGGCGGTGGGAGAAATTATCCTCGGCGGAGCGGAACGGGTGTACTGTTTCGGAGATACGGACGAAACGACGGCTTCGTTTTTGAAAAAAATATTATGGCGAAAAGGTCGTTTTTTGCTGAAAACACGCTCAAAACGTTTGACAAAGAGCGGAGAAAGGAGTACAATAAAGCGGTAAAGACAAGTAGCCCCGCGTGAGGTTTTGCAGAGAGTCCGTCCTTGGCTGTGAGACGGATAACCCGAAACGGACGTGAAACCGCTTTACGGCGTAAAAAACGGAACAGTACGAAAAAGCGGTCGGGACATTCTCGGCAATTAAGGTGGAACCGCGCAACGATTTGCGTCCTTAAACTCTTTTGGAGGAGTTTAAGGATTTTTCTTTTTTTACGAAGGAAAACCGATAAAAAATGACTGGTCACACGGAGGAACAGGAATATGGATATTATTTTGAAAAACGGCGAAAGTATGACGCTGGAAGTAAACGCTACGGCGATGCAAGCGGCGACGGCGATTTCGGAGGGTTTGGCGAGAAACGCAATTTGCGCGAAAGTCAACGGCGAACTCGTTGATTTGTCCCACGTATTGAAAGAGGGGGACGCATTGGAGATCGTAACGTTGAAAGACAAAGAGGGATTACAGGTATATCGTCATACGTGCGCGCACGTTTTAGCGCAGGCTTTGAAAACGGTGTACCCCACTTGTAAACTTTCCATTGGTCCCGTTATTGAAAACGGATTCTATTACGACGTAGATTTCGTAACGCCTATCACGCAGGCGGATCTCGCGAAAGTGGAATCGGAAATGCAGAAGATTATCAAGAGCAATCTTCCTGTGGAAAGATTCGAACTTCCCAGAGAAGAAGCGATCAAGCTTATGAAGAGCTTCAGCGAGGACTATAAAGTGGAACTCATCGAAGACCTGCCTGAGGGCGAGACGATCTCGTTCTACAAGCAGGGCAATTTCACCGATCTTTGCAGGGGGCCTCATCTTCCCTCGACGGGCAAGATCAAAGCGTTTAAATTAACGAGTATCGCAGGTGCGTATTGGAGAGGGGATGAGCACAACAAGATGCTCACCCGTATCTACGGAACGGCATTTGCGAAAAAGGACGAAATGGAAGCGTATTTCACGATGCTCGAAGAGGCGAAAAAACGCGACCATACGAAGCTCGGGAAAGAGCTCAAACTGTTCGCGATCCTCAACGAGGGGAAAGGACTCCCTTTCTTCCTGCCGCACGGTATGATTTTGAAGAATACGCTGATCGAATATTGGCGTCAGATCCATACGAGAGAGGAGTACGTAGAAGTCAACACTCCCATTATGCTCAACCGCTCTCTTTGGGAAACGTCGGGGCATTGGTCGCATTACCGCGACAATATGTACACGACGAAAGTGGACGAAGAGGATTTTGCAATCAAGCCTATGAACTGTCCGGGCGGTATTCTCGTTTACAAAAACGAGCCGCACAGCTATAAAGATCTTCCGATCCGTATGGGCGAACTCGGGCTCGTGCACCGTCACGAGAAGTCGGGTCAGTTGCACGGCTTGTTCCGCGTACGTTGCTTCACGCAGGACGACGCGCACATCTTTATGACGCAGAGCCAGATCAAAGACGAGATCAAGGGCATTGTAAGACTGATCAACGAAGTATATACGTTGTTCGGATTCAAATATCACGTGGAGCTTTCCACCCGTCCCGAAAATAGTATGGGTAGCGACGAGGATTGGAACGTAGCGACGGACGCGCTCCGTTCGGCGCTCGACGATATGGGGCTTCCCTATGTCGTAAACGAGGGCGACGGCGCATTCTACGGTCCGAAGATCGACTTCCATCTCGAAGACTCCATCGGAAGAACGTGGCAATGCGGTACGATTCAGCTTGATTTCCAGCTCCCGCAGCGTTTCGAGCTCGAATATATCGGCGAGGATGGACAGAAGCACAGACCGATTATGGTTCACCGCGTAGTCTTTGGCTCAATCGAGCGTTTTATCGGTATTTTGATCGAGCATTTTGCGGGTAAATTCCCCGTATGGCTTTCCCCCGTACAGGTCAAGATCTTGCCCATTACGGACAGACAGGAAGCCTACGCGAAGAAGCTTTGCGCGCGGATGAAAGAGGCGGGGATTCGCGTGGAAGTAGACGACCGCAACGAAAAGATCGGTTACAAGATCCGCGAAGCGCAAATGGAAAAAGTACCTTATATGCTCGTCGTGGGCGAAAAAGAAGCGGAGGCAGGGCTTGTGGCTGTTCGTCGCAGGGACAAAGGCGACATCGGCGCGGTCGATGCGAACGAATTTATCCAAACGGTATTGTCGGATATTGTTGAAAAAAAGGCATTCTAAAAAGATAAGGAGAGCTGTATGAAAATTTCTACGACAACGGGAGCGTTTAAAAAACTCAAAGATATCAAGGCGATTCTCCGTATGATCAAAGAAAGCGGCTTCACCGCGTACGATTACAGTATTGCGGGGGACGAGGAGCAAGAGAATCCGTGGCTCACTGAATCGGATTATTTGGAAAAAGCGAAAGAGCTTCGCGCGTATGCGGACAGTATCGGTTTGCCTTGCAATCAAACGCACGCGCCGTTTCCTTCGGCGAGAAAAGGCGACGAAAAGTATAACGAGGAGATTTTTCCCAAACTCGTCCGCGCAATCGAGATCAGCGGAACGTTAGGGGCGAGTGTGTGTGTCGTTCATCCCTGCAACGATTATACGGCGGAAGAGAATGCAGAGCGGCTCTACAACCGTCTTGCGCCCATCGCTCGGAAATGGGGAGTCAAGATCGGCGTGGAAAATATGTGGAATTGGTATCATTGGAATCAACCCGACGGACACGTAATGCCGGCGGCTTGCTCCCACCAGGATGACTTTTTGGCGCATATGGAATTGTTGGATAAAGACGTTTTTACCGCTTGCGTAGACATCGGACATGCGGAAATGATGCACGCGTTCGATACGGACGCTCCGAGAATGATTGAAAGACTCGGATCTTATATGGGAGCGATGCATTTGCACGACGTAGATTTGGTGAACGACAATCACGCGTATCCGTTCTGTTGTAATATCGACTACGCGCCCGTGATCAAGGCTTTGCGTAAGATCGGCTATCAAGGGGATATTACGATGGAGGCGTTCTGTCCGTTGACGAACGTACCCGTGGAGTTGATGTCAGCGGCGGCTCGATATATGGCGGAGATCGCGAACTATTTCAAAACGCAGATTGAAAAAGAATAAAAAAGTGAAAAAATCTTAAAAAATCCTTAAAAATTTGCTTGACAGAGGGTTTTGCTTTGTGGTATTATAATTTAGCTAAGCAGAAGCAAACCTTCTCGCCGTGCGGTTTTGATCGGTACGGCTCAATACGGAAAAGAACGCTAGGATTGCGTTCGTTCGGTTTGGGAAAACAAGGGTTGCTTACGTGAAGCGACCCTTTATTTTTATGTGCGAGGTACACGATCATTAAAGACCAACATCAAATCAACGAAGATATTCGCGATAAAGAAGTCAGAGTCATTTCTGCCACGGGCGAACAGCTTGGGATTATGAGCGCGGCGGAAGCGTTGCGTATTGCGGAGGACGAAAATTTGGATCTGGTGAAGATTTCTCCCAACGCAGTCCCTCCCGTATGCAAGATTATGAACTACGGGAAATTTAAATTCGAGCAAGCAAAACGTGAGAAAGAGAACCGCAAAAATCAAAAAGTCGTGGAATTAAAAGAGATCTATCTTTCGATGACGATCGACGTGGGCGATTTGAACGTCAAGGCGAAAAAGACGGTGGAGATGCTCGGCGACGGAAACAAAGTCAAGGTATCGATCCGTATGCGCGGCAGACAGATGGCGCACGCGGCGATGGGTGTGGACGTAATGAAGCGTTTCTTCGATATGCTCGGAGGAAAGGCGGTTATGGACAAAGAGCCCAAGACGGAAGGCAGAAACATTTTAATGATTCTCTCTCCTGCAAAGTAAGGAAAAAAGCACGTAAACGTTGGACAACCATTCCGTAACAAGACGGAGTTGTTATATAAAAAAGAAAAAATTCGGAGGATAAAAATATGCCTAAACAGAAAACACATAGCAGCACCAAGAAACGTTTCTGGCTGACCGGTTCGGGCAAAGTAAACCGCGCACACGGCGGTAAGAACCACAAAGCGGAAACTAAGAACAGAAAGAGAAAGAGAAACCTGCGTCAATGCGCCCTCGTAGATTCCACGAAAGAAGCTACGGTAAAGAGCATGATGCCTTACAAGAAATAAGGAAAGGAGAGAAAAGATATGCGTATTAAAAGAGGTGTAAACGCTGTTAAGAAGCGTAGAAAAATTTTTAAACTTGCGAAAGGATACTACGGCAACAAGAGCAAATCTTACAGAATTGCAAGAGAAGCCGTAATGAAGTCTTTGAATTATGCGTACATTGGCAGAAGAAGAAGAAAGAGAGATTTCAGACGCCTTTGGATTGCAAGAATCAACGCAGCTGCAAGAATCAACGGTATGTCTTACAGCAAGTTGATGCACGGCCTTTCCGTTGCGGGTATCAACCTCAACAGAAAAGTACTCGCTGATTTGGCGGTAAACGACGCTCCCGCATTTGCGCAGCTCGTTGAAAAAGCGAAAGCGGCGCTTTAATCGACGCAAAAAAGCCTTTTATTCCTAAAAGGCTTTTTCGTTATTTTTAAAGAAAATGATATTGACATCGAAAAACAATCCGTTGATTAAAGAAACGGTTTCGTTGAAGGAGAAGAAAGGCAGAAAACAGCTCGGTCTTTTCCTTGTGGAAGGGGTAAAAATGGCTGTGGAATGCCAAAGGAGCGGCTTGGAAACGGATCGCGTATTTATCGCGCAGTCCTATCAAGGCGAAAATCCTTTCCCCGAAGAAAAAACCGTTACGGTTTCCGACGACGTATTCCGTTTTCTTTCGGATGAAAAGACTCCGCAAGGGATTTTATGTAGAGTAAAACTTCCTACGCCCGCGCTCAAAACACCGACGGGGAAATGTCTGTTGTTGGACGGAGTGTCTGACCCGGGCAACGTCGGGGCGATTATCCGTACGGCGAACGCCGCAGGGTATCGCGAAGTATACCTCACGCGTGAATGCGCGGATCCGTACGCTCCCAAGAGTGTTCGGGCGAGTATGAGCGGTCTTTTCTTTACCGAGCTGTATATAGGCGAAAAAGCGGATATACTCGCGGTGCTTTCGGATACTCCGATGATCGTTGCGGATATGTCGGGCGAGAACGTATTTACGTTTTCCGCTCCTAAGCGTTTTGCGCTCGTCATTGGGAACGAGGGGAACGGGATTTCGGCGGAAGTATCACAAAAGGCGACGCATACCGTAAAAATTCCTATGCGCGAAACGCAGGAGAGTCTGAATGCGGCGGTGGCGGCGGGGATTACGATGTACGCGTTGAACAAGGACGAATTTATAAAATAAGAAACAGGAGATAGAGTTATGTCAGGACATAGCAAATGGCACAATATACAGGCAAAAAAAGGGAAAGCGGACGCAGCGAAAGGTAGAATTTTCACCAAGCTCGGCAGAGAGATTGCCGTAGCGGCAAAGACCAATCCAAACCCCGAAACCAACAGCAAGCTCGCGGATATTATTGCGAAAGCGAAAGCGGCGAATATGCCCAACGATAACATTCAGCGCAGCATCAAAAAGGCGTCGGGTGAAATGAGCGGCGCGGATTATAAGGAGCTTACCTACGAAGGATACGGTCCCGCAGGCTCGGCGGTTATCGTTGTGACGTTGACGGACAACATTAACCGTACGGCAGGCGATGTTCGCGCGATTTTAGGAAAACACGGCGGCTCGATGGGTAACACGGGTTGCGTATCCTACAACTTTGACAATAAAGGCTATATCGTCGTAGAGAGAACGGTAGAGCTCGACGAAGACACGATGACGGAGTACGCGTTGGAGGCAGGCGCGGACGACGTAGTAGCGAGCGACGACGTCTACGAGATCTTTACGGCGCCTGAAGCATTCTCCGAGGTTAGAAAATATTTGGAAGACAAGAATGCGGAATTGATGGCGGCGGCGCCCAAAGGACGCCGTAACGAAGAGGAGGAGCCCAAAATCCGTTTCATCGAGGCGGAAGTTGCGATGATCCCTCAAAATAAAATCACTTTGCCCGAAGACAAAGTCAAGACGTTTGAAAATATGTTGGAAGCGTTGGAGGACCACGACGACGTACAAAACGTATATCACAACGTAGATCTCCCCGACGAAGAGTAATTTTTACGGCGTGACGCTTTTTGCGTCACGCCTATTTTGCAGAAAATATTGATTTTTTGTAAAAAATTTTTTTGATTTACTTGACATATATTTCCTTTTTTTATATAATAATGATAATATGATATTCCGTGAGGGAGTAGCAGACGTGTAAACGTGATAAGTCAACAATAACGACTCTAGCAGTCTGGCTTATCGTAAAGAGCAAGACTCACGTGTGGCGAAGACGCCGTGCGTGAATGAAAAGAGAAACGGACGTCCCACGTATAGTGTATATACAAAGGACGTTTTTTTAAAGGAGTAACTATGAAATTTTATTGCGAGGGGAAAGACGTCGTTTTACAGGAATTAAAAACGGCGCGGGAAGAGGGCTTGACGGCTGCGGAAGCGGCGAATAGGCTCGAAACGAACGGCAAGAATAAGCTTGCCGAAGGCAAGAAAAAATCTTTGTTGCGTAGATTTATGGAACAATTTGCCGATCCGATGACGATCATCTTGATCGTTGCGGCGGTGATCAGCGGCGCGCTTGCGATCGTGGACATTGCGAACGGTAAAGACGGAGAGTTCGTAGACGTCATAATCATACTTGCCGTCGTCATCGTGAACGCCGTTTTGGGCGTATTCCAAGAAAGCAAAGCGGAAAAAGCGATCGAGGCGCTACAACAAATGTCTGCCGCGAAATCCAAGGTAATTCGCGACGGTAAATTGCTTGTTGTCAACAGCGAAGAGCTTGTCGTTGGCGATATCGTCTTGTTGGAAGCGGGCGACGCAGTTCCTGCGGATGGTCGTATTTTAGAGAGCGCGAGTTTGAAGATCGAAGAAGCGGCGCTCACCGGTGAATCTGTTCCTGTAGATAAAATTGTGGAAGCGATCAAGCTTGGCGAAAATGCAAAAGACGTGCCCCTCGGCGACAGAAAGAATATGGTCTATATGGGCAGTACCGTCGTGTACGGCCGTGGTGTCGTCGTCATTACCGCAACGGGTATGGATACTGAAATGGGTAAGATTGCGGACGCGCTTGCGCAAGCGGAAGAGGGTAAAACGCCTTTGCAGATCAAGATGGCGCAGCTCTCAAAAGTTCTCACGTGGCTCGTACTCGGTATCAGCGCAATCGTATTCGGCGTTCAAATTCTTCGTAACGTTACCGATTTAAAGATCGACATCGTGCTCGATTCCTTTATGGTGGCGGTATCTCTCGCGGTTGCGGCGATTCCCGAAGGTCTTGCGGCGGTCGTTACCGTCGTGCTTTCCATCGGCGTAACGAATATGTCCAAACGTAACGCGATTATCCGTAAACTGACCGCCGTGGAAACGCTCGGTTGCGCGCAGATCATTTGCTCGGATAAGACGGGTACGCTCACGCAAAATAAAATGACGGTTGTCGATTATTTCGGTGAAGACGAAAAGCGTATCGCTTCGGCGATGGCGCTCTGTTCGGACGCGGAGCTTGACGAAGAGAGCGGCGTTACGGGCGAACCGACTGAAGCGGCGCTCGTCGTGTGGGCGAACAAAGTAGGGCTTTCCAAAAACGAATTGAAGAAAGAACGTCCCCGCGTAGGCGAACTTCCTTTCGACTCCGGTCGTAAAATGATGTCTACGGTGCATCAGATAGGCGGAACGTTCGTACAATATACGAAAGGCGCGCCTGACGTAGTCGTAGACCGTTGCGCGTATTATCTCAAAGACGGTAAAGCCGTTTCCATGACGGACGAATACCGCGCGGAGATTTTGGCTGCAAACAAAGCGATGGCGGATAAAGCGCTCCGCGTACTTGCTTGTTCTGAACGAGTTTGGGAACAACTTCCTGAAACTTATGAAACGGAGTCGATGGAAACGGAGCTTTGCTTTACGGGGCTTTGCGGAATGATTGATCCCGTCCGTCCCGAAGTAAAAGACGCGATTGTACAATGCCGAGAAGCGGGCATTCGCGCAATTATGATTACGGGTGATCACATCGATACGGCTACGGCGATTGCGAAAGAGCTTGGTATTTTGGACGGAACGGTTCGCGCG
Source organism: Clostridia bacterium (assembly GCA_017457225.1). GTDB lineage: Bacteria > Bacillota > Clostridia > Christensenellales > Borkfalkiaceae > Scatosoma. The sequence goes on along the minus strand of JAFTHW010000006.1, from coordinate 57,496 downwards.
ATCACGGGTTCGCAGATTGACGATATGGACGACGAAACGTTTGAAGCGAATTTCAAAGACATCGGCGTATATGCGCGTGTTCAACCCGAACACAAGACTCGTATCGTCAACGCTTGGAAGAAAGCGGGTTATATTACGGCAATGACGGGTGACGGCGTAAACGACGCTCCGTCGATCAAGTCCGCGGATATCGGCGTGGGAATGGGGATTACGGGTACGGACGTAACGAAGAACGTTGCGGACATGGTACTCACGGATGACAATTTCGCGACCATCGTAGGCGCGGTGGAAGAAGGTCGTCGTATTTATGACAATATCCGTAAGGCTATTCAGTTCTTGTTGGCGTCCAATATGAGTGAAGTTATTGCAATTTTTATGGCGACTTTGCTCGGCTTTTCGATTTTGAAGCCTGTTCATTTGCTTTGGATCAATCTCGTAACCGACTCGTTTCCCGCGTTAGCGTTGGGTATGGAGCGCGCAGAAAAAGACGTTATGAAACGGAAACCTCGAGATCCAAAAGACGGAGTTTTCTCTGACGGACTCGGCTACGAAGTATTGTATCAAGGTATTGCCGTAGCAGTTTTGACGTTGCTTTCGTATTTTATCGGACATTTCTGGGAAATGGACAATTGGAACATTGGCGACAGCGCGCACGGTACGACGATGGCGTTCTTGACAATGTCTATGGCTGAAATCTTCCACAGTATCAATATGCGTTCGCAGAAAAAGAGTATCTTCGGTATGAAACAGCAAAATAAGGCGTTGTGGTTTGCGGCGCTCGGTACGCTTGTTGCGACGACGCTCGTATGCGAAGTTTCGTTTATTGCGGATATGTTCGGATTCACGGCGGTGAACTTCAAAGAATACGCGGTGGCGATCGGGCTCGGCGCGTGCATCATTCCCATCGTGGAAATTGTGAAATTTTTCAGACGCAAAAGAGATGCTAAATTAGGGAAATAAACTTGCTTCAACGCGGAAACGGTATAGCCGTGTCCGCGTTGAATTTGCTAAAAATGCAAAAAATCGAAAAAAAACGGAAAATTATCGCAGTTTTTTCTGTAAAACTCTTGACCGAATGAATTTGATGTGCTATAATAGTGATATAAAAGCAGTTATTTTAGCTTTTTATCATTAAAACGATTAAGTAATTTTAAAGAGTTTGTTCCAAGACAAACGAACCTGAGGTGTAAAATGGCGGAAAAGAAACAATACGGAGCTTCCAAATTCGACGCGTTGTATAGCTGGCTTTCTTATGATTTGCAAAGAATGAAGAGCGAGCTTTTGACGGAATTGAAATATTCCTCGACGCAAGCAAGTTCTTTGTATCAAACGATGAAAGAAGAACAAGGCAAATCGACGCAGACGATGGCGCAGGAAATTCGTTATAGCTACAAGCAGAATCAAACCATTTATGACGGCGTAGCGCAGATGATCACCGAAAACGTGGGCGCTCGTTTGGAATCGATGGACGAAAAGATGGCTGCTTTGCAACAGACTCAAGGGGAGTTGGTTGCGAGCGATATTATGCCGAAACTTGCCAGCGTAGAAGAAAAGGTCGCAATGCTCGAAGCGATCGAAGCGGCGCTTGCAGACATTCAGGCAAAACTTGCGGCGTTGGAAGATGTAGAGCTCACCCACGTGACCGATACGGTTTGCGAAAAGACGGAAGAAAGCGTTTCGCAGCACAGCCGTGAGGTTTTGGAAGCGGTTGCGGCGATTGAAAACGTAGATTATACACGTATCGTTGACGAGGTTGGCGATAAGATGATCGAGGTTCTCGGCGAAATTAAACCCGAAGCAGAACCCGTAGTCGTTGCGGCTCCCGTAGAAGTGGATTACGACAGAATCGTATACGGTACGACGGAAAAGGTAATCGAATCCTTGCCCGTAGTAGAAAAAGTAGATTACGGCCGCATCACGGAGAACTTTGCGAAAGCAGCGGAAAACGTAAAAGTTTCGATGAACGAAGAGGTTCTCTGGGCGGTAGTAAATTCAGCGGTAGAGAAAGCAGTTTCCGGATTGGCTAGCTCGATTGCGGAAAAGGTAGTGATCCCCGAAATCGATTACGACGCGCTTGCGGAAAAAGTAGCGCAGAGATTGACGGCTACGAATGAAGTCGTTTTGGATGAAGAGGGAATTGCGCAAATCGCAGACAAAGTTGCGGATAAACTCGGCAAAGAAGAACCGATCGATTACGGTAAAGTCAGTCAGGCGGTACAGGAAGCGCAAATTGTTCCTGAATCGGTAGATTACGACCGTATCGCAGAAATCGTAGAAGATAAACTTTCGACGGATACGGAAGAAGAGATTACATACGATCTCGTGATCGACGAAGATGGCATTCAGGCTATTGCGAAAGGCGTTGCGGAAGAACTTTGTAATAACTGTACGGAAGTAGTCGTAGAAGAAGTTCCCGTCGAGGCACCCGTCGAGGAAGTCGTTGAAGCGGTTGAAGAAGTCGTAGAAGAAGCTCCTGTCGAAGAAGTTGTCGAAGAGGTGGAAGAAGTCGCGGAAGAAGCTCCCGTAGAGGAAACCACTGAAACGGTTGAAGAAGTTGTGGAAGAAGTTCCCGTCGAAGAAACTGTAGAGGAAACCATTGAAACGGTTGAAGAAATTGTGGAAGAGGCTTCCGCTGCAGAACTTGAAGCGAAAGAAGAACTTGCCGTAGCAGCAGCCGTTCCCTCTTTTGAAGAACTCAACGATCAGCTCGTAGATGCGGAAACCGGTCTTGTAATCCGTTTGAAGAAGAGTTTCACGGCGAAGATGAGACAGAGCGCGGACAACGTAAAAGAATATTACAGCAGTTTGAAAAACGAATTGACGTCTTATAAGAAAGTCAACTCAAACATCAGCTGGCACGGCGACAGATTCAACTATGGTCGTGATACGGTTGCGAAGATCAACATTTGCGGTAAGACGCTTTGCTTCTACCTCGCGCTCGATCCCAACGATCCCGAATACAAGCAGACGGTATATCATCAAAAAGACGTAGGCGCTCAGAAAGCGTATGAAAGCACTCCGTTTATGGTTAAGATCAAGAGCGAAGGCGCGGTTAAGAAAGCGTTGAGATTGGTTGGTATCTTGGCAGACAAACTCGGAACGCAAAAAGAAGCGGATTTTGAAGCGGTCGATTATGTTGAACAGTTTGGTTATCAGTCCACGAAAGAGCTGTATGAAACGGGATTTATCAAAGCTACGAAAGAAAAGAAAGTCGATTTGGACTTTTGATGTTTACAAACGAAAAGAATAATGAATAACAAATAGAGAGCTGAGAAATTCTTTCGGCTCTCTATTTTCTAAATCCAGCAGGAGAAAAGGAATACAGTGAACGAAAAGAAACAAAACAAAACAACTCGCGGTGGAAAAAACTCTACGTCGGGCCGTTTTACAAAAGGGAAAAAGAATCCGATGGGTACGGCTTTTGACGGATTCGATGCGTTGCGCGATACGGTAAAAACGAAGTCGGAACGCGTAAAAAAAGAGAAGAAACAGAAAGAGCCACAGGAGTTTAAGAATCGGAAAACGGTCGAGAAAAAAATCGCGCCGCCTCGCGACTCCAAACGCATCGGCAAAACGGAAACGGTAGAAACCAAATCAATAAAAACTCCGAAAAAGACTACGGGGAAGAAAACCAATCGCAAACAAAGCCCCGTAAAAGTCATTTTTTTAGGCGGTGTAGGCGAGATCGGCAAGAATATGACGGCGCTGGAATACGGCGGCGACATCGTGATTATCGATGCGGGTTTGTCTTTCCCGAACGAAGATATGCCGGGGATTGATTCGGTTGTTCCCGACATCACGTATTTAGCGCAAAATAAAGACAAAATCAAAGGTGTTTTGCTAACGCACGGTCATGAGGATCATATTGGCGGAGTGCCTTACCTGATGAAAGAATTGAATCCGCAAACTCCGTTATACGGCACGAAGCTCACGTTGATGCTCACGGATAATAAATTGCAGGAACATCATATCCAAAATGTAACTCAGCGCGTCGTTCAGCCGGGAGACAAAGTGAAATTGGGTACGTTTGAGGTGGAGTTTATAAACGTAAACCATTCCATTTCGGGCGCGTGCGCTTTGGCGATCCGCACCCCGAACGGAGTCATTTTTCACAGCGGCGACTTTAAGATCGATTTAACGCCTGTCGCGGGAAACCCCATCGATTTAAAGCGGATTGCGGAGCTAGGGAAAGAGGGCGTGCTGTTATATATGGCGGAGTCCACGAACATCGAACGGCAGGGCTATACGATGAGTGAAACGGTCGTGGGAACGACATTGGATCATTTGTTTTCGGAAAATATGCACCGCCGTTTGATTATCGCGACGTTTGCCTCCAACGTTCACCGTTTGCAGCAGATTATTGATTTGGCGGTCAAATACCGCCGCAAAGTGGCGCTTTCGGGGCGCAGTATGTTCAAGGTCGTCGATGCGGCTGTGAAGATCGGGGAATTGATCATTCCCGAGGGCGTACTCATTGATATTGAAAAGACGAAGAATTTGTTCGACGGGGAACTCCTGATCGTTTCTACGGGATCTCAAGGCGAGCCTATGAGCGCGTTAACGCGAATGGCTTTGGGGGAATTCAATAAAGTAACGGTCGGTCCCAACGATACGATCATCATTTCGGCGAATCCCATTCCCGGGAACGAAAAAATGGTCTATCGCGTGATCAACAATCTTTATCAAAAAGGCGCGCAGGTCGTGTACGAGAGTTTGGAAAAAATCCACGTTTCCGGACACGCTTGTCAGGAAGAGCATAAAATTCTGCACAATTTATTAAAACCGAAATTCTTTATTCCCGTGCACGGCGAATACCGTCATTTGAAACGCCACGCGAAACTCGTGGAAACGCTCGGAATGCCCGAACAAAATATCATTATTCCCGAGGTCGGGAATTGCGTGGAGGTGCTACTCAACGAGCTGAAATTGGGCGAAAACGTGCAGGCAGGTACGAGATTAATCGACGGGGCAGGTTTTGAAGATTACGGAACGAGCGAAGTAATGAAAGATCGTTTAAAGATGTCGGCGGAGGGGATTTTTACCGTTGCGCTAGCGGTTACGGGCAACTACGTGATCAACGAACCGCAGATCGAATCTCGCGGTTTCGTGTTTGCGGACAATATGGACGCAGACGAAGTCAAAACGGTGGTGCAACGCGCGGTAGAGAGTTACGATTATGCGTACGGCAATCAAGCGGAGCTTTCCGCTTGCATCAAAAAAGCGTTAAAGAATTATATCTATAAGCATACCAAGCAATCCCCGTTGATCGTCGTGGCGATTCTCGACGTATAAGGGAATGGGAAAATAAGGAAAAACGAATGAAATACACAGCGTCGTTGGTAAAACTGAATATAGACGAGCGAATTGCTACGCTCCGCAAAGACGCGTTAGAGCGGGGAATTCCCGTGGCGGACGAGGAAACTTTGAATTTCCTACTGTTGACGTTGGCGGCGACGAAACCCAAACGGATTTTGGAGATCGGAACGGCAGTCGGATTGTCGGCTGCTGCGATGCTGAAAGCCTGTCCTTCGGCGCAGGTGACAACGATTGAATTAGAAGAAGAACGCTATTTGGAAGCGAAGAAAAATTTTGTAGAACTCGGTGTTTCCGATCGCGTGAACGCATACCTGGGTGATGCGGGCGAGATTCTTTCGATGATGAACGGGCAATTCGATTTCGTGTTTTTAGACGGTCCGAAAGCGCAGTACGAGAAATATCTATTCGATATAAAAAGACTCTTGACAAACGGAGGAGTTTTGTTTGCGGACGATGTGTTGTTGTACGGTTGGGTGAGCGGCGTAGAACCGACTCCGCCAAAACGGCATTCGATTGTGGAGAAGATTCGTTCTTATCTCGACGTAGTAACAAGCGATCGCGATTTTATTACGTCCGTGTTGGACGTTGGCGACGGTGTAGCGTTGTCGGTGTATTGGAAGAACTGATTTACGGAAAGGAAAAAGAGTATGAAAGCGGAACTTTTAGCTCCTGCAGGGAGTTATGCGAAATTATTGACGGCGTTCCATTTTGGAGCGGACGCAGCATACGTGGGCGGAAAGAATTTTTCCCTGCGCGCATTCGCGGACAATTTTTCGAGCGAAGAGTTAAAAAACGCAGTCGCATTCGCGCATCGCAACGGTAAGAAATTATACGTCACGGCGAACGTATTTGCTCGAAATGCGGACTTGCAAGCGATGGAAGAATATTTCCAATTTTTATCCCGGTCGGGGGTAGACGCGGCAATCTTGAGCGATCCGGGTGTTGTTTACGCGGCGAAAAAAGCCGCGCCCGAGCTTTCGGTGCATTTGTCTACACAGGCGAATACGACGAATAAATACGCCGTAAAATTTTGGACGGAACAAGGCGTTTCCCGCGTGATTTTGGCTCGGGAATTGCCCGTCAAAGATATAGCGGAAATTCACGATTTCGTACCCGAAACGGAATTGGAAGCGTTTGTGCACGGCGCGATGTGCATTTCATACAGCGGCAGATGTCTTTTGTCCGATTATTTGGACGGGAGATCGTCTAACAAAGGCGCGTGCGTGCAGTCTTGCCGTTGGAATTACGAAGTTCGGGCGCTCAACGCCACCAACGGAAAGTCCGAATGGCTCCCGATCGAAGAAGACGGTCGCGGCGCGTATATTTTCAATAGCAAGGATTTGAATATGATTCGCCGCTTACAAGAGCTTGAAACCGCAGGTGTAAGCTCGTTTAAAATCGAAGGACGAATGAAGAGCGGATATTATCTTGCAACCGTAATCAACGCCTACCGCCGCGCGATGGACGGAGCGGAGCTATCGCTAGCGGAAACGGAGCTTTGCAACGTAGCGCATCGGGAATACACCGAAGCGTACGCATTCGGCGAGAATAGCAGTACCGTCAATTACAATGACAGTCAATCGAAAGGCGAGTACGTATATATTGCGGACGTATTGGGTTATGCGGAGGGTTGGTTAGAAGCAGAAATGCGGAATCGCTTTAAAAAAGGGGACGTTTTGGAGATCCTTTCTCCCGACGGAAACTTCGGGAAAACGTTCGTCGTTGCGGACATGGTAGACAGCAACGGGACGGAAGTAGAGGATGCGAAGCTTGTTCAAGAGAAGTATAAACTGCGTTGTCCGTATCCCGTAAAACAAGGGGATTATCTGCGTAGAAAAACGCAAAAATAAAGAAAATAAGGGAAAAATCGCCCGCAACGGCTGCAAGCCGTTGCGGGCATTGAAATTTTTGGAAAATTATCCCGACGGAAGATTGACTATCTGTGAAAAAAGGGGTATAATAAAAGGAAAGAAATAACGAGGTGGAAAACGGTATGAGCGATCCAAAAAAAATACTCCTCATCGCAACGGGCGGCACAATCGCTTCCCATTCGGGCTCGGAGGGCTTGATCCCCGAACTGCGAGCGGAAGCGTTGCTGAAATGCGTACCTGAAATCTTTGCGTTTTGCCAAGCGGATGCGATTCAGATCTATAACATTGACAGTACGAACGTTACGCCAGAACATTGGATTAAGCTCGCCACGACGATTCAAGAGCGCTACGACGAATATGACGGATTTGTCGTTTGCCACGGTACGGATACGATGGCTTACACGGCGGCGATGTTGTCGTATATGATTCAACATTCCCCAAAACCTATCGTTTTCACGGGCTCTCAACAACCCATCGACAAAGAGGATACCGACGGCAGAATCAATCTTCGAGATAGCTTTTTATACGCCGCTTCGCCCGACGCTTCCGACGTCGTCATCGTTTTTCAGGGCAACGTGATTGCAGGTACGCGCGCGAAAAAAATCCGCTCGAAGAGTTTTAATGCCTTCGCCAGCGTGGATTTTCCCAACCTTGCAGTCATTCGCGACGGAAGAATTATTCCATATATCAAAACTCCGAAAGCAGCCGTTCCCGAATTTTATTTGGAACTCAACAGCAAAGTAGGATTGCTTACGTTAACTCCGGGAATTCAAAGGGAGATTTTAGACGCGTATTTCCGCTATAACGATGCGGTCGTCGTTTCTGGCTACGGCACGGGCGGAGTGCCCGAATGCGGTTATTACGGGTTTTATGAAGTGTTGGAGAGTTGGAAAGGAAAAGGCAAGACGCTCGTCGTCACCACGCAGGTTCAGCAAGAGGGCAGCGATATGAACGTGTACCGCGTGGGGAGAGGTTTAAAAAACCGCTTTGATCTTTTAGAAAGCTATACGATGACGTATGAGAGTATTCTTACGAAATTGATGTGGATTTTGGCGCAAACCAAGAACGACGATGAGATCCGTTCGCTGTTCTATAAAAACGTGAATTATGATTTGGTTGGATAAAAACAGGTAGGCAGGTACGAGATGAAACAAATAACCACTTTTCAGGATTTGGAGTACGTACGTCCGGATTTTGAAGAATTGAAACGTTTTTACTCGTCGCTCAACGAACGGGTGGCGAAAGCAAAAACATATGAAGAAGTCAAGGCTTGTATGGCGGAGGAAGAAGAATATTCCTCTCACGTGAATACGATGCGTACGATTGTGGAAATCCGTCATACCGTCGATACTTCGGATACGTTCTACGAAGGCGAGGACGAATTTTTTAACGAACAGCTTCCCGAAGCGATGCCGTATATGCAACAGTTCAGTTTGGCGCTGCTTTCTTCGCCTTTTAAAAAGAATATCGACGAGGAATACGGCGAACAGTTTTTAAAGCTCGTACAATTAGAAGTGGACAGCTTTTCCGAGAAGAATATAAAACTCATGCAGGAAGAAAGCGAGCTTACAAACCGTTACCAAAAAATTACGGCGGCTTGTAAAATTCCATTTATGGGCGAGGAATGTAATCTTTACGGTATGTTGAAATATTTTTCTCATCCCGATCGCGAAGTGCGCAAGGAGGCGGCGAAAAAGTATGCGGAATTCTTCGAGGAGAACGACCGTGAAATGGGTGAAATTTTCGATCGACTCGTAAAAATCCGCGATGAGATGGGTAAAAATTTAGGTTTTAAAAATTTTGTTCCGCTCGGGTATATGCAACAGGGGCGACTGGATTACGATGAAAAAGACGTGGCGGCGTTCCGCGCGCAAGTCTTGGAAGAACTTACGCCGTTTTGCGAAGAATTGTACGCGGCGCAGGCGAAGCGTATTGGAGTCGAAAAGGTGATGTTTTACGACGAGGAACTCATATTCCCCGACGGCAATGCAAAACCCGTTGGAGATCGGGAATATCTCGTGTCGCAGGCAGCGAAAATGTACCACGATTTGAGCCTTGAAACGGGCGAATTTATCGATTATATGATCGAGCACGAGTTGATGGATCTCGACAACAAACCCAACAAAGCGGCGACGGGGTATATGACTTCGCTCAACGATTATAAAGCTCCGTTCGTCTATTCCTGTTTCAACGGTACGACGGGGGACGTGGACGTGTTGACGCACGAATTGGGTCACGCGTTCGCAGGATATATGGCGATGCGGGAGCAACCTTTGCAAGCGCTTTGGAGTGAATCGACGGATATTGCGGAGATCCATTCTATGTCGATGGAACAGTTTGCGTATCCGTACGCAGAATTGTTTTTCGGTGAAAAAGCGGAAGCGTACCGCTTCCAGCATTTACAACAAACCTTGACGTTCGTTCCGTTCGGCGTGGCGGTGGACGAGTTCCAACATATCGTCTATACGAATCCGAATATGACTCCTAACGAGCGCACGGCGGCTTGGAGAAAGCTAGAGAAGAAATATATGCCCTGGCGCGACTACGGCGAGGAGAACGAGTTCTTTAACCGCGGCGGCTGGTGGTATCATAAACTGCATATTTTTCACTATCCGTTTTATTATATCAACTATACGTTGACGACGATGGGCGCGATGGAGTTCAAGAAAAAATACGAATCGGATAAAACCGCTTGTTGGAAAGATTATATGACGCTTTGCAAAGTGGGCGGTTCGCTCGGATATTTAAAGACGTTGAAAGCCGCGAATCTTGCCGTTCCCTTTAAGCAAGGCGGAGTCAAACGCGCGGTTGGATATGCGAAAGAGATTTTGAAGAAAAAATTGGAGAAATAAAACAATGAGAAAAACGCAATTACAAAGATACGCGAAATTGATCGCGCGCGTAGGATTAAACGTCAAAAAAGGACAAACGGTGTTTATTGCCGCAGGGCTTGATCAGCCCGAGTTCGTGACTATGGTCGTGGAAGAGTGTTACAAAGCGGGCGCAAGCGAAGTCTACGTGGAATGGAGTCACCAACCCGTAGAGAAATTGAACTCCCAATATCGTAGTCTAGATTCCCTTTCCACGTTGAAGCCGTGGGTAAAAGCGAAGTGGGAATTTAAAGCGGAAAACTATTCCTGTCGATTGTTTATTGAATCGGAAGACCCCGACGGAATGAACGGCGTGGATCAGGAAAAGATGAGCAAAGCCCGTCGCGCGCTGTATCCCCAAATCAAGCCTTTCCGCTTAGCGATCGAGAACAGGCATCAATGGTGTATTGCGGCAGTTCCCGGCAAAGCTTGGGCAAAGAAAGTATTCCCGAATTTGCCTGAGAAAAAAGCGGTGGAAGAGATGTGGAAAGTCATTTTATACACTTCCCGCGCGGATGGTAAAAATCCCGTAAAAGCTTGGAAAGAACACAATGCGGAGCTTGCGGCTCGTTGCGCGTATCTCAACGGTTTGGGGCTGCAATATCTCGAATATAAGAGCGGCAACGGAACGGAGTTAAAAGTAGAACTCAACGAAGACGGAATCTTTTGCGGTGGGAGCGAGAAAACGCTCAAAGGCAGAGTATTCAATCCCAATATTCCCACGGAAGAAGTATTTACTTCCCCGAAAGCGGGTTCGGCAGAGGGGATCGTGTACTCCACCAAACCTTTGTCGTATATGGGCGAATTGATCGACAATTTCTCTTTGCGGTTTGAGGGCGGTAAAGTCGTGGAGGCGAAAGCGGAGCAAGGGGAAGCGTTACTCAAGGAAATGGTATCGATGGACGAGGGCGCGGGGAAACTTGGAGAATGCGCGCTCATTCCTTACGATTCTCCCATCAGTCAATCGGGGGTATTGTTCTACAATACGTTGTTTGACGAAAACGCAAGTTGTCACTTTGCTATGGGGCATGGCTTTAACGAATGCTTAAAAGGGTATGAAAAACTCACGGATGCGGAGTGTAAAGCGCGGGGGATCAACGACAGTATGATTCACGTGGATTTTATGATCGGCGCGAAAGATACGTCCATCGTTGGCATCACCAAAACGGGCGAAAAAGTTCAAATTTTCAAGGACGGGAATTGGGCGTTTATCGTGTAATAAAAGGATAATACAGTCGGAAAAGAGAGGTAGATTATGACGAAAGTAGACATATTTTCAGGGTTTTTAGGCGCGGGAAAAACCACGCTGATTAAAAAATTGCTTCAGGAAGCGTATGTCGGGGAAAAAGTAGTTCTCATCGAGAACGAATTCGGCGAGATCGGGATCGACGGCGGCTTTTTGCAGGACGCGGGAGTGAATATTACCGAAATGAATTCGGGTTGTATTTGCTGCTCGCTCGTGGGGGATTTCTCTAAAGCCTTGCAACAGGTTGTCGCGCAATACGCGCCCGATCGAATTTTGATCGAGCCGTCGGGCGTAGGGAAGCTGAGCGACGTTATGAAAGCGGTGAAAGCTGCGCAGTTGTCCGACACCGTTTTGAATGCTTTTTGTACTGTCGTAAACGCAGGCAAATGTAAAATGTATATGAAAAATTTCGGGGAATTTTTTAACGATCAGGTTGAGAATGCAAGCTGTATCGTGCTTTCTCATACATCCAAGCTTTCAGAAGAGAAATTGTCGGCTTCCGTGGCGCTTTTGAAAGAGAAAAACGCCGAGGCGAGAATCGTTACGGCGGATTGGAACGGATTATCGGGCAAGGATATCCTCTCCGCTATGAAAGGCGAAAACAGCTTGCAAACCGAACTTTCCGCATTGGAGAACGAAGTAGCCCATCATCACGATCACGAATGTCACGACGAACATTGTGATTGTCACCACGAACATCATCACCACGATCACGAGTGTCACGACGAGCATTGTGATTGTCACCAAGAACATCATCACCACGATCACGAGTGTCACGACGAACATTGTGATTGCCATCACGATCATCATCACGAGCATCACGAACATCATCACGACCACGAATGTCACCACGAGCATTGTGATTGCCATCACGATCATCACGGACATGGTCACCACGAACACCATCACGCCGACGAAGTATTTATCAGTTGGGGCAAAGAAACGACGAAGAAATACGTACGGGCGGAATTGGAAAACGCGCTTGCGGCGCTTGCCGACGAAGAAAAGTACGGAGTCGTACTTCGCGCGAAAGGGATTGTGGCAGGCGAGGAGTCGTGGTTGCATTTCGATTACGTACCTGAAGAAGGGAATGTACGCGAGGGTGCTGCTGGGGTTACGGGTAGAATTTGCGTGATTGGATGCCAGCTGAACGAAAAGGCGCTTGAAGAACTGTTTAACGTATAAGAGAGGAAAGTTATGAAAAGACAAATACCGACGGAAACGCCCGTCTATCTCTTTTTGGGTTTTTTGGAATCGGGCAAAACGCAATTTATTCAAGGTACGATGGAAGATCCGCGGTTTGCAACGGGAGAGAATACCCTGCTTCTCGTAATGGAAGAGGGGATTGAGGAATATGAAACCATTCGCTTTGCCAATACAGAGAACGTGAATCTCGTCGTAATCGAGGACCAAGAACAACTAAACGAAGAATACCTTTCGCAGTTACAAACGAAGTTCGGCGCAGAACGGATCGTTGTGGAATACAACGGTATGTGGATGCTGGAGGATTTTTTTGCGGCGATGCCCGAGGGTTGGATGATCAATCAAATTATGACGTTTTTTGACTCCAACACGTTTTTGAATTATAACGCGAATATGCGCCAGCTCGTTTTCGATAAAATCCAGAATACCCAGCTTACGGTATTTAACCGCTTCGACGATACGATGGATAAAATGCAGTTCCATAAGATTGTCCGCGGCATTTCCCGCCGCTGCGATATCGTGTACGAGCGCGCGGACGGAAAAGCAGAGTTTGACGAAATCGAAGACCCGCTGCCGTTCGATATCAACGCGCCTGTGATCGAGATCGAGGATAAAGACTACGCGTTTTTCTATCGAGATCTGACGGAGAATATGGAGGCGTATATCGGCAAGACGGTCAAATTCAGAGGACTCGTTGCGACGGACAAACGTTTGTCGCCGCAGGACATCGTTTTGGGTAGACACGTGATGACCTGTTGCGCCGACGATATTCAATACTGCGGTTTGGCGTGTGTATTGCCTGAAGTGATGGAACTCGCTACAAGAGATTGGATTCACGTAACGGCGAAAATTCAATTCCAAAAGCACCGCATTTACAAGGGCAAGGGTCCCGTGCTTGTTGCGGAAAAGGTGATCGTTTGCGAGCAACCCGAAGAGCCGTTGGCTACGTTCTATTGATTCATTTAAGACGTAAAAAAATCCGTCAACCGATACATGGTTGGCGGATTTTTTATTTTTTGATGGATTTATTCGTGGATTTCCAACGAATAGGAAACGCCTGCGGATTTTGCGGCGGGGATTTTGGTCATATTCGGCTTGGTTTCCAAAACGGTTGTGATTCCCTCGTCGGCAGGGAGCGCCGTCCAAGGCTCCAAACAAACGAACGGAGCGTCCGTAAAGGGGCTGTGCCAGAACCCGATATAAGGGAAATCGGAATACCGCATCGTTACGTATTTGCTGTCCTTTTTGGATTTTAAGGATACGCAGCGGGACGTATTGCTGAAAATGAGCGCGTCATTATCGAATAAGCCGTGCTTTAAGGGGAGTTTGACTCCGTTTTGAAGATCATAAAGAACTCGCTCGCCGGACATAAATTTATTTTCGGACAGCAGTTCCTGCGTTACTTTTGTTTTTTCGCTGAACTCCAGATAATAATCTTCAAACATTCCGTCGCCGAACGGCACGTTGATACCGGGATGTCCGCCGAATGCGCAAATCATTTCGTTTTTACCGAGATTCTTCGCTTCGTAGCGGACGTTGAGCGTATAATTTTCCAGAGTAAAAATTACGCGGAATTCAAAGCGGAAAGGGTATTCTTTGTAGGTGTCGCGATTATCGGTCAACAAGAATACGAGTTTCGTTGCGCTGCGGTCTTCCAAATAAAAGACGTTGGAACGCGCAACGCCGTGCGCTCCGATTTGATATTCACGGTTTTGATACAGATACGTGCCTTTGTACATTCTTCCGATCACGGGGAAGAGGTTGTACGCACGACCCGCCCAATAATTCGAGTCACCCTGCCAAAGATACTCCACGCCGCTTTTTTTGGAATAAAGGGATTGCAGTTGCGCCCCCACGGTGTCTACGGCGATTTTCACGTATTCGTTTTCAATGGTGTAGATCATAACGCTCCTTTACGCTGTTAGATTTTGTTTTGTAATGCGTTTTATACCATAATCAGTATAACACAATTTCCTTTTTTTGTAAAGAGTATAGAAGAAAAAATACGGCAAAAGAAAGGGATTTTTTGCTTGTAGCTTTCAGGAGTCTTTTTTAGATGAAAAGCCCCCGAGTGCCGAGAAGGCGCGCGGGGGCTTTTCATTTACATTGAATTACGATACAGACTATACAATTCCGTGCGCCATCATTGCTTCGGCTACTTTCTCAAATCCGACGATGTTTGCGCCCATTACGTAGTTTCCGGCAAATCCGTATTTTTTTGCCGCCGCGTCCATATTATGATAAATATTGACCATAATGGTTTTCAGCTTCGCATCAACTTCCTCCGCCGACCAGAACAGTCTGCCCGAGGATTGTGCCATTTCCAGCGCCGAAGTCGCTACGCCGCCTGCGTTTGCTGCTTTTGCAGGCAGGAATACGACTCCGTCTGCTTTTTGGAAAATCTCGATCGCTTCCAAAGTAGAGGGCATATTCGCGCCTTCGCCGACGTATTGGACTCCGTTTTTAACAAGACTTGCCGCGCTTTCTGCGTCGATCTCGTTTTGAGTGGCGCAAGGTAACGCTACGTCGCAGGGAATCGTCCAAATCCCTTTGCAGCCCTCCGTATAAGTTGCGCCCGCTACGCGGCTTGCATATTCTTTTATGCGCGCGCGTTCGACTTCTTTGATCTGTTTGATTACGTCGATTTGGATTCCGTTCGGATCGTAAATATAGCCGTTGGAATCGTACATGGCTACCACCTTTGCTCCAAGTTGCTGCGCTTTTTCACACGCGTAAATGGCTACGTTTCCGCTTCCCGAAACGATCGTGGTTTTGCCTTGGAAGGAATCGCCGCGCTCTTTCATAGCTTCCGCCATAATATATACGAGTCCGTATCCCGTAGCTTCTTTCCGAATCAGAGATCCGCCGTACGAAAGTCCGCGACCAGTCAGTACGCCAACGTGCTCGTCGCGAATGCGTTTGTACTGACCGAAAAGATAACCGACTTCGCGTGCTCCGACGCCGATGTCGCCGGCGGGAACGTCCGTATCTGCTCCGATATGACGGAAAAGCTCGGTCATAAAGCTTTGGCAAAATGTCATAATTTCACGGTCGGACTTGCCTTTGGGATCGAAATCGGATCCGCCTTTACCGCCGCCGATGGGAAGCCCCGTCAGGCTGTTTTTAAGGATTTGTTCAAGCCCCAAGAACTTGATGACGGAGAGATTGACGGAGGGGTGGAATCGAAGCCCGCCTTTGTAGGGACCGATCGCGCTGTTGAATTGAACACGATAGCCTTTATTTACGTGCACGTTGCCGTTATCGTCTACCCAAGGCACACGGAAAATAATCGTGCGTTCGGGTTCGGTGAAGCGCTCCAAAAGCGCTGCTTTTTCATATTCGGGGTGCGCGTTGATTACAGGTTCTAACGTCATAAGAATCTCGGTCGCAGCCTGATGAAATTCCGTTTCATTGGGATTGCGCTTTTTTAAATCGTCCAACACTCTTTCTACGTAAGTCATAATAATATATCTCCTAATAAAATAGATTTTTAAGCATACTTCTATCGATTTTTTCGATGTGAATATATCTTAGCACTTTTTTTAAGGGAATGCAACTATTTTATGAGTAAAAATATAAAAATAATTGATTTTTCTTATAAAAAATCGCCGAAAAATAAAGAATAATTATGCTTTCCATAAGCGCTACTTATAGATAGACAAAAAATTTTAGGAATGTACGGTTTTTCTTTCTAAATCGGAAAGGTTGGAGCATTTTAGGGAAAGACAAGGAATTTCCCGAATGAGTTTTAAAAAGTTTGACAAGATTGCGCGCAAGTAGTATAATGTTGGGGTATTTATTTTAAAGATATATTCGTTTGCGCGAAAAAACGTTACAATCCTAATAGATGCGCTTCCTTAGTTAAATGGATATAACAAGCCCCTCCTAAGGGCTAGTTGTGGGTTCGATTCCCGCAGGGAGTACCACAAAAACCACAGTGTCCTGTGGTTTTTACTATTTTATCGCAAAATATGGAAATTTTTGGAATCAGTTTCAGCGATTCTTCTACACTCGCCTGCGCGCGCGACAACATAATCAAAACTGGCGACTGCCTCTATTAAAGGGGTTGTTTTTTATGTGCAGAATGATGGTCAATTGTTAAATATTTTAAAGATTTATATTTTAAATCAAACGCCTTAAAATCATTTGTTTTTCGAATTGATTCTATTCGAAATTTTGAACGACGCCTAATAAGTAAATGGTTGACACAAAAAGTTGAATTATGATATAATAAATGCAAATAATTTAAATAATCCCGTTTTTTAACCTTTTTTATTTAAAGAAAAGAGCAGACATTGTGAAAAAGAGTTGGGAGGATTTGGAGTATTTCGAAAGACGAAAAATAAAAATTGGAGGGTTTTTATGAAGAACAAGAACAAGAAAAGCTTATTACTTTGTTTTTGTTGCGCCATGATAATGGCCGCGGTTCCGGCAGGCTTTACAGCTTGTAAGGATGACCCCGTGGAAACGAATTATGGTGAAGAGGGCATTTGGTATGACGAAGTGTATGGAAAAGAATATTTGCTTACCTTGGTCGATGACAGCAACACGTTTACGATGTTGCTTGACAACGAAGTAGTTGTTGGTACGTATAAGTATGACGGCCAAAAACTGACGTTGACGATTGCCGGCGAAGAAAATAAAGTGGAGGCAAATTTTGCGAACGGAGCGTTTACGTTTGAGTACAACGGCGTTACGTATAGTTTCCTCAAGAAAGTAGACTATACCGTTACATACGAAACGAACGGCGGCAGTGCGATTGCCGCAACGAAAGTAATGAACGGCAAAACGTTTGAAAAACCCGCAGATCCCGTAAAAGACGGTTATAATTTCGTAGGTTGGTATGCGGATGCGGAATTTAAAACTCCGTTCTTTTTCGAGGCGCCCGTATCGGGCGATGTCACGATTTACGCGCGTTATGAGAGCGTAAAGGCGGGGCAGAACGAATTCACGGTTGCATTCAACGTAGACGGCAATACAGCTACGTACGAGGCGAAGCAAACGATTAGCGGTAAAGTGTTTGATCTTCCCACGCCCACGAAAGAGGGCGCAACGTTTGCAGGCTGGTGGACGAGTGATTTTGAAGATGCAACGAAATTGACCTGCAAATACGAAGGGCAAGCGTTGAAAGAAAATACGACGTTGTATGCCGTTTGGGCAAGCGCCGCTCCTGCAGTATCGGTAGACGCAACGGGAGTACGTTGGTCCTCGGATGCGGTCAACCCCAGCTACAAGCTGAATATTACCGCTCCGAACGAAGATGACAGTGTGCTTAACCACACGCTCGGCGATGCTACATACGCATACGATTTCGCGAGCAAGGCGGCAGGCGAATATAAGATCGAAGTTACGCTTGGTGAAAACAAGACCACTGTATACTATAATAATAAGCAGCTAGATAACGTTTCCTTGTTCACGGTAGTAGAGCCTTCCGTGCTCTTATTTAACGCAGTTGAAAACGCAGAGAAATACTTGATCACGGTAGATTGCGGCGACGATGATCATAAACATACGGATTTCGACAACGGTAGCTCGCTGTATTTCAACTTCTCGAATTGCGAAATGCAGGAAGGCGGTATTAAATTTACGGTTAAAGCAGTAGCGAACGGCTACGTTACGTCTGAGTCTGAAACGTTTGAGTTCTCGAGAGATTTGACGGCAGTTACGGGGCTTACAGTAGACGCTGCGAATGAACAGGTAAGTTGGAAACGCGTTGACAACGCGCTCTCGTACGTAGTCGAAATTAAAATTGGTGAAACTACGACGAAAGTGAACGTTGGGGCGGCTACGGTATATTCGCTTAAAGAATATTCGGGTGATATGACGATCGGCGTATATCCGATCGCGGCAGGTTATAACTCGCCTACGGCTACGCAAGTGACGTACGCGAAAGCGAACCTTGCTACGCCTTCGAACGTGCGCGTAGAGGGCAAGACTTTGCTTTGGGACGCTGTTGCGGGTGCGACGAAATATAAAGTGAAAATCGGCGCGCAGGAGTTTGAAACGGAAGAAGCTACGTATGATCTTTCGAATCTCAAAGTAGCTTCGGAATACCAAATTTCCATTCAAGCAGTAGGTGCAACGGCGGACAAAAATTCCGCGTTTACCGATACGATGGTCGTAAAGATGGACACGATGGTGGATCTTCCCGTTTACAAACAGGGTAAAATTTCGTGGACTCCCGTTCTTGAAGCGGACGGATACGGTATCCGTGTAAACGGCGGTAAAGTACAAAAAGTAGCGGGCAACCTCAGCTCGGCTTCCGTTAAGTTGACGCAAGCAGGCGTGAACACGGTAGAAGTTGCGTCCTATTATAAAGGCGCGATTAAGACCGATTGGATCGGCGTTGAAGTCTATGCGTACGAAATTGCGTTGGATTCCTGCGGCGGTACGGAAGTAGCTCCGATGTATAAAGCAATTGGCGATGAAATTGAACTTCCTACCGATCTCACGAACGGCGGTTATATTTTCGCAGGCTGGTATAACGTTCCCAACGGACCGAAGAACAACGGTTCGAAGTTTGTTGACGAATACTATATGATCAGCGGTAACACCACGCTTTATGCATACTGGACGCCTGAAAAGTACGAAGTAAACCTTATCGTAGACGAAACGATGGGTACGTTGGACGTAACCACGGGTAGTGTATATTATAGAGAAAACTTCGAGTTGCCTATCGCGACGTCGAAAGATACCACCCGTGTATTCGGCGGCTGGTATTCGCAACCCAACGGCGACGGCACGAAATATACCGATCCTCTTGGCGTGAGCGAAGCGGTTTGGGGCGAACAAGCGGGGTTGGATTTGTATGCGCATTGGATCGACGTATTCAAGTTTAACTCGATCGATAACGGCGAAGCGTATTCCGTTTCGCAAGGCGTAGGTATCAGTTACGTAACGGAAATTACGATACCCGTAACGTATAACGGCAAGCCCGTTACCACGGTGGAGGGTAGCGCGTTCAAGAGCTGCTCGAACCTTAAGAAGATTAGAATCCCCGATACCATTCAGTTGGTATCCATTCCCGTCGACGGCGGTAACGGTACGGGTTCGCCGTTCCAGTACTGCTCGAAGTTGAACGATGTAGAAGTCTATTGCGTGGATCCTGAAAACCACAACAAGCACGAAGTTAAATATTCGTCGGTAGACGGCGTATTGTTGTATCACGATAACGGTGAAGTACAGCTCAAATACGTACCTCGCGCACGTAGAGGCTCGTTTACCGTACCCGACGGCGTAACGACGATTCCCGTCAACGCATTTAAAGATTCGTACGTGAGCGAAGTGCGTATTCCCGCATCCGTAACGCGTATTGACGAAACGGCGTTCTCGGTTTATTCGTTCATCACTAGAAGTTATCTTACTTCGGTTGTATTCTTGCCTGCGGCAGAGGGACAAAAAGAGCAAACCTTGACGATTGCGGACAATGCGTTCAAGCATTGTACGTCTTTGAAATCGGTTACGCTTCCCGCTCGTTTGAAGGATTTCAGCGTAGATATCTTCGCGGGTTCTTCGGCGCTTACGGAAATCTATATTGAAGGAAATCCTGCGGACGGTGAAACGATACAGTACGCTTCCACGGAAGACGGCGTATTGACGAATGCCAAGGGCGATACGCTCGTATACGTTCCTAAGGCAAGAACGGGCGAGTACGTCATTCCTAAAGGAATTAAGACGATTGGCGCAGGCGCATTCCAAGGCTGCACGGGCATTACGCAGGTAACGATCCCGGGTTGGGTAGAAAACATTGAAAGCGCGGCGTTCAGAAATTGTACGACGTTAAGAGCGGTTAACTTCCAAGGCGTTGAAACGGATATGCCTCTCAATATTGAGTCTTATGCATTCTACGGCTGTTCCGGTCTTACCGAAGTTACGCTTCCTGCGAACCTTGGTAAACTTGAGAAATATGCGTTCGGCGACACGAAGAACTTGAGAACGGTTTCGCTTGTCGGCGCGAATATGGAACTGGAAAACGTTGCGTTCGGTACGTATGCAACGACTCCCGAATACTTTGTCAGAACGCTCAAACTCGGCAAAGATGTAAAAGAATTTGAAATCACGGGCGTATTTGGCGGTGAATCCCTCACTAAAGTGGAAGTAGAAGTTGGCAACAGCAACTACACTACGACGGACGACGGCGTATTGTTCAACGGCGATAAATCTAAGATCGTATACTTCCCGTCCCTGATCGGCGGCAAGTACGTAATTCCCGACGAAGTCAAGACGATTCCCGCGGAAATCTTCAGAAATAAGAAGTTTACGGAAATCGTTATCGGTAAGAATGTAGAAACGATCGGCGCAGGCGCGTTCTTGGATTGTGTTCTTTTGGAAACGGTTACGTTTGCAATGGACGGCACGGCTGATTTGTCGATTGCGGAAAACGCATTCAAGGGCTGTGTAAAGGTATCGGAAATCGTTCTTCCCGAACGTACGGTATCCATTGGTGATTATGCGTTCGCTTCGACGAATCTTGCTTCGATTGATATTCCTGCAAAAACGACTACGCTCGGTACGTCGGTAGGAACGGTATTCGAAGGTTGTACGTCGATTGCCGCGGTTAACGTTGCGGCAAGCAACGAAAAATTTGCTTCCGTTGACGGTATCGTCTACGGTAAAGTATCCGACGTGGCGACCACGTTGTACTACTGTCCTGCATTGAAAGGCGGCGTAGTAGATATTCCTAAGACGGTGACCTATATTGCAGAGAAAGCTTTCTATGGTAACAAGAACGTAACGGAAATTAAATTCAGCCAAGGTATCGAGAGCGATCTCAGCTTCGGCGCGAACGTATTTACGGGTACGGAAGCTTTGGAAACAGTAACGCTTCCCGTTGGCTTGACGAGTATTTCGAAAGAATTGTTCTTGAATAACGAGTCCTTGAAAACGGTAGTGATTCCGTACACGGTATCCTCGATTGCTTCGGGCGCGTTCAACGGTTGTATCAATTTGGCTACAGTAACGTTTGAAGAAGCTCCTGCAGGCGTTACGGCGCCTTCGCTGGTAATCGAAAACAGCGCAGGGTACAGTTCCGGTGGTGTATTTGGAAACACCTATGCGTTGAAGACGTTCACAGTTCCCGCAAGAACAACGCAACTCGGTAGCTATGCGTTCTATAGTTCGAGCATTGAAAGCTTGAACATCCCCGCTTCAGTTACGTACGTTGGCGACTATCTTTGCTATTTGGCAAAATCCTTGACGAGCTTTACGGTGGAAAACGGTAGCGACTTGACCAATCTCGGCGACTCTACGCTTAGAGACTGTGAAAAATTGACGGAAGTTAAACTGCCCGAAAATCTTGAAAGAATCGGTGGCGGTATGTTCTACAACTGTAAAGCGTTGCAATCCATTACCATCCCCGGTACGGTTACTGAAATTGCCAATGGGTCGGGTATAAATGCGTTCGGTTCTTGTACCGAATTGGTTTCCGTAACGTTTGAAGACGGCGAAGATCCTTTGGAAATCGGCAACTCTACGTTCAGCGGTTGTGTGAAGCTTCCTTCGATCATTATTCCTGCAAGAACAAAGAAGATTGGCTCGAGCGTATTCAGCGGTTGTACGCTTTTAGTAAGCGTTACGTTTGCTACCAATTTGGAGGGCTTCTCCTATCTTGAATCCATCGGCGATTCGGCGTTTGCAGCGACGGGTCTTACCGAGATCGAGTTCCCTGAAGTTAAGAAACTCGTTGTAGATGCAGAAACGAACGATGTCACCGAAACGACGGGCGCGTTGACGCTTGGCAAGACGTTGTTCGATTCCTGTCTCTCGCTTACGAGAGTGAAGCTTTCCGCTACGGTTGCAAGTATCGACGGTACGTTTATGAACTCTGGTTCGATCACGACGTTCGAGGTTGCACCTGGCAATCCCAACGTATTCTACGATGAAGCATTGCATATCTTCACGAACAACAAGACGATTGTAGGCGGTACAGATACGTACGTCGACGCGTGGAACTATCTCTATGGCGCGGCGCACGAAGGCTTGGTGGATGCAGAAGGTACGCTCACCATTCCCGAGGGTATCGTGGAACTGGGTGCGAACGTATTTGTTGGTCGTAAGGGTATCAAGAAAGTCATTATTCCGTCCACATTGAAAACAATCGGCAATTCTGCGTTTAAGAACTGTTCCGAATTGACTACGGTGGAATTCGCAGGTACGCCTACGCTGGAAACCATTAGCAGTTCGGCGTTCGAAGGGTGTACTGCACTGACGGCGTTTGCAATGCCCAATTCGGTAACTACTCTCGGCACAGGCGTATTCTCTGGCTGTAAAGTTTTGGAAAGCGTAACTCTTTCCAATCAATTAGAAACGATTCCCAGCAGTACGTTCTCTAACTGCGCGAAGATTGCTTCGTTTACGATTCCTGCAAGCGTCACCTCGATTGGAAGTTCCGCATTCAACGGATGTAAAGCGATGACGACGATTGAATTCCACGACAACGTAGAATCGATCGACAGTTCCGCGTTTGCAAACTGTTCGCAACTCGATGGCGTAACGTTGCCTAAGAAGCTTACGAAGCTGAACAACGCCGTATTCTACAAGTGTACGTCGCTTACGAGTATCGCGATTCCCGAAGGCGTAACGGACATTGGTACGGCTACGGGTACTTCTCAAGGTCCGTTCGAAGGCTGTTCGAAGCTCGTTACGGTTACGTTGCCCGAATCGTTGACCTCCATTTACGAAGGCGCGTTTAGAAGCTGTTCTAAACTCACGGGAGTTGTGCTTCCTACGAACTTGACCTTGCTCGGCAGAGAAGCGTTCAAGGGCTGTAGTTCGCTTACGAATATGGAAATTCCCGTGAACATCACGTCTATCTATACCTCGTTGGCGAGCGGTATCGCTTCCGGTTTGTTCCAGAATTGCTCGAAGATTGAATCGGTTACCTTCCGTGGCGATTTGACGAGTATTCCCGACGCAACGTTCTCCGGTTGTACGAAGTTGAGTACGTTCAATATTCCCGAATCGGTGACGTATATCGGCAACTCAGCGTTCTATAACTGTAAAGCGCTTACGAGTATCGTCGTTCCTGAAGTATCGGCAATCGGTACGAGCGCGTTTGAAAACTGTGCTTTGTTGAGTTCGGTTACGTTGGACGATAATATCTACGAAATCGGCGTTAACGCGTTTAAAGGCTGTAAAGCGTTGAAGACGATCACGCTTCCTTCCGGTTTGGCGGCTATTTCCAATTATATGTTCCAAGGCAGCGGTTTGGAATCGATCACGATTCCCGAAGCAGTTACTTCAATCGGCGAATGCGCGTTCCAGAACTGTTCCTCGCTTGCTTCGGTAAATATGAACGAAACGCTGAAATCGATCGGCTCGAATGCGTTTGAGAATACGGACCTTAGAAGCGTTATGGTTCCCGCTACGGTAGAATACATCGGTGGCGCGGTATTCTTCGGATGTACAAACCTTGGCGATTTGTCAGTTTCTTCGGAAAACCTTACGTATGCAATGGATGCTTCGGGTACGCTTTGGGGTGATAATATGAAGCGTATCGTTTCCTTCTCCTCGACGGCTGTTTTGGAAGGCGGCGTTCTTGAACTCTCCGACGGTATGAGCTTCGACGAATACGCATTCTACGGATGTACGAACATTAAGAAGATTGTCATTCCCGATACGATGACCGCGATCCCTGCATACGCATTCTACGGTTGTACCAACCTTATGGAAGTCGTATACGGCGCGAATATCGAATCGGTTGGCGCGTACGCGTTCTACGGCTGTTCCGGTTTGGATAACGCAAACTTGCCCGACACCGTTACGACAATCAGTACAAGCGCGTTTGAAAACACGGGTATCACCAGCTTGACGATCAACAACGTTTCTTATCTCGGTGCGAACGCGTTTGCAGGCACGTTGATCACTTCGTTGGAACTTCCCGCAACGTTGACGCCTATCAAGGCACAAACGGAAACGATGTCAAACACTGGCGGATTCTTTAAGAATTGTACGGAATTGAAGACGGTTACGTTTAATTGTGAATTGACGGATATCTACAAGTCGTTCTTTGAAAACTGCTCTTCGCTCGAAAGCATCGAAATTCCCGACACTGTTTTGAACATCGATAACAATGCGTTTAAGGGCTGTACGTCTTTGGCGTCGATCAAAATTCCTTCCGGACTCAAATCGCTTGATGATTACGTCTTTGCTGGTACGGCGATCACGGAATTCACATTCCCTGGCACGGTAGGTTCCCCCGGCGCGTTTACGTTCACCGATTGTAAAAATTTGAAGAAAGTAGTATTCGAAGACGGTCCTAAGTACTTCAGCTACTATTCGAACTCCAACTGGGGTGCTGCGTATATGTTCCAAGGCTGTACGGCTCTTGAAGAAGTCGTACTTCCCGAAACGTTGCAAGGTTTGAGAGCAGACGGCTATAATGGCGGTAACGGTAGTATCTTCGGTGCATTGGAAGGATATGAACTTCCTAGCTTGAAGAAGATCATTATTCCCGCATCGGTAACGACGCTCAAGAAGAACGTGTTCAGTCAGGCTCCTGCTGACTTCCAGGTATACTGTAGAGGTTCGGAAGCCATTACGGGCTTGAAGTGGGACGTTGGTTACGATGAGTTCCTTACGCTTCCCGTAATTTGGGATTATGAAGGCGACTAATTTGTAACGACAAATGTATACTCGCCGCTCGGAAAAGGGCGGTGGAGAAATTGAATGGAAAGCGACCCCGTTGCAGGTCTCCAAATGGAGATTTGCTACGGGGTAGTTTTTTGTTTTTAAGGGCTCCCAATCTAGGCCTCTATATATAGAGAAAGAAAAAATTTCCTTTATTTTCAATGAATTTTTTCGATTTTCTTCGACAATTCAATTTACATTTTTGTGCGGATATGTTATAATGATACTTGTGTTAATATGCATTACTCTACACGGAGGTAAAAAAATGGTTGAAAATTTGCTGAAAGACTACAATAAAAGATTGGGAAAAGAAGCCTTTTTGAAAGCCTTAATTTGTGGCTCGATCATCGGCTTTTCCGCGTTATTTGTAGCTGCGGCGATATTTTGGTTGACGGAGTTTAAACACGTTTGGCTCGGCGCGATCGTATTCGTCGTAGTCACGGGCGCAGTCACTCCGATTTTCTATGTCAAAAAATTCCGCCCGTCGGCAAGGACGGTTGCCAAGCGAATCGATAAGCTCGGCTTGGAAGAAAGAATGTTGACGATGGCGCAGTTCAAAGACGACGATTCTTACATAGCGAGGATTCAACGCGAAGATGCAAAACACGCGCTCTCGACGGTGAATCCCAAACTCTTACAAATCGTAGTCTCCATTCCGTTGATTATTGGCTTGTCCGTAAGCGCGTTGACTGGCGCGGGAATGATAACGGTGTCAGCGCTCAGTAGCGCGGGAATCCTCAGCAGCGGTAAAGAAGTGATCGAAGAAGTAGTCACGCCTCCGCTTAAAGAATTCGAGGTTTCCTACGACGTGAAAGGCGAGGGGATGATCGAGGGCGAGATTTTCCAGATCGTATTAGAGGGTAGAAACGCTACGGGCGTTATGGCAGTTGCGGACGACGAATGGGTATTTATGCAATGGTCGGACGGGGTGGAAGATCCGTACCGTGAAGACTTGAATATCCAAGAAGATTTGCACGTGATTGCAATCTTCGCTATGGGTATGGACGGCTTCCCCGGTGACGGTGAAGGCGAAGAGGGTGAAGATCCTAACGCGCCTGGAGAAGAAGAGGGGGATAAGCCCGGAAAAGAGGACGGCGGTAAGCGTCCTACGGTCGAATGGCAAGCGAATAACCAGGTCATCGACGGCAAGACCTACTACGGCGGTCCCACCTACGATAACGCGTATGAGCAAGCTATGGAGGAGCTTCAACAAAACGAAGAAATCCCCGACGAACTCAAAGAGATCATCGAAAACTATTTCACGACGATCGAACAATAAAAAAGAAAATAATTTTAAAAGGAAAATATATCATGAAAGAAGAAAAAGCAGTAGCAGTCAATGAAAGCGATATTGAAATGTTCGGCAAACAATGCGCCGAAATTTTCGAACAGGTTTCCCGCGACGTCATCGGTCAAAAGGAAGTAGTAGAAGGTACGATCATCGCCATGATCGCAGGCGGTAACGTGCTTTTGGAGGGTGTGCCCGGGGTTGGTAAAACGCGTCTTGTTAGAACGCTTGGTCGAGTATTCGATTTGCCTTTCTCCCGTATCCAGTTCACGCCCGACTTGATGCCTGCTGACGTAACGGGTACGAATATCATCGTTAAGGATGAAAACGGAAACTCCAATTTCGAGTTCCAGCCCGGTCCTATTTTCAGTAACATTATTCTTGCCGACGAAATCAACCGTGCTACGCCGAAAACGCAATCCGCGCTTCTCGAAGCTATGCAGGAACATACGGTTACGGTTATGGGTGTTTCCAGAAAGCTGGAAGAGCCGTTCTTCGTTCTCGCAACGCAGAACCCCATCGAGCAAGACGGTACATATCCTTTGCCTGAAGCGCAAATGGACCGTTTTATGTTCAAACTCCTCGTTCCTAACCCCAGCTTGGACGAACTGATGGCGATCGTCGATATGACGCAGAAAACGATGGCGGAAGTCGCTGACAGCGTTTGTAGCGGCGAACAGCTTTTGAGAATGCGTGAAACAGCTAACCATATTCCCGTTGCAGACGAGGTATTGAAATACGCTATGATTATGACGTCCGCTACGCATCCCGACAGCGAGTGCGCTTCGGAAGCGGCGAAGAAGTATATCCGCGTTGGTGCCAGCCCTCGTGCTGGTCAAGCTCTTATCTCCGCGGCGAAGGTTAAAGCGCTCATTAAGGGCAGATACAACGTTGCGTTCAGCGATATCGATGAATTGGCGTACCCCGTACTCCGTCACCGTATCAAGATGAATTTCGAGGCAATCGCAGAACGCGTTTCGCCCGACGACGCGATCAAGTTGATCGTAGAAGAAGTAAGCAAGAACCCCAAATATAAGAAATAAGAAACGGAGTAGGTAATGAAAAGTTCGTATTTGAACGACAAATTTTTCAGTCGGTTAGAAACTTTATCATTAAATTTAAGATCGAATCTCGCAGGATATTTTGGCGGACAACACCTTGTCACCACGTACGGTCAAACGGTGGAGTTTGCCGATTATCGCGAATATCAGCTCGGCGACGATATCCGCCGTATCGACTGGAATTTGTTTAGCCGTTTTGAAAAGTATTTCCTGAAGCTTTTCACCGACGAAAGACAAATGCAAGTACAAATCTTTTTGGACTGTTCCGCGTCGATGGGCAAGGATAACCACGCAAAAGCTTCGTATGCGATCGGAGCAGCCGGCGCGTTGGGTTTTTTGGCGGTGCAAAATATGGACAAATTGTCTTTCAATATTATGAAAGGCGAACGTAGCGCAAATCCGTTCGGTACGATCATCGGAAAGAATTCTTTTTTTAGGGCGATTAGCTCCTTTGATGATATCGATTTCGTTGACGACGCGGATATCGAGGCTTGCGTAAAGAGCTGTCCCGATACAAGTACGGGCAATGGTTTGACCGTTATCATTTCCGACTTTATGACGGAGAGTAATTGGAAAAAGGCCGTGGATTATCTTTGCTATAAGCGTAGACAAGTATTGCTTGTACAAATTCTTTCGCCTGAAGAAATTGATCCGTCTTACGACGGTCGTGTGAACTTGATCGACTCCGAGTCCGTGGACTTATCCGACTCCAAGAATATGAAACTCAAGATCACGCGTAGCTTACAAAAAGCGTACGAGGAAGCTTTGCGAGATTTTAA
Organism: Clostridia bacterium; assembly: GCA_017457225.1. GTDB lineage: Bacteria > Bacillota > Clostridia > Christensenellales > Borkfalkiaceae > Scatosoma. Next base: position 29,235 of record JAFTHW010000006.1, on the reverse strand, counting down.
GCAGGATATTAAGACGTTTTGTTCGAAGCGCGGCGTTGATTTTATTACTGTCCGTACGGACGTTCCGATTGAAAGAGTATTATTCAGTGAATTGTTAAAAGTAGGTATTATGGAATGAAATTATTAGCACCTTTAGGGTTATTGGGTTTATTGAGTATAATCGTTTTGATTATTATCTACATAATAAAACCCAACTACCAACAAAAATTTATTTCCAGTACCTTTGTATGGAAATTAAGTTTAAAATATAGAAAGAAAAAAATTCCGACGAGCAGGCTTCGGAACTTTCTGATTATTCTTTGTCAAATTCTCATCTTAACTTCCTGCGCGTTGATTTTGGCGCAGCCGAATAAGATTTTGAAGGCAGAGATTTCGGAAAAGGAGGTTGTTATCATTGTGGATTCGTCTGCTAGTATGCGGACGGAAACAAATGGAGAACTTCGCTTCGAACGTGCGGTGGATAGCGCGTTGGAGTTTGCTAATTCTGTTCTCGATGAAAACGGCATCGTATCCGTTATTCTTGCCGATACGAAAGGTTCTGTATTGGTTTCGCGGGTAAGAGCGGACAATAGAATTGCGGTAGCAGATGCGTTAGAGCCACTTTTGGACGGCGATACGGCTTGTTCGTACGGTTCAGCAGATATTGAAGGCGCGGTGGCGCTTTGCGAAGATATCGTTTTGGAAAATCCCGATGCGGAGATCTACGTTTATACCGATACGACGTATTCGTATCTTCCCGAGGGGATTACGGTCGTGAATGATTTTTGCGACAATGAGGAATGGAATGCGGCGATCTTGGATGCGTATGCGGTTTTGGATGAAGGTTACTATTCTTTTGTAATCGACGTGGCTTGTTATAACCGAGATATGCAAATCGCGGTGGAAATGGAAGTACACGGTGCAAACGCTTACGATAGCAACGAATCGGGCTTAACCGTTCCTTTCGTGGAATATGTAGAATGTAACCGTGATGAAACCGTACGGATTGTGTTCATCAATTCCGACTTGTATAATCCCGAAGCGGATATGCAGGAAAACGTAGTGTATCATTTGATTGAAGATGCAGACGAAATTTTCTCCTATCAATCGGTACATATTTCGATCAACGAACAGGATTCGTTTGCAGAAGATAACAGCTTTAATATTTACAGCGGTCAGAAAGAAGTCCTGAAAGTTATGTACGCAAGTAAAGTGCCGGGTACGATCAATGATTTCACCAGCGGCGCGAACCCTTTCTTTGCGGGTATTTTGTATACGTTAAAAGTTGCTTATGAAGATCGTTGGGATATCCAAATTACTGAGTTGAAATCTATGGCGGATTACGAGTTGGAAGGATACGATTTATATATCTTCGAGCATACTATGCCCACGACGATGCCCAAAGACGGCGTTGTAATTTTGGCGGATCCTTGGTCTGCGCCCGATAATTCGGGAATTCGTGTAGGTACGACTTCGTACATCAATCACAGTACACCTTTGGCGGTTGCGGAGCAACACCAAATTCTCAACAACGTAGTGGCGGAGAATATAACGCTGAGCAGTTATATTCCCGTTACGTATTACGATCCGTCGTATCAGGTTTTGCTGAATTGCAACAGTAGACCTGTCTTGATGGTAAGAAACGACGAGCGAGCAAAAGTAGTGGTGATGCCGTTCAATATTCACTATTCGAACGTAGCGATCTCTAAAGATTTCCCGATTTTGATGTATAATATTTTCGAATATTTCTTCCCGGCAACGGTAAAAGGGAACTCTTTTGAAGTGAATGAAAATGTTGCGGTCAACGCGCGCGGCGACGAGCTGTATGTTACGGTGGGTAGCGAGCATTTGTATACGTTTAACGAATTCCCGACGGTTATGAAAGTATCTATGCCGGGTACGTATCAATTAACACAAACGACGTTTTCTGGTAAAAACGTAACGGAAAGCATCTACGTAAAAATCCCTGCCAAAGAAAGTAATATTTGGCGCTTGGACGAAACTCTTAAGAGTCCGTACGCAGAACGGAAACAGGAAGACTTCTTTAAAGACTTAATGGTCTACGTAGCGGCGGCTTTGGTTGCATTGCTCTTTATCGAGTGGTGGTTGCAGAGTCGTGAGACGATGTAAAGGAGGAAGAAAATGCATAATTTTAGTATAGAGTTTTCTTATCCTTGGTTGCTTTTGCTTCTCATTCCTGCGGTAGGGCTTACGTTACTCCCGTATTTCAGACTTTCCAAACGTTATAGAAAAACGAGAAACCGTATCACGTCTATCGTTTTGCACATTACCATTATGGTTTTGGCAATTTCTGCACTTGCAGGAATGAAGTTCCATTATCAAGTCCCCAATCACAAAAACGAAATTTTGCTTTTGGTAGACGTATCGGACACGGAAGAGCAAGCGGCGGACACGCGCGACGAATTTATACAGATCGTTTTACAGGACAGCCGTTACGATAACTATAAAGTAGGAATCGTGACGTTTGGATTTGATCAGCAGTATGCAGTGCCTCTTACAGACGACATAGGCAGCATTTATCGTAAGTATCTCGATGCAGATCTTCCCGATACAAGCGCGACGAATATCGCGGGAGTGTTATCCTATGCGAAAGATTTATTCGAGTATCCTGAAACGGCAAAAATCGTATTGATCACAGACGGTAAGGAAACGGATGAAGAAGCAAGTCTTATCATTCGTTCGGTTGTGGCGCAAGGTACGAAAGTAGACACCGTGTATATTCCTTCTGCTTACGAGGGAGACGATATTCAAATCCTCGGTGTTGAATTGCCTGATTATCACGTAAATGCATTGGAAGAATGCGCGTTCAATCTCACGATACAAAGCCAATATGCAACAACGGTAACATTCGATTTATTCGATAATAACGAAGAGAGTGAAACGGCTACGGGTACATTCGAGCTGATTCAAGGTAAGCAAACGATTACGTTGAATCACACCTTTAAAGATCCCGGCTTGCACGACCTTGCGTTTCGAATGACTGCTGCAGACGATTTCTTGGAAGAGAACAATACGTATAATACATATCTTAATCTCGAAGTATTTAATAAACTCCTTATTCTCAATAGCGAAGAGGGGAGTTCGGAAAAACTCGAAGAGATGATCAATAAAGAAAAGTATTACGTAATCGAGACCAAGAACATTATGGACGAGAGTCTGCCTACTACGGTTGACGAACTTCGCGCGTACGATCAGGTTATTTTGAATAATATAGCCAATCACAATATGCCCGAAGGGTTCGACTTAATTTTGGAATCCTACGTAAAGGATTTCGGCGGTGGTTTGTTCACTGTCGGCGGCAACGATTTGAGCGGCAATGCCAATGCATACAACCGTATGGATATGTATGGTACGCTGTATCAACAAATGTTGCCTGTAGAAGCGATCAATTACACTCCGCCTGTAGGTGTCGTAATCATTATCGACCGTTCGGGTTCGATGGGAGGCGATGGATCTTCCACGAAACTAGATTGGGCAAAAGCCGGCGCGTCCTCCTGTTTGGATGCAATGACCGATAGAGACTATTTGAGTATTATGACGTTAGATGACGAGCATAGTACGATCTTGGCGCTTACGCCTTGTACGCAAAAAGCAAAGATTCTTGCAGCGATCAACTCCATCGAAACGGCGGAGGGTTCTACGGTATTCCCGGGTGCGATTGAACGCGCAGGGCAAGCGCTTCAAGCTTTGCAAAACGTAGACAAACGTCACATCATCATCGTCACGGACGGTGAAGTTCCCGAAGAACAAATTGAAGATTACGAATCTCTTATCGACAACTTCTATAAGAAATCGGGGATCACGTTGTCTATTGTCGGTATTGAAATGCAAAAAGGCTCTAAGGCATATACGCAAATGAAATCGGCTACCGACCTCGGTCACGGTAGATTGATCACGGCGAAATCGGAAGAGCTCGTTCGTTTGATGCGTGAAGAGCTGAAAGCGCCTGAAATTAAGGAAGTAAATTATAAGACGTTCAATCCGATTTTGAATAATCCTACCTCGCCGCTGGTGCAAGGTCTAGATCGCGGTACGGGTGAGAACAAAGAAAGTTTGACGGTTACGCTGGACGGTTTCTATGGCGTAAAAGCAAGAGAAACGGCGGACGTCATTCTCGTAGGCGAATATGCCGTACCTCTCTACGCGCAATGGAAATACGGCGCGGGTATGGTAGGAAGCTTTATGTGCGACTTAAAAGGTACGGGCGATTCGTGGGCGATCAATTTTATGAACGATGCCAACGGTAAACAGTTTATTACGAACGTCATCAATAATTTGATGCCGACGGAAAACATTCGTCCCAATGATATCAGAGCGGATTTAAAAGAGGATAACTATACCAATAAATTGAGTGTCTACACTACGCTTGAAGAGGGTGAGACGATTAAGGGCGAATTGATACAAGTCACGCCTAGCGGCGAAGTGACCACTTCTTTGAATAGCGTTACGTCGGGTTCGGGCGAGGATCTTCGCGCGCTTCCCTGCTACGTAACGTCGGCTTTGAATGAGAGCAATAGTTTCAGCCGTTGCGATTTCGTCGTAAGAAAGAGCGGCGTATATAAGATTGTTCTTACCAAACTCGATAAGGACGGTAAACAGGTAGGCGATTCGCTCGTATTCTACAAATCGTTTGCATATTCCGAGGAATACGATTTGTATGCGGAAGAGACAGATATCACGCCCGAAGAATCGTTGGAGAATCTTGCAGCGCGCGGCGAAGGCGCGAAAATAGCCGATTTGGAAAACCCGTGGGAAATCTTTGACGGATTCGTCACGGCGATCGATCGGTACTATGACCCGCGTGTCCTGTTTATGATTCTTTCGCTCGTATTGTTCCTGTTGGATATTGCGGTGCGTAAGTTCAAATTCAAGTGGCCGCACGAGATTATTCGTGCTTATAAAGAAAAAAAGAAGAATTCTAAGTAACGATCAATACGTTTAGCACGGATTCAAATTCCCAAGGAGGGGTTATGAAAAAGCTAAAAAGAATTGCCTTAATCGGCGTGTTAATATGCGTTTTGGCGGTGTTCGGAACGCTTCCCACTGGTTGTAAATCAGACGCGTTAGACGCTCCCACGGGATTTACGTTGGACGAAACAAACCGTTTGAGTTGGGAAGTCGTAGACGATGCGCGTAGCTATACCTTGTCTATCAAAAACGTGGCAAGTGGCGAAGTAACGGAGGAGGTCGCAAGAAAAGCGAATTACGCGCTTTCCTCCCTCGCCGAAGGCGATTACGAAATCCGCATTAAAGCGGTGGCAGGCGGTATAGACGGAAAGGATTCCGCTTGGTCGAACGCGTTCTATTTCCATAAAGACTATGAGACGGGTTGCATTTACACGCTGATTAATAATATTGAATATGAAATCACGCGTGTAGGTATGGCGTCGGGGACGGTGTATATTGAAGACGAATTCCTCGGCAAACCCGTAACGAGTATTGCGGCTTCGGCATTCAAAGGTAGCAGCCGCGTAGAGGCGATCGAGATCGGTAAGAACGTCGTTTCCATTGGCGATAATGCCTTTTATAACTGTTCAAAGTTGACTTCGGTAAAAATTCCGGATACGGTGACGAGTATTGGTATGTCTGCGTTTCAGGCGTGTCGCGTGCTCACGACCATCAATATTCCCAAGGGTGTTACGACGATTAGCGATTATATGTTCTCGTATTGCCGTTCCTTGGAGGAAATTGAAATACACGATGCGGTGACAACGATCGGTGTTGCGGCGTTTGCGAACTGCTCCGCGTTAAAGGAAATAGATATTCCTTCGTCTGTTACGACGGTTTCGGATTTTGCATTCTCGGCAGATACCGTTTTGGAAACGGTTTCCGTGGGTAAAAACGTAGCGGCTTTGGGCGAGTCCGTATTCTATAACTGTTCGGCATTGGCAAACGTCACTTTTGCGCAAGATTGCGTATTGGGGTCGATCGGTGAATATACGTTCTCCGGTTGTAAGGCTCTGGAATCCATCGTTTTGCCTGACGAGGTGGAGAGTATTGGCGCTTGGTGTTTCTATGAAGCAGATCTTTTGGACGAAATTGATATTCCCGATAGCGTATCTTCCATCGGAGCGTCTGCGTTCGACGGCACGAAGTTGTATAAAGACGCCGTAGAAGCTTCCGCAGAATTTATTTACGCGGACGATTGGTTGATCGGCTGTACGGAAGAAAAGAAAGAAACGATCAAAGATATTACGATTGATACGCTTAAAAACGGCGTAGTCGGTATTGCGGATCAAGTATTCTCCGATTGTAGCGTACTCGATACCGTAACACTTCCCGACACGGTTAAATATTTAGGTAACTTTGCATTCAATAACTGCCCGTTGACGAAGTTCCATACGACGGGTAACGCGCTCGTCAGCATTGGCAATAGCGCGTTCCAGGATTGTATTTATCTCGGAAACATTCTCCTCGGCGCGGGATTGAAAACCATTGGCGATTACGCGTTCTATAATTGTAGCGCGATCAATAACAGTAGTTTGGACGGGAGCTCGATTATTCCCGAATCAGTAACGGCGATTGGGCAATACGCCTTTAGGAATACGGGGCTTTGGAATAATGCAGGCAACGGTCCCGTATATGCGGGTAATTGGGTTGTCGGCGTAAAAGGAAATCCCGGTACGGTTACGTTGGATCCGGAAACGATCGGTATAGCGGATTACGCATTCTATAAATGCAGTTCGCTCTCGGCGGTTATTGGTCTTTCCTACGCAAGATACGTAGGGCGTGGCGCGTTTTCTACCTGTGAACGGTTGGCAACGGTTACTTTGAACCGTAACTTGCGTGAAATTCAACCGTATACTTTCTACAAATGTACGTCGTTATATAATATCAGCTTACCTTCGCGTTTAACGTCCGTGGGTAGATCGGCTTTCTATAAATGCGAAACGCTCAAAGAGATCGATTTCTCGGGTACGATTCTCGAAACGATCGAACCGTACGCATTCTATGCTTGTTATAGTCTGAAAGACGTAGATCTTGGCGACACGGTAGAAACGATCGACGAATATGCATTCTATAACTGTGTGTCTATCGACGAGCTTACCATTCCCGCAACGGTTAGAACGTTGGGGAGCCGCGCTTTTGCAAAGTGTAGCAGTATGAAACAGTTGACGATCGAAGAGGGCATCGAAACGATTGGCGAGTATTCGTTCCATAGCTGTATCAATTTGGAAAGTCTTACGATTCCCGATTCCGTGAAAACGATCGAACAGTATGCGTTCTACAAATGTAAGGGAGTGCAAAAGCTTCGTTTGGGCGCAGGCGTTGAAACGGTTGGAGAATACGCGTTCTATAACTATGAAGGCTTGACGGATTTTGTCCTGCCTAAATCGGTAAAGAGCATAGGCAGGTATGCGTTCAAGGGTATGAGTAGCCTTTCTTCGCTCGTGATACCTTCGGACGTTGCGGAGATCAAAGACTACTCGTTCTACGGCGCGAAAACGATGACGTTCTATACGGACGCAGAGAATTTGGCGGCGACGTCTTGGAACGAGCGTTGGAACGCTTCCTACCGTCCTGTGGTTTGGGGTTGTACGCTTTCGGAAGACAAGTCGTACGTAGTCTCCGTCACGATCACAGAAACGACGCTTCAAAACGTAAACGCGACGGGCGGGTTCAAAGCGCCTATTCGCGAGGGATATTCGTTTGACGGTTGGGCTACGTCGAGCGACGCGACGGAAGCGACGTATAATCCCCATAGAATTATGGACGCGCCCGTAGGCACGACGTTATACGCGCTCTGGTCGAAAAATTAAAGTAGTAAATTATTAAGCAGGATATAAATTCCTTAGTTTTTGGAAGGAGAAATTCGGAATGAGAAAGATCAAAAAATGTTTATTGACGTTGGGGTTAATGGTATGCGGAAGCTTAACGGCGATTTCCCTTACCTCCTGTAAAGACGATACGGCGAAATACGTATTCAATACCAACGGCGGCGAAGAAATCGCTTCGGTTGAGAAAGAAGTCGGTTCCAGCTACACGTTGCCCGTTCCCACGAAAGAGGGGTATAGCTTTGAGGGGTGGTATACCAGCGACGATTTTTCGGGGGAGTCTGTAACGACTTTGACGGTAGGCTCCAGCAAGACGTTTTATGCGAAATGGGAAAAACTTTGCGTGATCACGTTAAATCTTGACGGCGGCGCGCTTGCGAACGTAGAAGATACGTTGTATTTGAAAGCGGGCGCAAACGTTTACGAATTTATGCAGGCGTACGTTCCTACGAAGAACGGACTCACGTTTGGCGCGTGGTTTGACGGCGAGAACGAGCTTGCGCAAAATAAGACCATTACGGACGCAGGTATCACGCTGAAAGCGAAATACAAAGTAGCGTATATCGTAGAGCTTTGGACGGAAAAGATTTCGGGTGACGGATACGAAAAGGTATTGGAAGACGTGCAGTCTTCCGCATATGTAGATACGACGTTCACTTCCGAGCAAACGCTCACGGGCTTTACGGAAAATAAAACGCACGCGGATGCAGTTACGCAAAAGACGTTGAGCGCAACCGTTTCGGATAACGTGTTCAAGCACTATTTTAACAGAATGACGTATAACGTTGCGTTCCATACCAATTTCCCCGACGGTTCAGGCGTTTCTTCTCAACCCCAAGCAGTAAAATACGGCGAGTACATATCCGTTCCCACGGATTACCAATACGAGGGATATTGTTTGATTGGTTGGGCTACGAGCGCGACGGGCGAAGTCGTTTATAAAACGAACTATTTGGAAAACCGCTTATTTAACCGCGCGGATGGTCAAGAAGCTCCCGTAGCGGACACGTTCACGCCCGAAAGACACACGACGCTGTTTGCGGTGTGGGCAAAGGGACGTACGGACGTATTCGGCGGTAACGATTATATTTATCGTTTAGACGAAAACTCCAAAGACGTTTATCTTTCCCGCGGCAATATCATCTTTAAAGGTGAATATTCGGTAAAGAATAACGAATTTATTTTCCTGGACGAGAACGAAGACGTGCTTTTCTCGGGTAAAATGATCGGCGACAGCACGTACGCGTACTATAACGCAGTACGTTCGGAGGTCGCAAGTAGTCTTTACAAGGTCGGCGAAGGTCTTGTACCGACGACGAAGATTTATTTCGACGAATATAACGGTATCAGCTACGTAGCGGACAGCGTTGAATCGAACGGTACGTACTATATCGATAAAGAAGGTTATTACGTCGCAACGTTTACCGAGGGTGAACTTTCGGGCAAAACGTTGACGATTTTGACGGGTACGGTTACGGCGGATGACGGCTCGGAGCAACCTGCGTTCCAGCTTCGTAACGAAGACGAAGTGGCGCTCGGTTCGCTTTCCCGTTTCGTTGCCAACGGTGCTATGGTATCGCTTAGATCGGAATATCAGCTTACGTTAAACGGCTGGGGTACGGCAACATACGTAATGGGCGCGACCAAATATACGTTCAGCTACACGATGGATGCGGAGAAGCAGACGATTACACTCAGCAACTCCAACGGTGTAGTAGAGGCGGTCGCTCGCGTGGTCGAGATCAATGATAAGAAAGGTTTCACGTTCTACGAAGAGGGCTTGGAGCGCACATTGACGATAGAGGGTACGGACGCGCAACTCACGTTGGACGGTGCGTGCCAAGGTAAGTACGTTAGCGGTACGAAGACGTTGGATGGCTATTTCACGTATATTGATTCAATTTTTGGCGGTTGGCGCGTGACCTTTACGTCCACGACGAACAAAGAATACACGTTCCTTGTCAAGGTAACTACGCCTGAAGACGAGGACGAAACGGACGACGTTACGCCCGACCCTATTTATACCGTAACGCAGAAACCAAACGGTTATGCGGAATATTACTACAAGGACGCAAACGGCACGTATTACGCGCCGATGCTCGTTATCAACGATGTTGAAGAGGGCTACGCAACCGTATACGGCTACACGACGGAAAGAGAATACGTCGAGGTGTCGAGCGGTAAGTTTGAATACGACGAGCACTCAAAACTCTACGTTTATACGAGAGAGGAACTCAAACCGACGGCAGGCGAAGCTTCCACGTCCCCTGTGGATTTGACGAAAGTTATTGCTTTTAAATGCGCTCTCGATACTTCGTCGACATCGTATCGTATCAACTATTGGTATGAAGTTACGACGGATAAAGGTAGTGATGAATTTAATAAGGAATATGTTTCGAGTGATCCGAACAGCAACGCAACGTTGACGATCATTGCAGGGCTTGCGATCTACAGAGAAGACGGCGCAGTGATCACGGGAGAATATTCCACTTCGGAGGGAATTACGGCAATCGTTTCGCGTTTGAGTAACAACGTATACCTTGAAATCGACGAGGAGAACGGTACGTTCATTACGTTGGAACACGCGCCTTACAACGCATATCTTGTAGACGCGAAAGGAGTTACAAAAGATAAAGAATATATCGTATTTAACGGCAAAGGCGGCGCGACGTATACGGTAGAAACAGAGGACGGGAAAGAGGAGTTTGTTGGTACGTTCGAACAACTCGATAAGACCTCCTACGAAAAGGAAGAAACTGTTTACAGATTTACGGCGACGGGCAAGACGTTCGAATACATTTTGATCGGCAACCGCTTCTATCCTTATAACGAAACGTATAATGGGCAATATAGATCCTCTATCGACGGCGGACGTTTGAATTTAGACGGTTACAGTTATTGGGCATCTTATACGGATACGGACGGTACGGTATATGCAGGTAGCTATTGCGTTTCCGCAAGCGACGTTATCGCATTGACGGCGAGCGGCACGTATCGCTATTTCAAGCTCACCAACGAAACGTTTGTTGCGCTTTCCGCAGAATACGGCGTATACGCGGTGGTAGATAATCAAGCGGAAATCGGTTTGTACGTGGAAATGGACGGGGCGAACGGCAAGCTTTCTGTGTTCACTTTAGACGGAGAAGATCGTACGTATATTACGCAAGACGGCTCGTATGAAAAATCTGGTGACGTATTCACGCTCACTTATGCGAAAGGCGGGGAGACCGTTACGCTCGTGGGCGAATGTCCTACGCTTTCGAATGCTCCCGACGTATTCGGCGAGTTTGTAATCAGTCATAAAGAAGTAGTTCGTACGTTCGTAACGCAGTTGAAAGACGGTTGGACGGTACTTACGTTAGACGACGTAGGGAACGCAACGAAGTACGACGAAACGGGCGTAAAGAGCGTTGGGGCTTATACGCTGATTAGCGACACGATGTTGTATTATGAAAACAGCGACGGCTCAGACGGCTGTATCTACGTGTACGATGTAGCGGCAGGAACGGCTACGCCTATTCAATTCTCTGCAAGAGGCTATTACACGAAAGATCTTGAATCGTTATTATTCTCTAAATACGGATTTGCGATCTTCAACGGTGGGGAACGTTATTATTATAATATTGTAAACAACGACGTAGTCATCTACCGTCAAGATCCTTTGGCTAGCGACGCAAACGAATATGGTTTTGTAGAAGACAAGACTTTCGGGCGTTTCACGGACGTAAAGGAATACGGCGGCAAGGAATACTATGCGAATAACGGTCTGTCTATTTCGTTTGTGCGCGATGAAGCGACGGAAGAGGAATATCCTATCCTTAACGACGGTTATCTTTCGGGTACGCTCAGTACGTTGATCTTCTCTCCGACGGGCAACGGCGAATTCTCCGTTCAAGGCAAGGTAACGTTCGGCGCGAAACAATACAACTGTAACGTTGCGCGTGAGATGGATGAAGACGGAAATGTTACAATGTACGTAGAAGTAGCAGGCGCGCTTGGTGTATACCGCTACGATATTACCGTTACGTATAATGGCGAAAAGACGGAAACGCAGACGCTTGACAATACGTATAAGATCACGGCAATGCGTTGCGTACGGTCGGCGGTATCCTATAACTATCTCGATACGTATTACAGATATTACTACTTCCTCGGTTCTTCGTATGCAAGTACGTACGAAAACGACATCGGTACGTTGTCGATCAACCGTATTTACGACGTAGAGGGTACGGAAACGGAATGCTACGTAACAGCGGAATTCGGCGAAGGATCGGAAATGTTCGATTTAAACGGTGAGCTGCTCTCGTTTGAAAAAGCGACGTATCACGATACCGATGGAACTACGTATCCGTATGCGGAATTTACCGCAAAGGACGGTTACACGTACCGTTTGTACTTCATCATTTCGTATCACCCCGCATTCGTAAGCGCGCAGGGTTACAGAGTATATGCTTTGACCCGTTGCGAAACCATTGAGGCGAATGACGGTTATACAGTCAAGGTGGAGCGAGTCATCACTTCCGAAGCGAATATCGCCAGTGGCAGAATCTTCTCGGTAGAGTTGTTGCAAAACGACGAAACGATAGAAACGGACAACGTATTCCTGAAAGGCAATACCGTATCGTACGTTACGAGAACGAAAGACGATAGAGGGGATATTACCGCAACGACCTATTATACGATCGTTTTGGAAGAAAATGATTCCGACTCTATTGGTGGCGAGAACGGTGAAGAGCCTGTAAAAACGTATAAAACGGCAACCGTTACTTCAGAAGAAGTGCAAACGTATTATACGGAGGACGGAACGGCTTACGTAGACGTGAGTGAAACGAAAGGCGTATTGCTGATGGTAATCGGAGGCGAAACGATATTCGTAGACAGTTGCACGACAGGTAGCAATGATACTTATACGGTCGTTGCAGGCAACGATAAGACCTATACGGTTACGATTGCAGACGGCAAAGCGGCTATTGAAGAAGTAAATGCATAAAGGCATAAAGTAGAAAGGATAAATCAAAATGGCAAAAGCAAGAAAAAAGGTAATTAAAGTACTTTCGCTCCTTGGCGCGGTGAGCTTTGTCGGCGGTGTTTTCGCCGAAAGCATCAAGACCGCGCAAGGCGGCGTTGTAACGGACGCGGATTCCTACATTTCCAAAACGAGCGCGGCGATTGATACGAAGGTCGAGGATTATTTCGATAAAGACGTCGTATTCCAACTTCCTGAAACCATTTCCGAACAAGACGAAATTTCCGTTATCGTAAAAATGGATACGCAGACGATCGTGGAAGCGTATGCAGATTATACGGGTTCGAAATCATTGAGCGAGTACGCGGTTTCCGCGCAAGCAAAGAAAATCGAAGCGGCGGTAGAAAAGGATCGGAAGCAACTCATTAAGAAGTTGAATAAATCAGGCGTATCGTATACCTTAGGCGAAAAGTACGACACCGTTTTGAGCGGTTTTGAAATTACTTTAAAGGCGGCAGACTTTGACAAGGTCGGTGGTGTGTTAGGTGATTCGGCTACGTTGATCATCGGTGAAGTATATGCTCCTGCGGTTACGGAAGTCGTTACGAACGAAGTAGACGTTTATGAAACGGGTATATTCGACAGCTCCAAGTCGCAATATCAAGGCGACGGCGTCGTAGTAGCCGTTTTAGATACGGGGTTGGACTATACGCACTCGGCGTTCAGCGTGGATAACTTCACGACTAGCAAGGAAGCGTTTACACTCGATACCGTTTCTTCGAAAATTTCGAAAACGACGGCCGCGAAATTTAGCGCAGGTCTTACGGGCGAAGACGTATATATCAACAAAAAAGTTCCTTTCGCATACGACTATGCGGATAAAGATCCCGACGTTCTTCCTATTAATTCCGAACATGGTACGCACGTAGCGGGTATTATCGCCGGTAAAGACGACGAGATCACGGGTGTCGCGCCCAACGCGCAGCTCGCAATTATGAAAGTATTCTCCGACGCGCAGGACGGCGCGAAGACGTCGTGGATTTTAGCGGGCTTGGAAGACTGTGTCGTATTGGGCGTGGATGTTATCAATATGTCCTTGGGCTCTACGGCAGGTTTCTCCCGTGAAGAGGATGAAAAACATCTCGACGAAGTCTACGAGAGCATTAAAGCTGCAGGTATCTCCTTGATTGCGGCAGCGGCAAACAATTACAATGCGACGATGGGTTCGGAAAAGAACGGTAATAATCCGCTTACGTCGAACCCCGATTCAGGTACGGTAGGCTCTCCTTCGACGTACGACGCGGCTTTGTCCGTTGCTTCTGTCGACGGTGTAAAAACGCCTTACCTTACTTATAACGACCAAATTATTTACTTTAACGAAGCTTCTACCTCTGACGCGGAGCAAAAGAAAGACTTCGTGGGGGAAATTTTAGCAACCGTTGGGAATCCCGACAGTTATGACTTTCAATATGAAACGATTCCTGGTATCGGACGTTCGTCCGACTATCCTTACGATGCGCCACACTACGCGGGCAAGATCGTTCTCGTAAAACGTGGTACGACGACGTTCGAGGATAAAGTGCGTGTAGCGTTGAAAGAAAAAGGCGCGGCTGGTATCATCATCTATAACAACGTATCCGGTACGATTTCGATGTCCGTCGGCGCGGACGTCGGCGCGGTCTGCTCCATCTCGCAGGACGACGGTGAGTTGTTGGCAGCATCTCAAACGGGTACGATTCGTATCAGCAAAGCGAATAAGGCAGGTCCTTTTATGTCCGACTTCTCTTCTTGGGGACCTACGTCGGATTTGAAGATCAAGCCCGAAATCACGGCGCACGGCGGCGAGATTTATTCGGCTGTCCCCGGTCAGTCTTACGACAGATTGTCGGGTACGTCTATGGCTGCTCCCAACCAAGCGGGCGCGGCGGCGCTCATTCGCCAATACGTAAAATACAGCGGTACGTTCGGCAACGATTTGACGACGAACCAAATCACGTCCATCGTCAATCAAGTTATGATGTCCACGGCGGATATCATCTACAATAAGAACGGACTTGCTTATGCTGTCAGAAAACAGGGCGCAGGCCTTATCAATATTAACAAAGCTACGACGACGGAAGCGTATATTACTACGTTTGACGAAAATGGCTTGGAGATGGATAAGAGTAAGTTGGAGCTCGGCGACGATAAGGATTGTACGGGCGTTTATAAAATGACGTTCGCAATCAACAATATCAGTAATCAAGCGGTAACGTACGAGATCGGCTCTATACTCCTTACCGAAGGCGTCAGCCCTACGTACACGAGTCACGGCGATACGACTTCCACGCAGGACGGTTATTTGCTCGATAGCAGCAATACGGTCGTTACGGGAGTCACAGGCGGTTCTCAGCAAGGCAACCAAGTAGTTGTTTCGGCAAAAGGGAAAGCAACCGTTTCCGTTACGATTACGTTGAACGACGCGGATAAGCAATATCTCGAAGATTCGTTTGAACACGGTATGTACGTAGAGGGCTTCGTAACGGCAAAAGCGGTGAGTGGCGCGAAAGTAAATTTGAACGTTCCCCTGCTCGCGTTCTATGGTGATTGGACGGAAGCTCCCATTTTTGACGAAGAATATTACGATACACATAAAGACGAAATCAACCCGGGTATCGACGCGGAAGACAAATTGATGGCGGACGCTTACGCAACGCGTGTAATCGGTCGTCTGTATAGCGATTATATCTCGGTACTCGGCGAATATTACTTCGAACAAGATCCTATGGCTACGAAGATTGCGGCGAGCAAGGATCATATCGCGATCTCCAATCAGGAAAACGATACCAACTTCACGGTAAACGGTATCCGCTCCGTTTGGGCAGGCTTGCTGCGTAACGTAAAGGAACTCAATATTGAAATTGTGGAGGATTCCACGGGTAGCGTAATCTTTGAAAGAACGGATTACAACCAAAGAAAATCAACGAGCGGCGGCAATACAATTTATCCCTCGGATATCGACGTGGAATTCCGCGCGCTTGAACATAATCTCAAAAATAATACGCAGTATACGGTAACGATCACGACTTATATCGACTACGGCGAAAAGGAATCTCAACAAAACGTACGGAACGTATTCGAGTTCCCGTTGTTTATCGACTTCCAAGCTCCCGTGGTTACGGACGTAGCCTATCGTACAGAATTTGATAGAACGACGAAAAAGACCTCGTTGTACGCGGATTTGAGCATCTACGATAATCACTATGCGATGGCGTTGCAGCTTGGTCAGATCATTCCTGAAAACGATCCCGAAACGGAATACGTTTTCAGTATGGATACGTTCGGTAAGTATATGACGCCGATCTATTCATCCTTCAATTCCACCTCGACGGTAACGGTTGAACTGACGGACTATATCGCGCAACTGAAAAATTCGGCGGGATCTTCGTACGATGAAAACGGCGAGTTTACGATCAATTACAGTACGAATTCGTTCCTTGCGATTTGTTATGACTACGCAATGAACGCTTCGACCTATGAACTCCGTTTGCCCGATGAAATTTTGGCAATGTATTTCACAGAGGAAACGCTTAATTTAAGCCCCAACGAAACCAAGGATCTTTCCGAAGTCTTGGAGATCTTCCCCGGTGAAAGTTGGTTGCAAGTGCTGGATTTCGAGATCACGCAAGACGATCCTGAAAAGGAAGTTGTTTCTATCGTCAACCAGACCTTGCTTGCAAAGGAAAGCGGTTCGGCAAAGATTACGGCGGTGGGTTACGATAAGGCGGGCAATAAGATTACCGCGAGTATGAACGTTAAAGTTCTCGCTCCCGGGGACGAAGGTTTCGTCGGAGGATATACCATTCCCGAAGTCAATAAATTTACTGTTACGGGCTATAAGACAAATAAGGCATATCATACAACCGTAAGAGATGATCGTGAAATCGGTGAAACGGGCGGCGAATATAACTTCGACGGTGAGTATACGCTTTCGATGTTCCCGTCCGAAAGCGTTACGCTTACGCATACGCTCGACTCGTATTTCCCCGATCGTACGGCGGTAACGTATAAAGTAGGTAACAGCAAGATTGCTACCGTAGACGAAAACGGTACGATTATCGCGCAAGCGAAGGGCTCGACGAGTGTTAGCGTGAACGTCACGTTCGACGGTAAATCGACGCTGTATTCGGGGCGTGTAAATATTAAGGTCAAAGATCCGTACACGGCAAGCGGTATGTATCTGATGTCCTATAAAGGGTTGGGTGGCGAAGTCGTTATTCCTGACGATCGCGGCTTCACGACGATTTACGCTTACGCGTTCTCGAACTACGAATACGTAGATAAAGACTTAGAGGCAGGCGATATCATCGACGAAGAAGATCCTTACCTTATCAAACAACAATATATCGGTGAAGACACGATTACAAAAGTAGTTATTCCCGAGGGCGTAACGCATATCAATCAGTATGCCTTTGCAGGATTGACGAAGTTGGAGGAAGTTGTTTTCCCGAAATCTTTGACGACGATCGGCGTAGGCGCGTTCCTTGGCTGTAAGAACTTGAAGACGATCACCGAATTGGAAGTATGGGAAAAGACGAAAGACAATCCCGAAGCGGCGGCGAATCTTCCTAAGAACACGGGATTGAAGTATGCGAAGTTCATCAACGAAAGCGCATTTTCGGGTTGCGCGTTAGAAACGGTCGCGTTGGATTCCGTTGTTGCAATCGGTAACTATACGTTCGAAAACTGTCCGTTGACGTATGTAGAACTTCCTCAAACGTCACAATCGCTCGGTATTGGCGCGTTCAAGAACAATAAATATTTGTCCAGTATCGTATTTGAAGCTCCGAAGATCAAGGTCGGCTCAAACGTATTTGAAGGCTGTACGCAACTTACTTCCATTGATATCAACGCTGCGGTTATCTCCGCTCGCGCGTTCCAGGGTTGCGAAGCGCTTACGGACGTAACGCTCGGTAACGACGTTGCTGTCATCGGCGAATATGCGTTTGCGGGTACGAAAGTGGCTTCGTTCACACTCAAAGATCCTACCAAGTCCGCGTTTAAAACGGAAGAGGGCGGAGGACTCCTGTATAAGGGAACGGAACTTGTTTTGGCTGCGCCTATGTATGCAGGTACGGCGAACAAAGTAACGCTGACGGAGGCGACTTCGATTGCAGCGGGCGCGTTTGCGGGCAATACCAAAATTTTCGAAATCGTAGCGAACAACGTTACGTACGTAGGCACGTATGCGTTTGCGGATTGCTCCAACCTTGAAAACGTAACGATGGATACCGTAACGGATATCGAAGCGTACGCGTTTGCGGGCACGGCACTTACCGCATTGCCTAATTTGGAGCACGTGGACGTCATTGGCGATTACGCGTTCTCCAATACCAATATTCAAGAAGTGGAGATTGCAAGCGGCGCGACGGTTGGCGCGTATGCGTTTGCGGAGAATAAAAAATTGGAAACGGTACGTATCGGCGACAACGTTACGATCGGGAACAATGCGTTCTACTGTGAAGTGGAAATGCATACCTACGACGTAATGAAAGACGATACGGTTACGAAGCTTGAAGAATATTACACGCCGTATACGTATGAAGTAAAAGACGATCAAGGCAACGTGATTGAAACGTACAGCTACTATCGTTATAACTACGAAAAAGGCGTGCGTTCCAGATTGAAGACGGTCGTGGTTGGCGACAACGTTAAGATTGGCGAAAGCGCATTTTTCGGTAACGCGAAGATGACGACGCTTACGTTGGGCGAAGGTACGTCCATTGGTGATTATGCATTTATGAACACCGCAGGCTTGACGGAAGTAGATTTATCCGGCGTCGTTTCTATCGGTAAATACGCATTCTCAGGTACGCTTACGCAGGAATTCCATAAAGAGGATAACCAATGGTTCTACGCGTATGAAAGAGATTACGTCAACGGCGAAGTCGTTGTAACGGGCTATTCGTATTCTAACTACGCCGCGCAAATGAAAGAGGTCGTATTGACGAATGTCAAGAAGATCAGCGAGGGTGTGTTCGCTTATAACGAATCGCTGGAAAAAGTGACGTTTGGCGCAGAGATCACGGATGTTTCCGAATACGCGTTTGCAAATTGTATTTCGCTCACGGATGTAGAACTTAACAATGTTACGAACGTAGGGAATTATGCGTTCTACGGCGCAGCTGTTACGAATGCAGATCTTTCGAGCGTTTCCAACATCGGAGAGTACGCGTTCGCGCTCACGTCGCTGGAAACGGTTACGTTGAATGAAAACGTATCCCTCGGCAAAGGCGCGTTTGCGTATTGCGATAAGCTCAGCAGCATCAGCAATTTGGATAAAATTGAAGCGATCGGCGCGTATGCGTTTAACAATACGGCGCTTACGTCGGTAACCTTGACGAATGCAACGGAGCTCGGCGATTTCGCGTTTGCGGATTCCAAGATCACTTCCGTAACGTTCGGCGAGAAACTCGTCAAACTCGGCGAAAACCCGTTTGCAGGTTGTCCGATCGAAGTCTATGGCAAAGTTAAGACGGAATCGTTTAACGGTGTCGTAGTAAATACGACGGTGGAAGCTAATTACGAGATCAGCGAAACGGTGAAAGTGATCGACGGTGTACTGTATTACAGCGTTCCCA
This sequence comes from Clostridia bacterium, assembly GCA_017457225.1. Classification (GTDB taxonomy): domain Bacteria; phylum Bacillota; class Clostridia; order Christensenellales; family Borkfalkiaceae; genus Scatosoma. The sequence continues at coordinate 9,874 of JAFTHW010000006.1, read as the reverse complement.
ACGGTCTGATGCTCGTTTCCTATCCGATGCATAAAGAAGTCGATGTTTTCGTAGTGGAAGAGGGTACGGTTCGTATTTCCGCAAGAGCGTTCGAGGGCGCGAAATTAAAGAATGTAACGTTACCGTCTACACTCCAAGCGATTGGCGATAAAGCGTTCTATGAATGCGCTGACCTTGGTATGGTCGTTTTCACGAGCTATAAAGCTCCTACGTTAGAAGAAGCGTACGATACGTCGTATATCTCCTTGGATAATTTACCGTTCACGGGTAGATATGATATGTATCTCGGGCTTGGCATTACGAAATTCTATATGTGGAATGTAACGAGCAACTTTAACAACTTCTTCTTCGGCGCGAACTTCGTGGATTATATTGGTCATAACACGGGTAAGTTGGTTATGGTAAAACCTGCGAACGGTCAAAACTACGATACTTTTATCTTCTCGAAGTATTTCTCCGTACAAGTAGCGGGTATCAATGCTGCAACGGACGATACGTTGGCGGTGATTGCAATCATCAACGCGTTGCCTGAGAAGATCACGTTGAGTGACGAAGCGGCCGTTATCGCTGCCCGCGCGGCATACGATAAGATTCCTTCGATCGAGCAAAAAGCGTTGGTATCGAATCTTTCGGTGCTCACAGCGGCGGAATCGACGATCTTGTATTTGAAGCTGCGCGATGAAACGGATTCTTCTGAATCGTCCGTTATCGTACCGGAATCGAACGAAGGCGTGCCTACGTACGTAGTATGGATTATGCTCGGCGTTAGCGTGGCATTGGCGGCAACGCTCGTTGTTGTGTTGGTAAAAAGCAAAAACAAAAAAACGGAAAATAACGGAGTAGATGAAAGCAAATAAAGCGGCTTTTACAGAGGTTATATGAAAAAGAAATTCAAAATTGTTTTAGCGCTCGGTTGTTTATCTCTTTTGTGTTTCGGCGCAGGCTGTGCCAAAAACACGATGATAGACGACTATAAGCAAAAAGGTTATACGATTTCGGTTACGTACAATCCAAACGGCGGTTCGTTTATAGGCAGTGAAGGCGTTACCATCGTGGATATGTACAACCCCTCGAACTTCGAAAAAGACGGAGAGGGCGCGGTGCATATTAAATTGTTAGAGCCGACCGATCCTCAACGTCCCAACAGTGCGACCGGACCGATTACGCTCACGCTTTCCGACCATTTCTTTGCGGGTTGGTATCAAACCCGCGAAGTGGTGACGGTCGACGGTGTGCCCGTAGATAAGAATGGACGTGAACTCAAACAAAAAGAGGACGGAACGTACGTGTACGCAACGCTTTCTTCAGACGAAGAGGAAACGACGGTTATGCCTGCATATACGTATTCCGATTATTGGGATTTTGAAACGGACACGATCGACTATACCGAGGGCGATCCCGAAGTAAATATTACGTTGTATGCCGGTTGGGTTGAGTACTATGAGTTCAATTATTATTACCAAAAGGACGGTAATTGGACGAAACTCGACGAAACGACTTCGTTTGACTATAAGATGAAGTTGCAAAACCCTGAAACGTATGCAAAAGATACTATTTGGGTGCCCACTTGGCAAGACGGCGCGATGCAGTATACGTATAAATATAGCGTGAGCGAAGAATACTCGTTCCCTAAATTGTCGGGAATGACCTTCTCGAAAGCCTATACGGACGAAGCGCTTACCAACGAGATTACCCATTCGTTCGAACATATCGGTACGTTGGATCCCGATTACGGCGACAAGGGCGAATTGAAGGTTGAAAACCGCGTACAGAATATTTACGTGACGTACGAAGAGGGTGAACGGTACAAAATCTCGACGGCGCAACAGCTTGCGGCGAACGTCAACCTCAAAGGATATTACGAAATTCAGGCGGATCTCGATTTCACGGACATAGCTTGGCCCACGGCGTTTGCCTATGGTGAATTTGAAGGCAAGATGTATTCGACCGAGGGCAATACGTATACGATTAAAAACGTATCCGTGACGTACGCTTCGGAATCGAAATACGGGGGTGTATTCGGTGCGATTGCAAATGGCGCGGTCTTAAAAGACATCAAGTTTGAAAACGTTGCTTTTGATTTAGCGTATACGGGTTATTCTCGTTCGGATAGACAGTTCGGTATGTTTGCAGGGTGGATCGACAATGAGGCGAGCGTATCGGGTGTAACAGTAGGCGGCGTGTTTAAGATCGGTAAGATTACGACGCGCGGCGAATGCGATTTCCATTTGATAGCCAACGGTAACACGGCGGGAATTACCAAAACGGACGTAGCTTTGCAATTCTACGGCGAAAAGCTGGGCGAGCAGTATTTGTATACGATTGATCCGCAGGCGGTTACAATTGGGGGAGACGGAACGGTTTCCATCACCGTATTGCAGAGCGAAATTAAATTGGTTCAAGAAATTTATAACATAGAATAAATCAAGCGGAGGTAACAAAAATGAAAAAGAATGCAGTAGCGCGCATACTCAGTATAGCGCTTTGCGGTACGATGATTGCTTCTACTACGGTAACGCTTACGAGTTGTGACGATAAGAAGAAAGACAGTATCGTACTGATGACGGAAGAATTGAGCGGTTTGTTCAATCCCTTCTATGCAACGGCTGGTGCGGATATGGACGTAGTAGGTATGACGCAAATCGGTATGTTGTCTACCGATAAAGACGGCTTGCCTATTGCAGGCGACGACGAACCTACGGTCGTAAAAGCGTTCAACAATGCCGTTTATAACGCAGAGGCGAATGAATCGGTATATACGTTCGTTATTAAGAACAACCTGAAGTTCTCGGACGGCAAGCCTTTGACGATGAACGACGTTATGTTCAATATCTACGAATATCTTGATCCCGTATATACGGGCTCTTCCACGATGTATTCCATCGACATTAAGGGGCTTTCGCAGTACAGAACGCAGACCAACTATTCTAGCGGTGGGGACGAAGCGGACGCAAATATCTCCAACCAAGCGGCTACGCTGGCTAGATACAGAATCCGTGAACTCGTTGACGTATACGAAGAAAATGCGAAGATCGAGGGTTCTACTTCCTCGTACAGCGCAACGGAGCTTCAAATGGCAGAATATATCAATACGTACGATATTACGTCGGGGTATATGGATGCAGTAGCTTCCGCAGATGAACAGGCAACGATGGACGTGGACGATTTCCGCGCGCTTTTGTGGAAGGACTATAAACTCACGTTGGAAACGTTCAAGAAAGAATTGGAATCGGATTTTAAAGCGGCAAAGGAATCTTTCGACCTTACAACGGCGCCTTATGCCGAACATAAAACGCTTTTGGAAAACGACGTGTTTAAATTCTTCCTTTACGAAGGCTATATCACGCCCGTATACCAGAAAATAGAGGGTAAAGATAATAAGCTCAAGATTGAAAAATTTGAAGGTACGACGGACGTTTCGGGATTCACGCCAGAGACGGCAATCGAAAAGGTATACAACGATACCGTTAAATCGAGTTTGAACTCCATTCTTACGATGTGGGGTACGGCGGGTACGCTTACGACGCAATATACGGCAACTGCGATTGACGTATTGTTGCATAACAATATGAAAGGCGACGGTTCTTTGGAATATCCCAATATCAGCGGTATTGTTTCGCTCGGTCATACGACGGACGTGCAAACGGTTACCGTAGGCGGTACAGAGTATAAAGTAGCGCACGAGCACAACGCAGACGGCGTGCCGACGAACGCAGACGAATACGACGTATTGCAAATCACCATCAACGGTCAAGACCCTAAGGCGATCTACAACTTTGGCTTTACGGTTGCTCCCGCGCACTACTACACGGCAGACGCGCAGCACCCTAACGGCAGAGAGATCGACATCGCGGCGAATAAGTTCGGCGTAGAATGGGCAAGCAGTGACTTCCAGAGTAAAGTTATTCAATCGCAGCAGCACGTAGAAGTACCCGTTGGCGCAGGTCCTTTCAAAGCAACGGATGCAGACAACGTAAACAATCCCAGCGGCTCGAAATTCTGGAGCAGCAGCGTTGTATACTTTAAGGCGAATGAGAACTTTATGTTCCCCGTTAAAGCGGAAAAGATCCGTTTGCAGGTTGTAAGCACCTCGAACGCGCTCGATAAATTGGAAAGCGGCGAAGTAGACTACGTAACGCCTCAATTTACCAAAGAAAATTCCTCGCGTTTGACGTCTATGAAGTCTAAAGGGTACGAGCAGCTTAAATCTTGGCAGCTTGGTTACGGTTACGTTGGTATTAACGCAGGTAAAGTACCTAACATCAACATACGTCGCGCCATTATGGCGGCTATGGAAACGAAACTTGCGCAAAGCTTCTACGAACCGGGTACGTGTAAGACGATCGATTGGCCTATGTCTATGGAAAGTTGGGCATATCCGTTCGAAGACAACGGAGCGAGCAAAGCGCCTCCTACGCAATACGACTACGTAAAATGGTCGGGTAGAGAGGACGCGAAAGCGAAGATTCAAAAATATATGGAAGCAGCAGGCGTGAAAGAAGGCGATGCGGCTTTGAAAATCAAATTCACGGTTGCAGGTTCTTCCATCACCGAACACCCCACCTACGCAGTATTTAAGCAGGCGGCGGAAATTCTGAACGAAATGGGTTGGAACGTAGAAGTAAAAGCCGACTCGCAAGCGCTTACCAAGCTTTCGACGGGTTCGCTTGAAGTATGGGCGGCTGCTTGGGGTTCGACGATCGATCCCGATATGTATCAAGTATATCACAAGAACTCTTCGGCTACTTCCGTATATGCTTGGGGTTACAGAGAAATCAAGAGTAACCAAACGCTTTACGCGACGGAGTATAATATCATTAACAGATTGAGCGCGTTGATTGACGATGGCCGCGCGATTACCGATCAGGCGACTAGAAAGGGAATCTATGAAGATGCGATGGAACTCGTATTGGAGCTCGCGGTTGAGTTGCCCGTATATCAACGTATGACGTTGTATGCGTATAACAGCAAGACGGTAACCGGATTCTCTTCGAATATCAACCCGTACACGTCGCCCCTTGAAAAAATTTGGGATCTTGAATTGGTTGAAAAGAAATAAAAAGTAAGAAGTAAAATATCGTTTTAACGATAGGAGTAAAAATGTTTAAGTATATACTCAAAAGAATAGGATTTGCGCTACTGATATTGCTTGGCGTTTCCTTCATTCTCTATACGTTGCTTCGCTGTATGCCGATGGACTTCATCGAACAGAGAATTGTCAATTTGGCAACCAATGGCGTAACTGTTACCGAGGAGTTTACGCAACAAATGTATAAGACTTATGGTTTGGACGGCAATATCGTCGAGGGCTACTTTAACTGGCTCGGTAACGTTTGCCGTCTGGACTTCGGCGAAAGTTTTATCAGCCAACGCAAAGTAATTTCGGAGATTTTCAATGCCGACAGAATGGGTACGTCTTTCTTCGTTGCGGCGGTGGCGACGGTGTTTGAATTTTTGATTGCGATTCCGCTCGGTATTACGGCGGCTACGCATCAATATTCCGTTCGCGACTACGTAGTAACCGTATTGGTTATTATCGGTATTTCCTTGCCGTCCTTCTTCTTTGGACAGGTATTGAAAGACGTATTTGCGAATAAGCTCGGTTGGTTCCCCGTTTCGGGTATGAAAGACGCTGGTATCACGTATAGCAACGGTTTTGAAGCGCTCGTTGATTATTTGCGGCATATGTTCCTGCCGATCTTGACGATTACAATTTTGAGCATCGGCGGTAGAATGAGAACGACGAGAACGAATATGCTCGAAGTTCTCAATTCCGATTACATACGTACGGCAAGAGCAAAAGGCTTGAAAGAACATACAGTCATTTACAAGCACGCATTCCGCAATACGATGATTCCGCTCGTTACGAGCCTTGCAGGGTTGATTCCTTCGCTTTTCTCAGGCGCGATGCTTACCGAGCAGGTATTCGACTTGACGGGTATCGGTAACTATGCCTTAACGGCAATGATGCAAGGGGATATTCCCGTTATTATGACGTATAATATGTTCCTTGCGTTCCTGTCCGTTATGGGTATGTTACTCGCCGACTTGATGTACGGCGTAGTAGACCCGCGCGTGAAATTGGCGTAAAGGAGGAGAATATGGAAGAGAATAAAGAATTACAAACCGCTTCTTCTCAAGAAGCAGAGATTCTCGAAGCTACGGAAGCTGTTGCTACGGCGAGCGTAGAGGACACCGAAACGCCGCTGGATAAAAATGTGCGGTTGATGTCGCCTACCCGTATGCTGTTTCGTCGGTTTTTTCGCTCGAAACTCTCTATTACGGGTTTGGTTATGCTTGTTATATTGTTTGCGTTCTGTTGGTTGGGCCCCGTCGTATATCAGCGTTGGGGTGAAACGGAAACCGATCGTACGGGTAAAATCGAATACACCGATTATTCGGTATCTATCGACGATAGCGAATTCGTACAAATTTTTGTAACCGATAACGGTATTAACAAACTTGCGCCTCCGTCCGCTGATCATATTCTCGGTACGGATGAGCAAGGTATGGATATTTTCACCCGTTTGATGTATGGTGGCAGACTGTCCTTGACGATCAGCTTTTTGGCGGTATTCTTAACTTCGGTTTTGGGTATCGTGCTGGGTGGCTTGGCTGGCTTCTACGGTGGCGTGGTGGATGATATTATTATGCGTATTAGTGACATATTGATTTGTTTGCCAACGCTACCATTGATGTTGATTATAGGTACGGTACTCGATGCGAACGGCGTTCCCTCGCAATATTACATATACTTGCTAATGGGTTTACTGTCGCTGTTCTCGTGGCCGGGTATGGCGCGTTTGGTGCGCGGACAAATCTTGTTCTTGCGTGAGCAGGAATATATGGTTGCAGCGGAAGCAATGGGATATTCGACGGCAAGAAGAATCTTCAAGCACTTGATTCCCAATATTCTTCCGCAAATCCTTGTTTCGATGACGATGTCGCTTGGCAGTATGATCTTGTCCGAATCGACGCTCTCGTATTTGAACCTCGGCGTACGCGTTCCGTATGCTTCTTGGGGTACGATGATTCAAATCGCGAAAGACAACTATATTCTCCAAAATAATTTCAACGTTTGGGGCGCGCCCGGCTTTTGTATCATTATTGCCGTTCTCGGCTTCAACTTTATCGGTGACGGCTTGCGTGACGCGCTCGATCCTAGACAGAGGAGATAAGAATGAGTATCAACAAAAAGGAAAAAGAAACGGTAAACGCAACGAAAGAGAAGAAGCATTATTTGAGCGGTAAAGAGGTTCGGGAAATTGCCCGCGCCAACGCGAAAGAAATGCGCCGTCTTGAAAAAGCGAAAAACCGTAAAGCGCATCCTTCTGAATACACGACGAAAATGAAGGACGAGAACAATATTTTAGAAGTGGAGGGGTTGCATTCGTACTTCTTCACCGACCAAGGTGTTGTAAAAGCCGTTAACGGCGTAACGTTCAATATTCCCGCGAACTCGACGGTTGGCGTAGTAGGTGAATCGGGCTGCGGAAAATCCGTAACGTCCATGTCCATTATGCGTCTTTTGCAAGGTCCTTCAGGGCAGATCGTAGAGGGAGAGATTCGTTTCAAAGTCAGCGATTTTAAACGCGACGAAAAAGGAAACTTTATCCCCGTATACGAAAAGGACGCGGACGGTAACGTAGTGATGGAACCCGTTCTTGATAAGAGCGGCAATCCCAAAACCGATAAGAACGGTCAGCCGATTCTTAAGAAAAAACAGCTTTTGGACGAACAGGGCATCGGGGTATTCGAGCAGGAAGAAACGGTCTACGATATCGCAAAGATGCCGATTAAGGAGATGTATAGACTCCGCGGCAGACAAATGGCGATGGTATTCCAAGAACCGATGACTTCGCTCAATCCCGTTTTCACGATCGGGAATCAACTTGACGAAGTATCCCTTTTGCACGTGCCCGGAGCAACGAAAGAATTTGCGAAAAAGCGTTCGATTGAAATGCTCAATCTCGTTGGTATTGCTATGCCCGAACGGGTATACGCTTCTTACCCGCACGAGCTTTCGGGCGGTATGCGTCAGCGTGTTATGATCGCTATGGCGCTGGCCGGTGAACCCCGTTTGATCATCGCGGACGAGCCGACGACGGCGCTCGACGTAACCATTCAAGCGCAGATTTTGGATTTGTTTAACGACTTGAAACGACAGATCAACAGTTCGATTTTGTTGATTACACACGATTTGGGCGTTATTGCGGAAATGGCGGACTACGTCGTAGTTATGTACGCTGGACGGATTATCGAACAGGGTACGGCTTCGGAAATTTTCCATAAGCCGATGCATCCGTATACGCAAGGCTTGCAAAAATCCAAGCCCACTATGAAGTCTTCGGAAGCAAAGCTGTTCAATATTCCCGGCAACGTACCCAATCCGATCAATATGCCTAACTATTGCTATTTCAAAGAAAGATGTTCGCAATGCATCGGCAAGTGCTCGGGGGAATATCCCGGTATGGTGCAGGTAAGTCCGACGCATTACGTAGCTTGCCACTTATATGGCGAAAAGGAAGAGTAATATGGAAAATCAAGAAATGGAATTAAACGTTGCGGAAACGCAAGAGGAAAACGCTTTTTCCGGTTATGACGATATAGCGGAAAAGGAACGGGAGGAGCAAGCTCGCCAAGCGCAAATCGAAGCGGATAAACTGCTCCCGCCTGATCCCGAAGCGATTCTGGAAGTAAGGCATTTAAAAAAGCACTTCGTTTTGAAAAAGACGATGATGGGGAAACCCATTTCTACGCTCAAAGCGGTAGACGACGTTTCTTTTAAAATCAAACCGGGCGAAACGCTCGGCATCGTAGGGGAGTCGGGTTGCGGCAAAACCACGATGGGTAGAGCGATCTTAAAATTGCATCAGCCTACGGCGGGGCAAATATTCTTCGAGGGAGAGGATATTGCAGGTTACACGCCCAAGCAAATGCGCGCGCTCCGTACAAAAATGCAAATCGTCTTCCAAGATCCGTATTCTTCCTTACCTCCTAGAAGTACCGTCGGCGATATTCTCGCCGAACCCGTGCGGGTACATAATATCGTGCCTCCCGAAAAGGTAAAAGATTACGTTTTGGGGATTATGGATCAATGCGGTTTACGCGATTACTATTACGAGAGATACCCCCACGAATTTTCAGGTGGTCAAAGACAGCGTATTTGTATTGCCAGAGCGCTTGCGGTTGCGCCCAAGTTCGTCGTTTGCGACGAGCCTGTATCCGCGCTCGACGTATCTATTCAAGCGCAAATCATCAATTTGTTGAAGAAGATACAGCAAGAAAGACAGCTCACGTATTTGTTCATTTCGCACGACTTGTCCGTTGTTAAATACATTTCGGATAAAATCGGCGTAATGTATTTAGGATCTATGGTTGAGTTCGGTCCAAAGGAAAAGATATTCGATAATCCTTTGCATCCGTACACGAATGCGTTGTTCTCTGCTGTTCCCAATCCCAATCCGGACGAAAAGACTGATCGTATCCTTTTAAAAGGAGATATCCCTTCGCCGGCAAATCCTCCTATGGGCTGTAAGTTCCATACCCGTTGTCCCAAGGCAATGGAAATATGTAAGCATATCGTGCCCGAGTATAAGGAAATGGAAGAAGGACATTTCGTAGCTTGCCATTGTTATTCCGAGAATTCTAAAGGCTAAAAGAAAAAAAAGAATGCCCCGCGTGAAACGCGGGGCATTTTTTAATCAGAAGATAAGGTCGTGGCGTTTTTCGACACGACCTTATAAAATCCACCGGCTGTGCCGGTGGTAAATAGCTTTAGCTTCAAGCCTTGCCTTTGCTATACAAAAAAAGCTCCTTTGTGCTAAACTAAATGTACGACTCGCAAACGTACACAAGTAAGCATAAAGGAGGA
>JAFTHW010000024.1 GCA_017457225.1 Clostridia bacterium | reverse complement strand
GGAAACAGTGCTCGACGCGGCGGCTCGCGACCGTTCCACTTCGCATCCGCGGGTTTCTCCGGACGGCAAGTTTCTCGTTTGGACCGAAGCGTCGAGCGGAACTTTTCCGATTTGGCGACCGGAAGCCGATCTTTTTGTCAAAAACTTAGCGACCGGCGAAGAGCGCGCCTGGGCGGAGGCGAACGGCGAAAACTCGGACAGCTATCACTCGTGGAGCTCGAATGGGCGCTGGATGGCGTTTGCTTCGCGCCGCGAGGACGGACAGTATACTCGCGTTTATTTTGCCTATGTTGACGAAGACGGGCAGGCGACGAAGCCGTTCGTTTTGCCGCAAAAAGACCCGACGCGGAACCGACGACACTTCAAGTCGTACAACGTGCCGGAATTAATAACGGAGCCGATCGAGATCGACATAAAAACCTTGACGGACGCCGCCGTGAGCGAAACGATTCCGACGAAAAACGTAAAATAAGAGCTTAAAAGAGCGGTCGAGAAAGAAATTTTTCGACCGCTTTTTTATTGAAAACGGGGGTTGGGGTAAAATAGGAGATAAGATAGCGAACATAGATAAGGTGGAAATGAGAAAGATCGGAGAACGAAAACTTTTCTCGAAAAAATTCCGAAAAAGCCCCTTGCGGTTTTTGTTTCTTCGGGTATATTCTTACCTGTCGCTGGTGATGAGCCTGACGACGACAACCGCCGGTTCGCTTTTGAGCGAAAACGTTGAGCGAAAACGTTGAGCGAAAACGAAAATAAAAAATTTTCAAAAAAGCTCTTGACGAAAATAAAAACGGTGGTAAATTAAACGAGTCGCTCAGATGAAGCGGCGAGTAAAAACGAAAGCCCGACCTTGACGGTTGGCGAGTTTAGCGAAAGTTTAACGGTTGAAAAATCGTTAAAGTTGCTTAGAACAAAGCGCGGCGTTATGCGTTGCGTCGAGTTTTAAACGATATTTTACAATTAGGTGATGCAAGAGTGGCGTCTGGGATTTTGTCGCTGGTCGACGGTTCGCGCCGAGTTTGACGCGTTTGCGGTTAACGTAAGCGGGTAAAGCGGAGCGAGAGCGTAAGTCGAGCGAGCGGCGGATCTTAGAAACATAACTATAATTTTGTCGAATTCATTGAGTTCAATAACTTTATAGAGCGATAACAAGAATACTCGAAAAACGTTACATTCTTCGGAATTTTGTCGAGAAACTTAGGCGCGAGTCGAGCGGGTCGGAAACGGCGCGGTCGGTTGGCGAGTTCGTTTTTTAGGCTTCGCAAGGAGTCGAGGAAACGCTCCTATAGTATATTGACAAAACAGAGAACAAGCCGATTCGGCGTTCCGCAAGGAATGATGGATCGGCGCGATCAAACGAAGGAAGAGCGCATGGGGGACGTCTTGGCGTCGGAAGGCTTTGAAGGGCGCGGAAAACTGCGAAAAGCTTCGGGGAGCCGTTAAACAGGCTTTGATCCGGAGATTCCCGAACTGGCGCAAACCCAATACATAAGTTTGCGCGGCCAACCTGGAGAACTGAAACATCTCAGTACCCAGAGGAAAAGAAAGAAAAATCGATTCCGTAAGTAGCGGCGAGCGAAAGCGGAAGAGCCCAAACCGGACGGATTTTCCGACCGGGGTTGTAGGACTTTCATGCGGAGTAAGAAAATAATTCGATAGCGGAAACCGTTTGGAACGGCGGTACCATAGAGGGCGAACGTCCCGTACGCGAAATCGAATTGTCTCCGAAAGTATCCTGAGTAGGTCGAGTCACGTGAAACCTTGACTGAATCCGCGGGGCCCATCCCGCAAGGCTAAATACTCTCCGACGACCGATAGCGCACAGTAGAGCGATCGAAAGATGAAAAGAACCCCTTTTAGGGGAGGGAAAGAACCCGAAACTATGCGTTTACAAGCGGTCGGAGCTCGATTTAACGAGCGACGGCGTGCCTTTTGGATAATGATCCGGCGAGTTATCGTTTGCAGCGCGGTTAAGTCCTTCCGGGACGCAGCCATAGGGAAACCGAGTCTGAATAGGGCGTTAAGTTGCGGGCGATAGACGCGAAACCCAGTGAACTACCCATGAGCAGGTTGAAGCGCGGGTTATACTGCGTGGAGGACCGAACCCACTTGGGTTGAAAACCGAGGGGATGACTTGTGGGGAGGAGTGAAAGTCTAATCAAACTGGGAGATAGCTCGTTCTCTCCGAAATAGCTTTAGGGCTAGCCTTGAGCCACTATCAGCCGGGGGTAGAGACACTGAATTGGCGAGGGGCCCTTCCCGGGGTACCCTCCCTAACCAAACTCCGAATACCGGTTGAACTATCTCAGGAGTCAGTCCGCGAGGGATAAGCTTCGCGGTCGAGAGGGAAACAACCCAGATCGCCGGCTAAGGCCCCTCATCGATTCTGAGTCACTCAGGAAGTTTTATTGCCGAGACAGCCAGGATGTTGGCGTAGAAGCAGCCCTCATTTAAAAAGTGCGGACTTGCGTACTGGGCGAGCACGAG
>JAFTHW010000005.1 GCA_017457225.1 Clostridia bacterium | reverse complement strand
TTCAAGGAGTGATATGCAAATGGCAGACCTCAATACCCTTGTAGAGGGTAGCTAGTAGCATAGGGCTTTGCCCGCATATGAAATACCCCACGTTTTCACGTGTGGATATTTATTTTCTCCCAAACAGAAAAAGACGAACGGAAAGGATACGCGCGCGCATATAATATAGTATGAGGTTTCCTCAAATACACGAGAAGGACTGATAACGATATGTGCAATATGTGTAATAGCGGTTGGAGCAACGGATGCGGTTGTAACCGTAGTAGCGGCTGTGGCTGTTCGTCGAACAATTCCCTTTGGAATTTGTTGTTCGGTTGTAATTCCTGCGGTTGTAATTCGTGCGCTTCGCAAGCAAACCTTTTGAACGCTTTGACGTCGAGCTCCGACTGTTGTAATAGCTGTAATTCCTGCGGGTTCCGCTGCGGCTGTTGCGGTAGTTGGGTAAATTCGACTCGGAACGGGCAAAATTTCTCGAATACGGGTTCTTGCGGCTGTAATTCTTGCGGATTTCGCTGCGGCTGTTGCGGTAGCTGGGTAAATTCGACGTGGAATACGCGGAACACGACGACGGCAAGCGACGCGTACTATGCAAGACAGTACGGATTGAGCGGAAGAAGCTCCGGCTGTTGTAGCGTATAGGCTCGAATAAGTCAGTTGAATAAGCTGAAGAGGAAGAGAGCGGCGGAGAGATCCGCCGCTCTCGGTTTTTCCGTTCGTCCGTTTGAAATGGGGAAAAAGGGGACATACTTTAACCGATGAGAAAGATCAAGAAAGCGTACGACTACGTAATGAATAAATACAGACTCCTGTCTTTAAAGAAATACACGACGATTGCAGGGACGCTCGTGTTTTTTCTCATTATGTCCATCGTACCGTTTTCCTTTTGGTTGACTCTGCTCATTGGGAAGTTGCCGCTCGATCCCGAACGGATCTTGTCTTTGCCTGTGTTTGAGTCAGTGGAGAAAATCCTCATGTACGTACGAAAAGAAGCGAGTAACGCCACGGCAGGGGCGTCCGTACTCCTGCTCGTCACTACGCTATATTCGTCCACGAACTTATTCTATCAAATGCGGCGGAGCGGAGAGATCATTTACGATTACCATCGCGAAAAGCAAGGACTTCGTTTGCGGGTAGGGGCGCTCGTATTGATGTTCGTCGTCTTGTTGGCGGCGGTGCTTTTTTTGGCGGTGTTTGCATTGGGTACGTTTTTGTTCTCCCGAATTTTATCTAAGGGTTGGGAGCTTTTCGCCGATTATATTCTCTTGGCGGCGGTTGCGTTTTTGCTGGTGTTGATTTTGAATATGTACATTTGTCCCTATAAAATGAAGATGCGGCATTTCTTGCCGGGCACGGCGCTCACCGTCGTGGCTTGGGTGGGGGCGGTCATCGGCTTTGCCGTCTATCTCAAAATTAGTAACGTGAAACGCTTATACGGGGCGCTCAGCGCGGTAATTGTGTTTTTGCTGTGGTTGTACGCGATGATGATCTGTTTTATTTCGGGCGTGATCTTTAACAGCGAAAAAATTATGCTGCAAAGAAAAAAGAAGAAAAAAACGCATACTTCTAAAAAATAAGCGGATACTACTACAAATGAGAAGTGTAAAATTAAAAAGTTCATTGTTGGCGGCGCTCGCCGCGTTGACTCTCGTTCTCGCTCCGTGGAAACATTCCTCGCTCAAAGATATTTCCAAACCTTATCTCGGGGAGTACGCTTGTCGGAGTTTGATGCTCGGCGAGACCGATTATACCGAGAAGTTTTCCAAATTGACGTTGGAACTTGACAGTGACGGAACGTTTACGCTCCACGTGCGGGAAAAGGGCGGAAAAGAACACAGAAAAAAGGGAAAATATCGCGTGGATCGGAAAGAGGAACTTTTATGGCTCTATAAAAACGGCGGAGAGAAAAAATGCTTTCCTTTAAAAGAAGGAGTTGTGTACGTGGTGATCCCACTCGGTAAAAAAACTTTACGAATGGAATTTGAACAAAAAGGTTAAAAAATCGGACTCGTTCCGATTTTTTAACCTTTTTGGCTCTGTCACAATCTCTGACTGGTTTTTGACGGATAAATAGAGTGTATTTGCTAATCAGTCTTTTGTTGTGACAGAGCCAATTTTTTTTAGCGGACGAATACGCTCGTAGGCAGGAAAAAATATTTTTATTTTTTACGAACAAATGTTCGTAAAATGCTTGCAATTAAAACAAAGAAGTGATATAATGGGTTTACATTGGAAAAATACGAGGGGGAAAAGGCGGGGGAATTGCTTGACGGAGCGGAAGAGATTTGTTATAATAACCGAGAAAACGGAGTAAAAACGGAAGTTCACTATGCCGAAAGTATTGGAAAGACATCAACAGATCGAACGTTCTATCATCACGACCTACCGCAAGACGATATGGTCGCCGTTCGTGTTGGCGGTTAAAAAATACGCGTTGATTCAGGCGGGGGATCGGATTGCCGTTTGTATTTCGGGCGGAAAAGACAGTATGTTGCTAGCCAAGCTGATGCAACAGCTACACCGCCACAGCGAGGTGCCCTTCGAGCTTGTGTTTTTAACGATGGATCCCGGGTACAACGAAGAGAATTTGAAAAAGATCCGAGAGAATGCGGAGATTTTACGGATCCCGTTGACGGAATTTCAAAGCGCCGTGTTTGCGGCGGCAGACGCGGCTTGCGCGGAAGCGCCGTGTTATCTTTGCGCGAGAATGCGTCGCGGACACTTATACGCGAAAGCGAAAGAGCTGGGGTGTAACAAGATCGCGCTCGGGCATCATAAGAGCGACGTCATTGAAACGACTGTGATGGGAATGCTCTACGGCGGACAGATGCAAGGAATGCTCCCGAGAATCAAGAGCAGTAATTTTGAGGGGATGGAGCTCATCCGTCCGATGTATTGTATTTTAGAAGAAGATATTTTGCGTTGGAAAACGTACAACGACTTGGAGTTTATCGCCTGCGCGTGTAAGTTTACGCAAAATTTAACGGGTGGGGACGAAGATACGTTTTCGGCGAGAAGAAGAGTGAAAGCGTGGATTGCGGAGCTCAAACGGGAGAACCCGAACGTAGAGAATAACATTTTCCAAAGCATTCACAACGTTCAGCTCGATACCCTTGCGGAGTACAAACAAAACGGAGAAAAACATTCGTTTTTAGAAAAATTTGAAAAATAGAGTATACTCGGTTTTTTACGGGCATAGGATAGAGTATGCAAGAAACGGGTAAACATTCGGTAATCATCGAACAAAGGAAAGCGCTGACGGTGAGCGGCGTGGAGAGTGTGGCGGCTTTTTCGGAAGTGAAGATCGTATTGACGCTACTTGGCGGAGAGAAGATGCAGGTCGTCGGGTCGGACTTAAAAATCAGCGGTTTTTCCAAAACGTCGGGTACGTTTACGGCGGAGGGGACGGTGACGAGCGTTTCGTACGGCGGAAAGAGTTTTGCCTCGCGGCTGTTCAAATAAATGGATACCGAGAAACAATTTACGATCTTTTGTCTTTGCGTGGCCGTGGGATTCGTGGGCGGAGTGCTATACGAGGTGTTTTCCCTTGTTAGGCTCGTATTTAGGTGCGGTCGGGGAAAGCGGAAAACGCTCGGAATCGTTTTAGACGTTTCCTTTGGTTTGAGCTTTTCGCTCTGGTGTATCGTGGCGGCGCACGCGCTTCGATTTCCCGACGTTCGGGTATATATGTACGCGGGTTACGCGCTCGGTTTGATAATATATTTAAAAAGTTTGCACAGAATACTTGCATTTTTAGAAAGTTTATGTTATAATAAAGTATCTAAAAAGGCAAGACGAAGAAAAAACTCTCAAAAAGAGGTAGAGATATGACGGAAAATAAATTGAGAAAAATCGTCACAGCTTGCGCCGTAGCGGGTACGGTGTTGCTGGTCTTTTTGCTTACCTTTTTGATCTATCAATTCATTACGATCGGTGTGATGAATAAACGTGAAAAGAAGCTTACGAAAGAGATTAACGAATTGCAGCAGGTCATTGAAGACCAAGAGCAGGACGCGCAGTATTACGAATCCTTGACGGGAAAAGACTGGCTTGCTTATCAAATGGGCTTTGTCAGAGGGGAAAAATAAATGCAGAAATTTGCCGTAATAGACATCGGCTCAAATTCCGTTCGCCTAATGTACGTGGTGGACGGAAAAGTTTTATATAAGAGAGTTTCTACGACTCGGCTGGGCGAGGGGATCGCGGACAAGCCCGCTTTGAAAACGACGGCGATCGAGCGCACGGCAACGGCGGTGGCGGAGTTCTTTCACTTGGCGAAAGCGGAGGGCGCGGAAGAGGTTTTCGCATTTGCGACTGCGGCGGTGAGAACCGCGGAAAATAGACGAGTGTTTTTGGAGAAAGTACGCGAACTTTGCGGCTTGGAAATCGAAGTGGTTTCGGGAGAAACGGAGGCGGAGATTGGAATTTTGGGCGCGCTGGGTAACGGCGACGGCGGCGTGATCGACGCCGGGGGAGCGAGTACGGAACTCGTCGTGAAAAAAGACGGTGTATTGACCTATAAAAAGAGTGTGGATATCGGCGTAGTTCGACTCAAGGATCTTTGCGGACGGAACGGAAGCAAACTTGAAAAAGCGGCGGAAACGGCGGCAACAGAGTACGGAGCTCCCGCTTTGGGGGAAACGCTGTACGCGATCGGGGGCACGGCGACGACTCTGGCGGCGTTGCAGCTTGGATTGACGGAGTACGATCCCGAAAAGATCACGGGAATGGAAATTACGGTGGAGCAAATGCGAACGCAGGCGGAAACGCTTTTAAAAAAGAGCGTAGAGGAGATCGCGGCGATGCCTTGTATGCCGAAAGGAAGAGCGGACGTGCTCGCAGGCGGAGCGGTATTGCTTGCCGTATTGATGGAAAAATTCAACGTAAAAAAACTTGTAGTCAGCGACAGGGATAATTTAGAGGGCTACGCGATTAAGAAAGGATTGTTATAAGGAGGAAAGGGCTATGAAAAGAAAACTTGCCACCGCGTATGCGGTCGTTTGCACGATCGCATTTCTCGCAGGATTGACGCTGGTTTTCTTTTTTGCGCAAAAAGCGGGCGTTTGGGAAACGGTAGAGGCATTGGTCGGCTTTGCGGTTTCTTTCGCGATCGCGCCCGTGATACACGAGCTCGGTCACGTCAGTTTTGCGCAGGCGAACGGATTGCGTTGTACGTACGTGAAATGTTTTTGTTTCCGCTTTCAACGGAGCGGGGGTAAGACGAAATTTTCGTTTGTTTCTCCGTTTGCGGCGGAACAGACACAAGCATTCCCCACTTCGGGCGGAAATATGCAAAAACGCGTCGCACGTTATACGCTCGGCGGACTCGTTTTTAGCGGCGCGCTTTTGATCGCTATTATAGCGGCGGCGTTGATTTGCGCTTTGCTCGGCGCGGCAACCTACTCCCTTTGGGGCTGGATTCCTTATACTGCGTATCTATTTCTTCTCAATCTCCCGCCGTTTGACTATGTAAGCGGTAAAACGGATACGCTCGTATATCTGGGGATTCGTAAGGGGTATGATGCGGAATCGGTAATGCTTTCCGCGATGGAAATTCAGGGCGAACTGTACGAAGGGAAGAGTTTTGCTCAGATCGAGGACTCCTATTATTTCGACGTGCCGCAGCTTTGCGAAGACGAGCCTGCGTTTGCGGTGATACTCGATCTTCGTTATCGTTATTATTTAGAAAAAGGGGAAACGGAGAAAGCGCGCCAAACGCTCGATCGATTGACGCAGCTGTTGCCCTATCTTTCCGCAGAAACCGCGCAAAAAATTATGGCGGAGCAAGTGTATATGCGCTCTACGCTTAAGGACGTGGACGGCGCGGAAGCGAGCGGACGGGTTTGTAGAGAATTTTTAACGAGCGACGAGGCGGCGGCAAAGCGCGCGTTGGCGGCGTTCTGCGTGGCTTGCGGACGGGAGGACGAGGCGGAACTTCTGATCGGGCAAGCGGAGGCAAGTTTGCAGCGCGAAGAATTTACTGGCGCGAGAAAGTTTGAAAAAATTCTACTTTCCCGCTTGAAAAAGGCATAAAAAACACAAACGGGGAAAAACTCAAAATAAGAACTGTTTTTGAGGAGAGCTATGGAAACACGTAAAGACAGAAAAGAACGGAAAACGAAACGGCGGGCAGGGGTTTTGATGCCCGTTTCTTCTTTGCCGTCCGCATTTGGGATCGGAACGCTGGGCGAGGGCGCGTACGCGTTCGTCGATTGGATGCGCGAAGCGGGGATCAAGGTATGGCAAGTACTGCCGCTCGTACCTACGGGGTTTGGCGACAGTCCGTATCAGTCCTGCTGTTCGGACGCGCTCAATTATTATTTTATCGACTTGGATCTATTGGAGAAAGACGGCTTGCTTGCCAAGGCGGAATACGAGTCTTTCGTGTGGAGCGACGACGAACGTCGGGTAGACTACGGCAGACTTTATCAGTACCGTACGGGCATTTTACGGAAAGCGTTTGAGCGGTTTGATCGCTCCTCTCCCGATTGGCGACAATTCATCGACGAAAAACGCTATGAAGATTACGCCGTATTTATGACGCTCAAAGAACGGTTTGGCTACCGACCTTGGCGGGATTGGGACGAGCCGTATAAAACGTACGACGAAAGCGTGGCGACTTCTGTGGTTTCCGAAGCCGAAAACGAAGTCCGTTTTTGGCAATTTACGCAGTTCGTATTTTTAAAACAATGGCGCGCGTTGCGACAGTACGCAACGGAGCGCGGGATCGCCGTGATGGGGGATATGCCCATCTACGTTGCCGACGATAGTGTGGAAACGTGGAAACACGGGAAAGAGTTGTTTATGGTGGACGAAAAAGGGAATCTTTCGATGCGCGCGGGAGTTCCGCCCGACGCGTTCAGCGAGGATGGACAGTTTTGGGGAAATCCCGTTTACGATTGGGAGAAAATGGAAGCGGACGGATACGCTTGGTGGAAAGCTCGTTTTCAATCGGTCTTTTCTCTGTATGATATCGTCCGTATAGATCATTTCCGCGCATTCGACCGGTTTTACGCCATTCCCAACGGAGCGGAAACGGCGAAAGAGGGGGAATGGTTGGACGGACCCAAAGAAAAGTTGTTTGACGGTTGCGATTCGTATGAAATCGTTGCGGAAGATCTCGGGATTATCGATGACGGAGTTCGCGCGCTCCTGAACAATACGGGCTTCCCGGGAATGAAAGTGTTCGTGTTCGCCTTTGACCACAATCCCGAAAACGAGTATTTGCCCACACATTATAATGAAAATTGCGTGGCGTACACGGGAACGCACGACAACGAAACGTTGCGGTACTTTATAGAAAATATGGACGCGGACGAAAGAAAGTGCTTTGAAAAGGAATTGGAAGATCAATGTCTTGCGTTGGAAACTCCGTATCTCACGGAAACGATGGATGCGGAGTGCGAAAGCGTGATCGAACTCCTGTTTGCCTCTAAGGCGAATTTGATTGTGATACCGATGCACGACGTACTGTGTATGGGTGAGGAGGCAAGACTCAACGCGCCCTCTACTGTGTCGGGAGCGAATTGGACGTTCCGCTTTATTCTGCGGGATTTCAAAAAGCGCAAAGCCGCTTGGCTCAAACGTTTGACAGAAGAATACGATAGATAAAAAAGAAATTACAGGTTGCAGGTTCTAAAGAAAGAGCCTGCAATTTTATTTTGTCCCGATTTGAGCGTGGAGGGAATAAAACGGAAAGGAAAAAGAAACACTAAAAGAAAAGGAAGTCCGAACGTTCGGACGAAAGGAGGGAACAATGAAAAAAATTATAAAGACGGTTTGCGCGTTGACGTCGCTTTGTACGGCGTTTGGCTTCGCGGGTTGCAAATCGAGTATGGGCGGAGATAAGATCCGTTTTACCGTTTGGGTATCCGAGGGCGATCGCGATTTTGCCAATGCGACGGCAAAGGCGTTTAAGGAAATGAACCCCGATAAAAATTACGATATCGTCATCGATATCGAGGGGGAAAATGAAATCGCTACGCGGATCTTAAACGACGTGGAGAGCGCGGCGGACGTGTTCTCTTTTCCTAACGATCAGATCGGGAAACTGATCAACGGCGACGCTCTCGCCAAGATTGCAGGGGAACGTTTGGAACGTGTAAAACAGGTCAATTCGGAGGGAGCGATGGATTCCGCAACCATCACAGTGCGGGGCGTTGAGGGTGTGTACGGTATGCCCTATACGGACAATACGTTCTTTCTCTATTACGATAAATCCAAGCTGACGGAAGAGGACGTCAAGAGTATGGACGGTATTTTGGCGAAGTGCAACGGCAATCAAAAATTTGCTTATCCGATGTCGGACGGTTGGTATTCCACGGCGTTCTACTTCGGAAAAGGGTTGGGATACGAAGTGACATACGACGATAACCTTGCGGAAAAGACGATTACGTGTGATTTCGACAATACGACGGGCGTTGCAGTCACGCAAGCGATGTGGGGTTTGGCAAAAGACAGCCGTATGAAAGCGGATGCGAATGATTCCAAAATCACTGCAGGCTTCAACGACGGGTCGGTGATTGCCGCCGTTTCGGGGATCTGGAATAAGACGACCATTCAAAATTATCTTGGGAACAACTTCGCCGCGGCAAAGCTTCCAACCTATACGATCCATAAGGGCGAGGCGAACGAGGAGCAAGTACAGCTCACGGCGTTTGCAGGGTATAAACTAATGGGAGTCAATAACTACTCCAAGCATAAAACGGATGCGATGGATTTTGCGGAGTTCTATACGAATCGCGAAAACCAACTTAAACATTTCGACGCGCGCGGATTTGTTCCGACGGACGAAACGGCAAGACAAAACGAAAAGGTGCAAGCGGACGTATGCGCGAAAGCGATCACGGCACAGTTGCAACACAGCAAAGTGCAAAAGAACGTGCCCTCGACGCTTTGGGTGCCGATGGAGGGCTTGGGCGAAGCGATGATCACGGGCGCGCAGAGCGGAACGTTCGATCTTACCGCGCAGCTTAAGGCGTGTGTCAATTCCATTAAAAAAGGAGCGTAACGGACGTTCGGAAACGGAAAACGGAACGGGAGGGAACTTGTGAAAGAAAGACGGAACTCAAAACTGAAAAAAACGGGGGCGCTGCAAGGGCTTGCGGAAGCGGTCAAAAATGGCTCGACGGTGACAAAACTTTCCCTTTTCGTGATGGGATTCGGTCAAATTGCGCGAGGACAACTTGTGAAAGGGTTACTCTATCTATTTACACAGGCGGCGTATCTCGTGTTTATGATCCTTGCAGGCGGACGGTATATTGGGCATCTGTTTTCGGGGAATTTGGGTACGCGACTTGCCGGCGAGCATTGGAATGAACAGCTTCAGATTTTTGAAAAAGTGCAAGGGGACAACAGCTTTTTGATTCTTTTGTACGGCGTTGCCAGCCTTGTGATCACCGCGGTGTTTCTCGTCGTTTGGGTAATGAACGTAAACGGGAGTTACGAAAACGATAAACGCTTGAGAAAAAGCGAGCCGTTGCTCACGTTCAAAGAAGACGTGAACTTGCTTTTGAATCAACGTTTTTACGCACCTTTATTGTTTTTACCTTTTGTGGGCTTGTTGCTCTTTACGGTAATGCCGTTGATCTTTATGACGTTGATCGCGTTCACGAACTACGACTACGCGCATATGCCTCCGGGGCGGTTATTCGATTGGATCGGGTTGGATAATTTTAAAGCGATGTTTTCCCTTTCGGGTGGGACTTCGGGATTCGCGCTCGTGTTCCTACGCGTTCTTTTATGGACGTTCGTGTGGGCGTTTTTCGCGACGTTCTCCAATTATTTTTTGGGGTTGATTATCGCGCTCCTCATTCATAAAAAGGGGATACGGTTTAAGGGGCTTTGGCGGACGCTGTTCGTCATCGCAATCGCCGTTCCGCAATTCGTAACCCTTTTATTAATGCAAAAGATTCTCGACGGGGACGGGATCTTGAATAAGATCTTGGGAACGGATATTTTATGGCTGTCCGATCAGCGTTGGTTTTCTTTGCTGCCGAGGGTAATGATCATTCTCGTCAATATTTGGATCGGCGTTCCCTATACGCTGTTGATGTGTTCGGGGATTTTGATGAATATCCCTGCCGATTATTACGAAGCGGCGAGAATTGACGGAGCGTCGCCCACTCGCATCTTTTTCGATATTACGCTTCCGTATATGTTGCACATTACGACTCCGTATCTCATTACGCAGTTCGTAGGGAATATCAACAACTTCAATGTCATTTGGCTGTTGACGGGCGGCGGACCTGTGGATAATTTATATTACGGCGGAGGAACGCAGGCGCAGTCGACCGATTTGCTCGTTACTTGGCTCTACCGTTTGACGACCGATCAAAACCCGAGGTATAATGCGGCTTCGGTAATCGGGATCGTGATCTTCGTGATCAGCGCGGCGCTCTCGTTGATTACGTTCAATAAAACGGCTTCGGCGAAAAACGAAGAAGCGTTTCAATAAACGGAGGTGGATATGAGTAAACCGATTGCAAAGTTTAGACGCAAGGCGGCGAACGGAACGATTTACGTGATCCTGAGCTTGCTCGGTCTATTATGGGTCGCGCCCATTTTCTATCTCGTGTATACCGCTTTTCGCGTAACGCCGTCCACGGGCATTATCAATACGTTGTTCCCTGACAATTTAAAGTTGGGATTCAGCAACTTTTCACGGCTGTTTCAACAAACGATGTTTTCCAAATGGCTAGTCAATACTCTAATTGTGTCCGTGAGTTCTTGCGCGCTGACGACCGTCTTTATTCTGATGGTGAGTTACGCCCTCTCGAGGTTGCGCTTTAAAATGCGGCGTCCCATTATGAACGTTTTGCTGGTTTTGGGAATGTTCCCCGGGTTTATGAGTATGATCGCCGTGTATTTCATACTCAAAGCGATGGGGCTGACGAACTCGCTTTTGGCGCTCGTCTTGGTCTATTCGGGGAGCGCGGCGCTGTCGTATTATATATGCAAGGGATTTTTCGATACCATTCCGAGGGCGATGGAGGAGGCAGCGATTTTAGACGGAGCGAGTCAACCGATGATCTTTTACAAGATTATTTTGCCGCTGGCGAAGCCGATTATCGTCTATACGGTGTTGACGTCGTTTATTTCGCCGTGGTGTGATTTCATTTTCGTCAATACGATCATTAGCGATCGGGAGAAATATACCGTTTCCCTTGGTTTATATAAAATGATCAATGCGGAAAAGAACAGTTTCAATGATAACTTCACGGTGTTTTGCGCCGGCGCGTTCGTCGTAGGCGGGATTATCGTAACGCTGTTTATGAGTATGCAACGCTATTACGTGGAAGGCATCACGAGCGGCGCAGTCAAGGGATAACGAATAACAAGAATCAGCCGTTCTTCCGCGCGGAAGAACGGCTGTATGAGTTCGTTCCTATTTAGGAACGGTCGTTTTTAATCGCCAGCTTTTCCAAAAGCGCTACGACGGAGTACATCAGCGCGGCGAGTACGCATAAGATAAATACCGCGCTCATAACGAGGTCGAGTTTAAAGACTTGCCCGCCGTACACGATCAAATATCCGATGCCGGCTTTGGAGACGATATATTCGCCCATAATCGAGCCGATCCACGCCATTCCCACGTTGATTTTGAGCATCGAGATAAAATTGGGGAGGGAGGAGGGCATCACCAGCTTGGTCAGGATTTGCCACTTGGTCGCGCCCATAGATTTGAGTAGGCGGATCTTGTTTTCGTCCGTCGCCATAAATCCGTTCAGCATATTGAGGATCGCAACGATCAAGCCTATGAGGACGGTCATAAACACGATGGCTTTGCTCCCCGTACCGCACCAAATAATGATGAGTGGTCCAAGCGCGATTTTTGGTAGCGCGTTTAAGACGACGAGGTAAGGCTCCGAGATCCTGCGGAACGCTTCGCTCCACCAAAGTAGCAACGCGACGGCGTAACCGACGGCTACGGCAATAAAAAAGCCTGCGAGGGTTTCCCAAAGCGTCGTGCCGACGTGGTAGAAAAGCGTACCGTCTTGATAGAGTCCCGCTATGGTTTTTACGATGCGGGAGGGGGAGCTCGTAATAAACGGGTTTACCCATTGGAGCTGCGCGGAAATTTCCCAAATCGTCAAAAACAGTAGAAGTACGGCGACGCGAATGACGTTGACGAACACGGTCTTATTCCGTACGCCGCGCAAATAAAGCAAATGTTCTTTTGAGAAAGTTTGATCTTTTTTCATGCGTTCAGCTCCTTCCAAAGTATTTCAAACCATTTGGAGAATTCACCGTTTTCCCGCCGCTTTAACGGCTCGGATTCGGGGAAGGAAATGGCGTGTGAAGCAACGACGCAGGCAGGGCGCTTGGAAAGAACGAAAATTTTGTCCGCAACCGAAATGGCTTCGCTGATGTCGTGCGTAATGAGCAGCGCGGTCTTTTTTTCGTTCCGAATGATCTTGTAAACGTCGTCGCAAACCGACAGCCGCGTTTGATAATCGAGCGCGGAAAACGGCTCGTCAAGGAGCAGAACGTCGGGGTCGACGGCAAGCGTCCGTATGAGCGCCGCCCGTTGGCGCATTCCGCCCGACAAAGCGGACGGATACGCTTTCAGGAATTGCTTTAATCCGTATTTCTCTGCGAGCGCAAGGGCGCGTTCGCGGTTTTCGGGAGTATCGGCTTTTTTGATTTCAAGGGGCAGGAAGATGTTTTTTTCAATCGTCCGCCACGGAAATAATTCGTCTTTTTGTAACATATATCCAAAGGAGCCGCCGTCCGTTTTTACTGTACCTTTTGTCGGGATAAGCAATCCCGCGGCGAGGGATAAAAGAGTGGTTTTTCCGCAGCCGGAAGGGCCGATGATGGCAACGAATTCACCTTCCAAAACGGAAAAATCCAGAGCTTGGAGCGCGACGGTTTCTCCCTGTTTACTATGATAGTGCATCCAAACGTTTTCAAAACGTAAAACTTCTTTCATTTGCGTATCCTTCCTACGTAGAGTCGTTAATTCGTATAAATTTCTCCGTATACTTTTTTCGCGTAAGTGTTGTCGACGAGTTCGTCGAGCGTTGCGCGACGGGAGAGCTCGCCTGCGTTTTCAATGATGTCCTGTAAACGGTTAAAACTGTCTTCCGTCATCGAAAGCTCCGTTCTCCAAGCGTCGATCGCGCGGTAACGTTCCACGGATGCAGCAAGGGAAGCTTCGCTCACGCCCGCAAAGTATCGCGTAAGATAAGGAGCGATGGTGGCGGAGGGAGTCTCGTTGACGTATTTTACGGCTTTCGTGACGGCGCGTAAAAAGCCTTCCGCTGTCTTTTGATTTTTGGTAAGCCACGAGTTTTTTGCGATAAAGCAAGTGTAGGGGACTTCTCCGGAAGCTTCGCCCACCGATGCCACGACGTAGCCTTTGCCCGCCGCTTCGTATTCGTAAGCCGTGGGGTCGAACATCGTACAGTAATCCGCCGTACCCGCTTCAAACGCGCTCGTCATCAAATTGAACGCTACGTCGTAATTGAGGTCGAGATCCGTTCCGTCGGTAAGTCCGTATTGGTTGAGGACGTACTCGAACGTCATTGCGGGAACGCCGCCTTTCCGACCTGCTAGAATTTCTTTTCCGCGAAGATTTTCCCAGCTGAAGTTCGGTTCGGGAGTTCTGGACACGAGGAACGAGCCGTCCCGTTTAGTGAGCTGACCGAATACGGTGGGCACGTCGGTAGAACCGCCGATCAATACGTACAACGCGGCTTCGGGACCGCAAAAACCGACGTGAGAATCTCCCGAAAGGACGGCGGACATAACGTTGTCCGCGCCTCCGCCGTTTGTCAGTTCGATCTTTATGTTTTCTTCGGCGAAATATCCAAGTGATTCAGCGAGATACATAGGCGCGTAAAAGACGGAATGGGTAACTTCGTTCACTTTCACAACCGTCATTCCGTCGCCGTCGTCTTTGCAGGCGGAGAAAGGCAAAACTGCAAAGCAGGCGGCGAGCGCCAAACAAATACGTTTGATGATTTTTTTCATAAAAACACTCCCGGTTTAAAAAATTTTTTTAGAATAATATATTATATGAGAGGTCGTTTATAATTGACAATCGGGTTTTAAAGTACTATAATGGATAGGCTATACTAGCGGTAAGAGGGTTCTAAAGAAAAGAGAAACGGAGTGAGTGGACAAGTTATGGAAATGCAAAAGACATATAATCCGAAAGAGTTCGAGGACAGAATTTACGCCGATTGGGAACAATCGGGTTCTTTCCGTGCGCAAATAGACAAGGAAAAAGTTCCTTTTACGATTATGATGCCTCCTCCCAATATTACGGGGCAACTGCATATGGGGCACGCTATGGACGCGACGATGCAGGATACGCTCATTCGTTTCAAACGTATGCAGGGCTACGCGGCGTTGTGGTTGCCCGGTTGCGATCACGCTTCGATTGCTACGGAAGTCAAAATCGTGGAAAAAATGAAAGCGGAGGGCTATACCAAAGCGGATCTCGGCAGAGACGGATTCTTAAAGCGCGCGTGGGAGTGGAAAGAACAGTACGGTAACCGTATTATGCTCCAACAGCGTAAAATGGGTACGTCGTGCGATTGGTCCCGTCAAGCGTTTACAATGGATGATCAATGTTCCCGCGCCGTTCGCGAGGTATTCGTAAACCTTTATGAAAAAGGGCTGATTTATCAGGGCAACCGTATCATCAACTGGTGTCCTTGCTGTAAAACGGCGCTTTCGGACGCGGAAGTAGAGTACGCGGAAGAAGAGGGGAATTTTTGGCATTTGCGTTATCCCGCAACGGACGGCTCGACGTCCGTCGTTGTCGCGACGACTCGCCCCGAAACGATGCTCGGGGATACGGCGGTAGCGGTACATCCCGACGACGAAAGATATCAATCCCTCGTAGGCAAGACGCTCCGTTTGCCTTTGACGGATAGAGAGATCCCCGTGGTGGCGGACGAATACGTAGATCCCGCGTTCGGTACGGGCTGCGTAAAGATTACGCCCGCGCACGATCCCAACGACTTTGAAGTGGGTAAGCGTCACGATTTGCCCGTGCTCCGCGTTATGAACGACGACGGCACGATGAACGAAAAGGCGGGCGCGTACAACGGGTTGGATAGATATGAAGCGCGTAAAAAGATCGTAAACGATTTAAAAGAGCTCGGCAATCTCGTAAAAATTCAACCGCACGTGCACAACGTAGGACATTGCTACCGTTGTCATTCGACGGTCGAGCCCATCGTTTCTAAACAATGGTTTGTAAAGATGGAGCCTTTGGCAAAGCCTGCGATCGCGGCGGTTATGAAGAACAAAGTCAAGTTCGTGCCCGAGCGTTTCTCCAAAATTTATTATAATTGGATGGAAAACGTACGAGATTGGTGTATTTCCCGTCAGCTTTGGTGGGGACACCGTATTCCCGTATGGTACTGTAAAGATTGCGGAAAAGTGATCTGTTCGAAAGAAGATCCTACCGTATGTCCCGATTGCGGCGGCGCGAGCCTCCGTCAAGACGAAGACGTACTCGATACGTGGTTCTCTTCGGCGCTTTGGCCGTTCTCTACGCTCGGCTATCCCGAACAAACGCCTGATTATCAGTATTTCTATCCTACGGACGTACTTGTAACCGGTTACGACATCATTTTCTTCTGGGTAGCGAGAATGATTTTCTCGGGCATCGAGCATACGGGCAAAGTACCTTTCCACGACGTCCTGATCCACGGTATCGTCCGTGACGAAAAGGGTAGAAAAATGAGTAAGTCCCTCGGCAACGGTATCGATCCGTTGGAAGTGATTGAAAAGTACGGCGCAGACTCGTTGCGCTTGTCTCTGCTTCGCGGTATTGCTCCCGGGAACGATACCCGTTATTCGGATACGAAAGTGGAGGCTTGCAGAAACTTTATCAACAAGCTGTGGAATGCAGCGCGTTTTGTGTTGATGAATGTGGAGGGTAAGAACATCTCTCCCATCGAAAACGTAAAACTCGCTCCTGCGGATAAATGGATCATTTCCAAACTCCAGAACTGCATCCGCGAAGTGACGAACAATCTCAACAAATACGAGTTGGGCGTGGCGAGCGATTTGATCTCCGATTTCGTTTGGGACGATTTCTGCGATTGGTATATCGAGCTGTCCAAGCCCGCGCTCTACGGCGAGGACGAGGGTAGAAAGTCGGACGCGTTGTCGGTATTGTGTTTCGTGTTGGAGAGCGCTTTAAAACTGCTCCATCCGTTTATCCCGTTTGTTACGGAAGAAATTTACGCGAACTTGCCCGGGAAGAAGGGCAGTATTATGACGGCGGACTTCCCCAGATATAACTCCAAGATGGCGTACAAAAAAGAGGCAAAGGCTTTCGAGGGCGTTATGGAGATTATCAAAGCGGTCCGCGCGATGAAAAAGGAGGCGGATTGTCCTCCGTCCAAGAAAGTGGAGCTGTACGTCGTCACCCAAAGCAAGAGATTGATTCAGCTCAACAAAGACTGTATTATGAAGCTTTCGGGCGCAAGTGAGTTGACGTTCGTGGAAAGCGCGACGGACGCGGGCGGCAAGACAGTTTCGGCGGTTACGGAGATTGCGCAGATCTACGTTCCTTTAGGCGAACTCGTCGATTTGGAAAAAGAAAAGGCGAGATTAACGGCGGAGGTCGAACGCATCGACGGAGAGATTGCAAGAGCGCAAGGAAAACTGTCCAACGAGAACTTTGTGAGCAAAGCGCCCAAGAAATTGGTGGATGCGGAGCTTGAAAAAGTCAAGAAGTATCAAGATATGAAAGAGAAATGTCAGGCGCAGCTTGCAGAATTGAGCTAAAAAGTAAGAAAATCCACGCGGCGGCGTGGATTTTCTTTAAAAAAGTATAAAAAAGCGAAAAAAAAGGAAAAACTTTGAAAAAAAGTTCGCTCAAACGGTTGACAAAGCTTGTAAGAGCGTGCTAAAATGATATCGTTGCTCTTTGGGCGTACTATGCCCTTTTGCGGTAAAGTGCAGGGGAATAGGCGGACAAGCAACCTAAAATCGCTTTCTTTGAAGTTGCGGTAAGGGCAATTTCAAGAAAATATATTCCAAATTTTTACAAGGAGGTCAAATACATGCCTACTATCAATCAGCTTATCAAAAAAGGCAGAGAGAGAATCACGTACAAATCCAAGAGTCCTATTTTGGATAACTGCCCTCAGAAGCGCGGCGTATGTTTGTCCGTTACCACGACTTCTCCTAAGAAGCCTAACTCTGCTATGAGAAAGATCGCACGTGTGCGTCTTACGAATAAGCAGGAAGGTACGGTTTACATCCCCGGTGAAGGTCACAACCTTCAGGAGCACAGCTCCGTTCTGATCAGAGGCGGACGTGTAAAAGACTTGCCCGGTGTACGTTACCACATCATCCGCGGCGCTCTCGATACGGCCGGCGTAGCAAACCGTAAGCAGTCCCGTTCCAAATACGGCGCAAAGCGTCCTAAGTAATAGGGAAGATACGCTGCAACGGAGCGTTGAACGGCATTTGCCGATTCGACCGAGAACGGGAACTCGAAAACATCCCGAAAGTCGGTTGCGTTTTAAGACTGAAACCAAAACGCAAAAGACCTACTTGCATCGGAATATAGCTTGAAAGCCCCGAATAAAAGTAGGCAGTATGCAACTTTTGTTGCAGAAGATTCGCACTCCGAAAGGTAGCGCGATAGCTGTACTGAAGGGTAATGCCCTTATCAAAAATTATTTAAAGGAGGATAAAAACATGCCCAGAAGAGGTAATGTCCCTAAAAGAGACGTTCTGCCCGATCCTATGTATAACAGCAAGGTCGTAACCAAGCTTATCAATCAGATTATGCTTGACGGTAAAAAGGGTACGGCGCAGACCATCGTTTACGAAGCATTCAAAATCATGGGGGAGAAATTGAATATGGACCCTATGGAAGTTTTCAATCAGGCTATGGAAAACGTTATGCCTGTCGTTGAAGTTAAAGCTCGCCGTGTAGGTGGTGCTAACTATCAAGTTCCTATCGAAATCAGACCTGAAAGACGTCAGACTCTTGCAATTCGTTGGATCGTTATCAACACGAGAAAGAGAAGCGAAAGAGAAATGGCGAAGCGCCTCGCTGCAGAGTTGATGGACGCTTACAACAACGCAGGCGGTTCGGTTAAGAAGAAAGAAGACACGCATAGAATGGCTGAAGCGAACAAAGCATTTGCTCATTTCAGATTCTAAGAGAGGTAAGTTATGGCCAGAGAATTTGATTTACAACATACCAGAAATTTTGGTATTATGGCGCACATCGATGCCGGTAAGACCACGACGAGTGAACGTATCCTGTTCTATACGGGTAAAACCCATAAGATCGGCGATACGCACGAAGGTACGGCGGTTATGGACTGGATGGCGCAGGAACAGGAGCGCGGTATTACGATTACGTCCGCTGCTACCACTTGCGTTTGGAAAGGTCACCGCTTCAATATTATCGATACGCCGGGTCACGTTGACTTCACGGTAGAAGTGGAACGTTCCCTCCGCGTACTCGACGGCGCTGTTGCTACGTTCTGCGCAAAGGGCGGCATTGAGCCCCAATCCGAAACGGTATGGCGTCAGGCGGACAACTACGGCGTTCCCCGTATCGCTTACGTCAACAAGATGGATATCAACGGCGCGGACTATTTCCGCGTAGAAAAAATGATCCGTGAAAGACTCGGCGCAAACCCCGTTCTTATCGAGTTGCCTATCGGCAAAGAAGAGACGTTCAAGGGTATCGTCGACTTGATCCGTATGGAAGCCGAAGTTTACTATGACGACCTCGGTAAGGATTTCCGTAAAGAGCCTATTCCCGCGGATATGATGGATCTCGCAAACGAATACAGAGCAAAACTCATCGAAGAAGCAGCTTCCGCAAGCGACGAGCTTATGGAAAAATACTTTGAAGAAGGGGATTTGTCCGAAGAGGAAATCATCGCAGGTCTTCGCGCACGTTGCTTGAAGATGGAAGCGGTTCCTATGCTTTGCGGTTCGTCCTATAAAAACAAAGGCGTACAGTTCTTGCTTGACGCCGTTATCAATTTCCTTCCCAGCCCCTTGGACGTTGACCACGTAAAAGGCGTCAATCCCAAGACGGATGAAGAAGAGGTTAGAAAGACGTCGGACGACGAACCTTTCGCAGGTCTTGCGTTTAAGATCGCTACCGACCCGTTCGTAGGTTCGCTCGCGTATTTCCGCGCGTATTCGGGCGTTTTGTCCGCAGGTTCTTACGTGTATAACTCCACGAAAGAAAAGAAAGAAAGAGTTGGTCGTTTGGTACAGATGCACTCCAACGAAAGAAAGGATATTCCCGAAATTTGCTCGGGGGATATCTGCGCGATCGTAGGTTTGAAGTACACGACGACGGGCGATACGCTTTGCGACGAAAAGCATCCCATCATTCTCGAAAAGATGGTATTCCCCGAACCCGTTATCCAGCTTTCCTTGGAACCCAAGACGAAAGCAGGTCAGGAAAAAATGACGTTAGCGCTCATTAAACTTGCAGAGGAAGACCCTACGTTCAAGACGTATACCGATCAGGAAACGGGTCAGACGATTATCGCAGGTATGGGCGAATTGCACCTTGACATTATTGTAGACAGACTTTTGAGAGAATTCAAAGTGGAAGCGAATGTCGGCGCTCCCCAGGTTGCGTACAGAGAAACGTTCCGCAAAGAAGTGGAAGCGGAAGGTATGTACAAGCGTCAATCGGGTGGTAAAGGTCAGTACGGTCATTGTAAGCTTCGCTTGATTCCTCAAGAACCGGGCGCAGGCTATGCGTTTGAAGACGCTACGGTAGGCGGTTCCATTCCCAAGGAATATATCCCTGCAATCGACAAGGGTATTCAGGAAGCGGCGAAGAACGGTTATCTTGCAGGCTACGAAATCGTGGACTTCAAGGTTGTCGTTTACGATGGTTCGTATCACGAAGTCGACTCGTCCGAAATGGCGTTCAAGATCGCAGGTTCGATGGGCTTCAAGAACGGTGTTGCAAAAGCGAATCCCGTACTCCTCGAACCCATTATGAAAGTGCAAATCATCACGCCCGAAGATTACTTCGGCGACCTGATGGGTAACGTTTCCGGCCGTCGCGGTACGATTCTTGGTACGGACGACAGAAACGGCGCGAAGATCATCGACGCGGAGATCCCTCTTTCCGAAATGTTCGGTTATGCAACGGAGCTCCGTTCGAGAACGCAAGGTCGTGGTCAATTCACGATGCAGTTCGACCACTACAACGAAGTTCCTTCCAGCATCTCGAAGGATATCGTTGAGAAACGCGGTAAGAAAGACTAACAAAACGGCTTATTCCCCGCAGAAAGCGGGGATATAAGCGAAAATTATCAAAAATTTTGCGAAAATACCCGTAAAACATTTGATAATTTCCAAAATTTACGATATAATATGATTGTCCTAATATCGATAACGGTATCATATCGTTTATCATTTTAAAAAATGATAGGTAGCTGCGTCCAAATCGGATAGGTTATCATTTTTAAAAATAATAAAAAATTATAAGAAAATCGGAGGATTTTAATTATGGCTAAAGCTAAATTTGACAGAAGCAAACCCCACGTTAACATTGGTACGATCGGCCACGTTGACCACGGTAAAACGACTTTGACCGCAGCTATCACGATGGTTATGGCTGCACGCGGCGGCGCGCAAGCGATGAAGTATGACGAAATCGATAAGGCGCCCGAAGAAAGAGCTCGTGGTATTACAATCAACACCGCGCACGTTGAATATCAGACGGATAGCCGTCACTATGCGCACGTTGACTGCCCGGGTCACGCTGACTACGTTAAAAACATGATCACCGGTGCTGCACAGATGGACGGCGCGATCCTCGTTTGCGCAGCTACGGACGGTCCCATGCCCCAGACCCGTGAGCACATCCTGCTCGCTCGTCAGGTAGGCGTTCCCTACATCGTTGTATTTATGAACAAGACCGACCTTGTAGACGATCCCGAACTTCTCGACCTCGTTGAAATGGACATCAGAGACCTTCTTTCGTCTTATGATTTCCCCGGCGACGATACGCCTATCATCCGCGGTTCCGCATTGAAGGCTCTCGAAGTTGCAAGCTCTGGCGCTGCTGCTGACGCGATTATGGCTGATCCCGCAGTTGCTCCCATCCTTGAGCTTATGGATGCAGTAGATAGCTACATTCCTACGCCCGCTCGTGAAGATGCGAAACCCTTCCTTCTTCCCGTAGAAGACGTATTCACCATTTCCGGCCGTGGTACGGTTGCTACCGGTCGTATCGAAAGAGGTGTTGCTCACGTTGGTGAACCCGCTGAAATCGTTGGTTTGATCGAAAAGCCTTTGACGACGACGATTACCGGTCTTGAAATGTTCCACAAGCTCCTTGACGAAGCTCAGGCAGGTGACAACGTTGGTGCGTTGCTTCGTGGTATCAACAGAACGGATATCCAGAAAGGTCAAGTTATCGCGAAACCCGGTACGGTTGCTACGGGTACGGAATTCACGGCTCAGGTATACGTTTTGACGAAAGAAGAAGGTGGCCGTCATACGGCATTCTTCAACCACTACAGACCTCAGTTCTTCGTACGTACGACGGACGTTACGGGTGCTATTGAGCTTCCCGAAGGCGTAGAAATGGTTATGCCTGGTGACCACATCGATATGAAAGTCGTTCTTATCAAGCCCGTTGCTTTGGAAGAAGGTCTTCGTTTCGCTATCCGTGAAGGTGGCAGAACGGTTGGTTCCGGCGTTATCTCGAAAATTCTTAAATAATTAAGATTTTTCCAAATGAAAAACAAAAACAGCTTATCTTCGGATAAGCTGTTTTTTATGGTAGTAATGATATATAGAAAAAGCCGCTCCTTCGCTAAAAAGGAGCGGCTTAAGTTTTTATTAAATTCTTTATTTTTCCGATCCAGCGGTTTGGCGCGCTTTATATTCGGTGACGGCTTTGGAAAGTTGGTCGGGACAGGAAGTGTTGTTTCTACAACGAATCCCTGCGAGCAACGCTTCGACTTCGTCAATGTCTTTTCCATCCACAAGGCGCGCGATGCCTTGCAGATTGCCGCCGCAACCGCCGATGAAGCGTACGTCACGCATTTTATTGTCTGCGTCAACGTTAAACAAAATTTGTCTGGAACAAGTGCCTTTCGTAGAATAAGTGAACATATAAACCTCTCTTTTCGCGTTAGTCAACCAACGTTTCGTAGATAGCCGAATACAATTCCGCCGCTTTATTTTCCCAATTTTTATAAATGCTCTGCGCAGTCTTTTTATCGGGAACGACAAACTTGAGCTCCAGCATAGGTTGTCCGGGCGCTAAAATTTTTAAAAATACGGTGTACGTACCGTCAACGTTTTGATAATAGTCGGATTTACACTCCTGACGGGAGCGCAATTTTCCGCTGTTGTTTCGGATGAACAAAGAAATTTCATCGCGAAGGCTTTTGGGAATTTTGATATAAAAGTTATTCAGACTCTCTCTTCCGTCCGAAGTGATCGTATAAAGGGGTTCTTCGTCGGGAGAGGAGATCAGACAGATGAATCCGTCCTCTAAAAGGCGGGGGATGAGTTCCACGCAATCCATATAATTGAGCCAATCGTTGGAGGCGGTACACGTCTCTAAAATCGTGCGCTCAGAAAGAGCGCTTTCCATCTTATCAAAGACAAAAAGCACGATCAATTTATTGACGGACGTCTCTCCTTGGATTTGCATTGGGTTGCTCCTTTGTGAGTAGTGAAAGAAATAAACTTACGCTTCAAACTTCTTTAATCTTTCCAAAAAGTCGTCGCAGTCGTCCGAGTAAGCCTCTACTGTAATGGGCAGGGACAGATCGAGTGAGAAGATGCCGAGAATGGATTTTGCGTCAACGACGTATTTACCGCTTTTTAAAAGAATTTCATAAGGATAATCCTGCGTAATATTTACGAATTCTTTTACGCGTTGTGCCATTTCAAGAGAAATTTTGATCGATTTCATAACTACCTCCATAGATTTTGTGTTCGTTACTATTATACCGAAAAATTTCACAAAAAGCAAGATGTTTCGGTGAAAATCTTTATATTTTTTTGTTTTTATGTTATAATAGTATAAAAAGATCAATACTCGTTTGTAAAGAGAGGAGATGGTATGCGTTTAAAAGAAACGACTCTGCGGAAAAATTACTTATATAAGGGAAAAGTGATCACGCTTCGGAAAGACGACGCGTTGTTGCCGAGCGGCAAGGAGTGCGTGCGGGAAATCATCGAGCACAGCGGCGGCTCTTGCGTGTTATTCGTAAAAGGCGGGAATATTTTGTTTGTCAAACAGTATCGGTACGCTTACGGCGAAGAACTGTACGAGTTGCCCGCAGGCAAACTCAACGGGAACGAGGACCCGAGGGACGCGGCAGTTCGGGAGTTGGAAGAAGAAACAGGGATTCGAGCCCAGAATTTAGAGCTTTTGTTTACCGTGTATCCTACTCCCGGATATACCAACGAAAAGATTTACCTCTACTACGCAACGGAGGGGGTCCAAACAGCGCAAAATCCCGACGAGGACGAGTTTTTAGAAGTGGAATGGATTCCTGTGAAAACAGCGCGGGAAATGTTACAAAGAGGCGAGATCAAAGACGCCAAAACGATCATTGCTTTACAGGCGTATTTTTTGCGGTAAATAAAAAAGGTGGAGTCGGGAATACCGACTCCACCTTTTTTAGAGAAAAGCAGAATGAAGGAGAAGAAAAATTAGCAGCAGTTACAATTACAATTACAACCGCAAGGGGGCGTCAAGATCGCGGAGAGCGTACCGTTTCTGTAAAGGCAGAAGAGTAACGCAGCGATAATGGGTAAACCGCAGCCGCTAAATACGCCGCAACCGAGCGATCCGTCTTTCGAGCCGCAAACAAGCAATGCAATGAGAATCCAAAGGGTAACGTTGCCCTGAGAACAACAATTCATAAAAACCTCCTGTGTTTTGCCGCAGGGGATATGTAAATCGACTCCTTAACGGAAAATTACCTGCGGTTTTGTCTTTCTATTACATAATATTCTGAAAGGAAAGCCATTTGTGCGAGAGGAAAAGGGAATTCCTTGTAGAAGAAAAAGAATATTGCGTTTTCCCGTTTCATTTTGTTGCGAAAAAAGAAAAAATGCGGTATAATATCTATAATCCGTGGCGGATACGCGGAAGCGGTCTGACCAAAAACGGAAAATACTTATCTTTTTCTACGGGTATCTTTACCAAGAACTCGATGGAGGCTTTATGAAAAAAAATGAATATTTTACCGCAAAACGGGTCACGGGGCTTGCCGTGTTGCTTGCGCTCGTCATCGTTTTGCAAACGGTTGGCGGCACGATCGCCATCGGCGCGGTACAACTGAACTTCACGCTGATTCCCATCGTGTTGGGCGCGATTCTTTATGGCGCGATCGCAGGCGGTATCTTGGGCTTCGCTTGCGGGTTGGTCGTTTTGATCCAAGTCATTATGGGCGCAGTTCCTTTCTATGCTCTGATTTGGTCGGGGGATCCCGTAGTGACGACACTCACGTGTCTTTTGAAAACGACGGTCGCGGGAGTCGTTGCAGGATGGCTCTATTCTCTGATTTCAAAAAAGAACGAGTACGTTGCGGTCTTTACCACGGCGGGTATCGTTCCCGTGGTCAATACCACGCTGTTTATTCTTGGCTGTTTGGGAATGACGGACTCCGTATATGCATTAGCAAGCGGAGAGCAACAGAACGTACTCGTATTTATCCTTGTGGGGTTGGTCACCTTTAATTTCTTTATAGAGTTTGCAATCAATCTACTCGTTGCGCCTGCGCTGCAGAGGCTTTTAAAAGTAGTAGAGAGAGTAGGGAAAAGGAAATAAAAATGATTATTTGTATAGATATCGGAAATACGAATATTAAATACGCCATTTATGAGGGGAACGAACTGAAAGTTTCCTTTCGAGTGGCGACGGATTTGAAAAAGACTTCGGATGAATACGGCGCGCAACTTACGGGTATGATGACAGCGCAGGGAATCTCCGTGGAAGAGATCGAGGGGGGGATCATTTCTTCCGTCGTACCCTCGCTCGATTATACCGTGGATAAGATGTGCGATCTGTATTTGAAGATCGAGCCGTTGCATATCGCGCCCGGTTTGAAATCGGGGCTGAATATCCGTTGCGACGACGCGCGGGAAGTGGGCGCGGACCGAATCGTAAACTGTGTTTCGGCAATCGTAGAGTACGGTGACGGAACGCCTATAATCGTCGTGGACTTCGGTACGGCGACGACGTTTAATATCATTAGCGAAAACAACGAATTTATCGGCGGCGTCATTGCTCCGGGAATCAAGGGTTCGCTCGATTCGCTCGTCAACGGCACGGCAAAACTCCCGAGAGTAGAGATCGAAGCGCCGAAGAGCATTATTGCGAAAAATACGGTGACGAATATGCAGGCGGGGATCGTGTTCGGGTTTGCGGGACTCGTGGAATATATCGTCAAGCGGATTAAGAAAGAATTGAAAAATCCGAACGTTAAGACGATTGCGACGGGCGGTTTCAGTACCATTATTGCCAAAGAGATCGAAGGAATCGACGTCGTGGATAAGCTGTTGACGTTGAAAGGATTAAAGTATTTATACGATTTAAATAACGCGAAAGAGTAAAAAACAACGGCGATCGCCGTTCGGAGGTGAGAAATATGGTAAAAAAAGTTGGAGTTGCGATTTTGGGACTCGGAGTTGTGGGCGGCGGAACGTATAAAACGCTCGTAGAACATCACGATTTTTATTTAAAAACGCAAAAGGTGGATATTACAGTACAACTCGTATTGGATCTTTCTAAAGAAAGAATGGACGAGCTGGGTGTGCCGCAAGAATGCAGAGCAACGAGCATTGAAGAGGTTTTAGCGAATCCTCAAGTAGATATCGTCGTGGAGACCATCGGCGGGATTGGAGCGGCGAAGAACTTCGTGCAGGCGGCGCTTCGCGAGGGAAAAACCGTTGTTACGTCGAATAAGGAGTTGATTTGTAAATATTCGCATGAGTTGGAAGATATGGCGAAACGCAAGGGTTGCGGACTCTATTACGAAGCAAGTTGCGTAGGCGGCGTACCGATTATCCGCACGCTTTTGGACGGTTTGCAGGCAAACCGTATTGAAAAGATGATGGGGATTGTCAACGGCACGACTAACTATATTCTAACGAAAATGTCGAACGGTGGAGCGAACTACGAAGAGACGCTTAAAGAAGCGCAACGGCTCGGGTTTGCGGAATTCGATCCCACCAACGACGTGGAGGGGTTTGACTCCACGTACAAACTGTCCATTCTCTCCTCGATGGCGTTCCATACAAAAGTACCTTATATGAATATTTTCCGCGAGGGGATCACGGGGCTTAGCGGCGAGGATATTGCGTACGGTAAAGAGATGGGGTATACGTTAAAACTCCTTGCAATCGGCAAACAATCGGAAAAGGGGATCGAAGCGCGCGTACATCCTACGTTTATTCCCTCTTCCCATCCTTTGGCGGGGGTCAACGACTCGTTTAACGCGGTGTATTTGACGGGGGATACGGTGGAAGACATTATGCTCTACGGCAGAGGCGCAGGCGCGTTGCCTACGGCGAGCGCGGTGGTCAGCGACGTAATTCACGCGGCGACTCATTCGGATATTAAATATTCCACGTTTAAAAACAAGGAAACGGCGGAACGCGGTGTGAAGTTTGTTGCCGATTTCTCCAGCGCGTACTACTTGCGGTTGTCGGTAGAGGATCGCGCGGGCGCTTTGGCGAAAATCAGCGGTATTTTTGCAAAATACGGGATCTCGCTCGTGGAAGTCGTGCAAAAAGGAAAGACGAATGATAAAGAAGAACCGAAAGTGCTTCTCATCATC
Organism: Clostridia bacterium; assembly: GCA_017457225.1. Taxonomy (GTDB): domain Bacteria; phylum Bacillota; class Clostridia; order Christensenellales; family Borkfalkiaceae; genus Scatosoma. The sequence continues at coordinate 7,964 of JAFTHW010000005.1, read as the reverse complement.
ATTACGCATCAGACGACCGAACGCGCGGTGAACCACGCTGTAGCTAAAATCAACGAAACGGAGTTGGCTACGGTGGATGCCTTGATTCGCGTAGAGAAATAATAAAAACGATATAAAAACGCGGCTGCATAGCCGCGTTTTTATTTTTTAATTAAGATTCTTTTTTATTGGAAACTGTGAAACTATACTCCACGTCGGGTTTGACGGCTCGTATCGCTTGTACGAAGTCGTTGGTTTGTTCTTCGGGTAGACTCAGTACGAAAAATTCTTCGCCCATATATACGCTCAGTTTTTTGGAGTCGGTATCGTAGACGAGAGAGGTCAGTTTTTTGATTTCAAACGAGCTTTTGATGAATCCGTATTGCGTCGTGAGTTTTTGTTCGTCAACGATATACTGAGATTTAATAAGTAGCGCCGTGACGATCGCGATGCAGAAGACGCAAACGGCGATCAGGAACGGGTATTTCAGTACGTCGTTGAAACCGTGGATTCCGAATCGGACCATACGGTAGATACTAGCGGCGATGCCTGCCGCGCAAAGGACGTAAATGGCGAGACAAATACCGATAATGGCTTTTGAAAATGTGATTTTAAAATACGATTTTTGTGTGTTTTGTTTATCCATAAAACTATTATAGCACGGGGAAATAAAAAAAGCAATCGTTGGGATTCCCGTTCTCGCTTGTGAAAAGTGAAAATTTAAAGAAATTTTAAATTCTTGTCGAAAAACGGGCTTCAAAAGTTGCAAAAATTTGTCAAGGAGAGTATAATAGAAACGTTATGGAAAAAAACGGATTTACAAATGAAATAGCCGAAGAAGAACTTCTTCGAGAAAGAGAAAAAAAGCAATTCGTGAAGATGACGCAGACGTCGATGCCGAGGCTGATTATCGGCTTGGGGATTCCCACGACGCTCAGTATGATGGTCACTTCGCTATATAACTTAGCGGACACGTATTTCGTATCTCTGCTCGGCGACGACGCCGTAACGGCGGCGGTCAGCAACCTGTTGGCGTTGATGTCTATCATTCAGGCGATCGGTTTTACGTACGGTATGGGTAGCGGTAGTATCGTATCCCGCTTGCTCGGGAAGCGCGACCGTGAGGGCGCGGACAGGATCGCCTCTTCGGCATTCGCAATCTCCTTGGTCAGCGGCGTGCTAATCACGGTGGTGGGATTCCTATTCTTTACGCCTATGCTGAAATTATTCGGGTCGAAAACGCCCGCGGTGCTTCAATATTCCAAAGAATACGCGATTTATATTTTATTATCGGCTCCTTTTATGTGTATGTCGTTCGTAATGAACAACGTATTGCGCGCGGAGGGGAAAGCGGTGCTGTCTATGATCGGGCTTGTAGCGGGCGCGGTCATCAACGTGGTTCTCGATCCCATTTTGATCTTTACGGCGGATATGGGGGTGACGGGCGCGGCGCTTGCAACTTGCGTGAGTCAAATCGTCAGTTTCTTGATCCTGTTGTTTATGTTCCTTTCAGGCAAAACGGTCATTCGATTAAGATTGCGTTCGGTTGCGCTTAAGTTGGCGCCTTACGGTGAGATTATAGCAACGGGTTTCCCGTCTTTTTGCAGACAAGTCCTTGCCAGCCTTTGTACGGTATTTTTGAACAACGCGGCAAATAAGTACGGTAGTGAAGCGGCGCAGGCGGCGCTTGGGGTTGTTCAGAAAGTATTTATGTTGGCGTTTTCTCTTGCGCTTGGGATCGGGCAGGGCTATCAACCCGTACTCGGTTACAATTACAGTGCGAAACGGTATGACAGGGTTCGCTCGGCATATCTCTTTACGCTTGGATTTGCCACGATTGTGATGGTGGTATTCGGCGGCGTTTGCGCGATCATCGCTCCGTACATTATGAAAATGTTCAGTTTGTCGGATAAAGCGACGGAGATCGGTGCTTTGACTCTTCGGCTTCAATGTATCGGTATGCCGCTCGTACCCCTCAACTTTATGGCGAGTATTACTTTCCAATCGGTGGGGAGTAAAGCAGTGGCGTCCGTGCTGTCGGTATCCCGTCAAGGATTGTTCTACATACCTGCGGTGTTGATTTTGCCTATGCTCTTCAAATTGATGGGAGTGCAATGCAGTCAGATGGTGTCCGATATCGGCGCGTTCTTATTTGCGATCCCGTTCACGTTTATGTTCTTTAAGCAGTTAAAGAAAGATCAGGCGGCGGCAAAAGAAGCGGAGACGGCGGAAGTAGCGAACGAATAAAAACAAAAAGAAGCCCTCTCGGTGGAAAACCGAGAGGGCTAGTTTCTTTAAAAGAAATCCGCCTGCGCCGCGCCCCGACAAAAAGATGAACCCCGCTTTCAGCAGGTGGGTGTCGCATCTTGACGCTTCAGACTTTCCGTACGATACAGACCTTGCCTATCGTCAACGAATACAAACTCCCGAATATACAATGTGGATTCCGTTTTACGTCGGACCCCGCACGCTGCAGATTTATCTTCATTATACAAAAGCGGAAGGGAGTTTGTCAAGGGAATGAACGGCGTTTCTTATTTCTTTTTCTTTCCAATTTACAAAGCCTGCAAGCAAAGTCGCTTTACGGGCTTTTGTGAGAAAAAAATTTCTTAAATCACAGGCAAAACTCTTGCTTTTTTTTGCGAAAGGAATTAAAATAGAAAGGAAAGAGTACTCACTCGTTTGAAACGGGAGTTTGATTTGCAGAAAGAGAAAAGAGGTGGAGTTATGTTTATTACGGGAGAAGTAAAATCGAATACGGTTGCGTATGCCGATTTTGAAAAATACGAAAATCAAGTGATCACGATCACGGGTACGATCCATAATATCCGTATGATGTCCGATTTTGCGTTCGTCATTTTGCGTACGGCGAGAGAAACGGTACAATGCGTGTACGCGGAAAGTTTTTCTTCCTACCGTATCACAGAGGACGTAAAAGAGGAATGCGCGGCGAAAGTGACGGGTAAGATCGTGGCGGGCGAAACCAAGGACGGAAGCAAACGTTACGAATTACAAATCCACAACATCGAGCTGTTGTCCCATCCCGCGGAAATTCCTCCCGTCGTCATTACGAAAAAGCAGGTCAACTGCGATCTGAGCACCAAACTCGACTATCGTCCCGTTACGCTCAGAAACCCCAAAGAACGCGCGATTTTCAAGCTCCAAGAGGGGATTCAGCGCGGCTTCCGCGAATATTTAACGCAACAGGGATTTACCGAGATCCATTCCCCGAAGATCAACTTCGCAGGCGCCGAGGGCGGTACGAACGTCTTTAAGTTGGACTACTTTGGAAAGCAGGTGTATTTGGCGCAGTCGCCTCAGCTTTACAAGCAAGCGATGGTTGCGGTCTATGAACGAGTCTTTGAGATCGCGCCCGTATTCCGCGCGGAACACCACGATACCAGCCGTCATTTGAACGAGTATATTTCGATGGACTTTGAAATGGGCTTTATCGACAGTTTCGAAGACATTATGAATATGGAAACGGGCGTTCTCAAATATATTATGAATTTGCTCAAGACCGAGTATAAAAACGAAGTGGATCTGCTCCATATCGAAGTGCCCGAGATCAAAGAGATTCCCGTGATCAAATTTATGGAAGCGAAAGAGCTGTTGATGAAGAAATTCAAGTATCAGCCCACGGATATGAAAGATTTTGATCCCGAAGAAGAGCAGCTGTTGGGTAAGTACGCGAAAAAGGAATTCAATTCGGACTTTATCTTCGTTACGCATTATCCCTCGAAAAAACGTCCTTTCTATACGTTGGACGATCCTGCCGATCCCGAATACACCTTGTCGTTCGACTTGCTGTTCAGAGGCTTGGAGATCACGTCGGGCGGTCAGCGTGTCCACGATTACAAAGAACAAGTCGAAAAGATGGAGAAATTGGGTATGAATCCCGAAGAATTCGCAACGTATTTGATGTTGCATAAATACGGCGCGCCTCCTCACGGCGGGTTGGGCTTGGGCTTGGAACGTTTGACGATGCACCTTTTGGGCGCGAAGAACGTTCGCGAAGCGACGATGTTCCCCAGAGATATCAACCGCGTCAGCCCTTAATTGGAGCGATTGAATGGTTTTATGAAAAAAGTCATTTACGCGACCGACTTGTGTTGCGAACGTTGCGCGAAACACGTTGCGGAAAAGTTGCTCTTTCTCGACGGTGTGGAAAAAGCCAAAGCGAATTACAAAAAGAACTGTATTTACGTAGAGCTTTTATCTTCCGCGTCGGAGGAAGAAATTCGTGAAACGTTGGCGGCGATGGAGATCGAAGTGACGTCGATAGAGCTCCGTCGCGGCTTGTTCGGTTGAGAAAAAGACCAAACGAGGTCAAATTCGCTTTACAAACGGCGGGAAATACGATATAATAATACAAATGAATATAAAAGCGTTTAACGAGGACAACGCTTTTGCGAGAGTCACCGCACAGAGAAATTCCGGTTTGCTGAGAGGAAGAAGGGGCGCGCAAAAGATATCCCCTCGCCAGCTGACCCGAAGAACGGAAACCAGTAATCGGGTACGGATTCGCGATCCGTTATCCCTCGCGACGAATGTCAGTTCGGTGGTTGCAAAACAAAGGCTTCAAAAGTCATTGTGTTTTTTCCGAAACGCAATGGCTTTTATTTTATGGAAGACTGTGCCACAATCTTTGACTGATTTTGACGGAAAAAAATAGAGCGTATTTGCTAATCAGTCATTTGTTGTGACAGAGCCTTATGAAAAAACCTTGAACAAGGAGAAAAATATATGTCTATGTACAAGAAAGTGGACTCGTCTTTGAACTTTGTGGAAAGAGAAAAGAAGATTGTCGAGTATTGGAACGAGAACAAGGTCTTTGAGGAGAGTATGACGACGACGGAGGGGAATGAGGAGTTTTCCTTCTACGACGGCCCTCCTACGGCGAACGGTAAGCCCCATATCGGGCATATTTTAACGCGCGTTATGAAAGACATCGTGCCCCGTTATAAAACGATGAAGGGCAAGCACGTTTTGAGAAAAGCGGGCTGGGATACGCATGGTTTGCCCGTGGAATTGGAAGTGGAAAAGAAACTCGGCTTGGAGAGCAAGACGGGCATCGAAAGCTACGGTATCGAGCCTTTCATTAAACAATGCAAGGAATCGGTATGGCAGTATTCCAACGAATGGAAAAAAATGTCCGACCGAGTCGGATATTGGTGCGATATGGACAATCCCTATGTCACGTACCACGACGATTATATCGAATCGGAGTGGTGGGCGCTCAAAGAAATCCACAAAAAGGGTCTGCTTTATAAAGGACATAAGATCGTGCCCTATTGCCCCCGTTGCGGAACAGCGCTTTCTTCCCACGAAGTTGCGCAGGGGTATAAGGACGTCAAGCAGACGACTGCGTTCGTGAAGTTCAAAGTCAAGGGCGAAAACGATCTGTATATTCTCGCGTGGACGACGACACCCTGGACTCTTCCCTCGAACGTAGCCCTTTGTATGAATCCCGAGTTCGATTACGTGGAAGTCAAAATGGACGAAAACGGCGAAAGATACGTTTTGGCAGAGGGGCTCCTGAAATCCGTATTGGGAGAAGAGGGCTATCAAGTCCTTTCCGTGAAAAAAGGTACGGAGTATGAGTACGTGGAGTACGAGCCGTTGTTCCCGTTCGGGAAAGAGAAATTCAATTTCCGCGAAAAAGCGTATTACGTAACGTGCGATTCGTACGTAACGCTTTCGGACGGTACAGGCGTCGTGCATATTGCGCCCGCATTCGGTGAAGACGACTATAAAGTGGGTAGACGTTACGGCTTACCCGTCGTACAACTCATCAACGAAGAGGGTAAATTCCCCGAAGGCTGCGGCGAGTTCACGGGCGTCGGAGCGCAGGCGGCGGATCCTGCCGTGGTAAAAGACCTGAAAGCGAGAGGCTTGCTTCTCAAAACGATGGACTTTATGCACAACTATCCGTTCTGCTGGCGTTGTGATACGGCGCTTATCTATTACGCGCGTTCGAGCTGGTTTATCAAAGTTACGGCAATTAAGGATAGACTGATTGCGGCGAACCGCTCGGTGAATTGGATGCCCGATACGATCAAGGAAGGTCGTATGGGGAACTTCTTGGAAAACGTCATCGATTGGGGGCTTTCCCGCGACCGTTATTGGGGAACTCCTTTGCCTGTTTGGGTATGTCCCGATTGCGGAGAGATTGAAGTCATCGGTTCTCGCGCGGAGCTTGTGGAGAAATGCGGCGCGGCGGAAGATATTGAATTGCACCGTCCGTATTTGGACGAACTGACCTGTAAATGCGGCAAGTGCGGCGGTCAAATGAAACGTACTCCCGAAGTCATCGATTGCTGGTTCGACTCGGGCTCGATGCCGTTTGCACAGTATCACTATCCGTTTGAGAATAAGGAAGTGTTCGATCAGACGTTCCCTGCGGATTTTATTTCCGAAGCGGTGGATCAGACGCGCGGTTGGTTCTATACCTTGCTCGTCATTTCCACGTTGTTGTTCGATAAAGCTCCGTTTAAGAACTGTATCGTACTTGGACACGTCAACGATAAAAACGGCGTGAAGATGTCCAAGCATAAGGGCAACGTCGTCGATCCTTGGTCGGTATTGGATAAGCAGGGCGCGGATGCGGTGCGTTGGTACTTCTATACGTCGTCCGCTCCTTGGTTGCCGTCGAGATTCTATCCCGAAGCGGTCAGCGAGGCGCAGAGAAAGTATATGGGTACGCTGTGGAATACGTACGCATTCTTTTGCTTATATGCTGATATTGACAAGTATAATCCTGCGGAATATGATTTGAAGAAATGCAAGCTCTCGTTGATGGATCAATGGATTTTGTCCAAGCTCAATACGCTCGTGGATTACGTGGATAAAAACTTGAACGAATACAACATCACCGACAGCGCTCGCGCGTTGCAAGATTTCTCGGATATTTTGTCTAACTGGTACGTACGCCGTGGCAGAGACAGATATTGGGGAAGCGAAATGACGGAGGACAAGGCGGCGGCTTATACGACTCTTTGGCACGTGCTCGTCACGTTTGCGAAACTTACCGCTCCCTATACGCCGTTTATTGCGGAAGAGATGTATCTCAATCTCGTGCCTCAATTCTTCCAAGACGCGCCTAAATCCGTTCACCTTTGCGATTTCCCTGTTTGCGAACGGGAGTTTGTGGACGAACGTTTGGAAACGGATATGGATACCGTTCTCGATATCGTCAACTTGGGTAGAGCGGCTCGTAACACGGGCAACGTGAAGAACCGTCAGCCGTTGTCGGAAATGTACGTCGTAACGGCTCGCGCGGAGGAGTTGGACGATGGAATGAAAGCAATCGCTTTGGACGAACTCAATATCAAAGAGTATAAATCCGCCAAAGACGCCAACGAATTTGTTTCCTACAAACTGAAACCGCAACTCAAAACGCTGGGTCCGAAATACGGCAAGAAGCTCGGTCTGATCTCTGCGTTTTTGGCAAACTGCGACGCGAAGAAAGTGGTGGATGCAGTTCGCGACGGTGGGGAATACGTGATGGATACCGATGCGGAGGTGACGCTCAAGGAAGAGGATTTACAGATCTTTACGGAGAGTAAGTCGGGATTCATTTCGGCGAGCGATAAGGGGGTGACGGTTGCGCTCAATACCGAGCTCACGGAAGAATTGATCGTCGAGGGTGTGGAAAGAGAACTTGTTTCCAAGATCCAAGCGATGAGAAAAGAAGCGGATTTCAAGATCACGGATCGGATTGCCGTTTCGTACGTTGCGAGCGGTAAAGCGAAAGAGGCGTTGGAGAAATCGGTTTTCAAGGAAGACGTTCTCGCCGTATCCGTAACGGAGGGCGTTGCAGAGGGCGCGTTCGTAAAGACCGTCGATATCAACGGCGACGAGGTTACGATCGGTATTTTGAGAGTCAACCAATAAGTTTTTTTCCGTTGTCAAAATTGTGGATAACTTAAAAATAAAAAAAATAAAAAAATTTTATAAAAGTTTGAAAAAATGCTTGACAAGGT
>JAFTHW010000023.1 GCA_017457225.1 Clostridia bacterium | reverse complement strand
TCCTGTTCAAGGTAGTATTCCTTGCTGTAGAACGAAGGAACGGGTTCCGGATCTTCCTCGGAAGAGTCGTCCGCAGGTTCGTCAGAAGAGTCTGCGGGTGCCTGAGAAGAGTCCGCAGGTTCGTCAGAAGAGTCTGCAGGTTTAGAAGAGTCGTTGCTTTCTTTGCTTTCTTCGCTGCTTGCTTCACTTTCTTCACTGCTTACTTCGCTGGACGATTCTACGCTGGATTCGGAAGAGGAGCTCTGGTTTCCGCCCAAGAGCGCTCCGAGGTCACAACCGGTAGCAAACGCCAAAGAAGCAGTCATCAACAATGCCGAGCAAAGCAGAGCCAGCTTTTTCAATTTTGCCATAAAGTTACCTCCATTTATATTTTTTATGGTACTATAATTTGTCAAGAATCCGTATCCGTAGCCGATGCGGATTCCCGAAAAATTCCGCTAGGAAATCAGTTTTGTTGATGGATATAATCTTTCAACGTCAAATCTACGTCTTTAAACGCCGCAATCCATTCGGAGTTGATAGGACGGTAGTAGTAGCAGAGGAGCTGCCAAGAGTTGGTAACGCCGCCGAAACCGTCGTATTTTGCCGTGAACTTAACCAAAATGTCGTACAATTCTTTGGTTACTTCCGTCATGCCGTAGGTAGGGGAGTTCGTTCCGACGAGTTTGGATTGATGGCGGAGCGTACGCATTTTTTGCGTATAATCTACGCCGTCCAAATAGAAGATTCTCTCTTCCGGCGCATATTTATCCACCATAACGGGATCGCCGTTATTGTCGTACAACAAGTTTCCGTTGTCGTCTTTCGCCTGTACTTTCTCGATGGATTCGTCTACTTTATCGCTTAACGTATCGAAGGGGAAGAGATAGGTAACGCGAATGAAATCAAGATATACTTGACTTCCTTCCGTGCCGTCCGCGTTCAACGCGATCATTTCTTCGACTCCGTCGTTGTCAATATCTTTAAACGTATATTCGATGGTATCAGGGAGGAAAATTTCCGCCGCCGCGTCGTCGAGGTAGGTGTAAGGACCGACTGCGCAGTTGGTCAAATACGAGTATTCTTCGCCTACGTATTCGAGCGCGACATCGTATTCGCCCTCCATATTCAGCCACGTAGCGAAGAGGAAGTAATACGTTTGTCCTGCTTCCATATACACGTACGTTTCCGAATTGCCCGTGTTCGTATATTTCTTGCCGTCCGAGCCCATTTCTTCTTTCGCAAGAAGATTATCCTGCTCAAAGGTAAGGAATGTCGAACGATCGGGAGCAACTACCCAGAATTGAGGATCTTGCGTGCCTTTCGTATAAATATGATATACGCCCGATTGCTCTACAGTGTATTTATATTTGTGTCCGACGGGAACCATTGTGAAATCGAGTACGATATGATTGAGTTCTTCGCCATCGTCCGTACGGTGCAAAGGGATTGCGCCGTCGTACGTAACGCCACGGCAGGGATCGAGCATAGGCTCGGTGTCGCCGTAGTGATCGTAATATACGCACATTTCCAACCATTCTTTGTCGTGGTAAGCCACCGCGCTCTTCTCGCCGTAGATTTCGCTTCCCGTCAACAGTTCGAGGACGGTGCGGATCTCTTCGGTAACGGGTACGTAGCCGTTTCTGGAATGGCTTGCCGCCCAAGCGTAATTTTCAATGATCGCAGCCAAATTGATGCCGCCCGAAACAATGGTTAAATCGTTATACGAGAGCTGATACAAATCGTAAACGTTCCATTGCGTAGGCAACATAAACGAAGCGAACAGGTAAGGACCGTCTTTCGTTCCTACGTGATAGTACGTATCTTCTTCGTTATAAACAACTTCCGCATAATGGAGATATTGACGAACGACTCCGTCGCTATCTGCGGTAAGATCGGTGTTTTCGCCCCAAGCCGCGTAACGGAAAATGTCTACGTCCGTAGTGGGAACGTCGAGTTCGTCTTTGTCCATAAAGCGAAGATTTCTAATACGGACTTCGTCTTCACCTGCGCTCGTGGTACTGTCTTTCAAATACAGCAACGAGAGGGTGTGTTCGCCCGCTTGACCGTCTTCAAATACGTACGCTACGCAGGTAAACCAGTCGCGCAGACCGTTGTATTGATAGACGTTTGCTCCGTCGACAAATACGTACGCAAGATCGCCCGTGTTGTTCAAGGCTTCGGTGCTGACAAAGAAATCAAACACCAGCGCTTGACCTGCTTGCGCCGTAAAGGTAATATTGATGGACGAGTACGAGTAATCCACTTTGTTGGAAGAGTACAAGTAATCGCCGTTGTTGTCCGATTTTACGAGCCAAGGCCACGAATACGGATCATCGGACTCCCAGGAGAACGTAAATCCGCTCGTCTGCGCGTTCAAAACGCCGAGTACGGAATTGTCGTCGGGGAGAGAAACGTCGGGTTTTGCATACTCCAAAGTACCGTCTTCACCCGAAGAGCCGCCGCCCGAGACGTTTTCTTCGAAAATCGTGGGTTTATAGTCGTCTTTTGTGAAAATATCGAAACGCTCTTGGAAGTCTTTCGCTTCGGTCATCGCACCCTGATGCAGGTACGTAACGACGCCGTATCTGTCGATGAATACGGTAGTGGGAGCGCCTGTGAAATAGAACCAATCCTGTACCGAGCTCTCTGCCGTAACGTTAAACTGGTCGTAGCCGTTCTGTTCTTTGAACGCTTGGCTTTCTTCGTGCGTATCAATGATATTGACAACGAGGTTGCCTACCTTAGCCGCGTTATCGGTCAGCGCTTCGTGCATAGCGGGGAATTCGAGAATGCAGTACGAACAGCTTACGTACCAGAAGTTGAGCATAACCATCTTCTTTTCCGCAATTTGATCCGCAAGATTCCAAACGTTTCCGTCCGAAAGGGTAACGGAGAAATCGTACATAACGTCGCCAACGTTATAGATTTTTCCGTAGGGAACTGCTTCGCCCGTAATCAGCTGGGGTTTCAATTCAATGGTAAGGGAAGTCTGCGCCGTTGCAACCGTTTGATACGTCGCGTCGGGGTTGTTTAAATGCCAACCCGCGGGGAATTCCGTGATCTCCACATCGTATTGACCGACTGTAGATACTTCTTCCGACGTAAACGTAGCGACGCCGAGCGTGCTCGTCTTTACCGTTGCGATTTCCGTTTCTCCGTCGAAAAGCGTAACGCCGACGTTCCGTACGCCGTAACCGCCCGTCGATTGCACGCGGATTTGATATACGTAATCCGTCGTTTCTTCGGAAGAGCTTTCACTTTCCGCATCGCCCGTCGATTCGCTTTCTTCGGAACTTTTCGACGATGCTACGGACGATTCGCTCTCCGTTGCCGTCGATTCGCTTTCGTTAGGAGTTTGCGACGACGCTTCGGAAGAGTTGCTTTCCGCATCCGAGCTTACCGCTTCGGAAGAAGCCGCCGCAGACGAACTCTCTGCGGAATTGCTACTCTCCGTGGAAACGGAAGAGGATTGGGACGAAGAACTTTCTTCTCCCGTTCCGAAACAGCCGCTTGCAACGCCTAAACACATCGTCAAAGACATCAGCACAAGCGCAAGTTTTTTCCATAATTTCATATCTTACGTTCCTCCTCGTTCCGTTACGCAGCAGGCGTGAGAACTACTACGATTTTTTCATATCCCGCCGCCGAAGTGTAAATGTTTTGATCATACGTATAACCTTCGGGAAGCGAGTTTAACTCTACGTGACAAGATTCAGGCGTTCCGCTGGGCGGAGTCACGATTGTGATGCCGTTTGCATCCGTACGTTTGGGAAGGGAGCATTGACCCGTCGTGTCGCAAATTTGCACTTTTACGTTTGCGGCAACTTCGCCGTTTTCATACGTTACGCGGATTGCGTATCCGTTGGAAATGTCTACGTTTGCCCAAGCCTCGTCGGCGGCGTTGGAGGTAGCGCTGCTACTTTCGTTTGAGCCTTCCGACTCACTGCTTTCTGCCACGGAACTGCTTTCTACGGACGAACTGCTCTCCGAAGAGCTGCTTCCGTCGTCGTTATCACAAGCCGCGAACACTGCAACGCCAAAACAAAGGGTTGCCGCCGCGAGAATGGAAATCCATTTTTTTATCATACTCATAATTTACCTCCTAAAGAGTAAAATGTTACGAATTTAAAGGTATTTCAGCTCTTTTTTGAGAAAAAAGCAACAAAAACCGACTATACGCCAAGTATAGTTATGCATATTGTATCACAATTCTAAAAGAAAATCAACTCATTTTATAGGAAAAGCGTGTGAAATTTACGATAGAGAAAATAAATTGACTCGTTCGGTTTTCCCGATAGAGGGTGAGGGGGTAAAAAACAGGAAAACTGCGACGAGCGCGCCGCAGTTTTCTTAGTAGATGTCATAGTATTTTATTATATATATTATATATGGAAGTAAATTTTGTCAAAAATTACAATAAACTTGCCGCATCTTTGTCGCAAATTACGGTGACGAAAGGATGGAGCTGAAGCACGGACGCGGGAAGCGCGGGCGTGATTTCGCCTTTGACCATACCTTTCACTGCTTCGGCTTTATTCTTACCCGAAACAACCATCAAAATAGATTTTGCTTGCATAATGTTTTTGATGCCCATAGACAACGCCTGACGGGGTACTTCGTCGATGGAGTTGAAGAGTCTAGAGTTGTCTTTGATGGTGCTTTCGGTGAGGTCTACGAGATGCGTGACCGAATCGAAAGGGGTGTTGGGCTCGTTAAATCCGATGTGACCGTTCGAGCCGAGCCCGAGTACCTGTACGTCGGGTTTCATTTCGTCCAAAAGCGCGTTGTATCTGTCGCATTCTTTTTGGCAATCGGGCGCAGAGCCGCTGGGCAGGTTGGTGTTTTTTTGATCGATGTCAATATGATCGAACAGGTTTGTTTTCATAAAGTACGCGTAACTTTGGTCGTGATCGGCGGTCAAGCCTACGTATTCATCGAGATTGACGCTAGATACGTTTTTAAAAGAAACTTCGCCGTTTTCGTACGCTTTCGCCATATTTTTATACGTTCCGATAGGGCTGGAGCCGGTTGCAAGACCGAGAATCGCGCTAGGATTCTTTTTCACGATGTCGATGATGAGTTCCGCTGCTTTTTGGCTCATTTCGTCGTAGTTTTCCGTAATAATAACTTTCATTTTACACCTCGAAAAATTTATTTTCAAACGATTTTCATTATAAACTATCCGTAAAAATTCGTCAAGCGTTTGATTCCTTTTCTTTTAAATTTTTTGCGATTGCGTGCCAATTTATACGCTCGAAAAAAATTCAACGTCGAAAAAGGGGGAAAATTGTAAAAATCCTATTGACAAACGAAAAAAAGTGTGATAAAATTGTGATAATCTGAGAAAATTTGACAAACAGGGCGCGCCCTGTGTTTGCTTGGACAAGCAAACAAAACGTTAAATGGACTCGGATAAAAAAATTTTAAGGAGAGTTGTTATGTCTAAATTTAACGCCTTTCTCGACAAAAAATTTGATTTGACGAAGAAAGGAACGAGTGTGAAGACGGAAGTGATGGCTGGCTTGACGACGTTCATGGCAATGGTTTACATTTTGATGGTAAACGCTGGCATGTTCGCTGATCTTGGTGTCGTTTCCTACGGCGCGATGTATATCGTTACGGCTTTGTCTGCTATCGTCGGTACGGTGCTGATCGGTCTTTTGTCCGGTTTGCCTTTGGCGCAAGCGCCCGGTATGGGGTTGAACGCATTCTTCGTATATACGATCTGCTTCGGCTTCGGGTTCTCTTATGCGAATACTCTCGTATTCATTTTGATCGACGGTCTCGTATTCATTGCTCTCACGGCTACCGGTCTTCGTAAGAAGATTTTTGAAGCGATTCCCGCGGATATCAAGAAAGCGATCCCCGCAGGTATCGGTTTGTTTATCGCATTCCTCGGTTTACAAAATGCTGGTCTTGTTGTTGCTGATGCTTCGACAGGTGTTACGCTGGGTAGTATGAATTTGCTTGGCACTAATGCTTGGGCAGGCGTAATGCCGTTGGTTGTATGTGTTCTTGGCGTTATTGCCATTGCTGCAATGTCTAAAAAGAATGTGAAAGGCGCGATCCTTTGGGGTATTCTCGGCGCGGGCGTTTTGTATTTCTTGCTTGGTTTAACCGTGCCTGGATTCTACAGTACTGATACTGTAATCTATAATGTGCTTACTGAGGAAGCTAGCGGGCGTCTCAACTACTTCGGTGGTTATACGGCTAGTGATCCTGATGTCTTGGGTAATGTTACGTATACTGCTAACAAGTTGTCTTTAAGTATTATTCAACCGTTCAAGGATTTTGGTACGCAGGCGGTAGGTAAAGTATTTACCGAAGGTTTTAATTTTGGACCTTGGATCAAAGAAAATGGTGCAGGACAATTTATCCTTATGCTGGTTACGACTTCTTTGGCTTTCTGCTTGGTAGATATGTTCGATACGCTTGGCACGCTGTACGGCGCTTGCAAGAGCGGTAACTTGCTCGACGAGAACGGCGACGTTCCCAACATGAACAAAGCGATGATGGCAGACGCGATCGCTACCTGCACGGGCGCGATCCTCGGTACGTCCACGGTTACGACGTTCGTTGAATCTTCGGCTGGTACCGCTGCTGGTGGTAAGACGGCTCTTACGTCTTACGTAATCGCTGCGTTGTTCGCGGTTGCAATGTTCTTGTCGCCGATCGCGCAGTTGATTCCTTCTTGCGCTACGGCTACGGCTCTTATCTACGTAGGTATTTTGATGATGAACAACGTACGTGATATCGAATGGACGGATCCCGCTGTTGCGCTTCCCGCATTCCTTACGATCGCGATGATGCCGTTCACGTATAACATTTCGTTCGGTATCGGCTTCGGCTTGATCTCTCACGTATTGATTAAAGTATGCACGGGCAAAGCGAAAGAAATTTCGATCGCTACGTACGTACTTACGGCAATCTTCCTTTTGATGTTCTTGTTCACGCACTAATCGAAGATTGAGTAAACTGAAAAGGAAGGGCGAGTGCAAACTCGCCCTGATTTTTTTTCGCAACATTTTTCATTTTTTGCGGTAAAAAGCTTTGACAAGGCAAAAAAAATGTGTTATAGTAGTATAGCTTTCATACGAAATGAATTGAGCTATGCAGAAGTACCCAAGTGGCTCAAGGGGACCCCCTGCTAAGGGGTTAGCATCATAATCTGGTGGCACGAGTTCAAATCTCGTCTTCTGCGCCAAAAAAGGACGGCTAGTTATGCCGTCCTTTTTTGGCGCAGTTGGGTCGCTTGAAAACGTGAATTAACACGAGTTCACGCGAGGAGCGAGAAGCGAAAGGGAAGAAAATGGCGAAAGGTATGCGAGCGACGCTGCTGCGGACGAAGTCCGCTATGTCGTCTTCTGCGCTATAACCGAGGGCAGATTTTTCCGTTGGGCGGTTATTTCGGCGCAATCGAGCATTGAACTCGTGCCGCACGGAAAATGCTTGCATTTTCTTTGCCCAAAGGGCAAGCCTCAAATCTCGTCTTCTGAGCCAAAAAATAACGGCTCGAAAGCCGTTATTTTTTATCCAAGCCGCAGGCTTGGTATATCATCACGCTTTAGCGTGCATCTCATCACCGAAGGTGCATCTCATCATGCGTCAGCGTGTATCTCCCTGCGACTTGATGATATGCAATGCTTTGCATTGATGATATACACGCATTCGGCGTGATTGGAACGCAGTTTAAATCTAAACAAAATATAGCAAAACTATTGAAAAATTTAAAAAGATGTGATATAATAAATTTACTGATTGCTTCACATAAAAATTGAAACAACAAGGAGAAATAAAAATGAAAAAAATCATCTCGCTAATTCTCGTAATGGCATGCATGCTTTCTTTTTCCTCGTGCGCATTTATAAAATCTCTTTTCGGGATAGAGTCGGAGGCGGAAACTATCGACACCGCTCCCTCTATCAACGTAAACGAATATCTCCCCTTTGACGAGAATAGTAAAATTGTAAAATATGACAGTAAGACGTTGAAGCTCACAGACAATCTTCCGATTATCGACGGCGCGACGGCGGCTTTTCCCGTTTATTCCGCTTTTGTCAATGCTGTCTATCCAAACACGACAAAGCTCTATGACGATGCGTTCAAGTACAATAATACCGTCGGTGGATATAGAGCGCTTGCTCAGCGCAATACGGACATTTTCATCGGCGCGGCTCCCTCTGAAGAGCAGATAGAATACGCCGAAGAGTACGGTACTACTTTTGAATATACACAAATAGGCTGGGAGGCGTTTGTCTTCTTTGTTCATAAAGATAATCCCATTGCTTCTCTTACGGCAGATGAGATTAGGGGGATTTATTCGGGCGCGATTACCAACTGGAACGAGGTGGGAGGCAGCGACGAAGAAATTGTTCCATTCCAGCGTAATGCAGGCAGCGGAAGCCAAAGTATGATGCTTCGTTTTATGGGCGACGTGCAACTCGTCGAGCCCGATACGGAACAGCTGATTGGCTTTATGGGCGGCATTATTGAGGAAGTCGCAGATTACAAAAACCAAACAAGCTCTATCGGTTATTCCTTCCGATATTATGTCGAGGGTATCGTTTGCCACCCCGATATTAAAATGATTGCGGTGAATGGCGTTGCGCCTACCGCCGAAAATATCAAAAATAACACGTATCCGATTATTGCCCCGGTTTATGCTGTGACCTATAAAAATAACCCGAATCCAAACGTAGAAGCATTGATTGATTGGATGGTTTCGGATGAGGGACAGTACATCATTAAAGAAACCGGCTATGTAGGAATAAAATAACAGAACGAACAATGCAATAAAAAGCCGCGGCGCATAGCAAGTCGAGGCTTTTTATTGCTATACATAGTATAGCTTGCCTCTTTATTGATACCGTTAAAATGAAAACCGCTTGCGCAAAAATGCGTCCGATGTCAATTTGGTTTCTTGATTTGCTCTAATAACCGAAGCGGATTTTTTTTCGTTGGGTGGCTATTTTCGGCGCAATCGACAAAAACCGCGCGTGGCTTCTCAAAAAATAGGGATAAATTCAAAAACTTTCAAAAATAACTCTTGCATAAAGCTTCCGTTTGTGATACAATATAAAAGTAATACGAAAGAAAAATAAAAAGGAGAGAAAAACTATGAACGTATGGCACGATATTTCCCCATCTCGCGTCTCGGCAAAACAATTTGAGGCGTTTATCGAGATTCCTAAGGGCTGCAAGGCAAAATACGAATTGGACAAGGAAACAGGGCTTTTGCGCTTAGACAGAGTGCTTTATACCTCCACGGTGTATCCTGCGAACTACGGAATGATTCCCAGAACGTTTGCGGACGACGGAGACCCTCTGGACGTTTTGGTGCTTTGCGGCGAGACGATGTATCCCTCGACGCTCGTGACCTGCTATCCGATCGGGGTGATCAAAATGATCGACGGGGGATCGTTAGACGAGAAAATTATCGCCATTCCTTGCGGAGATCCCACTTATAACGGATATTACGATATTCAGGAACTTCCCGAGCACGTTTTTCAGGAAATGATGCACTTTTTCGAGGTCTATAAGTCGTTAGAACATAAGCATACGACAGTAAAAGAGATCTGTCATCGCGATGAGGCGATGGAGATCATCTCCAAGTGTATCGAAAAATACAACGAGATGTTCGTAGAGAAAAAATAAGTTTTTTTTTGCTTCGTTTCAACCTTCAAAACGGAAAAATTCCAACTTTTTTAAAAGGTGAAAAAAAGTGTTAATTTTCACAAAAAATTATAAAATTTTTCCCAAAATTGTATTGACAATTCAAAAAAAAAGATGTATAATAGTTGTAGTTAAGGTATAAAGAGGGAAAGTGTTCTTTTTTAATCGGGAAATTATTCTATTGAGAAGAAAATTTTCGTCAATATTCTTAAAAAATGACAGTCGAAAACGGTAGATAATTCGTATTCGGCGGTTTTAGCTGTTTAAAATCATTAAATAAACCTATGGAGGTTATATATATGAAAATCAGCACCAAAGCAAGTGTACCGGCAAGACGTTATGCGCTTATGAAGAAGCGTATCGCGAAGGCTCAGAGAAAGTCGAAGTGGATCGGCTTGTTGTACATAGTAGGCATCGTCGTCTTGGCGGCAGTTGGATTTGTAGTTCCTCTTGTTGAATCTAAGTTTGCTTTCCAAGAAATTATGACGATTTTCGGGGCAATGGGTACCAATAAGTTTAGCGAAATTGCACTCTTTACGGTATTGTTGCGTATGATCACGATGGTTGTCGTTGCAGTCAACGTTATTAAGGCTCTCGGCAAACTTGGTTGGTTGTTTAAGCGTAAAGCAAGCAGACTCTACGGCTTTAACCGCAATGCGTATGCGATGGAAGATCTCGGCAAATTGTTCGCATCTTCTTTCAAATGGTTGTTCACCAGCACACTTTTGATCCTTGTGATTGACTGGTCTGCAAAGCTTGTTGATATGGCTGTGATCATTTTGATCGTTGCGCTCGTTATTCACTTCTTCTGCGGTCACGTTGCTGGCAATGTTAGCTTGTTCAACATTCAAGACGGTATTTCCGAAGTACGTAGAAAGGCAAACAGATTCGTTCCTTTCGTTCGTAACTTGATTCAGGTTGTAGTAGTTTATTTTACGGTGTCGTATTTCGTTCAAGCTTCTACGATCCTTGATTTCTTCAGTGTTGCAATGGCAGACGCGGGCGTAGATTTTGGTAAGCTTGATACCGTTATGGCTGGTATTGGCGGATTGATTGGTGCTCTTATGGGTACGCCTGAAGGTATAGTCGCTCTTCTTCAAATCTTTACCTTGGTTGCTATCATCGTATTGGAAGCGCACGCATTCAATAATTCTGAATTCGATATGGACGGTGCGGATCGCGCGGGTAGAAACGTATTCCCCATCTGGTCGCTCATTACTGGTGTTCTTGCATTGGTTACGTATTTTATGGGATCCGCTTCGATGGCTGCAGAAGCTGCAAACGCAACGTTGTATATTGCGATCATCGCAATCGTTTCGTTCATCATCGAACTTATTCTTCGCAATAAACCTAGCGTTAACTACGAACGTGATTACGACGTAGAAGCTTCGCAGTATTTCGCTGGTAAATATTGGAGCGCTAACAGCGTTACCGATAAGTTTATCAACGATCAAGAAGGCGTAGTTTACGACGACTAATCGGTACGTTTATTTAGAACAAAACTGCTTGGGATTCCGCAAAAATTTGCGGAACCCCAAGATTGTTTGTTTGACTTTCAAGGAGACCAACTATGAAAAGAAGAGATAGAAGTGCCAGAAAAGAATACGGTGCGGTATTAACGGCGCTTAAGAAACGCATTTTAAAAACGCGTAGGAAGGCGAAGTTTGCCGGCACGTTGTATTTGCTTGGAACGATTATTCTGGCGGCTTTAACGTTTATGCCGATGATGCTCATCAACGGCACGGCGTTGGGTGTTTCGAACTTCTACAATCCTATTCTTAACATTGTAAACGGCGGAGCGTTGGATACTGCAGGTATCTTGAATTTTGTAATTGCAGTTTTGTATGCGTTGTTGCTTCTTACCGTAGTAATCAATGTCATTAAGTGTCTTACGAAACTCCGTTGGCTTAGAAAGAAATTGCCCAGTAGAGAGTACGGCTTCAATCGCAATATGTACGCGATGGAAGCGATGGGGGATATTTTTTCCGGCACTTTCGCTGTGATTATCAATATCTATTTGCTGATTTTCGTGTTCGCTAGCGGATTGGAAAAAGCGCCTGCATTAAACGGAATGATGCCTTATATTGCATTGGTTGTCGGTTTACTCGTTCATTTCTGGGCGGGACTCGTCGGCGCAAAAGGTGTTTTGTTCGATCATCTCCGCGGATTTGCCGAAGAGAAGAGAACGAACGGATTATTCGTATTCTTTGTTCGCAATGTCATTCAAGTCGTGCTCGTTTTCTTAATGCTCAACACATTCTTGCCTGTATATAAGGGACATGAAGTGATTGTTAGTGTTTTGTCGGGCAATTTGAATATGGCGGATATGAATGCATTGTTTACTGTAGTTTCAAGTGTAATTCAACTGATTATGATCCTCTTTACGTGGGTATTGATTAAGCATACGACTGCCACGACGGAATTTAACCGCGAGGGAATGGACGGCAAAGGAATGAAGAATTTCAGAGTATTCTCATTCTTGATTTTCCTTTGTTCGATAATCGTTCTTGCACTTCCGATGCTTGGCGGCGGAGAACTGAATACGGCGATTGCGGTTGTCGCGGCGATTGCTTTTGTAGGATTCCTTTTGGATTGCCTGATTAGGACTATTGAGAAGAAAGAAAAGGAAGTAGAGGTTTTAGGTATCAGCTTCTTCCAAATGGAAGAGGATTTGGCGCAACCTCAATGCCAGCAAGAATCTCAACCGCAGGTACAATATTTGCCTTCGGTAGCGGTTCAAGCGCAAACGCAAACGCAAACACAAGCGCAACAGTCGCCCGTTTACGTTTGTCCTTATCATAACACTATTATTTAATCTTCCCAAACACGAGGAAGACGTGTATTAAATTTTACCAATAAAGCGACAACAAGTCGCTTCCGCAACTCCTGAAATCTTAATCGCGCGTTTTGAGTCAGCGAAAAGAAAATAGTTGTGATTTAGTAAAAGGAATTGAAGGAGAAATACGATGAAATCGTATGGAGTTTATGATCGTGAAACTAGAAAACGCATAAGGAAAACGCATTCCAGAGCAAAACGTGCAGGTGTTTTATACCTGCTCGGCGCTTTGGCGTTTACTCTTTTGGCATTTTTACCTATGATATCTTGGAAGGTATCGGGAAATCAACAGGCGCTGTCGTTCGGAACGTGCTTTAAGCCGTTTGGCGTAGTGTCCGTTTTGTATTTATTGATTGTCGCAACTGCGGTAATCAATTTGTTGAAATCATTCTCGCAGCTTTCTTGGTTGACCAAAAGAGGTACGAGATACGTTAACGGATTGAATCGCAATAAAGCGGCGATGGAAAAACTGGGTAAACTGTTTTCCGGTTCGTTTGCGGTTTTTGTTGATTTGTATTTGTTGATCTACATATTCAAGGCGCAAAGTGGCGTTGCAATTGAATCGATGGCGTATATAGCGTTGATCGTCGGTTTGGCTGTACACTTCCTCGCTGGTGTTGTTGGTGGAAAGACCAGCGTATTCCAGGTTGATGGAGGCGTAGAAGAACAGAAGCGTGAAGACGGCGTGTTCGTATATTTCGTACGCAATTTGATCCAAGTTGCGACGACGTTTGCGATCGTATATCTTTTCTGCCAACCCGTTTTGGGCGGTGGAGACGTGTCTTCGGCAACGGTATTGGGCGGAGTATTTGCGGACTTTGATTTGGCAAAGTTGATCGGGAATATGAATAACTTGATTCTCGTTGTTTTGAACACATTGCTTCTTGTATTTACGTTCGTACTGATCAAGCATGCGACAGCGAATACGGAATACAATTACGACGGAATGGAAGGCAAAGGAATGAAGAATTTTAAAGTATTCTCTTTCTGGGCATTTGTAGTTGCGTTGTTGTTGTTCGTTGTAGATTCGTTCCTTTTAAAAGGTGGAATACAGGTATCCAATTATCTTGCAATTGCAGGAATTGCTTTTGTTGCGTTTGTGTTAGATTGCATCGTAAAGCCGAAACGTAAACAGGAAGAAACGGAAGAAGAAATGCCTGAGCCTGAAGTAATGCCCGATGCGTTCCAAGAAATGCCCGAGCAGCCCACTTACGGCGGATATCCGAATATGCCCGTGTATATTCCTCAACCATATCCCTATCCTTATCCCACCCCTACATATCCTCCTTACGGAATGCCGATGATGGCGCCTCCTGCGGCGATGCCTCCCGTACAAACAACGCCTTCTATGATGCCTCCCGTGATGAAGATTAACGTTACGTTAGACAAGAATTGCCCTACGAATGTACCGGCGCCTACGGTAATGCCTGCTCCTGCCCCCGAATCTTTGAAGCCTGTACCTCACGATGAAGAACCTTTGTCTAAGAAAGAGGCGAAGAAGAAAAAGAAAGCGGAGAAAAAGGAACGCAAGCTTAAGAAACGTTTGGGAAAAACGAAAAATGCCGATGCGGAAAAAACGCAACAGCAAGTGTCTCTTACGTCGGCGGCTCCCAAGACGATTGCAGTGGGCGCTGTAGCGAACGTGAACGTTCCTGAACAGGACGACGAGGACGAAATGGAAGATTGGAATACGAGAAACAAGATTTATCCCGCTCCGATCAAAGGTGACTATGGTCCTCCTCCCGAAGTTCCTGAATTGCCCGATCAATTCTCTGACGAGATGTTAGAGGCTGAATGCCCGAATTGTGGACGTAAACTCTACGTTCGTGAAGGCGCGGCGGCGCATCGTTGTCCTCGCTGCGAAAAGGTTTTCAGCATCGTAAAGAGAAAAAGAGGCAAGAAAATCTAATCGATTATGAGAAGCAAGGTCATCTGCTCAGCAGATGACCTTATATTTTTATAACAATGTTTCGGATAGATCAACAAAAACGAAGACGAATGCGGTAGAATATGCTTAAATATACGCTTCGACACATTGAAAAAAGGATTTTCGCTTACGGACGTTCAAAATATAAAAAAGATAGAAAAATCTCCGTTAAAACACTTGAAAAAACAGGCGTTTTACGATATAATAATACAAGTGAAAGATGAGTTTTTTCGTTGTTTTCAGAACAGAACGTAGCGAAAAACAGTCAAGAGAGGTAGGCTATGGCAAAAGAAAATCAATTTGTAGAACAGATCGCGGACATTAATGCGGATTTCCCGAAATGGTACACGGACGTCGTTTTAAAGACGAAGCTGGTGGATTACGGCCCTGTAAAAGGCACGATGGTCATTCGTCCTTACGGCTATGCAATTTGGGAAAATATTCAAAATGAAATGAACGCGCGCTTTAAACAACGCGGTGTAGAGAACGCATATTTCCCTCTGTTGATCCCTATGAGTTATTTTGCGAAAGAGGCAGAACACGTAGAGGGCTTTGCTCCGGAAGTGGCGGTTGTTACGGTCGCGGGTGGCGAAACGCTTGCAGAGCCTTTGGCAATCCGTCCTACGTCGGAAACCATTATCGGTACGATGATGTCCAAATGGGTCCAATCGTATCGCGATTTGCCTTTGAAAGTCAATCAATGGTGTAACGTTATGCGTTGGGAAAAGACGACTCGTCCTTTCCTGAGAACTAGCGAATTTTTGTGGCAAGAAGGACACGCCGCATATACCAATGCGGAAGAAGCGGAGTCCGAAACGCTGGCGATGTTGAATTTATATAAAGACTTTATGGAGGATTGCCTTGCGATTCCCGTATTGACCGGTCGCAAAACGGAAAAGGAAAAGTTTGCAGGCGCGGTGGCGACGTATACGATGGAAGCGATGATGAAAGACGGTAAGAGCTTGCAGTCGGGCACTTCCCATTATTTCGGTCAAAACTTTGCAAAAGCGTTCGATATTCAGTATTTGGATAACGACGGCGCGTTAAAGACGGCATATACGACGTCTTGGGGCGTTTCTACCCGTTTAATCGGCGCGATTATTATGACGCACGGCGACGAGCGCGGCTTATTGCTTCCGCCTGTTGTTGCGCCCGTACAATGCGTGATTGTGCCCATCGCGGCGCGTAAGGGCGGAGTCGTGGAAAGATGCGAAGAATTGAAAGCGGAGCTGGAAAAAGCGGGAATCCGTGTTGCGTTTGACAACACCGATAATAGTCCCGGCTGGAAGTTCAACGAATGGGAAATGAAAGGCGTGCCTTTGAGAATCGAGCTTGGACCTCGCGATATAGAAGCAGGTAAGATGCTTTGCGCGAGAAGAGATACGCTCGAAAAGCAGGAGCTTTCTCTTGAAAATGCAGCGGAGAGCGTTCAAGAACTGCTCAAAACCATTCAAAAAGATATGTTGGAAGCGGCGCGGGTACGTCGTGACGGTCGAATTATTTACGCCGACGATATGGACGGCATTTTGGCGGGCGTAGAAAGCGGAAACTTCGTAAAAGCGGGCTGGTGTGGCTGCCGCGAATGCGAAGACAAGATCAAGGAAGTAACGGGGGCTACGGCTCGCGTTCGCGCAGAGGGCGAGAGCAAAGAAACCTGCGCAGTGTGCGGGAAGGAAGCAGACGGAGTGATTGTATTCGCTCGGGCATACTAATTAAATTACGTCAGACGGGAGCTAAAAGGCTCCCGTCCTTTTGTTAAAAGACTTTCAGGGATTCTTCTTTTACCGATTACGGCAAAAAATAAGAGAAAATACGCCTAGCCACTTGACGAAACGACAAAAAAATGCTATTATAAGAGTATGGAGAATATTACCTTAATCAATCAGATAATCGCCAGGAATCTTGCCTCTTATCGTAAGGCTGCGGGATTGACGCAGGCGGAATTGGCGGAAAAAATAAACTACTCGGATAAATCCGTTTCCAAATGGGAATCCGCCAACGGTGTACCGGATATTTATATTTTAATGCAGCTTGCTGAGTTGTACGGCGTAACGGTCAACGATTTAATTGGCGAGGCGAAAGAATCGGAGATCGTGCAACGGAAATCGGGTGGAGTCCGCAGCTTAATTATGCTGTTGGCGAGTGGGATCGTTTGGCTCGTGGCAACCTGCCTGTTCGTTACGTTACAGCTTTTGGGCGTGGGGACGGCGCATTGGCTCGTCTTTTTATATGCGGCAGTCGTCAACGCGATCCTGTTTTTGGTGTTCGCCTGTATTTGGAAATATAAAACGCTCAATTTTATATCCGTGACAGTCTTAATTTGGGGCTCGTTGACTTGTCTGTTTTTGACTTCGAGGTTGATTTTGATCCGAGCAGGGAACGATTACGGGGCGCTTTGGACAATGTTCCTGATGGGAATACCGTTGCAATTTTTGGAAATATTCTGGGTGTTTTTCCGTACTCTGTTTAAGAAAAACAAGCAAGCGATGCGGGAAATTGTGGAGCAGGCGGAAGAGCTGGAAGAACAAGAATGACCCTACCGGGTATGTATTGAATGTAAAAAATGGAAGAGGACGGAACGAAAAGGAAGTTTATATGCTGTGCTGTAATTGCAAAAAAAATCAAGCAACGAAAACGTACGAGCAGATAAAAAAGGGGAAGAAAGAAACCACGTATTATTGCCTGGAGTGCTACCAACAGTTGTTTATTTGCGCGGATGAGGGGAGCGAAGAGTCGCTCTCGGAGTGTCCTTATTGCGGTATGACTGCGGAGGAGATCAAAAAGAAGAAATTGGTTGGCTGCGCGTATTGTTATCGCGTATTGTCGCCGTCAGTTATTCCGATGATTTTAAAAATGCAAGGCGCGAAAATCCATACGGGCAAAAAACCGATTGGCGAAGAAGCGGAATATAGGGAACGCAGGCGTGGAGAATTGCAGGCAATCGTAGATAAGCTCATCGCGGAAAAGGATTTTAACGGCGCGAAAGCGTACGCGGACGAGCTGTCGAGGTTGAAAGGCGGAGCGGACGAACAGGAGGGCTTTATATGGCGAGAACTCCTGAATTCATAGAAACTTTGGTGATTTCCACGCGTATTCGTCTGGCTCGTAATTTGGCGGCGTATCCGTTCCCGGAAAAGATGACCGAGGCGCAGGCGCAGGACGTTGCCTATCTCGTGGGAAAAGCGTTGAAGGAGTTGGACGATTTTAAAGCGTATTCGATTGGGGCGTTGAGCCCGATTGAAACGAAACTTTTACAAGAACAGCATCTTATTAGTCCTGCGTTGACGAAGAAAAAGGGCGGCGCGGCGTTTATCTCTTCGGATAGAAATATTTCCATTATGGTAAACGAAGAGGATCACCTGCGCGAACAGTATATTTTAAAAGATTTCGATTTGTATAAAGCGTACGAGCGTATCGGCGGACTAGACGAGGGGCTTGGCGCGACGTTGAATTTTGCGT
Source organism: Clostridia bacterium (assembly GCA_017457225.1). Classification (GTDB taxonomy): domain Bacteria; phylum Bacillota; class Clostridia; order Christensenellales; family Borkfalkiaceae; genus Scatosoma. Next base: position 99,853 of record JAFTHW010000023.1, on the reverse strand, counting down.
ACGACGAGAAGCTCGGGTACTTGACGGCTTGTCCGAGTAACGTAGGAACGGGTATGCGCGCTTCGGTGATGATGTTTCTTCCCGGGCTTTCCTGGAGTAAGGAATTGGAGAAGCTTTTGCCGACTTTAAAAGCGGGTGGATTGACGGTACGCGGGGTGTTCGGAGAAGGCACGGCAGCGGAAGGATATAGCTACCAGGTAAGCAACGAACGCACTCTTGGACTGTCTGAAAGCGAGATTTTAGATCAAGTGATCCGCGCGACGATGAGTCTTTGCGATTTGGAACTTCGCGCTCGCGAACGGATGTTGAAAAAGGAAAAAATTCCCCTTAGGGATATGTGCTTGCGCGCGTACGGCGCGTTGACGAATTGCGCGGTACTCAAGCAAAAGGAATTGGCGGCGGGAATGGTGAAAGTTCGACTCGGAATGGTACTCGGATTTTTTACGGCGACCGACATCAAAGGGTTTAACGACTTTTTGGCGGATATGCGACCGGCTTCGTTCCGTATGGAAAATCAGATGGTCGACGCGAGTGAATACGAATGTGATTTAATGCGCGCGGAGATTGCGAATAAGGTATTATCGGAATTGGTGATACGCACCGATTAAAGAAAGGATAAAAGAGGGAAAACGGTATGGATCCTTTGTCGAAGGCATCGGAAAATTTAAAAAAGGCGTTGGAGATCGCGAACAGCATCACGGTAGAGCGCGGCGCGACGTACGTGGGGAGCGAGCATTTTATCTACGCGTTTTTGAGTTTGCCCGAGTGTAGCGCTTACGGTATTTTGGCAAGCGAGGGAGTGGCGAAAAACGAATACGAGCAAATCTTTTTCCGTACGCTGGACGTCAACGTAAAAGATTACGGCTTGACGCAAAGAACTCGTCAGATTTTCGATAGAGCGGTAAAAATTGCCGAGGAAACGGGTACGCTTGCCGGTACGGCGCATATGCTGTGCTCCATTTTGGAAAGCTCGAGCTGTTGGGCGGTAAAAATGCTCAAAAAATTTGCAGACGTAGACGTGTTAAAGGAAAAGACGCTGGCTACGTTACAGATTTTAAAGAATAAAAAGGCGTTCGGGGAAGAGGAGGAAGCAACGTTTCAATCACAGCCGTTGACCAGCGCTTACGATGGGAATCTCACCGATAAAACCGATTGGAAATCGGAAACGATGCCCACCACGATGGAAAAGACGAGTGTGTTTGAAAAAGAACGCTCAACAAAAAAGTCTTCGGGAAAGAGAAGCGAAGCGATGGAAAAGCTCGCCGCTTACGGTTTGGATATGACGGAGCGCGCGAGAAAGGGTAAAATCGATCCCGTGATCGGCAGAAAGAAAGAGATCGAAAAGGTCATTCAAGTTCTTTCCAGACGCTCCAAAAACAATCCCGTATTGGTGGGAGAGCCGGGCGTAGGTAAGAGCGCGATTGCGGAGGGCTTGGCGAGGTTGATCGTTGATGAGAAAGTACCTCAGCAGCTCTATAACAAGCGTGTGTTTTCGGTGGATTTGCCGGGAATGTTGGCGGGTGCGAAATACCGCGGGGATTTTGAAGAACGGTTAAAAGATTTGATGGATACCGTTATGCAGGACGGGGATATCGTATTGTTTATCGACGAGATCCACACGATCGTCGGGGCAGGCGCTTCCTCGGATAACGGAATGGACGCGGCGAATATTTTAAAACCGATGCTTGCGCGCGGAGATTTGCAGGTGATCGGTGCTACGACGAGTGAAGAATATAGAAAATACATTGAAAAAGACAGCGCGTTAGAGCGGCGTTTTACGCCCGTTTCCGTCGACGAGCCTTCCGAAAAAGATACGATCGAGATCTTAAAAGGTCTGCGCCTCAAATACGAAGAACATCACGGGATTGCCATCACGGACGAGGCGATCGAGGCGGCGGTTAAACTGTCTTCACGGTATATCACAGACCGGTTTTTACCCGACAAAGCCATTGACCTCATCGACGAGGCGGCGGCTCGGGTACGTATTACGGCGGACGGCGGCGCGGAGATGCGAGAACTCGAAAAGGAACTCGTCGTTTTTGAAGAAGAACGAAAAGTTCACGAAGCGCGCGGTGAATTCGCGATGGCGACGGCGGCTTTAGAAGAAAAACGTCGCGTACAGGAAAAAATCACGGCACTCAAGCAAGCGCAAAATCCTCTCCGATTGGAAAACGGTCGTTTGGGAATCGGTCGGGAACAGGTGGCTGCGATCATTAGCGCGAGAATGAAAATTCCTCTTACCAAAATCACACAGGAAGAGGGTGAGAAGCTGATGCGCCTCGAAGAGGACTTGCATAGAAGAATTATGGGGCAAGAGGAGGCGGTCAACGCCGTTTCTAAAGCTATCCGTAGGGCTAGAGCAGGGCTCAAAGATCCGAACCGTCCTATCGGCTCGTTTATCTTCGTAGGTCCTACGGGGGTTGGTAAAACCGATCTTAGCAAGGCGTTGGCGGAGGCGATGTTTGGCTCGGAAGATCAAATGATTCGCTTGGATATGAGCGAGTATATGGAAAAGCAGTCTATATCCAAAATTATCGGCGCGCCTCCGGGGTACGTAGGCTACGAGGATTCGTCCACGGGACAGTTGACGGACAAGGTACGTACGAAGCCCTATTGCGTGATTTTATTTGACGAGATCGAAAAAGCGCATCCCGATGTGTTCAACTTGTTGTTACAGATTTTGGACGACGGGCGCTTGACGGATAACAAAGGTAGAACGGTAAGTTTTAAAAACGCAGTCATTATTCTGACATCGAACATTGGGGCGGCGGCCGCGGAGAGCGAACGCACGGGCGTGTACGGATTCGGAAGCGACGGTCGCAGCGGCGGCGGAGCAGACGAGAAACAGTACGAGTCGATGAAAGAAAACGTGACGAAAGCGTTGAAGGAGAAGTTTCGTCCCGAGTTTTTAAACCGAATGGACGATATTATCGTATTCCACCGCTTGACGAAAAAAGATTGTGTTCAGATTGGCGGAAAAATCGTGGAATCCCTAGCAAAAAGACTTTTGGAACAGCGTGGGATCGTGCTTACGGTCAGCGAGGCGGCGCTCTCGGCGCTGGTAGACGAGGGATATGATCCGCAGTACGGCGCAAGACCGCTCAAGCGTATGATCCAACGTAGGATTGAGGATAGGCTCTCGGAAGAAATTCTGCTTGGTAGAGTGCGGAATGGACAACGTGTAATCGTAGATTTTAGACTTGGCGAATACGTATTTTCGACAAGAGCGTGATGGTGAATGAAACGAAAGGAGACTCGTTATGAAATTGACGACGGCAGGAGAATCGCACGGCAAGGCTTTGGTGGCGATTATCGAGGGATTGCCCTCGCATTTAAAAATAGACGTTCAGAAGATCAATCGGGAGCTTAGTTTGCGGCAAAGCGGATTTGGACGTGGCGGTCGGCAAAAGATCGAACGGGACGAGGCGGAGATCTTAACGGGCGTACGCAACGGCGAAACATTGGGGAGTCCTGTAACGCTCTGTATTTATAATAAGGATTTTTCTAATTGGGAAAACTGCATGTCGGCGGCGGAGTGCGACGAAATCGCGATGAATGCGAAAAAACTGACAAAAGTTCGTCCCGGACACGCGGATTTGACGGGAATGGTAAAATACGCGCAAACGGATGCGCGGAATATTTTAGAACGCGCTTCGGCTCGGGAAACGGCAATTCGCGTTGCGGCGGGCAGTGTTTTTAAACAGTATTTAGAGATGCTCGGTGTGGAGATCGCAAGCTACGTAAAAGAGGTTTGCGGAATAAAGGATACGGGCAGGTATGAGTTTAACGAGCTTGCTAAGGCGAAAACGACGGGCGTAGGCATGATCGATTTGGCGGCGGAAAAACTTGCAGAAGAAAAGATCGAGCAGCTCAAACGAAACGGCGATACCGCAGGCGGAGTCGTGGAGATCCGTGTAAAAGGTTTGAAGAGAGGTTTCGGCGACGTAATGACGTACGATGGAAAATTGGACGCTCGGCTCGCGCGAGGGCTTATGAGTATACAAGCGGTCAAAGGCGTGGAATTCGGTATGGGATTCGAGGTCGGCGGTGTGAGCGGAAAGGATGTTCACGACGAGATCTTTTACCGTGACGGAGCGTTTTATCGTGAAACTAACCGCGCCGGTGGAATCGAGGGCGGTATGTCGAACGGCGAGGAGATTGTCGTACGCGTGGCGATGAAGCCCATTCCTACCCTTATGAAGGGTTTGCAAACGGTGGACGTAGAAACGAAAGCAACGGCGGTGGCGGCGTCCGAAAGAAGCGATGTTTGCGCAATCTTTGCTTTGACAGTGATTGCAGAAGCGGTGGTTGCGGAGATCTTGGCGACGGTGGTGCGCGAACGGTTGGGCGGAGATACGATTGCCGAAGTTTTGGAAAGATACGAACGTCTTCTTTAAGGAGAGAGTATGGAATGGATTACTTTAAAAACATTTTCTACGGAAAGTAAAATATACGTAGGCGACGACGCGCTTGCGTCGAGATTGCCCGTCTTGACGGCAGGGCAGAAAAATTTTGTTGTCACGGATGAGAACGTTTACGCCTTGTACTCCGATTTTTTTAAGGAGTATTTTCAAGGCGCGGAAATTTGTGTAATTCAGGCGGGGGAAGAATATAAAAATTTTCAATCCCTTTATAGGATTTTAGAGAAAATGACGGGGGCAGGGTTGCATCGGACGTCGAAACTGTTTGCGGTTGGCGGCGGTGTAATCGGGGATATAGGCGGTCTTGCGGCGGCGCTGTATATGCGTGGAATTTCCTGCGTACAGATCCCGACTACGTTGTTGTCACAGGTGGACAGTAGTGTTGGAGGAAAGACTGCGGTGGATGTAAGCGGAGTCAAAAACGTCGTCGGCGCGTTTTACCAGCCTTGCGAAGTGTTGGTTGCTCCCACTTTTTTAAAGACGTTGCCGAATCGGGAACTCAAATGCGGCGTTGGAGAGATCGTAAAATATGCGGCGCTCAGCGGTAAGATTTTCGATTTGTTGGAAAAAGGAATCGGGCGTTTGAACGATTTGGAATTTTTAACTTCGTTAATCGTGGCTTGTATCGAGCATAAAGCTCGGGTGGTGGAAAGGGACGAAAAGGAAGCAAACGAACGTCGGTCGCTCAACGTAGGGCATACGACGGGTCACGCGCTAGAGTTGGCTCGCGGGTGGTCGCACGGCGAGAGTGTATTGTTTGGAATGCTTTTGGAAACGGAAGCAGCAATCGCTGCGGGTGTATGCGAAGAGGCATACGGAAATCGACTCGTTCGGATCGTACGGGAAGCGCTGCGAATGACTCCGATTACGGAAGCGGATTTTTCGTCGGTAGAGAACGATTTAAAGGCGGCGAAATCGGATAAGAAAAACACAGGCGATGGCAAAATCCAAATGGCGGTCGCGAAAGACAAAAACGAGTGGACGATGTGGGCGTTGCCATTCGCGGAATACTGCGATGCGATCCGAAACGCAGCGAAAAAAATAGTGAGAGAATAAATTATGTGGGAAGCAGGTATGCAATCAATAGACTCTTGTGAGTGGTTTGAAGGGGAGTTCGAGCTCCCCGGAGATAAATCCATTACACATCGAGCGATTATGTTCAACGGTGGCGCGGAGGGCGAGGCCATCATTAAAAACGCGTTGATGGGCGAGGACTGTTTGTCTACGTGCAGCTGTATGCGCGCTTTGGGCGCGAAAATCGAGATTGACGGAACGACTTTACGGGTTAAAGGGACTCCGCATTTCCGTCGCGGAACGGAATTGAATTGCGGTAATTCCGGTACGACGATCCGTTTGCTTTCGGGTTTTGTGGCTGGCAAAGGCGTGGATGCGAAATTATACGGTGACGAATCCCTTTCCTCTCGTCCTATGGGACGTATTGCCGAGCCGTTGTCTGAGTTGGGCGCAAAAATACAAACGACGGACGGACACGCTCCCGTGTATGTAGCTCCTGCGTTGTTACAGGGCGCTGACGTGGAACTCAACATCGCTTCCGCACAGGTCAAGAGCGCTATTTTACTCGCAGGGATTTCCGCAGGGGGTGAAACGAGTGTCACCGAGCCTGTAAAATCAAGAGATCATACCGAGCGTATGCTGGCGGCGATGGGCGCAGACGTTCACGTGGTCGGGAATCGAGTGACGGTGAAAAAGAGTTGTTTGCATTCGGTAGACGTAGACGTTCCCTCGGATATTTCTTCAGCGGCTTATTTTATGGCGCTAGGCGCGTTAAAGGGAAGAACGTTGTGCAAAAACGTGGGAATGAACGTGACTCGAACGGGGATTTTAAAGGCGTTCGATCAATTAGGAGTACGCTATTCCCTGCTCAACCGTCGCGTTTCGGGCGGTGAAGAAACGGCGGACGTACTCGTGGAGAAATCGGATATGCGCTCCATTATTTTGACGGCGGAAGACGCGCCGTCTATGATCGACGAGTTGCCGTTGGTGGCGTTGCTCTGCGCGTTTGCCGAGGGCGAGAGTCGCATTGTTGGCGTGAAAGAATTGAGAGTGAAAGAAAGCGATCGCATTCGCACGACGGCGGAACTCATCCGCAACATCGGTGGGGATTGCGAGGAGTTGGAAGACGGATTTGTGATTCGCGGTAAAAAACAGCTTGTTGGCGGCAACGTAGACAGTTATCTTGATCACAGGATTGCTATGACGGCGGCGGTAGGGCTGCTCGCCTCAAAAAACGGCGGCAATATTTTACGGCCTGATTGTTGTGCGATCTCTTTCCCTGACTTCTTTGAAAAGTTAGGCATTCGATCGTAAAGAGGGGGCAGGTACGCGATGAATAGAAAAAAACTAAGGCTTGCGCTCGTGGGAAAAGACGTTTCTAAATCGGACAGCGAGCGGATACACCGCTTTATTTTGAAGAAGTGGGATCTATCGTGCGAATACGAGCGTTTTTCCGTAACTGCGGAAGAATTCGACGGCGTGATGAGGCGTTTATTAGGAGATTTTGACGGATTTAACGTGACGATTCCCTATAAACGGGACGTGATGGCGTATCTAGACGAAACGGCGGGTGACGCGTTTGCATTCGGCGCAGTGAATACCGTTGTGACTTCTTCCAAAACGGGCTATAATACCGACGGAATCGGGTTTATGCTGATGCTCGAGCGCGCGACGGTAACCGTGAAAGGAAAAAAAGTACTTGTGCTTGGCGCGGGCGGCGCAGGGAGAAGTACGGCGGCGGCGCTCAAACAAGCAGGCGCGGAGGTATGGGTGTACCAGCGCAGAAAAGAAAAATTGGAAGAGGTTTGCGCAGAATTGGGCGTTTACGCCGCAGAGAAACCGACAAGCGGATATAATTTGCTCGTGAATTGTACGGGAGTCGGAATGCACGAAACCGAAGGGATTTCCCCGGTGGACGAGTCGGTATTTTGCGGTGTCGAAACGGCGGTGGATTTGATTTATACTCCTGAAAAATCGGAGTTTTTATGTCTTGCGGAACGACAAGGCTCTAGGATTTTAAACGGAGCGGCAATGCTGTTTTATCAAGCGTATTACGCCGATTGCCTTTACGTAGGCAAAACCCCGAGCGGCGAAGAAGCGGAAACGTTATATAAAGAATATCTTACGAAAACGAAAGATTAACGGATAAAAAAGACGGAGGAAAGGATTATGAAATTCCTGGTGATCAACGGAGTAAATCTCAATTTGACGGGCAAACGCGAAAAAGGCGTATACGGAACGCAAACGCTGGACGACGTAAACGCGCAGATTGCGGACTACTGTAAAACACTCGGCGACAGTGTAGAATTTTATCAAAGCAACGTAGAGGGAGAGCTTGTCAATAAATTGCACGCGGCTTATTTGGACGGCAGTTATGATGGAATTCTGCTCAATGCCGGCGCATTCACGCATTACAGTTACGCCCTCCGTGACGCGATTGCGGCGATCGACGTGCCTGTGGCGGAAGTCCATATTTCCAATATCCACGCGCGGGAAGAGTTCCGCAATAAGAGCGTTTTGTCCGAAGTTTGTAAAGGCGTAGTTTGCGGATTCGGCGTCGGGAGTTATTTGGCGGCGATTGCGGGCTTGCGCGCGGCGTTGTCGTAACGGGGTGCGTCTATGAATCTCGTTTTATGCGGAATGATGGGGGCGGGAAAAACGACGATCGGGATCAAGATCGCGGAGCTCACGGGACGCAGATGGTACGATACCGACGGAGTGATCGTCGATAAACACGGAAAGATCTCGGATATTTTTGAATATTACGGTGAAGCGCATTTTCGGAAATTGGAAACGGAAATCGTGAAAGAGCTTGCGAAAATGGACGATTTAATTATTTCCACGGGAGGCGGGCTCGTACTCAAAAACGAAAACAATACCGTACTAAAAGAGAATGGTAAGATTGTGTTTTTACGCGCCAACTTAGAAACGTTGTCCAAACGTTTGAAAGTGGACGGGGAAAGACCGTTGTTGCAGACTTCTACGGAGAGTATCCGCGATCGATTAGAACGGCTTATGACGGAGCGTTCGCCTATCTACGAACACGTTGCGGATTATATCTTGGACGTAGACGGAAAGACGCCCGAAGAGATTGCAAAGGAAATAGTAGAGTGGGCGAAAAACGCTTAAAGACATAGGCAGGTATGAGATGAAAACGGTTTTGGTGACGGGCGGCACGCGTGGGATCGGGCTCGCGATCGCGAAAGCGTTCTTAAAAAAAGAATATCGGGTATGCGCGGTGTACTCTAAGGACGAGGAGAGCGCAAAAGAGGCGAAAGCTCTGGGGGTAGAAGTCTATCGCGCGGACGTTTCCAAAGAAGAGGACGTAAAAGAATTGTTCCGAAAAATCGGCAGTGTAGACGTTCTTATCAACAACGCGGGGATTGCGCTTGTCAAGCAAATTCAGGATGTGACGTACGAAGAGTGGAAAAGCGTCTTTTCGGTGAACGTCGGGGGAGCGTTTTTGTGTAGCCGCGAGGCGGTGAAAGGAATGCTCGGAAAGCAAAGCGGTTTGATTGTCAACGTTTCCTCCGTGTGGGGAGAAGTCGGCGGAAGCTGTGAAAGCGTGTATTCGGCTTCCAAAGCGGCGTTGCTTGGTTTTACCAAAGCACTTGCCAAAGAATTGGGATATTCGGGGATTCGCGTGAATAGCGTTTCACCCGGGGTGATCGATACGAAGATGAACGATTCTATTTCCCGAGCGGATATGCAGGCGTTGACGGAAGAGATACCAATGGGGAGGCTTGGCAAAGGCGAGGACATAGCCGCCGCCGTGTTGTATCTAGAAGAAAACGATTACGTAACGGGAATCGATTTGCCTGTCAATGGTGGATTTTCTATCATTTAAGGATTCAAAAGTAAAAAACTGTGAACGGAGGGTTTCCGTTCACAGTTTTTTGCATACAGATGTTTAATTCCGTTTTTTGAAATAACTGTCCAATATGCTTTGAATAAATTCGTCGGCGATTCCGGCGGTGGGGGACGTTGAGGCTTTTTCGCTCTTTTTATCGTTAGGGGGCTCCTTATGCGGAGGTTTTTCTCCGCTGGAATTGCCACTTCCCTTAAAGGAGCCGAACGTGTCCGTGAATTTAGACAGATCGCCCAAAAAACGTAGCATTTCTTCCGAATTTTTCAGTTTTTCCATCAGCGGTTTCACGCTTTCCGAAAAGTTCGGGTTTTGCGATAAGTAATAAAGCAATACCAGCATTAAAATTTCCATACTACACTATATGAACGCAGGGAACGAAAAATTTCTAAGCGGCATAAAATATATCAAAACGTTTTTTTGAGACGCTTTTGGAGGGAGTATGAAAAGCTTTAGAGATTATGCAAAACAAGAGCCAAACGCCGCGCAAAGCGGCGCGGAATCTACGGCGAACGTCGATGAATTGACGAGAAAGATCGCGGCGGCGTACAACGGAACGAGTAACGCCGATATTTTAAGGAATATTCTGACCGAAGCGGAGAAAAGTAAACGCGCGGGGACGCTGTCCAACGAAGAAATAGAAGCGTTTTATCAAAATTTTTCTCCGATGCTTGATTCGTCGCAAAAGAAAAAATTACGAATCGTCGTAGACAAATTAAAGAGAATTTGACGTCAGGCTTGTTGGATCTCGCGCAACGCTTGAAGCAGTACGTCGATTTCCCGTTCATTGTTATAGTGGGAAAAAGAAACGCGAACGAGTCCGTTATCCAGCGTTCCCAACGCCTCGTGCATCAGCGGCGCGCAATGCAATCCGCCCCGAGTGGCGATATCGTATTTGGTGGACAATACGCCCGCAAGGTACTCCGATTGCAAGAAATCGTGCTTAAACGATACGATTCCGCAAACGTTCGGTTGGGAATATACGGTATAGTCCCGAAGCTCTTGCAAGCCGTCTAGAAGATAATTGGTTAGGGAAAGCAGTTGGGCTTGGATTTGCGGCAATCGTATGCCGACGTAGCGCGTGCCTTCGAGCAAAGAGCATACGGCGGGATACGAAAGTGTTCCGGCTTCTAGTCCGTCCGGGTAAAAATCGGGCATATCAAGCGAGATACTCATCGAGCCCGTGCCTCCGTAGAGAATGGGGGATAGATCTACCCGTTCGGAGAATAAGAGCGCGCCGCTTCCTTGGATTCCAAGCATACCTTTGTGGCCTGCCACGGTCATTAGATCAATACCTGCCCCCTGCATTTTTAAAGAAAGATGCCCCGCCCCCTGCGCTGCATCGCAAAGAAATAGTACGTTTTCAGGGAGCATTTTACGGATCTCTCCGATGGGTGGGATCGTTCCGTTGACGTTGGAAGCGGCGGTGATCGCAACGAGTTTTGTGTTGGGGCGAAGAAGGGTGCGAACGGCTTGCGGAGTGACGTTCGCCCAACGCCCGTCGTCCTCTAACGGGCAAACATCGTACGTGATCACTCCCGATTTTTTTAAATATTCCAAAGGTCGGAGGACGGAGTTGTGTTCCATACAGCTCACGATGACGTGATCGCCTTGTTTGAGCGTTCCCAAAATCGCGATATTTAACGCTTCGGTGCAGTTCTTGGTAAACACGACTCGGTCGAAAGAATAGGCGTTGAAAAATTCGCAGAGCGCGTTTCGACAGTTTTGTACGGTATTCGCGCAGGAGAGCGCGAGTTTATGTCCGCCGCGCCCGGGATTGGCGCATACGCGGATAGAGGAAGATACGGCGGTGAGGACTTGGTCGGGCTTTCTGCCGCCCGTTGCGGCGTTATCGAAATAGATCATAGGAAACCTCTGCTTTATACATAGATTTTTTGTTATACATAAACTATAGTATTCCGAAAAGGAGACGTGTATGACATGATGATATTAGCGGTATTCCGCTCCCGAGCCCACAGTTTGGACTATGCGGAGCGTTTGCATAAATACGGAGTTGTGGCGACGTTGGAGTCTACGCCCAAAGAAGCGAAAATCGGTTGCGGACTGTGCGTCCGTTTTCCTGCGAGCGCGTTTGCAAGAGCGCAGGCGATCTTAAAGGTGAGTGGATATTCCTCGTTTAAAGGTTTCTATAAGACGGATTTCGTCAATGGAAAAATGGAGGTGACTCCGTATCGAAAATAAATAGCAGTATGAAGGCGTGGAAAACTTGCCAAAAAGTAAAAAACGTGCTATACTTTAGGTATGAACACGCAGAATAAAAAAGCGGCGCTTGCCGAACTTCAAAACCTGTATCCCGACGCAAAACCCGCGCTGCATTTTAAGACAGCGTACGAGTTATTGGTCGCGGTTATTCTTTCGGCGCAATGCACGGACGAACGGGTGAATATCGTAACGGAAAAACTCTTCCGAAACTATTCCACGCCGTCGGCGATGGTTACGCTCACGCAAAAGGAGTTAGAAGCGTATATTTTTTCGTGTGGCTTCTACCGAATGAAAGCGGAACATATTTTGTCGGCGTCCAAGGATATTTTGGAAAAGTTCCACGGTGAAGTGCCGAGGAGTGTGGAAGAGCTGATGAGCCTTGCGGGGGTAGGCAAAAAGACGGCGAACGTCGTGTATTCGGTGGCGTTTGGCGGGGATGCGATCGCGGTGGATACGCACGTATTCCGCGTGAGTAACCGTTTGGGGTTGGCGAAAGGCGCTACGCCGCTTGCGGTGGAGGCGGGATTGCAAAAAGCCGTTCCGAAATCCGATTGGTCAAAAGCGCATCATTGGCTCATTTATCACGGGCGGAGGGTGTGTAAATCCCAACGCCCTGCGTGCGAAAGCTGTACGCTCCGTCCGTTTTGCGATTATGCGAAAAGGAACGGAAAGAACTAAAAGAAAAACGCATAAAACCTCCCGTTTTCCGTATACTGCGGATAGGGAGGTTTTTCTATGGCAAACGAAGAGATGTTAAAGGAAGAAGAGAAATTTTTGAAGCGACTTTCCGAGTGGGAAGATCTGATAGAGAAAAAGACGAGGATCTATTCCAGACTCCTTACGGACGCGGCGCTTGCCGAGGATATGGAACTGATTGCCGACCGTCACGCAAAACGTAAAAAGACGTTGACGGCGCTCATAACAGGCGAGCCTGTGGAAGAGAAAAAATCAAAAACGAGCGGGGCTGGTACGGATTGAAAAGGAGGAGATTGGGGAAATGAAGTTGGAAAAAAGAGAAATTACGCTAAATGAATACGATAGTTTGAAAGACGTGTTTTTTATGGAGAAAAACCTGCTGCGAACGGGGATTGAGGGCTTGGCGGCGGTCGTTAAAAAAGAAAGCCGAAGCGAATGTATGCGCTGGATGAAAGAAGTTTGCGAGGATATGTTTTTTGCGTTGGATTTAATGAACGGCTCGTCGATTCACAATCTCGGTGAAAAGGAAAAATAAGGGAAAAATGTTATAAAAAAACGGTTGCGCGCAGCCTTTAAATATGATATAATAAGAGAACTGAAAGAGGTTCTTTTATTTTTAGAATAAGAGAATTTACGAACGAAATACGGAGGCGGAATTATGGAAAAGAAAATCGGTAAAATCAAGAAATTTTTTGAAGAATTCAAGAAATTCATCACGCGCGGTAACGTATTGGATTTGGCTGTCGGCGTCATCGTCGGCGGCGCGTTTACGGCAATCGTCAATGCGCTCAGCAATAACATTTTAAAACCTTTGATCAACGCGTTGCTCGCACTGATTCTCGGTAAAGACGGACTCAGCGGCGCAATTACGATGCTCTCTCCTGCTTATACAGTAAGCGAAGCGGGGGTAACTTTGGATTTGACGAACTCCATTTATATCGATTGGGGCGCGTTTATCAGCGCGATTATCAACTTCCTTTTGATTGCGTTCGTGTTGTTTATGATCGTTCGCACGATGAATAGAATCACCGAGGCGAAAGATAAGATGATCGACGGATTGGATCTGAACGAGAAGAGCGCGATTGCGAAGATCCGTTACGAAAATAAGGTATCCAAGAAAGAAGCGAAAGAGATTTACGCGCAGCGCCTTGCGGAAGCGGCGGCGAAGAAAGCGGAAGAAGAACGGCTTGCGCAAGAAAAGATAGAAGCGGAAGCGAAAGCGTTTGAGGAAAAGGAACTCGCAAATACCCGTCTTTTGGAAGAAATCCGCGATTTACTGAAACAGAAATAAGGAAAGAGCAGAAAAATCGTTTGACTTTTATATCCATTTTGGATATAATAATAAAAACGAATAAAAAAGCGATGAAAAAGTTGGCGTTTTTCATAAACTCCCGACAGAGAGCTTGTCCGTGGGCTGAAAGACAAGTGGGAGGGGAAGAGTTGCCGTTTCCCTTTGGAGCTTCCTTTGTGAGCCCGGATTCGAGATTCGGGGGTAGCCTTGGACGTGCGCAGCGTTAATGCGGAACGAGGCGTAACGGAAACGTTGCGTGAATGCAGGTGGTACAGCGACGGATTCGCCCTGCGTAGTCGGAATACGGCTACGCAGGGCGTTTTTATAACATAAGAATTAGAAAAAATCAAACGGAAACCGAGGAGGACGTATGAAAGAAAAAATAGAAGCGTTGCGCTCGTCAATCCAAACGGCGATGCAACAAACGGAAACAGGCAGAGCTCTTTACGAACTGAAAGTGAAATTCCAGACCGAGCTCAAAGGTATTATGAGCGGTATGAAGGATTTGGCGAAAGAGGACAGACCGACGTTTGGGAAAATCGTCAACGAATTCAAACAGGCGATGGAAGAGCAGTTTGAAGCTCGCGCGCAAGTCGTTCAAAAAATGGAAATGGAGAAAAAATACGCGCAGGAGCGTATTGATATTACGATGCCCGGCAAGAAATACAAAGCGGGCGCGTTGCATCCGATTACGCTCGTGAAAAACGAACTGATCGATATTTTTGCGGGAATGGGCTTTAAGGTGTTTGAAGGCCCTGAAATCGAAACGGATTATTATAACTTCACGGCGCTCAATACGCCCAAGGATCACCCGGCTAGAGATATGCAGGATACTTTCTATTTAGCGGAGAATTTATTGCTCCGTACGCAGACTTCCGCAGGGCAGATCCGCGTTATGGAGAACGAGAAACCGCCCATTAAAATTTTATCGCCGGGCAGGGTGTTCCGTTCAGACGACGACGCAACGCACTCCCCGATGTTCCATCAAATGGAAGGGCTTGTCGTGGACGAGGGGATTACGCTGTGCGATTTGCAGGGTATGCTTGCGGAGTTCGCGAAAAAAATGTTTACCGAGTCGACAAAAGTACGTCTTCGTCCCTCGTATTTCCCGTTCACCGAACCCAGTGTAGAGGTGGATTTGAGCTGTTCGGAATGCGGCGGTAAAGGCTGTCGGTTGTGTAAAGGAACAGGCTGGATCGAAGTGCTCGGCGCGGGTATGGTCAATCGCCACGTTTTGGAAAATTGTAACGTCGATCCCGATAAGTACACGGGCTTTGCGTTCGGTATGGGGATTGAGAGAATCGCGATGCTCAAGTACGGCATCAACAATATCAAAACGCTGTTTGAGAACGATATGAGATTCATTCAGCAGTTTGAGGATTAAGGAGGTAGAGAAAAAAATGAAAGCGCCTTTCAGTTGGTTAAAAGATTACGTAGACATAGATGTTTCCGCGCAAGAGCTTGCGGAAAAACTCTTCTCCTGCGGTTTTGAAGTGGAGGAGTTAAGCTATTTAGGGGAAAAGATCGATCGAGTCGTCGTTGGACAAGTGAAATCGGTGACTCCTCATCCCGATAGCGATCATATGCAGATTTGTATTGTGGACTGCGGAAAAGAATACGGAGAAAACATTCAAATCGTAACGGGCGCGCCCAACGTGTACGCAGGGATGAAAACGCCTTGCGCGTTGGACAATTCCACGGTTGTGGAGAGTCCCGAAATGTTGGAGAAAAATCCCAGCGGTATCAAAAAAATCAAAAAGGGAAAACTCCGCGGCGTGGAGTCGTTCGGTATGCTTTGTTCGGGGGAGGAGCTTGGAATCAACGACGATTTCTATCCCGGAGCGGAGTTCAACGGACTTTTGGATTTGGATAAAGACGCGCCGATCGGCGAGGACATTAAAAAAATCGTTGGGCTGGACGACTGGGTTTTCGATATATCCGTCACGGCAAACCGTCCCGATTGTCAATGCATTTTGGGGATTGCGCGCGAAGTGGCTGCGGTTTTGAAAAAGCCTTTAAAGATGCCTGACGTTTCTTATACGTCGCATAAAACAAACGCCGCGCCCGTTGAAGTGGAAGTGCTTGCTCCCGATCTTTGTCCCCGTTACGTAGGGCACTACGTCGAAAACGTTACAGGCGGAGTTTCGCCTGCGTGGCTTAGGAAGCGTTTGGCTTTGTCGGGAATTCGCTCCATTTCTCCCATCGTCGATATTACCAACTTCGTATTGTTGGAAATGGGACAACCGATGCACGCGTTTGACGCGGACGAGATCGGCGGTAGAAAGATCGTGGTTAGAAGAGCGAGCGCCGGAGAAAAGATTGTTACCCTGGACGAAAAAGAGTTCACGCTGACATCGGAAAATCTTGTGATCTGCGACGGGGAAAAGCCCGTTGCGCTGGCAGGCATTATGGGCGGTTTGAATAGCGGAATTCAAGATAAGACGAAAAACGTATTTTTTGAGTCCGCAAAGTTCGCTCGCGATAATGTGAGAAAGACTTCCCGAGCGCTCGGTCAATCCTCCGATTCCTCGTTCCGTTTTGAAAAAGGCGTGGATGCGTACACCAACGGATTGGGTATGGCGAGAGCTTTACATTTGATTGAAGAGTTGGGTTGCGGAACGGTGACGGAGCTCTGCAAAGACGTTTGCGCGGCGGATCTTACGCCTCGAACGATGACGGCGAGTATTTCCAAGATCAACGCGTTGCTCGGTATCGTCGTTCCCGATGCGGAGATCAAGGCGATTTTGGAAAGATTGAATTTCAAACCCGCACTCAACGGAGATACGCTCACAGTAGAGATTCCCGGGTATCGTGACGACGTGGACGGATATCCCGACTTGGCGGAGGAGATTATCCGTATGTACGGATACGAGCATATTATTCCTACGTTCCTTGATAAGGCGAGCGTGACGGGCGGCGGTTTAACGGACGAACAGAAAAAAGAACTGCATTTGAAAAAGATGCTCTGCACGCAGGGATTCTCCGAAGCGCATAACTATTCGTTCTATTCGCCGAAAGATTTCGAGCTTATGAAACTTCCGCAAGAGGCAGAGGAGCGGAACGCCGTTAAGATTCTCAATCCCATCAGCGAGGAGTTGTCGGTGATGCGGACGTTCCTTGCGCCGTCGATGTTGCAAAACGCCGTCAGAAATATCCGTCGTGGCAACGACGAGGGACGGTTGTTTGAAGTTGCGAACGTTTACGTGCCGCGCGATACGATGGGCGGAGAACAGCCCGAGGAAAGAAAACATCTCGTTTTGGGACTTTGGGGCAATCAAAGCGATTTCTTCGATATGAAAGGCGCGGTTGAACGTTTTGCGGAAACGTTCCATCTTGTATTCGGTTACGAAAGAGCGGAAAAATCTTATCTCCACCCCGGTGTTTCGGCGAACGTTTTGTTGGACGGAAAGGTGGTGGGGACGTTCGGTGAACTCGACCCTGCTATCGCCCTTTCGCTTGGTTTGGATAAGAAAGTATATCTTGGCGAGCTGGATATTGCGGCAATTGGCAACGTTTTGGACGATGCCGTTCGCTACGTGAATTTACCCAAGTTCCCTGCCGTTCAGCGCGACCTTGCGCTTCTTGTGAACGAGGAGCTCACCTGCGCGGAAGTGGAAGAGGTATTGATGCACTCCTGTAAATACGTCACGGCGGCGAAGTTGTTTGACGTATATCGCGGCGGACAAGTGCCTGCTGGTAAAAAGAGTATGGCGTTCACGTTGACGTTTACGCCCGATGCGAGTGCGGAAAAGGCGTTCACGCCTGAAAATTTGGACGGATACGTGAAGAAGATTTTGAACAATCTGAAATTCAAACTCGGCGTAGAGTTGCGCTGATCAGGAGGGGAAGTGAAACGAGACGGAAAGATTTCGGCGTTCGGATTTTTCAACGTCGATAAACCGTCGGGACTCACGTCGTCGACGGTCGTCAATAAGCTGAAATGGTTATCGGGCGTCCCTTGCGGACATATGGGAACGCTCGATCCTTTGGCGAGCGGAGTTTTACCGGTCGGCGTAGGCAATGCGGCTCGGCTGTTCGAATATTTTTTGGAAAAGGAAAAAGAATACGTGGCGGAGTTCACGTTCGGCGTTTCTTCGGATACGTTGGACTCCACGGGTACGCTTACGTACGGAGGTCGGATTCCCACCGAAGAAGAGATCAAAGCGGTGCTCCCTTCGTTTTTTGGGGATATTATGCAAGTTCCGCCCAATTACAGCGCGAAGAACGTGAACGGGCGGCGCGGATACGATCTTGCCAGAGCAGGGGTGGAGTTTACGCTCCCTCCTAAAAAAGTGCATATTTACGGAATGGAAACGCTTGGAAGAGCGGAGTCGGGGCATACGTATCGTATCAAGATTCGTTGCGGCGGTGGTACGTATATTCGTTCGTTGGCAAGGGATATTGCCGGTGCGTTAGGTACGAACGCCGTAATGAGCGCGCTCCGACGTACGAAAAGCGGTGTTTTCGAGATAGGGAACTCCGTTCCGTTTTCACTGTTCGAGCAAGATCCGTCTTTGGAGGAGTTGGAAAAATATTTGATCCCCACGGAATTAGTGCTCCCGTATCCTACGATACGGCTAGAGGGAGCGAATTCCGTGAAGATTTTTAACGGGCTTGCAGTTCGCGCGGAGGAAACGGACGGATTGTATAAAATTTATCAAGGCAAACGTTTTTACGGGATTGCGGAAGTAAAAGAGGGAAAGGCAAAGATTAAGACGAAATTATGTTGAGCAAAGTAACGCTTTTAGGACAATTGGATCAAGGGCAAGGCTGCGTACTGCTTCTCGGCGGTTTTGACGGCTTGCATATCGGGCATAGACGGCTTGTCGAGCGCGCGAAAGAATACGGTTTACCGATCGGCGCGATGACCATTCTCGGCGGGAAAGACGGCCAAGGACTCTTTACGTTGGACGAGCGTATGACGATCTTTCAAGATAGCGGTGTGGATTTTGCGTTTAAGCTTGACTTTTTAAAGATTAAAGATTTGACTCCGACGGAGTTCGTGGGTTTATTATTAAAGAATTTTGACGTGAAAGCGTTTGTTTGCGGTGATGATTTCCGCTTTGGGAAATGCGCATTAGGGACGCCTGAAACGTTAAAAGAGGTAGGGCGTGTACGCGTTGAAGTGGAAGAGTTAGTGCAGGTCGGAGGCGAAAAAGTCAGTTCTTCCGTGATCAAAGGACTTTTAGAGCAAGGAGAGATCGAAGCGGCGAATATACTTCTTGGCGAACGCTTTTTCTTGCTCGGTAACGTGGTGAAAGATCGACAAGTAGGCAGAACGATCGGGTTTCCGACGGCGAATATCGTCTATCCGAATGAAAAGTTTCCGTTGAAAACGGGCGTGTATGAAACGCGCGTTACGGTGGATGGAAAGGAATACAAAGGAATCACGAATTATGGCGCAAGACCGACGTTTGACGATTCGACGGTATGTACGGAAACGTATTTGGACGGTTTCAACGGGGACTTATACGGACGGAAATTGCGCGTGGAGTTTGCGCGGCGTCTGCGCGACATTTGTAAATTTGAGGACGTAGAAGCCTTACAAAAACAACTGACGGAAGACATCGGGAGGGTGAGAAATCATGATTAAATTCGGGCCGAGCGGCAATTGCGAGAGCTTTTACGCCGCAGGGAATACCAAGACGGAGCAGGCGGCGGAGTTCGTGAAAAACCACGGATTGGACTGTTTTGAATATTCGTTTGGGAAAGGTGTTCGCATGTCGGAAGATAAAGCGATTTCCATCGGCGAAGCATTTGCGGCTTCGGGCGTGGAGATTTCCGTGCACGCGCCGTATTTTATCAATTTTGCCAATCCCGACGACGAGATGGCGGCAAAGTCCTACGGGTACGTGCTCGACAGCGGAAAAATGGCGAAATTGATGGGAGGCAAACGGGTTGTTTTTCATCCTGCCGCGCAGGGCAAAGCGACTCGGGAAGAGGCGGTGGAAAAGACGGAAGAACGCTTAAAAATACTCCGTGATTATATCTATCTTAACGATTTGCAAGATCTTTTGTTTTGCCCTGAAACGATGGGGAAGATCGCGCAGATCGGTACGTTGGAGGAGATTGTTCGGTTTTGTAAAATCGATCCTTTATTCGTACCGTGTATCGACTTTGGACATATCAATGCGCGGGAACAAGGCTCTTTGAAAACGAAAGAGGATTATAAGAGTCGGCTTGCGTATATGATCGATGAGCTTGGTTATGAGAAAATGAAGCATTTCCATATGCATTTTTCGAAAATTATGTATTCGGCGAGGGGCGAGATCAAACATCTTACGTTTGAGGACGACGTGTACGGTCCTGAGTTCGCTCCGCTGGCGGTGGCGTTAAAGGAGTTGGATTTGTATCCGTATATCGTCAGCGAGTCCGCCGGAACACAGACAGAAGACGCGGTTGAAATGAAAAAAATCTATTCGGAAAGTTGATTTTATACACAAAACACGGGTAGAAAAAGGAAAAATTTGCAGATATTGTCGTCGTACACTTGACGAAACGCGTTTTTTTTGTTACAATAGGAAAAGAGGAAGTAAAATGGTACGTACGAATGGTAAAAAAATATTCGATCTGGTCGGCGCGGACGCTGTTTTTACCACTTGTGATTATTTAAAGCGGTATTTGACGGGGTTTCTGACGGAAAACGGTTACGTATTGGTGGACGCGAACGGTACGACGTTGTACACGGACGCGCGCTATATCGAAGCGGCGGAAAAAACGCTGCGTGGAACGGACGTCACGGTGGCGGAGATTGATCGATTTTCCCGTCCGACGGAGATTCTCAAAAATTATAAAACGGTCGGGATTCCGCTCGACGTTACGGTATATCCCGAATATAAGAAGATTACAGAGCTTGGCGTAGAGATCGTGGATGCGACCCCTGCGTTCCGAAACGCAATGGCAATCAAAAATGATTGGGAGCTTGCCAATATTCAAAAGGCTTGCGAGATTGCGGAAGACGGATTTTTGGCGACGCTTCCCGAGATCAAAGAGGGAATGACAGAGTCGGAAGTCGCGGCTTTGTTAGAGTATAAGATGCGCACGTTTGGCGCGCAGGGCGTTTCGTTCGATACGATCGTAGCGTTCGGGGCGCACGCAGCGGTACCGCACCACGAAACGGGGGATACGAAACTTCGTTTCGGCGATGAAATTTTGATCGATTTCGGGTGTAAGGTAAACGGTTACTGCTCGGATATTACCCGTACGTTTTTGTTCGGGGACGACAAGAAACACGAGGAATTCAAAACGGCGTACGGACACGTTTTGAGTGCGCATAATTTGGTAAAAGAGAAACTTTGTAGCGGTATGACTGGCGCAGAGGGCGACGGGATTGCTAGAAAATATTTGACGCAGGCGGGTTACGGAAAATTGTTTACGCACTCGCTCGGTCACGGGATTGGACTTAACGTACACGAATTCCCGTACGTGAGAGCTTCGGGCACGGACGTTTTGACGGACGGAATGGTGTTCTCGGATGAACCGGGGGTCTATCTTGCGGGGGAGTACGGGATCCGCATTGAAGATACGGTAACTTTGGAAAACGGAAAAGTGAAGAGTTTTATGTCTAAAACGGACAGAAATCTTGTAATTTTATAAAAGAAAAAATTGTAAGTGACACAAGGAGAAATTGTATGGCACAGATTTTAGCAGGCGATATTCGTAAAGGCGTAACTTTCGAGTACAAGAGTGGCGTTTACACGGTCACGGAATTCCAGCACGTAAAGCCCGGTAAAGGCGCAGCGTTCGTAAGAGCGACGCTTAAGAACGTCGTTACGGGACAAGTTTTGTCCAACGAAACGTTCAACCCTACCGCAAAGCTTGAAAGCGCGCAGGTGGAAACGAAGAAGATGACCTACTCGTATTTCGACGGTGAATTCTACGTATTTATGGACGAAGAATACAACCAGGAAATGCTTTCTTACGATCAGGTTGAAGAAGCGTTGAAGTACATTAAGGAAAATGATACGGTTACGGTTAAATTCCTGTACGGCAAAGCGTTCTCGGTTGAACCTGAAAACTTTGTAGAGCTCAAGGTTATCGAAGCGGAACCCGGCGTAAAAGGAAACACCGCAACCAACGTTATGAAGAATGCGAAGGTGGAAACGGGCGCAACCATTCAGGTGCCTATGTTCGTAGAAGAGGGCGAAACGATCCGTATCGATACGAGAACGGGCGAATATATGAGCCGCGTATAATCCTCTTTATAAAAGAACAAAATCAATCTATTTAAAAAGCAAAATGCAGGATACTCATCCTGCGTTTTGTTGTACTTTGAAGAATGTAAACCGAAGCGTTTAGAGGAGAAGCTATGAAAGCGGTCGTACAAAGAGTAAAGAAAACCGTTTTGAGAGTAGACGGGGAGCTGATTTCGGAGATTCCGTTCGGCTTGACCGTATTTTTAGGTGTGACGGACGGCGATGGAGAAGAGCAAGTCGATTATCTTATGAAAAAGATCGCCAACCTGCGTATTTTCGAGGACAAGAACGGAAAGATGAATTTATCCGTTTTGGACGTGGGCGGGGAAGTACTGCTTGTATCCCAATTCACGCTTTACGGCGATACGTCGCGAGGTAACCGTCCGAGCTTTACGTTGGCGGCGCGTCCCGAAGTAGCAGAGCCGTTATACGAGTATGCGGTAAAAGCATTGAGCGCATACGGCATAACGGTTAAGAAAGGCGTATTCGGGGCGGATATGAAAATTGAGCAACTCAACGACGGACCCGTTACGATTTTAATGGAATCGAAATAGAATTTAATCGACGAAAAGAATCGGCTCTACTGTAGGTAGACCGATTTTTTTTGCGTTTGTTTTCGTTTTTGTTTTTTTAGCAAAAATGAAAAAATGAATTTTGCTGCTGTTGTAAAGATTAGCTTCTAGTTTTCTGAGGACAAATCAAAAAAAGCAAAAACACGTAAAACCAGTCGAAAAAACGCCGAAAACCGAAAAAACGCAATTCTACTGTGGGTAGAATGCCGCTCTACTCTCGGTAGAGCGGTGGAAATATGTAGTGGACAAATTTTTTTTGCCGATAGGTTGAAAAAATTTTGGATTTGCTGTAAAATATTTCTTGTGAAGAGCATTCCAGGATAGCGATCAATGAAAATCCTGCAAGTTAAAAATGGAATGTTGTGAAAAATTAAGGAGAAACTATGGTAAATTCAAATAAAGTAAAAAGAAGAGGCTGGAACGAAGCGGACGTTTTGATTGAAACGCCTTTGAAAGCGGATCGCGGCGCTTCCGTGAAAGGAACGAACAAAGCGGCGATTGCGAATAAAAAAGGGGTGATTCCCCTTTTCTTTGCGACGGACGACAATTATTTGCCGTTCCTGTCCATTTCTTTGGAATCGATCTTGGAAAATTCCTCCAAAGAATACGATTATAACGTCTACGTTTTGCATACGGGCGTTAAAAAAGATTTTGAGGAGAAGATATTCCGTTATAACCGTAAGGGCTTTTCGGTGGAGTTTATCGACGTAACCGAAAAACTCAAAGAGATTGCAGAGCATTTGCATATGCGCGACTATTATACTTCGACGACGTATTTCCGTATCTTTATTGCAGAGATGTTCCCGCAATACGATAAAGCGGTGTATCTCGACTGCGATACCGTTGTATTGGGTGATCTCAGCGAGTTATATAATTATGATTTGGGGAATCATTTGATCGGCGGAGCGCCTTGCGAGGGGGTAAACAGCTTTGACGTGTATAAGCGATACGTTCGGGAAGTGGACGGACTCGATCCCGATTATTTCTTTAACGCAGGCGTATTGATTATGAATTTGAAAGGATTCCGTGACGAAGATTTTTACGGACAGTTCGCGGATCTTTTGAAGAAGTATAAATTTACCGTCATTCAGGACGAGGATTATCTCAACGTCCTGTGCAAAGGACGGGTTTTGCGGCTTCCCCGCGCCTGGAATAAATCCCCCGTTGCGCCCGACGTTTTACCGAGGGAAGATTTGCGTATCGTGCATTATTTGATGACGTGGAAACCTTGGCATTACGACGACATTCCTTACCAAGAATATTTTTGGGAATACGCGCAAAAGACGGAGTTTTACGATATGATTAAAAAGATGAGGGAAAGCCACGGTGAGCAGGGACTGGAAAACGATAAGTCGGTAGAGGCGAATCTCAAAGCACTCGCAAAAAGTGAGATTGACCGTCCCGACAACTATTTCAAAACCTACGGAAAACTGTACGGAAACCATTAAAAGAGGATATTATGGACGAAATGAAACTCTCTCCCGACCGTAAAGAAGTATTGGAAAGGATACGGGAATACGAAGCGAAAGGCTGGTTTGATAAGGACGTGGAAAACGATCCAGAAGCGCCTGAACTTTTGCCCGATCAAGTGGATTATCTTTGCGAAAAATTTTCCAGCAAAGTATTCCGTCGGATTGCCAATTTCGTGGGGGACAGATACTATCTTAATCTCATTAAAAAAGATATACTCGTTATTGACGGCGTGGAGGGAGAAGAGCATTTGGGCGCGTTGAAAAACGGCGCGATCATTACTTGCAACCATTTTTCTGCGCTGGATAATTACGTCGTATTTACCTGCATTCGGAAATCGCTCCCGAGAAAATATCTCTACAAAATCATTCGGGAGGGGAATTATACGAATTTCCCCGGGTTGTACGGATTTTTATTCAAGCATTGTAATACCTTGCCCCTTTCTAGAAACCGTCGGACGATGGTCAATTTTATGTCGGCAGTCAATACGCTGTTGAAACGCGGGGAGAGTATTTTGATCTATCCCGAGCAGGGAATGTGGTGGAATTATAAAAAACCCCGTCCTTTCAAAGTAGGCGGATTCAAAATGGCGTATCGCGCGGAAGTACCCGTTTTGCCTATGTTTATCACGATGACGGACGACGAACGGTTGGACGGAAGCGGATATCCTATTCAAAGACATACGTTGCATATTATGCCCCCGATCTATCCCGATCTTTCCCTTGGGGAAAAGGTCGGCGCGCAAAAGATGTGCGACGAAGCCTACGCGTTGTGTAAGGCAAAATACGAAGAGGTGTATAAAATTCCTCTCACGTACGGAACGGAGGAGTCCATATGAAATTGTATCTCATCATTATTAGCGCGAGCGCATTGATTATTTCGGCGATCGTAACGCTTGCGTGCGACGCGAATTATCTTGCCGTACTCGGATTGACGGCGCTTGCCATCGCGATTGTGATTTTGATCGATTCGCTCGTGGCGACGGTTGCGCGCTTGTTGCCGAAGAAATGCGCCGATCATACCGCGAAGATTTATCAGGTGGGCAAAGGCGAGAAAAAGTTTTACGAAAAACTCAAGATCCGTAAATGGAAAGACAAAGTTCCCGAAATCGGACATTTTACGGGCTTTCGGAAAAATAAGATCGCAGAGCCGAAGAGCGTGGAGTACGTAGATCGATTTTTGTTAGAGATTTGCTACGGAGAGATAGGGCATTTCTTCTGTCTGTTTATCGGTTTTACGCTGTTGCTGTTGTTCCCGATCAGTAAACTTTGGCTGCCGATCTCCATACCGGTTGCGATTATCAACGTGTTTTTGAATTTGCCGTCGTTGTTTATTTTGCGGTATAATTCTTATAAATTGAGAATTTTAAGAAAAAACAACGTAAAAAAACAGTTCGCGTAAGAACAAAAAAAGGCGGAATAAATTTCATAGAAAACAATAAAAAGAAAGGGGCAGGTACGAGACCAAGCTCCTTTTTTTGTATTTTAAATCGATTGCGAAAAGAAAAAGATAAGTTTAGAAAAGTTAAAAAATTCTCTTTGGCGGACAAAACGGAAAAAACTTTAAAAAATTTTCAAAAAATTTTGTATAAAAAAAGGATTTGAGAAAGTTTTGTCGAATACATATTATATAACGGGTAATTATATAAGGTAAGGAAAATTGATTTGGATTGCCCGAAACTTTGAAAAGAACGTAAAAGGAGGGACGAAAATGGAAAAAAGCATTCAGGAACGTTGCGTACGGGAACGAATTTGTCAAAACGAAGAAGCTTGGCTGTCCCCCTTTGCAAGGAGATCCTCGCAAACGAAAGGACGGCTGAAAGAAGAGAAGTCCTGTGATTTCCGCACCGATTTCCAACGCGATAGAGATCGTATCATTTACAGCAACTCATTCAAACGTTTAAAAAATAAAACGCAAGTATTCTTCGCGCCCGAGGGAGATCACTATATCACCCGTCTTACGCATACGTTGGACGTTTCGCAGATCGCCCGTTCCATCGCGCGTACGCTTGCCCTCAACGAAGACTTGGCGGAAGCGATTGCGCTTGGGCACGATTTGGGGCATACTCCGTTCGGGCACGTAGGCGAACGCGTGCTTGCTAAACTTTCGGAAAAAGGCTTTATGCACAACGAACAGTCCTTGCGCGTCGTGGACGTCATTGAGAAAGGCGGAAAGGGGCTCAACCTCACGCTGGAAGTCCGCGACGGGATTTTGGAGCATAAGAGCTCGGGTAAACCCGCAACGCTTGAGGGCGATGCGGTTTCGCTGGCCGATCGGATCGCGTATATCAATCACGATATCGAGGACGCGCTCCGCGCGGGGATTTTAAAGGAAGAAGATTTGCCCAAAGACGCGGTGGAAACGCTGGGGCACGCAACGAAAGAGCGTATCAATACGGCGATTGCGGATATTTATCGGGAATCGTACGGAAAACCTTACGTAAAAATGTCGAAAGAGGTTATGAACGCAACCAATACTCTGCGCGCGTTTATGTTTGAAAGAGTGTATGAACTTGCCAACAAAACCATTCAGGAGCGTTCGGAGCGTATGCTCACGCAGATGTTCGAGTATTTTAAATCGCACGTGGACAAGTTGCCGAAACCGTATTTACGGCTTTTGGAACGGGACGATAAGGAGCGGGTTATCTGCGATTATTTATCGGGTATGACCGACCGCTACGCCATCAGCGTATTCGAGGATTTGTTCATTCCCGTAACCTTCTCGTTGGGAGGTGGGCAATCGTGAGCACGACAAAAGGTTTTGATCCTCGCTTTATGCAGGAGTTGAAACAAAAAAACGACATCGTAGAAGTGATCCAAAGCTACGTAGCGTTAGATAAAAAAGGCGGAACGCATTGGGCTTGCTGTCCTTTCCATCACGAGCGGACCCCTTCGTTTGCCGTCAATCAAGCGGAACAATTTTATCACTGTTTCGGTTGCGGGGTTTCGGGGGACGTGATCCGATTCGTACGGGAGATCGAATCCACCGATTTTATGGGCGCGGTACGGATCTTGGCTGCGCGGGCAAAGCTGGAAGTCCCCGAAAGTAATTTCGATACCGAAAAAGCGGCGCAAATGAAGAAAAAAAGGGATACGATGGCGGCAATTATGTTGGATTCCGCAAGGTTTTATCTCTCCAATTTATACAGCGGAGAGCCAGCGGCGGAAATTCATTTGCAGTATATTAGGGACCGTAAACTCTCGCCGACGACCGTAAAAAAATTCGGGCTCGGCGCTTCGCTGGATTTCTTCGGACTCCCCGATTATCTTGCGGGAAAAGGCTATACGAAAGCCGATTTGATCGATAGCGGCGCGTTGACGGAGTCCAAGAACGGAAGATTCATCGATTCGCAGGGCGGACGGCTTATATTTCCCATTATCAACGCGTTCGACGAAGTCGTCGCGTTCGGAGGTAGGCGGCTGGAGAAATCCGATTTCGCAAAATATAAAAACACGAAAGAAACGTTGCTGTTCAATAAGAGTAAGACTCTCTACAACGTCAATCTTTTGAAAAAACTGAAACGTTCGCAAGCGATTAAGGACGTGATCATCGTCGAGGGGTATATGGACACCATTTCCCTTTATCAGGCGGGTTTCACTAACGTCGTTGCTTCGATGGGCACTTCTCTAACCAAGGATCAAGCGCGGGCGCTCAAGCGCTATACGGACAACGTCTTTATCAGTTACGACGGGGATTTCGCCGGGCAGAAAGCGGATTTGAGGGGCTTGGAAATTTTAAAGGACGAGCATTTGAATATCCGAGTCGTACCTATGCCCGACGGGCTGGACCCCGACGACGTAGTAAAACAGGGCGCGGCGGCGTACCAAAAATGTTTGGACGAGGCGATGCCGCTCATCGATTATAAGATCCATTCGGTAGAACGGAAATACGATCTCAAAAAATCGGAGGACAAGCGGAATTTTGTTGCCGAGGCGTTGAAGATCGTTGGCGAAGCGGAGAGCGAGAGCTTGAAAGAAGAGCTTTTGAAAAAACTTCGAGATAAGACGGGAATTACCTATCACGCATTGGAACGGGATTTGCACAACGCATCCAAGGGCAAAGCGGAAACGCCGATTGTCAAGCCCAAAGAAAACATCGCGGAAACGGCGGCAGGCGGCGACAAACAGAGTAAGGCAATACGGTTTATTTTGGCTGCAAAGCTGTTTTCCGCTCCGTACGCAAAGGGATATGATTTAAGCGACGTTGCGCTTCAAAACGATATCCATAAAATCATCGCGGAATACGTCGTTGCAAGAGAACGGGCGAGCGAACGTATCCGTCCCAGCGAACTGTTCGAGATCCTCGACGAGGACTGCGCGGAGCTCAACGAGATCCTCGATCTCAATTACGGTGACAAGCTCTCGGGCGAAGTGGCGGAGCGGTTTTTTTCGGATAGCGTAAAGGCTCTGGAGAAAGAGGGGATCGAAAAACAGATCGAACGTTTGAACGCGGAATACAAAGCGGAAACGGACGAAGAAAAGAGAAAACAGATCGCGGAAAAACTCCGTGAATGTATTCTCAAAAGAAACCGAATCCAAAATAAAAAATAAAAACCAAAGTAAAAAACCAAAAGGTATAAACGGAGGATAAAAAGGTGAATATATCCGAGCAAAAATTGAACGAAATCGTAGCGGGCATTATTGACAACTACAGCAAGAAAGGGAGTATTTCCACGAACGCATTGTGCGATATTATGGAAAAATACGACACGAACGCGAATCAGATCGATTTCGTGTATAAAGCCCTTGGCGAAGCAGGAATTCAAATCGTAGACGAGGACCAGAGAGACAAAGAACTGTTTGAACAGGCGCTCTCGGATATCGGTTTAGACGATCCCGTCAAGATGTATTTGAAAGACATCGGTAGAGTGCCTTTGCTGTCCGCAGAGGAAGAAGTGGAGCTTGCAAAGCGTATGCAAGAAGCGGACGAAGCGGCGAAAAAACGTTTGTCCGAAGCCAACTTGCGTTTGGTTGTTTCCATTGCGAAACGGTACGTAGGTAGAGGTATGCTTTTCCTCGATCTCATTCAAGAGGGGAACTTGGGCTTGATGAAAGCGGTAGAGAAATTCGATTATCAAAAAGGATTCAAATTCTCCACCTACGCAACGTGGTGGATTCGTCAATCCATTACCCGCGCGATTGCCGATCAAGCGAGAACGATCCGTATTCCCGTGCATATGGTAGAAACCATCAACAAACTCACGAGAGTACAACGTATGCTGTTGCAGGAGTTGGGTAGAGAGCCGACGCCTGCGGAGCTTGCGGAAAAGATGGGTGTAACCGAAGAACGCGTTTGCGAGATTCAAAAGATTGCGCAAGATCCCGTCTCGTTGGAAACGCCGATCGGCGAAGAGGAAGACAGTCACCTCGGAGATTTTATTGAGGACCAAAAGACGACCACTCCCAGCGATTCGGTTGCGTTTGCGATGCTTAAAGAACAACTTCTCGGGGTGTTGGATACGCTGACGCCGCGCGAAGAGAAAGTATTGCGGCTCCGTTACGGGATTGACGACGGAAAGCCAAGAACGCTCGAAGAAGTGGGTAGAGAGTTCAACGTTACGAGAGAACGTATCCGTCAGATTGAAGCGAAAGCGCT
Organism: Clostridia bacterium; assembly: GCA_017457225.1. Lineage (GTDB taxonomy): Bacteria > Bacillota > Clostridia > Christensenellales > Borkfalkiaceae > Scatosoma. The sequence continues at coordinate 70,511 of JAFTHW010000023.1, read as the reverse complement.
CCGTAAACTCCGTCATCCGTCCCGCAGCAAAAAACTTCGGGATTTCTTAGAATAATGGGGTACGGAAAACGGATTGATACTCTCTGTTCCCTGCTTCAAAAGGTCAAAGTATTTGCGGACGTAGGTTGCGATCACGGGTATTGCACCGAATATATGCTCAAAAACGGATTGTGTGAAAAGGCGATTTTTTCAGACGTGAGTAAGGGAAGTTTAGCAAAAGCGCAAGCGCTGCTTGCTCCTTACGTGGAGTCGGGTGTGGCGCAAAGCGTGCTTGGCGACGGTTTTTTCGGGGTCCCCGACAGCGTAAACGAAGTCCTGATCGCAGGTATGGGCGGTAGCGAGATCGTGGAGATTTTATCCCATAAAACGTACGGATTTATGCCCGAACGGTTTGTGTTTCAACCGATGCGGGATTCGGAAAAGCTGCGTCGGTATATTTTGGAAAACGGCGGATTTATCGAACAGGATTTTACTTTCCGCGACGGGAAATTTTACGACGTGATCTGCGGCGGTCGAGGGAGCAGTACGGCTCCGTATTCGGAGATGGAATACGAATTCGGCAGGGATAATCTTGCGAAGATGCCCAACGCGTTCGTGGAACGGACACAGCGGCTTATCCGCGATATAGACAGATACTCGTCTCAACCGCAACTGAGCGACGAGAGCCGAGAGGAGCTTGCAAAGCGGAAGAGGAAATTGCAGGAGGTATTAAAAATATGAAACTGCAAGAAATCTATGCGATTGCGGATCGGATCGCGCCGAAAGAATTGAGCAAGAAGATCTGTAAGGAGCTGGATTGGTACGACAACAGCGGGGTTTTGATCGATTGCGGCAAGGAGATTACAGGCGTCGTGATGACGTTGGATCTGACGTTCGCAGCGATTGAAAAAGCGTTGAAGGCAGGGGCGAATCTTATCATTACACATCATCCTGCGGTATATTCTAAAATAAAAGACGTACGCTTTGACGACGATTCGTTGATCGGGGCAAAGATCGTACAATGTATCCAAAACGGAATTTCCGTCGTTTCGATGCATTTAAATTTGGATTTTGCAAAGGGCGGTACGGACGATTGTCTGATGGAAGGGATTTTGGATTCTTCCAATCAAACGCACGGGGCAGGTACACGTTTAAATGAAAATAAATCGGCGATGATTTCCTTTTGCGACGGCGAATACGGAAAGGCGTACGACCTTGGGGTGGGTACGGCATTGGGAGCGTTGGCGCAAGGAATGGAAAAGACGTTTCAAACCAATAGGCTCACCGTTTACGGCGATTTGAAAAAAACCGTAAGAAGAGTGGCGAGTTTTTGCGGCTCGGGCGCGGACGAGGCGGCGGTGATTTGGGCGAAGAAGCAGGGCGCGGACGTAGTCGTTTCGTCGGATTTTAAACATCACGTGTTACTCCTGATTCAAGAATCGGGAATGGCGGCGATCGGGTTGACGCACTACGCGTCCGAATGTTACGGAATGAAAAAATATTATGAAAAAATCCGTAAGCAAATGAAAATTCCGTGTGTATTCCATACGGACGAAAATTTGCTTTGACGGGAGGAGAAATATTATGTCACAGTTACAAGCAATTTTAAAGTATCAGGAAATCGACACCAAGCTCTATAAATTAGAGCGTGAGCTTGCCGGTTGCGAAGAACGCAAGGAATACGTCAAGGTGAAGAAGTTTTTGGAAACCGCGCCTGAAAAGTTGGATTCTTTGGAAGTGAAAGCGACGGCGCTCAAGTCGGAGGCGGCGGAGCTTTCCCAAAAGTACGAACAGACGGAAACGACGTTGCAGGATTTCGATCATTTGGATGAATTGATCGAGAGCGGCGCGGACATTTCTTTCTACAAGAAAAAAGCGCAATCGATTTCGGAGTCTTTAAAAAAGATTCGCGCGGATCTCAATGCGTTGACGGCGAATATCAAGAGCGTGGACGCGGAATATCAAAAACTGAAAAAGCAGGTTATCGCTGCGCAGAAACAGTACGCGGAAGTTTCCGAAAAATACAAGGTCATCAAAGCCTCCAAAGATGGGGATAAAAAGGCGATCGAAAAGGAACTTGCGGCGGCGGCGCAAGACGTTGCTCAAGAGACGATGGAACGCTATCAAACGAAACGGAAGGAGCGCATTTTTCCCATTGTGGGAAAAGTGGCGGGAGATCGGTGTCCGTTCTGCAGTATGACGCCGCCTTTGGCTGCACTCAATAAGCTGGAGAGCGGCGGCGTAATCGAATGCGACAACTGCCATAGAATTATTTTTGGAAACTAAGCACTTTTTCGCGTTTCTTTGCGTACAATAAATCGTGCAAAAAGTAACGGCGAACATACATTTAAAAAACATTTTTGAAAACGCTTTAGCGTTCAAAGCTTTGACGGGAACGAAACTTTGCGCGGTGGTCAAGGCAAACGCCTACGGTCACGGAGCGGAAGAGGTCGTCAACGCGATCGAGGGGGTTGCGGACTGTTTTGCGGTCGCTTTGATCGAAGAGGGACTTTCCATACAGACAGCGGCTTGCGGAAAAGACGTTTTGGTTTTTACTCCGCCTCTCAACGAAGAGGAGTGTCTGTATTGTCTAAAGAGCGGATTGCTCGTTACCGTACCCGATCTTTTCACTGCCCGATTGGTACTCCGTACCTGTCGAAAATATCGCTTACGGGCGCGAACGCATTTAAAGATCAATACGGGAATGAACCGTTATGGAATGAACGTATCTACGCTTGGAAAAGTGTGTACGTTATTCCGTTTGGAAGAGCAGATAAAAGTCGAGGGGATCTATTCCCATCTGTATTCGACGGAGCGCCCGCTAGCGGATAAACAACGTAAAGAGTTCGCTCGCGCGGTAGAGGTGTGTAGGCGCTATTTCCCGTCCGTTTGCGCGCATTTGGGCGGTACGACGGCGGCGCTTTTAGGGAAAGAATTTCACTTTGATATGACGAGAATCGGGATCGGACTCTACGGATATTTTCCAAACGGGCAATTAGAGGGGAAAACGCCTCTAAAATTGCGAAAAGGTATGACCGTGTACGCGACGACGGTGACAAATCGGAAATATTCGCGCGGCGGAGTGGGGTATGGAAAACTACCCGTAGAGCCGCCCAAGGAAATCTCCGTTTGCCGCTTTGGGTATGCGGACGGGTTTTTAAGGAAGCGCGAGAACGGAGTTTGCGGAGCGGAAAAGCAAGTGAACAATCTGTGTATGGACGTATGTTTGCGTTCGGGACATAGTCGCCGTGGGCAAACGGTTGTCGTAATGGCAGACGCGGAGGATACAGCGAAAATGACGGGGACGATCTCCTACGAAGTATTGTGCGCGGCTACGCGTAGGGCGGAGTTTGTATATGATTACGAATAGAGGAAAGTTGCGTTTTTTAGACGAAACAACGGACTCGGCAAGGACGGTAAAAGAGAGAAAAAAAGCGTTCCGATCGTCTATGAAAGAGCGTCGGGCGAATAACGAAAACCGTGACGTGAAAGAGCTCTTGATGGTGGAAAATTTCTTCCGAGGGATTTCGGAAACGTACGGTGACAAGGGAAGCGGAAAACGGTATTTCGTATATTTGAGCTTTTCCTCCGAAGCGTCTACGGACAAGCTGATAGAAGCGTTGATAAAGCGAGGAAACGAAGTGTACGCTCCTCGAATGGAGAACGGAGAACTTGTTGCGGTTCGGTTGGGAGAGGATTTTACCGTAAACGGATTCGGCATACGGGAGCCGATCGGCGAAAGTTTTCAAGGGGAAACGGATTATGTGGTGTTGCCGCTTTTGGCGGTGGATGAAAAAGGGAATCGGTTGGGATACGGCGGAGGCTGGTACGATCGATATTTGCATAAACATAAAACAGCGAAAAGAATTGCGTTTTGTTACGATTTTCAACTGCGGAAAGAAATTCCGCGGGAAGAGACGGACGAGCGTGTGGATCTCATCGTGACGGAGCTCCGTACAATGAAAGTTTGAAACGGGAGTACGAAAGAAAATGGAACTTAAAAATCAGTTAAAAAAGATCGGAAGATGGGCGTGGGAGATGTTTAAGGACTGTATTCCCTCTATGTTCGTATATTTTTGCGTGGGCACGATTCTGATTCTGTTTACGATGGAGGGGGAAGAGATCGTTTGGAAAGACTCCAAGATCGTATGGGTCACGGGTTGCGCGCTTGCGGCGATGGCGTATAATGGACTGATGATGCACTTGTGCGGCGGAAATCATTACGAAATGTTGGTTTCGGGCAACGTGAAACGCGGGGGCGGATATAAGATTTCCGCGCATAAAGAAGCGAAAGAATTCCGTATGTGGAAAGGATTCGTGATCGGCGCGTATTTGGCGTTGTTCCCGTTGATTACGGGGCTTGTGTTCGGGTTCAACCAAACGGCGATTGATACGGGAACGACGGGTGATTCGTTGAATATGGGTATTTTGACGGGATTCTTGTTCTCGGGTTGGTCGATTTTGTTGCCGTATTACTTGAACGTAACGGGCACGGCGAGCGTGAACTATTTCGTGACTTGCGCGTGCGCGGTGTTTCCCGTGATCGTTTCGGGCCTTTGTTATATTTGGGGCGCTTATGCGCGTAGAAACAAGACGATCAAAGAACAGGAACTTAAAGATAGAGAATTGCAGGCGGAAGCGCAGAAAGAAAAAAAGATCAACTACGGCGGACTGCCCGGCACGAAGCCCAATAAACGGAAATAACGGAGAGATTGCGGTGCGGATCATCGGAGGAAAATTCAGAGGTAGAGTGTTGGCGGAGTTCTCGGGCGAAGACGTACGTCCAACTTCGGACAGAGCCAAGGAATCCCTATTCAATATCCTTGCGTTGAAACTGTACGGAGCGAGAGTGCTCGATTTGTTTGCAGGCAGCGGCGCGCTCGGGCTAGAGAGTTTGTCACGCGGCGCGAAAGAAGCGGTGTTTAACGATTTGTCTAAGGACAGCCTCGCGATTCTCAAAAAGAACTTGACGGCGTTGAAAATTCCTGTAAACGGCGAAGAGGCGAAGCTGTTCAATTTCGATTACTCCACTTGTTTAGACGTTGTAAAAGGACGGTTTGAAGTGATCTTTATCGATCCGCCGTACCGATTCGATTACGGAGTGAAAGCGCTTCAAAAGATTGCGGACAAGGGACTGCTGACAGACGAGGGAATCGCCGTGTACGAACGGGATCGAGCGTTCGAGGGCGAGGTCGAGGGACTTGAAAAATACGACGAAAGGCGGTACGGGAAAGCGTATTTGACTTTCTTTAGAAAAAAGAGTGTGGGCGACGGAGAATGAGTATGAAGACGGAATGCAAGAAATTGAAGAAATGCGTATTTGCCGGCACGTTTGATCCGCCGACGTTGGGGCACAAAGCGACGGTGGAAGAATGTCTGAAAATCTTTGACGAAGTGATTCTCGCCGTGTTGGTAAATCCCGCAAAACAGCCGTATTTTACCGAAAAGGAACGCGAGGAGATGCTTTCGTTGACGTTCGGAAATGAGCCGAAACTCAGAATCGTATTCTTCAGCGGTACGGTGACGGAACTCATGAAACGAGAGGGCGCAGAGTTCTACGCTCGTGGAATCCGCAATACCGTGGATTTGGAATACGAAAACGCGAATTATTACGCGAGTCAGAAACTGCATCCCGATTTTACGGCGGTATATATTCCCTGTCGGCAAGAGCTGTTGCACGTCAGCTCGTCTATGGTCAGAAACAGTTTGCGTTTCGGGACTCCTATCGACGAATACGTGACGAAAGAAGTGAAAGAATATATCAAAACGATACGAGAAAAAAAAGAGTAAGTTCCGCGTGAGCGGAAAAGGAGTACGGATATGTTGGAAAAACAATGTTTTATACCCGAACCTGAAGAATTCATAGCGGAGTCGCCGTTGACTCCGGCATTGAAAGAGATCAAAAAACAACGGGACGAAGAGGTTCGCGACGTCATTGCGGGCAGGAGTGAAAAAATGTTGGTGGTGATTGGACCTTGCTCCGCGCACGAGCCTGCACCTACGCTGGAATATATTTCGCGACTTGGAAAACTCAACCAAAAAATAAAAGACAAGCTGGTGATCGTTCCCCGAATCTACACGAATAAGCCGCGAACGAAAGGCATTGGATACAAGGGAATGTTCCTACAGCCCGATCCCGAGGGAATGGCGGACATCGTGAGAGGGATCCGCAGTATCCGCGCGTTGCATTTGGCGGCGATGAACGAGTCGGGCTTAACGGCGGCGGACGAGATGCTGTATCCCGAAAACACCGAATACGTAGAGGACCTTTTGTCCTATCACGCCGTGGGCGCAAGAAGCGTGGAAGATCAGCTTCACCGTCAGGTAGCGAGCGGTATCGAAGCGCCCGTCGGAATGAAAAATCCGATGAGCGGCAATATTCTCGCACTCGTCAATTCTATTTTTGCGGCGCAGAGTCCGCAAATCTTCAAATACAGAAACTATCAAGTCAGTTCGGACGGAAATCCGTACGCGCACGCGATTTTGCGCGGTGGAGTAGATAGTTCGGGCGCGGATATTCCCAATTTCCACTATGAAACGGTGATGCAGTTGGACGAGCTATATAAGGGAAGTAAACTCAAAAATCCCGCGATCGTGATCGATTGCAATCACTCCAATTCGGGGAAAAAGTTCCGTCAACAGATCCGTATCGCGCAGGAAGTGATGCAAAATAGACGTTTTGACGGCGAGTTTAAAAAGATCGTGAAAGGTTTTATGATCGAAAGCTTTTTAGTGGAGGGCAATCAAGCTCACGACGACGTGTTCGGGAAATCCATTACCGATCCTTGTTTGGGGTGGGAAGATACCGAACGGTTGCTCTGCGATCTTGCGGAACAGGTCTGACGAAAGCTTGGAGGAGAAATACGTATGAAAATTGCATTTTTAGGTCCGGAGGGGAGCTATTCCCATTTGGCGGCGAAAGAATTTTTGAAGACGGAGGGAACGGAAGTTTCCCTTGGCAATAAATGGAATGAGTGCGTTCCGTTCCGCAATTTTCCCGAAGTGTTACAGGCGGTGGCTTGCGGGCGCGTGGACGCGGCGGCGATTCCCATTGAAAACAGTTTGCAGGGCGGCGTTTCGCAAAATCTCGATCTTTTGCAGGCGGCGGAGGATTTATACGCGGTGAAAGAAACGGTACTGCGCGTCGATCATAGACTCATCTATAAAGACGGAGTCCGTTTTTCGGAGATCGGAAGAGTGTATTCTCACCGTCAAGCGCTGGATCAATGCTCGGGATTTTTGGCAAAACAAATGCCGTTTGCGTCTCTTCGTGAAACGGAATCAACGGCGTTCGGGGCCAGTAAAGCGATGGAGGACGATTCGGGGAAAAGCGCGGCAATAGCCGGCGCACACGCGGAAAATCTCCGCGAGGGATTCGTGATGGGGGAAGAATGTATCTCCGACGAGAAGAGCAATTTTACCCATTTCTTGCTGATTAAAAAAGGGGCGCAGGAACTCCCGAAAACCAGCAGTCGAGTGTTCTTCTCCGCCGTTTGTCCGCACAGACCGGGCAGTTTGCTGGCTCTTTTGCGGATTATTGCCGATTGCGGTATTAATATGACAAAGATCGAAAGCCGTCCCGTGAAGAACCGTCCCGGAGATTATCGGTTCTTTATCGAAGCGGATTGTAACATTTCTTCGGCGGAAGTGCAAGAGATGTTATCACAAATTCAAAAGAATACTTTGGAATGTAAATTGCTCGGCGCGTATCACCGCTCGTAAGCGGACGCGGCGAAGGAGGGATTGTTTGAAAAAAACGCTCGGGATAGCGCTTGGCGCCGGTGGAAGCCGCGGCGTGGCGCATATCGGATTTTTACAAGCGCTTGCCGAAGAGGGGATTGCGCCCGATTATATCGCAGGTTCGTCTATGGGTGCCGTGGTAGGGGCGGCGACGGCGGCGGGTGTACCGCTCGAAGAAATGAAACACGCCGTTATGAAATTGAGGCTGCTGCATCTGATTGCGCCCACAGGAAAACGCGGCGGTTTTTTCGATACGACGAAAGTCAAAAAATTATTGGTTAAGTATATCGGAGAGCTGGAGTTTTCGGAATTGAAAATTCCGTTCCGTTGCGTAGCGGTGGATATGATCACGCAATCGGTCGTGGAGTTTTCCGACGGACCGCTTTTGGACGGCGTGATCGCCTCACTGAGTATTCCTTCGATTTTCAGACCCCTTGAAAAAGACGGAATGCGTTTGATTGACGGAGGGGTTTTGGAAAGAGTACCTGTTAAACGGGTAAAAGCGATGGGCGCGGATGTCGTGGTGGCGGTGGACGTTTTGGGCGGCCGTAAGAGCAAGGAAAAAATGCCCGGAACGATTGGCGTTTTGCTGGAAACGATGGATATTATGGACAATCGCCGGACGGAATCGCAACGTAAAGAATGCGCCGATTGTATCGATTTTTGGTTGGAGCCTGCATTGGAAGATATGAGTCAGTATTCTTTAAAGCAGGTGCAGTTCGCATACGAAAAGGGCTATGAACTCGGAAAAGCGCACGTTGATAAAATCAAGAAAGCGTTAAGACGGTAACCGTGTACGCGTTGAGCGTAGATTTACGGAAGAGGACAGGTATGGATTTATTCGATTTCAACAACAATGAAGAAACGGCGAAACCCCTTGCGGAACGTATGCGTGCGAATTCGCTGGACGAATTTATCGGGCAGAGCCATATTGTAGCGGAAGGCTCGTTGTTGCGTCGCGCGATCGCGACGGATCGTTTGGGGAGTTGTATTTTTTGGGGTCCTCCGGGTTGCGGGAAAACAACGCTCGCCAATATCATCGCGCTCCGTACGAACGGAGAATTTATTAAATTGAACGCAGTCAACGCAGGGGTTGCAGACGTAAAAAAAGCGGTGGAGACCGCTCGGGAGAATTTAAAGCTGTACGGAAAACGTACGTATTTGATGCTCGACGAGTGTCACCGTTTCAACAAAACGCAAAGCGATTCCCTGCTTCCTGCAATCGAACAGGGTACGATCATATTCATCGGCTCAACGACGGAAAATCCTTACGCGTCTATGACTCCCGCTATCGTATCGAGATGTCGGGTATTTGAATTTAAGCATTTGACGGAAGAGGATATTCGCGGCGCGCTGTATAAAGCGATCAAAAATCGACATAAAGGGCTTGGAAAACAAAACGTAACGGCAGATGAGGAAGCGATCGAACATATCGCGAGAATGGCGGGTGGCGATTTACGCTCGGCGTATAACGCGTTGGAGCTTGCGGCGCTGACCACTCCTCCCGACGGCGAGGGGTGTGTTCGGATTACATTGGCGGATGCCGAACAGTCCATTCAAAGAAAAGCGTTGTCGTATAACGAGGATTCGTATTATGATTTCCTTTCGGCGTTCTGTAAATCCTTGCGTGGAAGCGACGCGAACGCGGCGTTGTATTACGCGATGCGGCTCATCGAAGGCGGTTGCGATCCTATGATAGTGGCAAGACGGCTTGTCGTGCATTCGGCGGAGGACGTGGGAATGGCAGATCCCCGCGCGCTCCAGATCGCGACGTCGGCGATGTTTGCTTTGGAGAGAATCGGGTATCCCGAGGCGATGATTCCGCTGTCGGAGGCGATCATTTACGTGTGTGAAGCGGAAAAGAGCAATACGGTCGTGGAAGCGATGTACGCGGCGAAGGCGGATGCGATCCAAGCCCGTGACGATAATATTCCGCCGTATTTAAAAGACAATTCGTTCGGGAGCAAAGAAGATAAGGCGAATAGCAAGCAATATAAGTATCCCCACAATTACGGTGGATACGTGGAACAGCAATATTTGCCCGATTCCCTCAAAGATAAGATATATTATACGCCGAGTGATCACGGGTATGAAAACGAAGTGAAAGAGATTCGTGGCCGCAAAGGAAAGAAAAGATAAGATAAGAAAGGGGCGTACCGTGTACGCATTGAAAAGGATTGTATTATGAAGTGTTTGTATTGTAATTATACGGAAAGTAAAGTAATCGACTCCCGTTCGGCAGACGATCGTACCATTCGCCGAAGACGTGAATGTATCGGTTGCGGAAGACGGTTTACGACGTACGAAACGATCGAAGTGACTCCCGTACTCGTGGTCAAAAACAATGGCACAAGGGAGTCCTATAACGCGGAAAAGATCCGCAACGGCGTGATTAAATCCTGTGAAAAACGTCCCGTTCCGATGTCGGTGATTGACGATATGGTGGCGGATATTTCCAAGCAAGTTTATAACAGTATGGAGAGCGAAATCACAACCAAGACGATCGGCGAAATGGTGATGGAGCGTTTGAAAAAAGTGGACGAAGTGGCGTACGTACGCTATGCGTCGGTCTATCGCTCGTTTAAGGATCTTTCTTCGTTTATGTCCGAGCTCAAACAAATGATGAAAACGGACAAAGAAGAAAAGGCGGACAAAAAGGCGTAAGGATATGCAGAGAAAGGATACGAAAAAAATATACGTGGGTGGAATCGCCATCGGTGGCGGCGAGCGTATAAAAATCCAATCGATGACAACGACCAAAACCTCGGATACCGAGCGTACGCTTGCGCAAATCACTGCTTTAAAAGATGCGGGTTGCGAGTTGGTTCGGGTGGCGGTTGCGGACGAGGCGGATGCGAGCGCGTTGAAAACGCTGGTAGAAAAAGCGGACATACCGATTGTTGCGGATATTCATTTTTCTCCCAACCTCGCCGTATCGGCGATTGAAAACGGCGCGGCGAAAGTCCGTATCAATCCCGGGAATATCGGCGGTGAATCGGAGATTCGCTACGTAGCGGAATGTATCAAACGCCATCAAATTCCCGTTCGGGTCGGCGCGAATACGGGGAGTATCGAGCCGCGTTTTTTGGAGAAATACGGCAGAAGCGCCGAAGCTCTTGTGGAGAGCGCGTTATATAACGTCGGAATTTTGGAAAAGTTCGGGGTTAACGATATCGTGGTTTCCGTAAAAGCTTCTTCCGTTCCTTTGACAGTGGAGGCGTACGAAACGCTTGCTCAAAAATGCGCGTATCCGTTGCACGTCGGTGTGACGGAAGCGGGCACGACGGAAGCGGGGATCGTGAAGAGTTCGGTGGGAATCGGCGCGTTGTTGTTGCAGGGAATCGGGGATACGATTCGGGTGTCTTTGACGGACGATCCCGTTCGGGAAATTGCGGCGGCGAAGCAGATTTTGCGGGCTTGCGGTTTGGACGAGAACTACGTAGAAGTCGTTTCCTGTCCCACTTGCGGACGTTGCTCGTGGGAGAGTATGGAATTGGCAAATAAAGTGACGGAGTACGTGCGTTTTTATTCTAAAAAAGCAAAGATTGCTGTGATGGGTTGCGTGGTAAACGGACCTGGGGAAGCGAAGGACGCGGATTTGGGAATCGCAGGCGGAAACGGGGCTTGCTTGATTTTTAAGAAAGGAGCGGCGTATAAGAAAGTCTTGGAAAAAGACGCGGAAGAAGAATTTTTTAAGGAAATAAGGTTGCTATTGAATGACGGGCAGAGTTGACGAATTTTTAAAAGAGATCCGTGAAAACGACGGATTGAAAAACGCAATCGTCGCAGGGATCGTCGTGACGAAACGAAGGAAATTGGCGGAATTGTTTCTCGTCACCGATCGAGCGTACACGATTTTCGATGAAAAGAACGCGCTCGCGGTTGCGAAAAAATACGTTCCCGAGGGGCTGGAAGCCAAAATCCGAATCGTGAAGCGTACGCCCGATGAGGGAATGATCAAGCGGAAAATTTTTGAATTTATCTCTAAAAAATTTCCTGCCGCTGCGGCGTTTTTGGGAGAGGACGACGTGGAGGTGGAGCTTCTTTCCAGCGGCGCGCATTTTTATGTAAATATCGCTTCGGGCGAGCAGACGTTATTCACGTCCGGAAAGATTTTGGACGAAGTCAGCGCGTACCTGTCCGAGGGGTATTGCGGTACGTTCTATGGAAACGTGCGTATCGTAGAAAAAGAAGAGCTCGGGCAAGAACTCCTGGACGAAGAGATAGAATTGCAAGAAGAGGATACTTATTTCGAGCTCCGCAAATTCCCCATTTGTAATTTTAGAAAGATCGACGGAGCGGACTTTATTCCCACTACGGCGGTGTATATCGCGGATATCGACAAGGCGGAGGGCACTTTCGCCGTATGCGGAACGATTACGTATATTGAAGAAAAGAAATACGTAAAACATAACGAAAAAACCAACGAGGACGTGGAAAAATCCCGTTTTTCCGTTTCCTTGACGGACGGAACGGGGACTCTAAGAACAACGTATTTCCCCAAGAAAGCGACGGTCGATAAAATTTTAGAGTTAAAAACGGGGGATAAAATTGTACTCCTTGGCGAGAATGAGGAATATAACGGACGGAGTGGATTCAAAACTGCTAAAATCAATTACGGTGAGCCGCCCGAAGGGTTTACTCCCGTAGCGAAAAAGGGCAAGCCCGTTCCTAAATTTTACCATACGGTATTTCCCGAGCCTTACGTGGATTATACGCAGGCAGGGTTGTTTGATTCGTTGGAGAAACCGTCGGCGATCAAAGACAACGTTTTCGTTGTGTTCGATATGGAAACGACGGGGCTCAATAACAATCCCGCGATGGGCAGAATGGATAAGATTATCGAGTTGGGCGCGGTAAAAATCGTCGGCGGGGAGTTGACGGAAAAATTTTCCACATTCGTTGCTTGTAACGAAAAGTTGCCGCCACAAATTATTGAATTGACGGGCATTCAAGACGAAGACTTGGTGGGAGCGCCTGAAATAGACAAAGTTCTTGCCGATTTTTGTAAATTCACGGACGGAGCGTATCTTGTGGGACATAACGTTAATTTCGATTACCGTTTCCTGCAATATTACGGCGAACAAAGCGGATATTCGTTTGAAAAGAAGCAATACGATACTTTGACGTTGGCGCAGGACGTTTTAAGAGGACTTTTACCCAATTATAAGCTGAACAGTGTGGCAGATTATTACGGATTCACGTTTAACCATCACCGCGCGTTTGACGATGCTTGCGTAACGGCGAAAGTCTTTATCGAATTGGTAAAAGCCAAAGGAAAATTACCGCTGTAATAGAAGTTTAGGAGATGCAAAAGATGAAAGCAATCAAAAGAACGCTGCTAATGACATTATGCTTGGTCGTTTGGGCTTGCTTCGGCGCAGCGCTCGGCTGTACAGGCGGCGGTTTGGAAAGTTCTTCCGCTTTCTCGTCGAGCGTGGAAGAAAGTTATGGGTCTGCGAGTTCGGAAACGGTTTCGTCCGAAGCGGAGAGTGAAGCCGCTCAATCTTCTGTTGGCGTGGAAAGTTCGCTCGTACAAGAAACGTCGGAAGAAAGTTCCGAATTAGAGTCTTCTACCGAGTCGGAATCTTTTACGGAATCCTCAGAAGCTTCCTCCGAGTTGGAAAACTCTAGCGAAACCGAATCCTCTGAAGCCTCATCGGAAGTCGAAAGTTCTAGCGCAGCGGAATCTTCGGAAGCCTCGTCGGAAGTTGAAAGTTCTAGCGCAGTAGAATCCTCAGAAGCTTCCTCCGAGTTGGAAAGCTCTAGCGAAACCGAGTCATCAGAAGACTCGTCGGAAGTTGAAAGTTCTAGCGAAATAGAATCCTCTGAAGAATCGTCGGAGATTGAAAATTCCAGCGAAATAGAATCTTCCAAAACGGAAAATTCCAGCGAAGTAGAATCCTCTGACGTTGAAAGTTCTGTTGTGTTTGAATCGTCCCAAGAAGAAAGTTCGACGGTAGAATCTTCGTTGGAGGAAAGTTCGGAGGGAACGGTGGATTCCGAAGAGGAAAGTTCGGTGGAAACGAGCGGCGAAGAAGAATCAGAATGGATATGGAACGTCGTTGGCGAGGATCTTTCGGACGCGTATTACGTGAAGAACGGAGCGCGAAGCGATGCGTACGGTGAGATTGCGTATTTGTCCGAGTTTGCGGGAAGAAACGACGTATATAGAGTTACAGCAAAAGTAGATTGTGATCAAGTCAACGGAATTGCGATTGATGCAAAGCACGATAAAAAATATTATGAAAATTTGTATCAAAAAGATCCGAGTGCCAATCTATGCTTGTACATATGGATGGCGACGGAACAAGCTTCTTTGAAATATCCTGGGCATTCAGGCGTCGACTATAAAGTTGCTCAAACTTGGCAAAAAGTCACAATTTCTCTTGGAGTATTATTAGATTGGTGGGGTTGGTTTGGACAGAGTCCGCAGTATGTTCAATGCGGATCATTGGTTTCGGTATACCTTAGGACACAATCGGAATACAGCTTTTACGTTACGGGACTTTATATCGAAACGACCGCCGAATATCCAGCAAACGACGGGGAAACGGCAGGCGAAGAGTAATTTTCAAGAAGAAAAATTGGAAAAAGTTGCTTAAAACACTTGCAAATTGCAAAGGACAATGGTATAATAAAGATACTTAATAATGCTTATGGTTATTGAGAGTGGCAGTTCCGCCACTCTCAATCATCGTATAAGGGGAAGAAAGAATGAAAATCAAGCCCATTGAAGAAATCGAAAAAGCGCTTTTGCCCATTGCGGAAGAAATGGGGATCGAGATCGTGGAGATCGAATTCAAACAAGGTAGAGAGCCTGCGCTCACGGTCTATATCGACGTGGATATGGAGGGTGGCGTGGATTTGAACACTTGCGAGAAATTCCATCGGGCGATCGATCCCGTACTCGACGAAGTAGATCCTACGTTCGGCGCGTCGTATACGCTCAACGTTTCCAGTCCCGGGTTGGACAGACCGTTGAAGACTGAACGGGATTATAACAAGTGTATGGGCGAAAAAGTAGAAGTGAAGCTGTTTGCGCCGCTCAAAGGCAGAAAGTTTTTCGAGGCGAAGCTCGTAGGCTATGACGAGCATTGCGTAGAGCTGGAAGAAAACGGCGAAACGATGAAATTGGAAAAGGCAAAGATCGCGAAGATTTGTCGGGCGATCGAGTTCGATTTTTAAAGGATAACACGGAACGGATTTTCCCATAGGGGAGTTCAAAATACAGGGAAACACAGAAAAATCAAACAGGAGATTTAGAAAAAATGGAAAACAAGGAATTTTTTGCGGCGCTCACCGAATTGGTAAGAGAAAAGGGAATCAGCGAAGAGGCGTTTATCGAAACGCTTCAAAACGCGCTTGCGTCCGCGTATAAAAAGCAGTTTGACGGCGGCGCGGAAGTGTCCGTTGCGCTTGACGCGGAAAACGGTACGATCGAGTTCAGCGCTACCCGTTACGTCGTAGAAGAAGTAACGGATAAAGACAAGGAAATTTCTTTGGAGGACGCGCAGGAACTGAATCCCGATTATAAAGTAGGCGATACGATTGTCAAGAATTTTATTCCCAAGGATTTCGGACGTATTGCGGCGCAGACGGCAAAGCAGGTAATTTTGCAAAAATTGCACGAAGCGGAACGGGATAGCACGTTCTCCGCATTCTCGGATAAAGAGGGCGAGTTGATGGAGGGTGTGATCCGTAAGATCGACGAACGCAACGTGTACGTAGAGCTTGGCGATAAGAAGATCGAGGGTGTGATGCCTCCTCAGGACAGAGCTCCCAACGAAAGATATGCGGTTGGCGACAGACTGAAAGTGTTCGTAAAGCGCGTCAGAAACAGCGGAAGAAATTCGCAAATTGTCGTTTCCCGTACAGCGCAGGGTTTGGTCAAGAAACTCTTCGAGGAACAAGTCCCCGAAATCGCACAGGGTATCGTAGAGATCAAAGAGATCGCTCGCGAAGCTGGTCACCGTACCAAGATGGCGATCTTCTCCAACGACGCGCGCGTAGACGCTGTGGGCGCTTGTGTAGGTAACCGCGGCGCAAGAGTGAATGCGGTCGTAGAAGAACTCGGCGGCGAAAAAATTGATATTATCCTTTGGAGTGAAGATCCTTTGGCGTTCATTTACAAGGCGTTGTCCCCTGCGACCGTTTTATCGGTTACGGCAAAAGGCGAGCGCAGCGCGATGGCGATCGTGCCCGACGATAAGTTGTCCCTTGCGATTGGTAGAGACGGTCAGAACGCGCGTTTGGCGGCTCGTTTGACGGGCTGGAAGATCGACGTGAAGAGCGCTTCTTCTCCCGAAGCGGCGGAAGTGCTTGCGGAGATTGAAAGAGCGGAAATGGAAACGGAAGAATACGAATCCGAAGAAGTAACCGAAGAATAACAGACGTTTAGGAGAAGCGGAAATGGCGAAGAAAAATGCAGTACCGATGAGAATGTGTATTGCGTGTCGGGAAATGAAACCGAAAAAAGAAATGATCCGCGTCGTCAAAAACGCGGGCGGAGAGATTTTTGCGGACTTTTCCGGGAAAGCGGCAGGTAGAGGCGCGTATATTTGCAATGAGGAAACCTGCCTGAAAAAACTAAGCGATAAAAAACTGTTACACAAGGCGTTTTCCACGGACGTCGCTCAAGAAGTATATTTGGGCGTAAAGGAGGAACTCTGTGGGGAAAAGTAAGATCGAAACGTATCTCGGTTTCAGTATTCGCGCCCGAAAGATTATATTTGGGGTGGATAATATTGAGTCGGAGAGAAAGGGAGTATTCTTGATCGTTGTAGACGAAAAGCTTTCGCTGAATTCGTTGAAGAACGTAGAGAAAGCGAAAGACAAATTCTCCTGTGCGGTTTTGATAGCAAAAGAGAACGTTTTGGGAGAAATGGTATGCCGACCTGCGGTGAAAGCGGTGGCGATTAAAGATAAAAACCTCGCTGAGGCGATACTTGTTGCCTTGGAAAGCGAGCCTCAATTCAAATTATATTCGGGAGGAAACAACTGAACCTATGGCAAAGAAATACGAAAACGTGGAGAAAATTACGAGGCTTCTGGACGATAGCGTTCTCGGCGGTTTACAAAAACGCTTGGCATCGACGGAAAAGAATCTTTCGGAGATTTTGAAAAAGCTTTCTACGTTAGAGGCGGATAAAGAAGAGCGCGAAGCGGCGGAAGCGGCTGCGAGAGCAGAAGCAGAAGCGGAAGCGGCAAAAGCGGCTGCAGAGCTTGCCGCTCAAAAGGCGCAGGAAGAAACGGCGCAGGCGGCGGAAGTAGAAGCGCAAAAAGAAGAAGCGACCAAGAAAAAGAGAACGACGAAAAAAGAAAAGGAAACGGAAGTAGCAGCGGTGGTTCCCGAAACGGAACAACCTGCGGAAGCGGCTCCTGAAATCAAGGAATCGAAACCCGAGCAAAGAACGTTTACTCCTCCCAAGGCGGAAACAAAGCCTGCCGGACCCAGAGCTCCTAAATATTTCCGCAACGGTCAAGAACAAGGCATTTACATTGCGAAGCCCGGCACGGAAACGTCGAGTGAATCGGCTTACCGTCCCCGTCCGCACGGCGAAAGACCCCGCGGCGAGGGGCGACCTGCCGTTGGCGGCGCAAGACCTGCGCGGCCTATTGGCGGAGCGCCTGCGGCGGCTCCCGTAATGCCCAGAGAGAATAAATCATTCTCGGCTCCTGCGAAGAAAAAGACGTTTGAAAAAACGTACACGGAAAAGAAACCCGTTTCCAAGCGTACGTTGATCCGTCAACAAGGTATGACGGTGGAGGATTTTGACGAAGATAAGTCGGGTTACAGAAAGATGCGTTCGCCTAAAAAGCAGAAGCGTCAGGAGATTCCGACGATCAAGATCGAACACGCAGTCGTTACTACGCAGGAAATCCCTTTGAAAGTTCTGTCCGAGAAATTGGGCGTATCTGCGGTGGAAATCACGAAACGTCTGTTTAAAGAAGGCATTATGAAAGGAATCAACGATTCCATCGATTACGACAACGCGGCGTTGATGGCGGCAGATATGGGTATCGATCTCGAATATAAACCCGAAAAAACGGCGGAGGAGGTATTGCTCGATACGACTGCTGCGGAGGATGAAAGCAAGTTGGTTGCGCGCGCTCCCGTCGTTACGGTTATGGGTCACGTTGACCACGGTAAGACGTCCTTGCTCGATAAGATTCGCTCCACTTCGGTTACGAGTGGAGAAGCAGGCGGTATTACGCAGAGCATCGGCGCGTATACGGTTACGGCGAAAGGCAAACAAATCACGTTTATCGATACGCCCGGACACGCAGCGTTCACGGCGATGCGTGCGCGCGGCGCGCAGGTAACGGACGTCGTTATTCTGGTCGTTGCGGCGGACGACGGTATTATGCCGCAGACGGTAGAGGCGATCAATCACGCGAAAGCGGCGAACGTGCCGATCATCGTTGCGATGAATAAAATGGATAAACACGAAGTCAATCCCGACCGCGTAAAACAGGAATTGATCGAGCACGAGCTCGTTCCCGAAGAATGGGGCGGCGACACGATGATCGTTCCCGTTTCCGCAAAGACGGGTATGGGTATTGACGAGTTGTTGGATTCGGTCAACCTTGTTGCGGAAATGCAGGAGTTGAAAGCCAACCCCGAGCGTCAGGCGAAAGGTACGATTATCGAGGCAAAATTGGATAAGGGCAAAGGTCCCGTTGCGAGTATTATCGTGCAGACGGGTACGCTCCGTACGGGGGACAACATTTTGTCTGGTACGACGATGGGTCGTGTTCGCGCAATGTTCGACGACAAGGGTAGAGCGGTTAAAGCCGCCGGTCCTTCGATGGCGGTATCCATTCTAGGCTTGGAAGAAGTTCCCAACGCCGGCGACAGCATTATGGCGGTTGATCAGGCGCTTATGAAGCAGGTTCAGGAAGAGCGAAAGAACAAAGAACGTGAGAGTATGATCAAATCGCAAACCCGCGTAACGCTCGACGACGTATTCGCGCAGGTAGAAGAGGGCAAGATGAAGAATCTGAACCTCATCGTAAAAGGCGACGTACAGGGTAGTGTGGAAGCGGTAAAACAGTCTTTGGAAAAACTGACGAATGAAGAAGTGAGGGTAAAAGTCATTCATTCGGCGGCAGGCGCGATCAACGAGGGCGACGTGATGCTCGCAGACAGCGCGAATGCGATTATTATCGGTTTCAACGTACGTCCCGACACCAAGGCGAAAAAGATAGCCGAAACGTCCAAAGTAGACGTGAGAAGCTACCGTATCATTTACGAACTTTTGGATGATATGGAAGCGGCGCTCAAAGGTATGCTTGCGCCTAAGCTTAAGGAAACGCTCACGGGTAAATGTGAAGTACGTCAGACGTTCAATATTACGGGCGTGGGCACGATTGCAGGTTGTTACGTTACCGACGGTAAAATTGTTCGCGGCGGTAAACTCCGTATCTATCGCGAGGATATTATGATCTGCGAGGGTGGAGTGAAACAGTTGAAGAGATTCAAGGACGACGTGAAAGAAGTGAATTACGGCTACGAATGCGGTTGTGCGATCGAGGGCTTTAACGAGATCCGCGTAGGCGATATTATCGAATGTTACGTGACGGAGGAGATCAAAGCGTAATGAAAGTATCGAGAACTTCGAGATTGAACGGCGAATATCAAAAAGCGGTTAGCGAGATCATTCGCCGTTTAAAAGATAGGCAGCCGTCGTTGAAAGGGTTGATTTCGGTTACCGAAGCCGACGTCGCGCCCGATTTAAAAACGGCGTATATCTACGTGAGTATTTACGGCAAAAACGAGGACGAGTCTGCAAATTCCCTCAAGATTCTACAGGAAAACGCGGGTTACGTGCGTCACGAGCTTTCGCAAATGATGCAAATGCGTACGGTGCCTGCTTTGACGTTCCGCTTGGACAGAAGTATGATCTATGGCGCGAAGATGGACGAGTTGTTTAAAAAGATCCATAAAGATGAACCGAGTGAGCCTGTAAACGAAGAAGAATAAACGAAACGAACGGAGAAGAGGAAAATGGATTGTACTTTGGAGAAAATTGCGGATAGAATCAAGCAAGCGAAAAGCGTTGCGATCTTTACGCATATGCGTCCCGACGGCGATGCGTTCGGCTCTTCTCTTGCTCTTTCCAAGGCGTTGGATTTTTTAAAAATCCCCAACCAGGTATGCGTTGAAACCGATATTCCCGCCAACCTTGCCTTTATCGAGGGGATTGAAAACGTGAAAAAATATCCCGAGGGCAACGTCGATTTGTTGATCTCGGTAGATTGCAGCGACGAGCAACGTTTAGGGCTTTTATCCGACGTATGGAAGAATATCGCGCGGAAAACGGATACGATTAACGTCGATCACCATATTTCCAATCCCAAATACGCAAAACTCAATTACGTGAGAAATTGTTCGTCGAATTGTATGAACGTCGCGAAGCTAATCAAGGCGCTCGGCGCGCCGATCGATCAACAAACGGCGGAGTATTTATTGATCGGGGTTTTGACCGATTCGGGGAATTTTGCGCACGACGACGTGACCGAAGAAACGCTTGCTTTGGCGGCGGAACTCGTTCGGGCGGGGGCGGATATACGCTATTATCATTACGTATTGTTTAAAAAACAATCTAAGGCTCGGGCGGCACTTCACGGTAAAGTGATGAGCGATATTCGCTATTTCCATGACGACAGATTGGCTGTGATTTCGATTACGGAAGAGCGTATGCGCTCGGTGGAAGCAGATCCGTCGATGACGGAGGGGTTTGTGGACTTTCCCTTGAACGTAGACAGCGTGGAAGTGGCGGCTTCGATTATGGAAGTCAAAAAGCGGCAGTATAAGATTTCTCTGCGCTCCAAAACCTACGCGGACGTCAATAAGATTGCGGGCGTATACGGCGGAGGCGGACACGTGCGCGCGGCAGGCTGTATGCTGTTTGGCGAGTTGGAAGAAGTGATCGACAAACTCTCTTACACGGTTTCGCAGTATTTGGAATAATTTGATTTTAAGGAAAACGCTCCTTGCTAGTTAGCAGGGAGTTTTTTTGCGTAAAAAAGAGGTCGGGTATACAAAAATTTTCATTTGGGCATATTGTTAGTAGTGATAATCTATGGAAAGGAGTAGCAATCAATGAATCCGTTTAACGAAAAGCCGATATCCCTTGAAAAATCGTTGCAAAATTGGCAACAAATGTACCCGAAGCCTTACGACAAAAGAGAGGTCGATCCGTATACGAAAACCCGTATTATTTTAATGAACGGTACCGAATTTGAGGCGAATTGGTTCTCCCATCAGTTTGCGCGCCACACGGACGACAACGATTTAAAACGCGATCTCGCGTTGACGAGAGCCGTTGAAAAACAGCAACAGCTTAAAATTTCGTTACTCAAACCGATGAACGAAACGGTTTTGGAGCATACCATAGGCTATGAACAGCTCGCCGTGGATCTCACTGCCGAACTTGCAAAACGGGAGTTGGATTGCAACGTAAAGACGGCGTTGGATTTCGCTCTTTTGGAAGATTTCGACCATTTGTATCGGTATGCGAATTTATTGGAAATGGAGCAGGGTATCTATGCAGAGTGGCTAGTGGGCAGATATACGGAAATTATGCCCGGGCGTCCGACGATCGCGCACCACAGATTCCCGATGGATAACGTCAAACGCGCCATTAATGCAAAGAAATCGGAAACGCAAACTGTTCTAGCTACAATGATCATTACGGCGGCGGAACAGCAAACGATGAACTATTATATGAACGTGACGAATTTCGCTTGTTCGGAAATCGGCAGAAAGCTGTATCAAGAGATTGCGCTCGTGGAAGAAGAGCACGTTACGCAATACGAATCTTTGATGGATCCCAACGCTTCGTGGTTTGAAATGCTCCTTTGGCACGAATATTGCGAATGTTATTTGTATTGGTCGTGTTACCAAACGGAAACGGACGCGCGGATCAAAGCGTTTTGGGAAGAGAATCTCGTCACCGAAATTTCCCATTTGCACAAGGCGGCGGAGCTCTTGAAAAAATACGAGGGCAAGGAATGGAACGAAGTTATTCCCGACGCGGAATTTCCCGCGCCCATTTGTCTGCACGAAAATATAGAGTACGTGCGGAAGATCTTAGGCGAAACCGTGCAATATACGTCGCTCAAAGAAGATTACGTAAAAGTCAAAGATCTTCCCAAAGACGCCGATTTCTTCCGCTTTCAGGAGATTATCAATCCCACGCCGCAAATCGTTCCCTCTCATTGCGTCATCGAGTCGTTTATCCGCCGTCGGGGTGCGGATTACCGCTATCAGGTAGCGCCCAGCCCCGTGCCCGAGCTTCGTAACCGTCGTCAGGACAATACGTCTGTCGGCAGAAAACCGAATGCTGCGGATTCTACGGAATTTTATTGTAATAAAGACTAACGCAAAAGCCCGTCGCGTATGGAACGCGACGGGCGGTTTTTTGCAAGCGTTAAGAGTTGATTGAATCGAGTAACTTCGGTTTTTTCTTTCCTTTCCATATATACAAATAAATCCAAACGGCAAGGAGCGGGAAGAGGGCGGCGATTAACATTCCCGCTTTCATTCCGAGTTGTTCGGGGGAGAGGGAAAGACTCGTCGAAAGTTTTGTTGCAAAGGCGGAGGAGGCTACCGTGTCCGTAACGACGCCGATCATTTGCGGTCCTATGGACGCGCCGAGATCGCCGCCTGCCGCCATCATTGCGTATAAAAATACTCCGCCTTCGGGCAGGCTGTCAGTAGACGCAATTAAACTTCCGGGCCACATCATCGAAGCGAAAAATCCCGCGGCGGCGCACGCGATCAGCCCTAAAACGGGAATATTGACGAGCGCGCAAATCAAATAGCAAGCTGTAGCACCGATTGCGCCGAAAAAGAGAACTTTACCGATATTTTTTCCAAACTTTGCATAGAGAGAACGCCCTAAACCGAGCGCGACTCCGAATAAAGCAACGCCGAAAATATCTCCCCAAATTTTAGGAATGCCGAGCGCCTGTTCCAAATATCCCGAACTCCACTGCGCCATTGTACATTCGGTTGCGCCGCCCAGAAAGATGGCGAACGCGTACAGCCACAGTTCTTTTTTTCTGCATAACGCCAACGCGCCTGAGATCTTTTCAGGCTTTTTCGTTTCGGGAATGGTCGCGCCCGCAAAAAAAATCGTTGCGACGAAAGGACAAACGGCAAACGCTAGCGTTAAAATTTGCCAATTTTTCGATCCGAATGCCAATATAAAAAGAGTTCCGATTACGACGACGAATACGACGCCCCACGCGTAAATCGAGTGGAGTTTGCTCATTTCCCGCTCGGGATTTTCGGAGGGGATTGCGGCGATTGTGGGAGAGATCAGAACTTCTGCTAGACCGCCCGAAGCAGAAAAGATCACCGTGCCGATCGCAAGACCGAGATAAACAGTTTTGGGAAACAGTACGGGCGCAGCCGCGAATACGATCAATCCGACAACGGATAACAGGGGAGTAAATTTTACGGTTTTAGGAATGTTGAATTTATGAGAAAAGAAAGAAAAGATTAAATCTACGAACAGCTGTGTGCAGAAATTGATCAAAATGAGAAGCCCAAGGAGAGAATAAGAAATCCCGTAAAGATTGCGGAACGTAATCAAAAGAATCGGGGTTAAATTCCCGATGACCGCCATCGACAAGTTGGTCGTATAGCAAGCGTATTTGATGCGTGTATAGTTTTTTTTCATAGTGCTCTCCAAAGTTTAAAAGACCGTGGCTATATTATATCACTCGGGAAAAAACTTGTACAGTTATTTTCTACCTTTAAGAAAAATAAATTGCTTTAAAGAGCAAAAAAATGAGCGCAGGGGTTGATTTTTTCGACGTTTTCGTGTATAATGAAACTGAAAGAAAATAGGGAATGGGAAACGCTGTCTTTAAGGGGCGTTTTCGGGGACGTATTATGGCGCAAAAAAGTAGAAAATTAGAAGAAATTTTATCGTTGACAGCCGAAGCTGCGAAGGTGTACTCCTATGTGGATTATTTCGCGCGGAAGCCTTTGTTTTCCCGTTTACAAATCAAAAATACGGGAGAAGAGGGGGTTGCGGGCTTAACGTTGACTGTGTCGAACGGCAACGGAATGTTGCTCGGTTGCGTAAAGGAATTGGAGGAAATTCCGTTTGAGAGCGTTGTAGAAGTGGAGCTTGGCGACGTGCTTTCTCCGCTGTATTTTGCGAATGTGGAAAACGTCGGGGTGGAAACCATCGACGTGGAACTCAAAAAAGAGAAAAAAGTGATTCTTTCCACGCAAGTGACGGTGAAAACGTTGCCATTTGATTTTTGGCAGGGCGTAAACGGCGACTTGGCGTCTTTGGCGGCGTTCGTGCGTCCCCGACTTGCCGATTGCGCGAGAATGCAGACGGAGGTGGCTGCTCAGCTCAAGAAATGGAACGTAGCAGACGCGCTTGACGGATACGTGGGGAATGATAAAAACGCGGTTCGTATGATCGCGGCGGCGCTGTTTGCGTGCCTGCGTAGATACGCGATGACGAAAACTCCCTGCGATTTGACACAACCCGTTATGGCGGGCGCGGGCGTGAAAATTTTATCCGAGCGAAAAGCGAGTTCTTTGGAGATGGCGTTGTTTGCGGCGGCTTGTTTGGAGAGTTTTGGACTCCATTCCATACTCGTCTATGGCGAGCGCGCGATCACGTGCGGCGTGTGGCTGTACGATAGTTGTTTTATCGATACCGTTTCGGACGATCTCCAACGCTTGGGTGCGTACGTGGAAGACGGGATTAATAACGTCAGTTGTTTTGACGTAGAGGATTTATTCTCGGATAAGAACGCCGCGTATTCCACTTCGGAAGCGCATTTCAGACAGAAATTACAATCGGGCGTATATTTCGACGGATACGTGGACGTACGCCGTTGCCGTATCTCGAAGATTATGCCGTTGCCCCTTCGCGCCAAAAACGTCAAGGGAACGGAAATTCTTTCCGAGTCGGATATGTCGCCGGAGTCCGCCCCCGGGCTTTTGAGAGAAACGCAAAAGTTGGGTTTAGACGGGGAGCAAACCAAGGACAAACAATGGGAAAGACGTCTATTGGATTTGTCGATGAAGAACGCGCTTTTGAACTTCTCGCCCGTAAAGAACGTAACGCATATTCTCTCTTCATCGGTGGACGAAGCCTTGAACGCGCTGTCCGAACAGGGGGAAATGTCCCTTTCCGCGGCGACGGCGGACGTGCAGGAGATCGCGAAGCGGAAAGTGTATTTCGGAGCCTCTTCGGAAGTCAAAGGAATGAAAGAGCTCATTGCGCTCGAAAACCGCGCGGGGATACTCCGAACGTATAGCGACGACGGGACGTTGCAGGAAACTTTGCATCGCCTCGTGAAGAAAAACAAAGAAGCGGACGAGGAATCGGGTACGAAGATTTTGTATTTAGCGCTCGGTTTCTTGAAATGGTACTCCCGTGAGGATGGCGGGGAGCATTATGCTCCGCTCGTATTACAGCCCGTAACCGTTAAAAAGGGCAAAGGGGGCGTGGGATACGTCGTAGCGCCGACGGACGAGGACGTTTCCGTTAACTTTACGCTGTTGGAGTTTTTGAAACAGGAATTCAATATCGACATTCGTGGCTTGGACGGAGCGGTACAGGGCTTGAAGATTTCCGAGATTCTTGCGATGGTGCGAATGGAAGTGATCGGAATGCGGAATTGGGAAGTGTTCGACGACGTGTATTTGGCTGCGTTCTCCTTTGCCCGTTACCAGATGTGGAACGATTTACGTCAAAACGTGCAGGAGTTCTCGAAAAATCCCATTATTGCGGCGCTGCTCGATAATTCCGTTCTCGTTGGAAACGGAACGGACGAATACAAAAA
This sequence comes from Clostridia bacterium, assembly GCA_017457225.1. Classification (GTDB taxonomy): domain Bacteria; phylum Bacillota; class Clostridia; order Christensenellales; family Borkfalkiaceae; genus Scatosoma. The sequence goes on along the minus strand of JAFTHW010000023.1, from coordinate 44,960 downwards.
AGAGGATGACGAACGTCCCGATACAACGTTGACGCCTTTGCCTGCGGATGCTTCGCAGTGGCAGGCAATCGCATTGTCACAGGCGGGCAAGAGTTTCGTGTTGCACGGGCCTCCGGGAACAGGTAAATCCCAGACTATTACGAATATCATCGCCAATGCGCTTCACGATCATAAACGCGTATTGTTTGTTGCGGAAAAACAAGCGGCTCTGTCCGTCGTAAAGAAGAGATTGGATTTGTTGGGTTTGGGCGACTTTTGCTTGGAACTGCACTCGAACAAGACCAATAAAACGGATGTATTGCAAAAATTGACGAGTGTGCTGTCCCTTGCGGGAACGCAGGAAAAGGTAGGGATTGTTGAAAAATCCAACGCCATTTCCAAATTACGCGAGGATTTGTCCGAGCCGATCGTGGCTTTGCATAAAAAACGCCGTTTGGGAGTCTCCATCTACGAAGCGTTGCTCATTTGCCTGAAGAATAAAAATGCTCCCGATATTATGAATATCGAGAGTACTTTCTATGATTCCTTAACCAAGGAAAAAATCGAATCGTACGAGCGAATGATGGTGCAGGCGGCGGCTGCGGCAAAGGAATGCGGCGGCGTTTACAATTCGCCGTTCTCCAATGTGAATTTGACCGAGTACAGTCTGCTCGTTCGCGATTCGCTCTATTGCGCTTCCGAAGTCGTGATCGCAGAGATCAAGCATTTGAAAAATTACATCGCGCTGTTTTTGGATCTCTACCGTCAAAAGATCAGTACGCTGACGAGAAAGAAATTGCAGGCGTTGGATCGGATCGCAACGATGCTCTCCAGCGGTGTACTCAACAAATACTATAAGGAAAGCGAGGAGGAATTCTACGCATTCTTTAACGCCAATAAGCGTTTAGACGCTTCCTTGGATACCTATTTCAGATCCTATAAAAAACTCGTGGATATTTCCAAAGAATACGAGGATCTCGACAAATGGCTGGAAGCAGGGCGCATTGACTACGAATACAATAAAACGGTGAAAGGAGTTGTGAAAAAACTCCAAAAAGCGGCGAAATCGCAGCTTACGAGAGAGGAGATTACGCAACATCTCGTACTCGTTCGGGATATTTACGAGGCGATGGAGCGCATCAAGACGAATACCGGGCTTTCTCAGTATTTTACGTTTGCGTTCGGCAGAGTGGATTTCTTCGACGCGCGCAAGAATTTCTTGAAAGATTTGTACGAATTACAGGAGTTGTGTTCTTCGGTGTTTATGGATTACAACGCCGACAGTTTCAACAGTATGTGCATTCGCGCGGCGAACGGATATTCCATTCCCGTATTGCGCGGTTTGAATAGTTCTTTGGCGAGCTTCCGTGCGGCGGAAAACAGTTTCTTAGAGATCACGAAAGCGGATAGAAGCAAGACGCCCGAAGACGATGTTTTGGAATACTACACGGCGAAAGCAGGCGCGTTGATTGAAAACGTGGATATGCTTGCCAGTTGGTGTATGTATAAAAAGACGGCGGCGGCGCTCGACGAAGCGGGGCTTACGTTCATTACCGACGCTTTGGAGAACGGCTCGGTTACGGGTGAAAATATCATTGACAGTTTCGAGAAAAATATTTATAAAAATTTCTTGCAGACCAATATTCCCCTCGATCCCGTATTGGCGCGGTTTTCCGCAGGAGTCAGCGAGGAAAAAGCGGAGAGTTTACGTTTGACGATGGAAGAGTTCTCACGCCTGACGAAAGAAAAGATCCGTTCGGAGCTCATTTCCCGTTTGCCTACGCAATCGACGGAGGGGAGTCTTGGATTGGAACTCGCTACGTTCCAGCGTTTGGCGAAATCCAACCTCCGCGGTACGGGGCTTAGAAAATTGTTTGAAGAGATTCCTGAACTTTCAAAAGTCATCGCGCCGTGTATGCTGATGAGTCCGATTACGGTTTCACAGTATTTACAACCCGAAAACGGTTTATTCGATCTCGTTATTTTCGACGAAGCGTCGCAAATTCCGACGGCGGAGGCGATTTGTACGCTTGCACGAGGCAAAGCGGCGATCGTGGTGGGAGACCCGAAACAGCTTCCGCCGACTGCGTTTTTCAATACCAATTACGTGGACGAAGACAATTTGGAAAACGAGGATATGGAAAGCGTTCTCGACGATTGTCTTGCGATCAATATGCCGCAAAGGCATCTCACGTGGCACTATCGCAGTAAGCACGAGAGTTTGATTGCGTTCTCCAACGCAATGTATTACGACAACCGTTTGTGCACGTTCCCGTCCCCCGATTCCCTGAACAGCAAAGTCAAGTTCGTGTTCGTGGAAGACGGTGTGTATGATAGAGGATTTACCAAGAAGAATAGAGCGGAGGGCGACGCGCTCGTACAGGAAGTTTTGCGCCGTTTGACCGATCCACAGCTTAAAAATTCCAGTATCGGCGTCGTGACGTTCAGTAACGTACAAAAAGAGTATATCGAACGGAAATTGTCGGCGGCGATTGCAGAGCATAGATTGGAGACAGTGGCGTACGACCGTGAAGAGCCGTTGTTTGTAAAGAATCTTGAAAACGTACAAGGCGACGAACGCGACGTGATTATGTTTTCAGTATGTTACGGTCCCGATCGATTGGGTAGAATCTCGCTCAACTTCGGCCCTTTAAATCAGGCGGGCGGCTGGCGGCGACTCAACGTCGCGGTTTCCCGTGCGAGGGAAGAAATGTGGGTATTTTCATCGATGACGGGCGCAATGGTGGACTTGTCCAAGACGAATTCCAAAGGCGTTGCGGGCTTGAAAGCCTTCCTCGACTTTGCGGAAAAGGGCAGAACGAATCTTGCGATTTCTTCTAGCAGTTTGATCACGAAGAAAGTGGGGCTTGGGAAATATATCGCGGAAGAGTTGGCGGCGTACGGCTACGATTGCCGTTACGACGTGGGTGTGTCCGGATTCAAGATCGACGTTGCAGTCGTAGATCCCAAGAACAGGAATAAATTTATTCTTGCGATTATGTGCGATACTCCCAACCGTTTCTCCGTCAAGGATCGAAACGTATTGCAGATCCAGACGCTTAAACGTAATAACTGGAACGTAATGCGGCTATATACCGTCAACTACTACAACAATCCCAAACGTGAGATCAAGAAAATCAAGGACTTGCTTGACAAACTTACAGGCGCGGATAAGAAAGGCGGTGCGGAGCTCAACCGTAGCAAGAAGACGTATAAAGCGGCTACTCTCGAGTCCCGATTGGAGAATGCGGTGTACGTAACGTCGGGTGAAAACGACAAAGAGATTCTTGCCCGTTTGAAGGCGATTGTGACGGCGGAAGAACCCATTTCTCACGATTTCTTGATCCGACGTTGTCTGAACAGTTTGGGAATCGTGAAATACGGCTCGAAGATCGAGGCGCGTATGCAGGCGCTGATTGCGCTTTGCGGATTTAAGTACGAGCGCATTTTCGGACAGTCGTTTTACCGCAAAACGGATAAGAACATCGGCTTCGATAAATACCGCGTGGAAACGAGTGAACCGCTTCGTAAAAACGAGTACGATTATACGCCTTATGAAATTATTGCGATCACGCGCGGGGCTTTGGAAGATAAAGTGGCGTTGTATATGGAAGAGATTCAAACGATCGTTGCCGCCGTGCTGCGGATTGCGAAACCTACGGACAAATTTACCGCTTACGTTAATGATTGCGTGACGCTGGGAGAAGAGAAAGGCTTGTTTGTACGTTCGGTTTCGGATAGAATTTCTTTGGCGTAAAAAATGGAAGTCAAAATCAAAGAGCGTGGAGCGTTCCGCGCTCTTTGCGGTATATACAAATGAGAAATGTAAGTAAGAATAGATACAACGGAATGAAACGGGCGGACAAGTTGTTCAATTTTCGTCCCGTATTTTTTGCAGCGGTATTTGTTTGTGTCGGGATTGTTTGCGCCTACCTTTCTATGGAGTATCAAGATGCGCTGATTTGGTTTTTATCGGCGTTGGCGCTTTCTTTTGTTGCGCTTTTATGCTTTTCACGGGACAGGGAAGAACTTTGCAGGAGGATTGTCGTCGGCATCCTTTTGCTTTTCTGTTTTTCACTCGGGTACGGTAGATTTTCACTCCAAACCCAAGCGTTTGACGATCAACCGGTTTACAGCGGAGACTATGCGGTTGCAGGGACGGTGGAGAACGTGCGGGGCGGAGACGAATGGATTCGCGTTTCCTTGCGGGATGTCCGGATAGACGGCGGAAAGGTGGATTATAAACTCGACGCATACCTGCCCACCTCGTTTTACGATGAGATTCGTCTTTGTGACGAGGTGTTTCTAACGGGAAGATTGGAAACGAGAGAGTTGTTTGAGGACGGAAAGTTCAATTCCCATTACGTTGCGGAAGAGATTCGTTATACGATATTTGCGAAAAACTGCGAAATAACGGGTAGTTCGTTTGATTTGTTTTTATTTTTGCGTGCCAGAATCCAAACGGCTGTAGAGGCGGGTATGAGCGACTCCGCCGCGGCGGTCACTATGGCTGTATTAACGGGAGATACATCCACGATGGACGAAAGTCTTTTGGAGAACGTAAGACAAGGCGGTATTGCTCATATTTTCGCCGTATCGGGACTCCATATCGGTTCGCTTTACGCATTTTGTTTTAAGCTTTTGCAAAAGACCCGTTTGAAGAAATTGCCGGGCGGCGTGAAGTTTGGATTGATTGCACTGGTTTTAATTATGTACGGAGGTATTTGCGGATTTTCAGATTCCGTCGTTCGCGCGATCGTGATGTGTTTGGCGTTTTACGCGTCGAAATGTATCGGTCTGAAAGGGGATATGTTGGAGTCTATCGGCTTGGCGGCGTTTATACTTTTGGCATATTCTCCCGCTTCTTTGCTCCTTGTGGGATTCCAACTCTCGTTTGCGGCGTGTTTGGGGATTGCGTTGTTATCGCCTCCGATGCAACGGGCGCTCGAAGTGAAACCTGCCGTAACGGACGACGGAGATACGTTACCGTTGAATTTGAAACAACGGATTTTGCGTTCTGCGATTTCCTTTTTGTCCGTAACGTTGGCGGCTCAAATTGCCACCGCCCCTATTTTATATAAAGCGTACGATTATCTGTCGGGTTGGTCGTTGCTATTGAATTGTATCTTCATCCCGATGCTTAGCGCGGTGTTCTCCGCCTTGCTGTTGTTCGTGTTTGTGGCTTCTCTGCTGTCGAGTGCCGTTGCCGCTATCGTCTTATATGTTCCTTCCGTGCTTTGGGAAACGGTGTTACTCGTGTTTGAAACGATGGATTTCTCAACCTTGTCTTTGCGTGGGCTTCGCCTACCTACGGTTTTGATCATAGATTACTATGCGGCGGTTGTTTTTGCGTCGGATAAATGGAACGTGAGTAAAAAACAACGACTTGCGCTGTTGAGTATTACCGTGACAGTCTTCGTGGGGACCATGGTCGCGTTAAACGTTTGAAAAAGGCTGGGATATAAGGGGAATCGTTGCAAAAAAATTCCTTGCCCATATTCCTTGCATTTTTTAAGGGAATATGGTATAATAAAAAGTGAAAAGAAGATACGGGAGGCGTGAAAAGATTGAAGTACGTCGATTTTAGAAAATTCACAGATGAAAACGGCGCGCAACCCGTGTATTTGTTTGAGGGCATAGAGGGATATTTTCGGGAGAAAGGCGAAGCCTTGCTAAAGGAACGCTTTTTACGAGAGTCTACGCTCGATTACGTTTCGTTTGACGGTGCGACCTTAAAGGGGGATAAACTCGTAGCGCTTGCGGACGCGGTGAACAGTTTCCCGTTTGTGAGCGAAAAGCGGATCGTGAAAGTGACCGAATTTTATCCTACGGAAAAGGACTACGAAACGTATTTGAAAGGCTTGTTTGAAACGCCTGCGACGCATTCCATACTCCTAATCGTCAATACGGGCAAGGGGAAAACGGGTAGCGCGGTTTTGGCGAAAAAGCCCAACGTAACGTACGTGGATTGTGCTCGCGCGGATGAAGAAACGATCAAAAAATGGATCTACGTGACCTGTAAGCGCAAGGGCGTGTACGCCGACGGGATCACTTGCGGGAAATTGGCAGCGTATTGCGTGTTCGATATGGCTCGAATCGCGAAAGAGACGGAAAAACTGCTTGCCTACTGCGAAGAGAAAAATGCCCAGCGTTTAACGGACGAGATCGTGGACGAGGTAGTATATCCCGATTCCGAGTATAAAATCTACGAGTTGGCGAACGCGATCTCAAAAAAAAATTACACGCAATATATGAAAATTTTGACGGAATTGGGCGGGAAAGGCTTTGACGAATTATCGTTGCTCTCTTCCCTTGTTTCTAATTTCAGGAACTTATACGAAGTGTCGAAAGCCCGCGGCTCCAATGCGGAGATCGCGACGACGTTGTCGATGACGGAGTATGCCGTGCGGAAAAATCGCGAACAGGCGGCGAAATTCCCCAAAGGTGAGATTCTTAGGCTGTACGAGGGGATTTACGGCGCGATCAGCGCGGTAAAATGCGGCAATTTAACGCCCGATTCGGCGTTGAAATGGGTTACGGCAAATTTATTTTTTGAAAATTCCTGAAAATAATTTGTAAAACGCTTTCTTTTTAAAAGGAATTATTATATAATATTTTTATATAATAATAAGTGAGGAGTTCTCACGGTGGTTGTACGGAAGAAAACTTGAGCCCCGAAAAGGCGGGGAAAGGAGGAGTTATGGGAAATCAGCTTTTGACGTTTGCGCAAGACATGACGGCGCTCGGAAAATCCATCTTGCGATTTTTTACTGATTTTCAATGGATTTACGGCGTAGAAATCTTTTTGTTTTTCTTGTTGATTTTCTACGTATCCAAAGTACTCAGGGACAACGACGCTACTAAGCTAATGGTGGGGTATTGGTTCTTTTTGCTGATCGGCGGAGGAATGAAGATCTTTTCCGCTGAGTTGTTTACGGAACAATTTTTCCTGTTTTTCGTCTTGCTCGTGTCACTGTTTATGTTGATTTTGTTCAATGTGGAAGTGAAAAAGAGTTTGTGGGACGTTCACAGCTCGGGGAAAGGAGTTTTGGAAAAGACGTTGGGCGCGGGCGCGGAAGTTCGTTCGCAGGCGGATACGGAACGTTGTATCAGCAACATTATTAAAGCGTTGCAAAATATGTCGAAAAACAATGTCGGCGCACTCATCGTATTGTCGAAAGGCAGTTTGCCAAAACAGGTATTGCAGAGCGGCGTGACCATTGACGCGGAAATTTCCACGCAGCTGATCGAGGGTATTTTCTTTCCGAAAGCGCCTTTGCACGACGGCGCGATGGTCATTCACGGACATAAGATTCAGTCGGCGGGTTGTTTCTTGCCGTTGACACAAAAGACGAGTTATCCGAAAGAATACGGTACTCGTCACCGCGCGGGGATCGGTATTACGGAAGTGGCGAACGTGATCTCGCTCGTCGTATCCGAAGAAACGGGAATCATTTCCGTGGTCAAACAGGGCAACGTAACGAGATACGCGGATTACGATATTTTGTTAGATGCATTGAAAGATTACTATTGGCAGGAAATGTTCTTGGCGGATAAAAAACGTAGCGGAGGTTTGAAATGAAATTCGTAAAATTTTTAAAAGCGGTATTCGTTTCTAAGTTTTGGATCAAGGCAATTTCCCTACTACTTGCTTTGGTAGTGGTCGTTTTGCTCAATATTTAAAGAAAAATTAACGAAAAGATAAAGAGAGGGAAAAGAGAGAATACACATTGCAAAAGTGTAAAGAGAAAGGAGTTTATATGGAATTAAAAGTGTGTAAGTTCGGCGGCACGTCGATGGCGGACGGAAATATTATTCTCTCGGCTGCAAATATCATCAAAGCGGATGCGGAGCGACGTTACGTCGTGGTTTCCGCGCCAGGGAAACGGTTTAGCGGGGATGTTAAAGTGACGGATCTATTATATCAATGTTCGGACGCGTTCGAGTCGAACGACTTGGCGACGTTTGAAACTACGTTTCATAAGATTCGCACCCGTTTTACCAACATCGAAAAGGAGATCGGAAAAGATCTCGGGATGCAAGAAGCTTTGAATCTGGTCGAAAGGGAGATTTTAGCTGGCGCAGGCAGGGATTATTGCGCGTCCAGAGGCGAATACTTTGCCGCAAAAATTATGTCGGCGGTATTGAACAGACCGTTCGTAGACGCAACGGAATTCGTCCGTTTCGATGAGGACTGCGTGTTGAAAGAAGAAACGTTTGCTTTGGCAAGCGAAGTGTTGTCCCGATATCCCGAGGCGGTCATTCCCGGTTTTTACGGGCTTGGCGCGGACGGAAAAGTGAAAACGTTTTCGCGCGGTGGCGGAGATATTTCGGGCGCGATCGTAGCGAGAGCGGTCAAGGCAAGTTTGTATGAAAATTGGACGGACGTCAGCGGATTTTACGCTTGCGATCCCCGCATTGTAGATTCCCCGAAGTGGATTTCCGAGCTTTCGTATCAGGAGCTTCGGGAGCTCTCGTATATGGGCGCTAACGTGTTACATAGCGAATCGATTTTCCCCGTAAGAAGCGCGGGGATTCCCATTCGGATCTGCAATACGTTCCGCCCCGAAGATAAGGGTACGTTTATCGTCAAAACGGACAAACGCAAACCCAGCGAGAACGTCGTTACGGGCGTTGCGGGAAAGAAAGATTTCTCCGTTATTTCCTTGGAAAAATCAATGATGAACTCGGAGATCGGTTTCGTTGGAAAAGTGCTTGCGATTCTGGAAAGACACGGGATTTCTTTCGAGCATTTGCCTTCGGGGATTGATACAATGTCGCTCGTGATTGACAATATACATCTCAAAGACGGTGCACTCGAAACGTTGGTTAACGAAATAAAAACAGAGATCCACCCCGACAGAATTTATACGCACGAGAACATTGCATTGATCGCAACGGTTGGTCACGGAATGGCGAAAAACGTCGGTACGTCCGCAAGGCTTTTTAAAGCGTTGAGCGAGGCGAATATTAACGTGATTATGATTGATCAAGGCTCGAGTGAGCTCAATATTATCGTCGGGGTAGACAACGAAGATTGCGCGGCTTGTATTCAGGCAATTTATCACGAATTTTTTTGATTGCAAGGTAAAATACTATGAAAGCTTATACAGTAGATTTAAAGCAAGAATATCCGTTTTTGCAGGGTGGTAAATTGGATTGTCTATTGTCGGGCGATCCGAGCGAACAAGGAGAGCCTTGGTCCAGACCTGCGGTCATTATCGTGCCTGGCGGCGCTTATGAAATCGTATGTCCTCTTGAAGGCGAACCCGTTGCGCACCGCTTCTTAGCAAAAGGGTTTCACACCTTTGTGTTGACGTATCTTTGCCGCTGTGACGGAGTGTGTTATCCCGAACAGCTTTTGGAGTTGAGCTCGGCGGTGGATTATATCCGCAAACACGCGAAGCAGTTGCACGTCAATGCGGACGAGATCTTTGCGGTTGGTTTTTCGGCGGGCGGTCACCTCGTAGCGAATTTGGCGGTCGAATACGGCTCGGTTGCGGAAAAGGCGGGGTATTCTTTGGATGCGAAGCCTGCGGCGGTAGGTCTTTCCTATCCCGTCATTACGTCCGTACACGGGCACCAGGGCTCGTACGATGCGTTACTCAACGGATATACGGACGAAGCAAAAGCGGAGCTTTTAAAAACGCTCAATCTCAACGAAGCAGTCACGGAACAAACCGCGCCTGCATTCATTTGGACGACGGCGGAGGATACTTGCGTTCCTGCGGATAACTCCATTCGATTTGCCTTAGCGCTCGCGCAACACGGCGTGGGATACGAATTGCACGTCTATCCCAAGGGCGACCACGGGCTTTCGACAGGGGATCGGGAAGTTTGTTATACGCATAGCCCCGAAGCTTACAGCAAGCGCATTTGTGAGTGGCCCGAACGTTGTGCGGAGTTTTTCCGCTTATATACGAAACAGGATTATTGATACGATATTGCGAAAAAACTCGGCAATCTTGCCGAGTTTTTATCGTCTTTGATCGGGTTTACGGGCTCGGATATACACGTTTCCGTTCCGCAGTACGCAATCGTGCGCTTTTGCCAAAGCGGAGATGGAAACGACCTGATATCCCGCGTCTTTTAAATCGGGCAAAAGTCGTTTCAACGCGGACACGGTATGGGGGTATCCGTCGTGCATCAGTACGATTCCGCCGGAAAATTTATTTGAAAAAACCGTATTGTAGATATCGTCCGCTTCTACGTTCGTCCAATCCAGCGTATCGATTGTCCAATCTATAATTGGGGCGGAAACAACCGCTTTTACGTCGTCGTTTAGACGTCCGAAAGGAGCTCGGAACAAGTGCGCGCTCTTTCCGTCGATTTCTTGCAAAAGCGCGTCGTTTCTTTGGATTTCCAAGGCGATCTCTTCTTTGGATAACGTGGAAAGATCGGGATGGGAGAATGTATGGTTGCCAAGCTCCATTCCAAGTGTAATTGCGGTGATTAGCGTAGGATAATTTTGGGGCTGTACGTAACTCCCGTTGAGAAAAAACGTGGCGGTTGCTTTGCAATCGGGGTTTTGTTCGTTGAACGATGTGAAAACGGTCAAAATGTTTTCCATATACCGCGCGGGCGCATCGTCAAACGAGAACGCAATCAGCTTTCGACTGCCGTCTACGTAGGAAGTGTCTACGTTTGAAACGTCCCATATGTCGGGATCGATGGTGGCTTCTTCCGAAGATTCGGCGTTTTCTACGTGTTCGATTTCGATCGACTCTTCCCTCGTTTCAAAAGAGGACTCATCGTCGGTGAAAGTGTTTGCATTAGAGTTGCCATTGCAGACGCAAAACGTAGTCGGGATGAGAAATGTTAAGAAAAGGGCGCAGGTTGCGCGAAGCCGTTTATGCATAACGGTAGTATTTGCAATCTTTGTCGTTTTATGCGACGAAAGTCGGGGAGAGGAGTGGAAATTGATTGTTTTTATATTGACAAATGAATTTTTATGTGATACAATATAAGCGATGTAGTAGTATATGATATAAGGGATAATGAGATGAGAAAGGCAGAAAAACAAATTCGCGAGGTGTGCGCTCGTTTTAATTTGGCGGGCGAATATCGTTTTTACGAGTTGATCAACAGTGGGCATATCAATACGACGTATAAGGTCTATTTTTCGCGGGGCGGAGAGGTTAAGGATTATATTTTGCAGCGTATCAATACATACGTATTCAAAAATCCCGTTCAAGTGATGGAGAATATATCCGCTGTTACAGAATACATTCGCGCGAAAATTAAGCAAACGAAAGCGACGGCAAAACGAGACGTTTTACATTATTCCCGCACGGAAAACGGAGACTACTACGCCGTGTTAGACGATGGGAGTTTTTGGCGTTGTTGCCGCTTTATCGACAATTCTGTTTCGTTTTTGAGACCGAATGCTTTAATGGTGGTGGAAGAGTCGGGAAAGGCGTTCGGAAAATTCCAGTTATATCTGTCGGATTTTCCCGTGTCAAAACTCCATATCGTAATCCCGCATTTCCACAATACGATCAGTCGGTATGCGGATTTGGCGGAGGCAATCGAGCGAAATGAAGCTGGCCGAGTGGGCTCGGTGCAGGCGGAAATCGACGGATACGAGGAACTCAAAGAGATCGCGACAAAGCCGTATCGTTTGCAAAAGCAGGGCGTATTGCCCTTGCGCGTTACGCACAACGATACGAAGACCAGTAACGTTTTATTTGATTCCAAAACGTTTGAGCATTTGTCGGTGATCGATTTGGATACGGTTATGCCCGGGCTCGTGGCGTTCGATTTCGGGGACGCAATCCGCGTGGCGGCTTCGACGGGGGAAGAGGACGAACGGGATTTAGAAAAAGTGGCGTTGGATTTCGACAGCTATGAAGCGTTTACGCGTGGGTTTGTCGGAGTGGTAAAAGATATGTTGACAGAGGACGAAAAACATACGCTGGCGCTGGGCGCGGTTGCGATGACGGCGGAATGCGGCGCGCGGTTTTTGACTGATTATTTAAACGGAGATAAGTATTTTAAAATCCATTATCCCGATCAAAATCTCGTTCGGGCGAGATGTCATCTGGTATTGGCAAAAGATATGGTGCGGCATTTAGATAAGATGCAAGCGATCGTAGATAAATATTGTGAATAAGAAAAGAACAAACGCCGCGAACGGAATTCCGTTCGCGGCGTTTTATCCTGTCACTTTTTTCTTGGTTTTCGGATATAATAAAGGAAGGAGGCGGCTATGAGGGCTTGTTTTATTCATCGCGGAGAGATACGACGCTTTTCAGCGGAATACGAAGGGGACGGATCTGAAATTACGATCTTCGGTTTTCAAGGCATGGGAGAGGTCAATTATGAGAAAGAATTAAACGGAGAAACTTCCTTTTTTGAGGCTGCGGCAAGACTTTCCAAACAAGGGAATAACGTCGTTGTTTGCGGTTGCACGACCAACGCCTGCGGACATATTCGCAAATCCGCCGTCGTGGCGGAAAAGGGGAAATTGCTCGGAGTTTCGGATATGTTACACGTCATCGACGGGGGGGTGAGTTGCGGTGCGGCTTTGCGGGTTTACGATACGCAGCTTGGGAGAATGGGAGTGGTGGTTGCAGACGATTTAAAATTCCCCGAAGTCATAAAGACGTTAACCGACTGCGGAAGTGATTTTCTCGTTTGCGTATACGAGAAAATGCTCGATCAGGTCCCCTGCGTTTTGTTGCGGGCATACGCATATTGTTATGGGGTTCCCGTTCTTTTTTGCGCGAGTGGGTATTCCGTGGTCGCAGACGTGGGAGGATCGGTCGAGTTTGCTTCACCGCAAAGTCCGTTTTGTGTGGAAGTAGAAACGCAAAAACAGTATCACCTAGTCGAGAGTCGACGAAGAGGGTTGTATACGCCCTCCCGTGAGCGTGATTAAAAAAACCGAAGCCGTGAGGCTTCGGTTTTACTATTCCTTTAAAATCCTGCGCTTTTGATGTCGCGGTCGACCGAACGTTTTACGTCTCTTTCGGCGATCGCCTGTTTTTTGTCAAAGGTGTGTTTGCCTTTGCAAAGGGCAATTTCCATTTTCACGAGGGAGTCCTTAAAATACATCTTTAAGGGAACGAGGGTATAACCTTGCCGATTGATCTTTCCTGCGATCTTCGCGATTTCTCGTTTATGCAAAAGAAGTTTACGATCCCGACGGGTATCTTTCGTACTGAATGCGTCCGATTTATCGTATAAGGCAATATGCATATTCTTGACGGAAACTTCGCTGTTGCGTAAAAAACAAAAACTGTCGTTCATATTCACGTTTCCGTTTCGGATGGATTTGATTTCGTTTCCCTCCAAAACGATGCCCGCCTCGTATTTTTCTTCAATGAAATACTCGAAAGAAGCGGATTTATTCGTTGTGATGATTTTCATAGTTTTACCTCAATAATCTTCTTTGATCTCGTACACGGTATACCCTTATTTCTTTTCCAAAAGTCTAAATTCCGTTCTTCTGCGGTAGAAATCTACGTCATAAACGCGGATACGAATCTCTTCGCCGATCGTGTACGTGTCCGTGACTCCGACCAAACGGAAACGGTCGGGATCGAACGCAAACTCCCCGTATAACGATTCAATGGGAATGAATCCCTCGATGGTATTGGGAAGTTCTGCGAATAATCCGAACGACGTTACTCCCGAAATGACGGCGTCGTATTCCTCGTCGATTCGCTCGCTCATATACATCGTCATATATAAATCATCTACGTCGCGTTCCGCGTCCGCCGCTCGGCGTTCCCGCTCGGAGGACTGCTTTGCAACGCTTTCGACGATGCCCGAATAACGCTCGGTTGCCTGCGCGTATTGACCTTTCAGGACTTCTTTAATGATGCGGTGAATACACAGGTCGGGATAGCGGCGAATGGGGGACGTGAAATGACAATAGCAATCGCTTGCCAAGCCGAAATGGCCTACGTTTTCCGCGCTATACCGCGCTTTTTGCATAGAGCGCAACATCACTCGGTTTAAAACGGAATACACGGGTAGATCTTTCGCGGAGTCCAAAAGCTTTTGATATTCGTACGGTTTCACGTCCTTGGTGGAAAATCGGGGAGTCAGCCCCAACGTTTGCGCAAACGCGCGGAAGGTTGCCGCCTTTTCTTCGTTGGGTTTCTCGTGGATTCGATACACGAACGGCGCTTCGATGGAGCGCATATATTCCGCTACCGTTTCATTGGCGAGAACCATAAACGCTTCGATGATTTGATAGGAAAACGCGCGTTCGTAATCGGGGATTTTGATCTCGTTGTGCGGATCGAGAATGATTTTACATTCCTTTACGTCGAGCGAAATATTTCCTTTCTTTTCGCGCATAGCTTGTAAAATGCGAGTGAGTTCGGCAAATAACTCTACCATTTCCGTAACGTCTGCGTATTTGTTTCTCGTCGGCTCGTCGCCTTCTAATATTCGTGTGATTTCCGAATAGGTTATTTTGTGAGCCGAGCGGATCACGCTTTCTACGATCTCACTGCTTTTAACGACGCCTTTGCCGTCAATTTTCATCATACACGACAACGTTAGGCGGTCTTCTCCTTCGTTGAGAGAGCAAATCCCGTTAGATAACGCTCTAGGGAGCATAGGTAATACACGGTCGGGGAAATAAACGCTCGTACCGCGCTCATACGCTTCTTTATCCAAAGCGGAACGGTAAGGGACGTAGTGGGAAACGTCGGCGATATGCACGCCGAGTAAATACTCTCCGTCTATTTTTTCAAGGGAGATCGCGTCGTCAATATCGCGCGTATCCTCTCCGTCGATCGTTACGATCAATTTATCTCTAAAATCTTTGCGGTGGAGAAGTTCATTGGGGAAAATCCCTTTCGCCGCCACTCGTTCCGCATCGTTTTCCACGGATTTTGGAAACTCTTCCCTTAAGTCGTAGGAGCGGATAATGGACAGTTCTTCCGCAAAAAAATCATTCTCTTCCCCGAGTACTTCCACAATGCGGCCGCCGGGCGCTTTTTTATAGGGATACTCCGTGATCTCCGCTACGGCTTTGACGTTGTTCGGAATATTGAAACACTCGGATAAAGGGATATAAATTTCCGAATAATATTTCTTTTCGTCGGGAATCAAATATCCCGCCCGTTTGTCTTTACGGAACGTGCCTACGATTTTGCGATAACCGCGTTTCAAAATCCGAACGACGCTCGCTTCATCGTCCGTTCTGCCAAAGATCCGTTCGGCGAGTACGACGTCGCCGTGCTGCGCTCCGTTTAACTGCTTTCTGGGAATAAAGAAATCCTTTTCATATTTTTCGTCTTCGGGAACGAGAAACGCAAACCCGCGCTCATTCCCCGAAAGAGTGCCTTTGATTAGCCCTAATTGTTCGCTCGTTCCGTACCTGCCCTCGTCGTTTTGATAAAGTTCTTCCTCTTTCACGAGCGTATCGAGAAGAGCAGTCAAACGCTGTTTTTCACGATAGGGGATCTGTAAAATCTTGCAGATCTCCGTTGCGGTTTTTCTTGCGAGTTTACCGTTTTTAAATTCTTCCAATATTTGTTCTTTCGCACTCAAAATGCCACCTCCGAAATCGTATGTAAGAGGGGAGTAAATAAAAACGGCGGCTTAAACGAAGCCGCCGTCGATACTCTTTGCTTTGCTCCAATTAGGTCCAAAGGGAATTGATTTGCAAAACGTAGAAAACGATAGACAAAACGATGAGCGCGATCAGACAGATAACCGTCCATTTTTTCATTTTCGCTTCAATGGATTTGCCTTTGTTCTTTCCGAAGAACGTTTCGCTGGACCCGCCGAGCGCGTCAATGCCCGAGGAGTTGCTGGGTTGTAACAAAACCAGAATAATCGTAGCGAGGGCAACGATTGCCATAAGAATAATCAACGCAACGCTCAAGCCTTTGTGAAGATTATAATACGCTTCGCCTTTTGCAGGGAGCAATAAATTGATGAAATTTAACATATCCATTCATTCCTTTTGCTTTTTTCTTTTGCTGAAAGAACTCCATTCTTCCGCTTTTCTCAAAATTACTTATTGATTATACCACACTCCAACAAATATCGCAACTGTTTTTTTGCGAATTTATCAAATTTTTTCAGTTTCTTTTGAGGAAAGGGGAGAAAGCAGGCTCAAAATAGCCCGTTTTCGTGAGTTATTGAATCAAGCTCTTGCCCGTCATTTCTTTGGGTTGCGCTACTTTCATAATGTCGAGGAGCGTAGGCGCAAGGTCGGCAAGTACGCCGTCAGTGCGAAGCTGCACGTTTTTATATTCCTCGGAAACCAAAATGACAGGTACGGGGAAAGTGGTATGTTGCGTGAATGCCATTTGACCGTCTTCTGCGATCATTTGATCCGCGTTACCGTGGTCGGCGGTCACGATCGCGCTTCCGCCCATCGAAAGAATCTTATCGGTAACTTTCTTAACGCATTCGTCTACGGTGTGAACGGCTTTTACCGCCGCTTCCATTACGCCCGTGTGACCGACCATATCGCAGTTCGCAAAGTTCAAGATCACCACGTCGTATTCGCCTGAGTCTAACTCCTCAAGCACCTTTTCGGTAACGGGATACGCGCTCATTTCAGGCTGCAAATCGTACGTCGCCACTTTCGGGGAGGGGATCACGATTCTCGTTTCGCCCTCGACGGGAGCTTCCAATTTTGCGTTAAAGAAGAACGTTACGTGCGCGTATTTTTCCGTTTCCGCGATGTGGAGTTGCTTCATTCCCAAAGAAGCGATATATTGAGGCAATGTGTTCGTGATCTCGTCGGGAGGGAATGCAACGCCTACGTTTTCAAACGAGGAATCGTATACCGCAAAACCGACGTAAACAGGGGAAAGGAAGCCCGTTTTTCTTTCAAAACCGAGCGTAGCGCCTGATTTTGCATCCACGAAGGGGAAAGTTGCCTGCGAGAACATTCTCGAGATCTGTCTTGCTCTGTCGGGGCGGAAGTTAAAGCAAATAATGCTATCGTTCTTTCCAATGAGCGCAACGGGTTTTCCGTTTTCGGTGAGGTTGGTGGGAAGAATGAATTCGTCCGTCACGCCGTTTTCGTAAGAAGCGTTCGCCGCCTCTTCCGCCGTGCCTTCGAACTGTACGCCCGTACCGAGCGTGAGCATATCGTACGCTTTTTCTTCTCTGTCCCAATTATTGTCGCGATCCATTGCGTAGTATCTACCTGCAACGGAAGCGATTTTACCGAACGAAAGCTCGTTCAATTTATCCTGCAAATCTTTGAGGAATCCTGCGCCCGAAGTGGGAGCAACGTCACGTCCGTCCGTAAACGCGTGGATATAGACGTTGTCAAGCCCTTCGTTTTTTGCCATTTCTACGAGCGCGTACAAGTGTTCGATATGACTGTGAACGCCACCCGTCGAAACTAAGCCGAACAAGTGCAGATTTTTTTCGTTTTCCTTTGCGGAGCGCATTGCACGAAGCAGTTCGGGATTTTTAAAGAATTCTCCGTCGCGAATGTCTTTCGTGATCTTCGTGAGATCTTGGTAGACGATTCTACCCGCGCCGATGTTGAGATGTCCGACTTCGCTGTTGCCCATCTGTCCGTCGGGAAGACCTACGGACATACCGCTCGCGCCGAGTGTCGCGGAGGGGTAATTTTTTTGGAGCTCGTTGACGTATTTACTGCCGTCTGCAACGATTGCGTTGCCCGTTTGATCGGGATTGAGCCCGTATCCGTCCATAATAATAATGGCGTAAGGTTTTTTCATAATGGTTTCTCCTTATTTGAATGATAAGAGGTGAATATTCCAAAAGGAAGGGGGCAGGTACGGGACGAAACTCTTCGTCGAACGCTCCTCCCCCAATCGTTTTAGAACGGTTCAGGCTTATTTATCGAAGTTTACGATTGCCGCGAAATCGGGAGCTTTCAAAGAAGCGCCGCCGATCAAGCCGCCGTCGATTTCATCCATAGCCATCAATTCTTTGCAGTTGCCTGCGTTCATGCTTCCGCCGTATTGGATGCGAAGCTCTGCCGCGCACTTCGGGCAGAACATTTCGCCCACCGTTTTACGAATGAACGCGATGGTTTCGTTGGCCTGCTCAGCGGTAGCGGTTTTACCCGTTCCGATCGCCCATACGGGTTCGTAAGCGATAACGATCTGTTTGATGTCTTCGATGTCTTTCAAACCTTCGTGAATCTGTTTTGCAAGGACTTCTTCCGTCTTGCCCGTTTCTCTTTCTTCCAAGGATTCGCCGATACAAACGATAGGCGTCAAACCAGCTTTGAGCGCGGTAAGCGTTCTCTTGTTGACCGTTTCGTCCGTTTCAGCGAAATACTGACGGCGTTCGCTGTGGCCGATAATGACGTATTTTACGCCGTATTCGAGCAACATTGCCGCGGAGATCTCGCCCGTATAAGCGCCTTTTTCCGCAAAGTGTACGTTTTCTGCGCCGAGCGCAATGTTCGTGCCTTTCAACGCTTCGCTAACTGCGGGAATGTCGATCGCGGGAACGCAAACGACTACGTCGCAATTCGCTTCGGTAACGAGGGGAGCGATCGCTTTAACAAGCGCCACGCCTTCGGAAGCGGTGTTATTCATTTTCCAGTTGCCTGCAATAATAGGTTTTCTCATAATATTTACTCCTGTGTTTTGATTCAATTTACGTGATGGGAGGGCAGGCGTAAGCGCTGCCCTCGCAAGATTTAGATTATTTGTCGTTCAGACAAGCGATACCGGGAAGCACTTTGCCTTCGAAGAGTTCGAGGGACGCGCCGCCGCCCGTGGAGATGTGCGTCATCTTATCCGCGAAGCCGAGTACTTGCACAGCCGCAGCGGAGTCGCCGCCGCCGATAATCGTAGTTGCTTTTCCGTACGCGTTTGCGAGCGCTTGCGCAACTGCTTTCGTACCTTCTGCAAGGATGGGGTTTTCAAATACGCCCATAGGACCGTTCCAAATCACCGATTTCGCATCTGCGATAACGGAAGCGAACAATTTCTTCGTTTCAGGACCGATGTCAAGACCCATCATATCATCGGGAATTGCATTCGAGGGAACGACAGTCGTTTCAATGGGCGCGTCGATAGGGTTGGGGAATTCGTGAGCGGCAACGGTATCTACGGGGAGTACCAATTTCTTGCCGAGCGCTTCCGCCTTTTTCAACATTTCGTTGCAGTATTCGATCTTTTCGTCGTCAACGAGGGACGTACCGATTTTTCCGCCTTTTGCTTTCAGGAACGTATACGCCATACCGCCGCCAATGACGAGCGTATCGCATTTTTCGAGGAGGTTGGAGATAACGTTCAGCTTGTCCGCAACTTTTGCGCCGCCGAGAATGGCAACGAAAGGTCTTTCGGGGTTTTCGAGCGTATCCGCCATCACGGAGAGTTCCTTTTCAATCAGGAAACCGCAAGCCGCAGTTTCTACCAAACCTTCTTCCACGATACCCGCAGTAGAGGAGTGGGAACGGTGCGCCGTACCGAACGCGTCGTTTACGTACACTTCGCAATAGCTCGCAAGCGCTTGCATAAATTCGGGAGCTTTCTTTTCTTCGCCTTTATGGAAACGCAAGTTCTCCAAAAGTACGCATTCGCCTTCCTTGCAAGCTGCAACTTTTGCTTTCGCGTCGTCGCCGATGACGTCGGAAGCAAACGTAACTTTGCCGCCGAGTAATTCGTTCAATCGAGCGGCAACGGGCGCAAGCGTGAGCTTCTTCACGTCTTTCTTTGCTTTTTCAAGCGCTTCTTCGGTAGCCGCCGCCTGTTCCGCTTCGGGAAGAGCCGCGATTTTCGCTTTTTCTTTTTTGTTGAGTTCGAGTTTTGCGTCGAATACGTTATGAGGCTTGCCCATATGCGAGCAAAGCACGACTTTCGCGCCTTGTTCCATCAAGTATTGAATGGTGGGGAGCGCTCCGACAATACGGTTTTCGTCGGTGATCACGCCGTCTTTCATCGGCACGTTAAAGTCGCATCTGACAAGGACTTTTTTGCCTTTTACGTTTACGTCTTTTACGGTTTTCTTGTTCATAGAATTCAGATTTCTCCTTAAAATAATTTTTTATCCGTATATATAATACCCATTTTTTGGGCGTTTGTCAACTTTTTGGAAAAACAATTAAAAAAAAGATTTTTTTAAAGGGATTTTTTTCTATGCGCTCCGAATCCTTGACGAAAAGAAGAAAATATGCTATACTGAAACAGAAAACTTACGGAGGATAAATCATGAGCAGAGCTGACGAAATTTTCGCGCAAAATATGACGGAAATTATGGAAAACGGTTTTTGGGATACCGATCTTCCCGTGCGTCCGAGATGGGAGGACGGTACTCCCGCGCATACGGTCAAAAAATTCGGGATCGTAAACCGCTATAATCTTCAGGAGGAGTTTCCCATTCTGACGATGCGCCGTACGGCGTTTAAATCTTGCGTGGACGAGCTGCTTTGGATTTGGCAAAAAAAGAGCAATAACATTCACGACCTTAAATCTCACATCTGGGATAGCTGGGCGGATAAAAACGGCTCGATTGGGAAAGCGTACGGCTATCAGCTCGGGGTCAAACATCAGTATAAAGAAGGGGAGTTCGATCAGGTGGATCGAGTGCTGTACGACCTTAAAAACAACCCCGCAAGCCGTCGTATTATGACGAATATTTATAATTTTCAAGACTTACACGAAATGAATTTATACCCTTGCGCGTACTCGATGACGTTTAACGTTTCGGGGGATACGCTCAACGGGATTTTAAACCAACGCTCTAACGATATGCTCACGGCGAACAACTGGAACGTCGTGCAATACGCGGTATTGCTCATTATGCTGGCGCAGGTTTCGGGTTTGAAAGCGGGCGAGCTCGTACACGTGATCGCGGACGCGCATATCTATGATCGCCATATTCCGCTCGTCAAAGAGATTTTGGCGAATCCCCGTCATAAAGCGCCCAAACTCATCGTCGATCCGAACGTGACCGATTTCTACGATTTCACGGTGGACAGTTTCCAGCTCGTGGATTACGAGTATGAGAAATTGGAGTCGAAAATTCCGGTGGCGATATGATTCGGGCGATCGTACACGCTGATTTGGAGTGGGGCATCGGCAAAGGGAACGATATGATGTTTTCCCTGCCCAAAGATATGCAATTTTTCCGTGAAACGACGATGGGACACACCATTGTGATGGGCGGAAACACCTTGCGTTCTTTCCCCGGTCAAAAGCCCTTAAAAAACCGAGTAAATATCGTGCTTTCTAGGGGGCAGGTACGCGATGACTGTATTATCGTGCGTTCCTATGAAGAGTTGAAAAACGAGTTAAAAACCCGTTTAAACGAAGAGATTTACGTTATTGGCGGAGGCGAAGTGTACAAAGAACTGTTGCCGTATTGCGACGAGGCGTTGGTGACCAAGGTCGAAGCGGTTGGCGGCGCGGAAGTGTTCTTCCCGAACTTAGATGCAAGCGAGGAGTTCGTGTGTGTGGATGAGGGGGAAGCGTTGGAGGACAACGGTTACACGATCCGTTTTACGAGATACGAAAATAAGGCGAAACGGCTTTTATGAAAGGATTCCGCAGTCTTACGTTTGAGAATGCGGAAAAATTTTGCCGTTTTTTGGCATTTTGAGAAAAAATTTTTGCGTTTTATACGCTTTTTCGTTGCGAAATGAAAGAAAAAGTATTAAAATAAGAAAGTTAAAAAATAACCTTTTGATCGGGAGTAGTTTTATATGATCAGAAACGATTTAAGAAACGTAGCGATTATCGCGCACGTAGACCACGGAAAAACGACGCTTGTCAACGAAATGTTGGCGCAAGGCGGCGTGTTTCGCGACAATCAACAGGTACAGGACAGAGTGATGGACTCGGGCGATCTCGAAAGAGAGCGCGGAATCACCATACTCGCAAAAAATACTTCGGCGCATTATAACGGCGTCAAAATCAACATCGTAGATACGCCGGGACACGCGGATTTCTCGGGCGAAGTTGAACGTGTCCTGAAAATGGTAAACGGCGCATTGATTTTGGTGGACGCGGCGGAAGGGCCGTTGCCGCAAACGCGTTTCGTTATGCAAAAAGCGCTGCAGCTTGGTTTGAAATTGATTATCGTTATCAATAAAGTAGATAGACTGGATGCAAGAATTGACGAAGTCGTAGAAGAAATGCAGCTTTTGATGATGGATCTCGACGCGACGGACGAACAGTTGGACAGCCCGATCGTCTATTGTTGCGGACGGCAGGGTACGTCGTCGCGTACTCCCGACAAGCAAGAGCCCAATCTCAATCCGCTCTTCGATACTATTTTGGAAACCATTCCGCCGATGGAGGTGGATACGGAGGGAGCAGGGCAACTTCTTGTTTCCTGTATCGACTATAACGAATTCGTAGGACGTATCGGAATCGGTAAGATCGAACGCGGCGTGATCCGCGCGAACGAGCCCGTCAGCATTTGCAATTTTAACGATTCCAAAGTCCGTACGAACTGTAAAATTGTCAATTTATATCAAATCGAAGGATTAGAACGTACGCTCGTTCCGTCGGCGCAAGCAGGGGATATCGTTATGTTCTCGGGGATCGACGGACTCAACATCGGGGATACCGTGTGCGAGCCGAGTAAGGTAGAGCCTGTACAATTCGTCAAAATCGAAGATCCCACGGTCGAGATGACGTTCTCGGTAAACGACAGTCCGTTTGCGGGCAGAGAAGGAAAATTCGTTACTTCCCGTCAGCTTCGCGATAGACTGTATCGAGAACTGCTTCGCGACGTTTCCCTGCGGGTAAACGATACGGAATATGCGGACAGCTTCCGCGTGTGCGGCAGAGGGGAAATGCACCTTTCCATTCTCATTGAAACGATGAGAAGAGAGGGATACGAATTCCAAGTTTCTACGCCCAAAGTATTGTATAAAGAGATCGACGGAGTCCGTCACGAGCCGATTGAACGCTTCGTTGCGGACGTTCCCGAAGATATGACGGGACCCGTTTTCTCCGCGATGGGTAACCGAAAGGGGAGTCTTGTGCAAATGACGGCGATCGGGAATCGTATGCGTTTGGAATTTACCGTACCGTCCCGCGGTTTGTTCGGATATAAGAGTGAATTTTTGACGGATACCAAAGGACAGGGTATTATGAACACGATCTTCTATTCGTACGAGCCGTACAAAGGGGATTTGCAGAGAAGAAACACGGGTTCGCTTGTGGCGCACGAAACGGGCGAGGCGGTAACGTACGGACTGTTTAACGCGCAGGGCAGAGGTACGCTGTTTATCAC
Organism: Clostridia bacterium; assembly: GCA_017457225.1. Taxonomy (GTDB): domain Bacteria; phylum Bacillota; class Clostridia; order Christensenellales; family Borkfalkiaceae; genus Scatosoma. The sequence continues at coordinate 21,818 of JAFTHW010000023.1, read as the reverse complement.
GCCCGGGACACCTGTATATCAAGGTATGGTCGTAGGTTATACCAATTTATCCGACGACATCAACGTCAATGTCTGCAAAACCAAGCACCTCACCAATACTCGCTCTTCGGGTAGCGACGATGCGTTAACGCTCGTTCCCGTCAGCAAAATGAGCTTGGAGGAATGTTTGGAATTTATCGCCGACGACGAGCTTTTGGAGGTCACGCCCAAGACGTTGCGAATCCGCAAACGGATCTTGGACAGCGAGCTTCGGGCAAAGGCAAGATTTAGAGAAAAGAATAAGTAAGAATCGCGTAAGCGTTAAAAACAAAGGAGCTCGGGAGATATTCTCTTGGGCTTTTTTATGTGAAATTTTTATGTGAAAAAATTAAGAAATTTTACAAAAAAGTATTGACAAGTCTATTTTTTTTGATATAATAAACTCAAACTAACGCATAAATACATATAAATATATGTGTTAGGAAATGAAAACAAACGGAGGGAAAACTCAATGAAAAAACTAATGGCAATTATCTGCTCGGCGGTCTTTTTGGGGTCGGGAGTGACGGCGTTCAGCGGCTGTAATTTGTTCGGCGGCAAAAACGAAGAGAAAACGGTTATGAATCTTTCGCTGAATCCCGAAGTAGAATTTGTATTGGACGCAGATAATAAAGTCGTCAGCGTAAACGCGCTCAATGAAGAGGGCAACCTGATTGTCAGCGCGGAAGTGTTTACGGGCAAGACGGCGGACGAAGCGGCGAAATTGTTCGTAGAAGTATCCAAAGAAACGGGATTCCTCGTTTCGGGTAACGTTTCCGACGGCGACAACGAGATCGAGATCTCTATTTCGGGCGACGCATCGGCGGCTACGAAATTGTACGACGGCGTTAAGGGCAAGGTGCAGGAATACCTGACTGCGCAAAACGTTACGGCGACGATCGAAAAAGAAACGATCGACAAGGAAGACCTTCAAGAACTCGTTGCGGAATGCGCTCCTTATCTGGAGGCAGCTGAAATCCAGGCGATGGAATACTCGGCTTTAGTAGAAGAAATTCTCGCGTCGAGAAAGGAAACGGCGGAATTTTATTCGCAGGAAGTAAAGAACGCGTATTACGAAGCGAAAGCGTTTGCAATGGAGCAAGCGGAGCTTGAGGCGTTGAAAGGGCATTTGAACGAAATGCAGAAGTTGATGTACGAGGCGGCGTACACCGGTTATTCCACGGCGGTGAATTTGATCGAAACGACGCGTAAAACGATGCTCGTAGACGAATCCAGCCCCTATCAGCTTGCGTTGGCGGCGTTCCGTACTGCGAAGACCGATTACGTGAATTACAGAGAGTACGTAGCGTCTTTGACGCAGACGGAAGTAACGACTGCGATTACGGCGGCGCTTGACAATTACGAGACTTTGTTAGATGCGGCGGAAGACACTTTGGAAACCGCAAAAGAAACGGCGGAAACGGCGCTTGCGACGGCAAAAACGCAGGTAAAAACGGCGTACGATACGGTCGTTGCTTTCTTGGATTCGGCTTCGGTAAAGGCGAACGATCATCTCGAAGAGATCTCCACGAAGCAACAAGCGGCGCAGACGGCGTTCTTCACGGAATTTGAAACGACGTACGAAGCGGCGATTACGGCGGCGGAAACCAATTGGGCGAATATGAAATCCGCGCTACAAGAACAGTGGGCTGTCGGCGAATAAGAAAGAGTATTGACCAAGAAAAGGACTCGGCTATACGTCGGGTCCTTTTTTACGCCTACGCGTGTATACGCGTATACGTACGTGTACGCGTATATAAAATTAAGGAAGTATAAAATGGCGGAAGAGTGGAAATAATCAAAAAAATAAGAAAAAAAGACGAAGAAAAGAAAATTTTACCAAATTAAAAAAATTTTTAAAAAAAGTCGTTTAAACGCTTGACATACGCTTGCAAATTTGATAATATAAGTAGGCTGCGTAAAAACGCCGTTGTATGGAATGAGGTAGGAAGTTACAGAAATTCTAAGGCAAAAGCCGCTTTAGCTGATAATTTCTACTGACAAGTGTGGGGCTTAGATTCCTGCGACTAACCGAGGCTTTGCGAAAGAAACGCTCGGAAAGATCAGTAAAAGAGTGTTTTTATTTTGTAAAAACTTCGATACACACGGTTGGGTTGATACAGCAAATAAAAAGTTAGTATAAACAGTAAAAGGAGTAACAAGAAATGGCAGTACAGAAAATCAGAATTAAGTTGGCGGCATACGACCACGAACTCGTAGACGAAGCGGCAAGCCGTATCGTTGAGACGATGAAGAAGAGCGGTGCAAAGATCTCCGGTCCTATTCCTCTTCCTACGGAAAGAGAAATCGTTACGATTCTTCGTTCCCCGCACAAGTATAAGGATTCCCGTGAACAGTTCGAAATGAGAACGTACAAGAGAATCATCGATATCTATTCCCCCAACGCAAAGCTTCTTGATTCCATCCACCTCCCTGCAGGCGTTGACATCAAGATCAAGCTTTGATAGACGAACTAGCCGAGAAATACTTTTCAAAGGTATTCGAAAATAAAAAAATTTAAGGAGTGAACTTTATCAATGAATAAAGCAATCATCGGTCGCAAAGTCGGGATGACCCAGATCTTTGCAGAAGACGGAAAACAAATCCCCGTCACGGTAGTAGAAGCGGGCCCTTGCCCCGTAGTACAGGTAAAGACCGTAGAGAACGACGGTTACGCAGCGTTGAAGCTCGGCTTCATCGAAACGAGCGAAAAAGCGTTGACGAAACCCGAACTCGGTCAATACAAGAAAGCAGGCGTTAAGCCTCACAAAGTGTTGAAAGAAATCAGAGTGGCAAATGCGGAAACGTACGAAGTCGGCGCAGAGCTGAAAGCAGACGTATTCGCGGCAGGCGACAAGGTAGACGTTTCGGGCGTTACGAAAGGTCACGGTTTCACGGGGGTTATCAAGCGTTGGAATCAACAAAGACTTAAGATGACGCACGGTACCGGCCCCGTACACAGAGAGCCCGGTTCTATGGGTTCTATCAGTGCTCCTTCGAGAGTTTTCAAGAACAAGCATCTCGCAGGTCAGTACGGTGTGGAAAACGTTACCATTCAGAACCTTGAAGTCGTAAAGGTTGATGTGGAGAGAAACGCGATCCTCATCAAAGGCGCTATTCCCGGACCCAAAGGTAGCATCGTTACCATTTCGGACAGCGTGAAGAGCAAATAAGGAGGGTGAAAGACAATGGCGGCTATTAAAGTATACAATATGAGCGGCGCAGAGGTCGGCGAGATGGAACTCAACGACAACGTTTTCGGCGTCGAATACAGAGAGTCTTTGATTCATCAGGCAGTCGTTACCCGTTTGGCAAACGAAAGACAGGGTACGAAATCCACCCTTACGAGATCGGAAGTTCGCGGCGGCGGCGCAAAACCTTGGAGACAAAAAGGTACAGGTCGCGCTCGTCAAGGCTCCATCCGCGCTCCTCAGTGGATTAAGGGCGGCGTAGTATTCGCACCCAAATCCCGTGACTTCTCCAAGAAGATGAACGTAGTAGCGAAGAGAGCGGCTCTGTTGTCCGCGCTTTCCAAGAAAGTAGCAGACGGCGAATTCATCGTAGTGGACGAGCTTAAAGTTTCCGCTCCCAAGACGAAAGAAATGGCGGCGTTCGCAAAAGCGCTCGGCTTGAACAAGACTGCGCTCGTCGTAATGGACGACGCAGACATCAACGTAATCCGCGCGGCGGCTAACCTTCCCAAGTTGGCAACGTTGCCCCTCGCGCAACTGAGCACCTACGAAGTAGTAGCGAACAACAAAATCGTTATGACGAAGGCTGCTGTAGAGAAATTCCAGGAGGTCAACGCGTAATGTTTGCTGAAGATATTATTTTGAAGCCCGTCCTCACCGAAAAAGGTTACGACGGTATCGCATCGAAGAAATACACGTTCGTCGTTAAGAAAGACGCGAACAAGACCCAGATCAAAGCGGCGGTTGAAAAGATCTTCGGTGTACAGGTGGCGAAAGTGAACACGGTTACCTGCAAAGGTAAACTCAAGAGAATGGGTAGACACGAAGGCTATACTCCCGACTATAAGAAAGCTATCGTAACGCTGAAAGCGGATAGCAAGTCCATCGAGTTCTTCGAGTCTTTGACGTAATCAGGAGGAAAGAGAAAATGGCTATTAAATCATATAAACCCACGTCGGCAGGTCGTCGTTTCGTAACGGTTTTGACCAATGACGATTTAACGGGAGATAAGCCCGAAAGATCCCTGTTGCACGATCAACGCCACAGCGGCGGTCGTAACAACACGGGTAGAATTACGACCAGACACATCGGCGGCGGTAACCGCAGAAAGTATCGTATCATCGACTTCAAGAGATTGAAAGACGATATCCCCGCAACGGTTAAGAGCATTCAGTACGATCCCAACAGAAGCGCGCACATCGCGTTGCTCGTTTACGCAGACGGCGTAAAATCGTATATTCTTGCTCCCGTAGGTTTGAACGTAGGGGATAAGGTTATGAGCGGTCCTAAAGCGGATATCAAAGTCGGCAACGCTCTGCCCCTTGAAAACATTCCCGTAGGTACGATGGTACACAACATCGAGCTTACCCCCGGTAAGGGCGGTCAGATCGCGAGAAGCGCAGGTATTTCCGCGCAGATCATGGCTGTAGAAGGCAAGTACGCAACGTTGAGAATGCCCAGCGGTGAAATGAGATACGTTCTCTTGAAGTGCCGCGCGACCATCGGTCAAGTTGGCAACCTCGACCACGAACTCGTTTCGCTTGGTAAAGCAGGTAAGGCAAGATACCTCGGTCTTAGACCCGAAGTCAGAGGTTCGGTAATGAACCCTGTAGATCACCCTCACGGTGGTGGTGAAGGTAAGTCGCCTATCGGTCACGCAGGTCCTTTGACCCCTTGGGGCAAACCCGCGCTCGGCTACAAGACGAGAAAGAAGAAGAATGCAACGAACAAGTTCATTCTTAAGAGAATTAACTAATCGGAGGATTGAAAAATGTCAAGAAGCGTAAAGAAAGGACCTTACGTCGAAGCGAAGCTTTTCAGCCGTATTCAGGCTATGAACGCATCGAACGAGAAGAAAGTTATCAAGACCTGGTCGAGAGCATCTACGATTTTCCCCGATTTCGTTGGTCACACGATTGCGGTATACGACGGACGTAAACACGTTCCCGTATACGTAACGGAAGATATGATCGGATGCAAGCTCGGTGAGTTTGCTCCCACCAGAACGTTCCACGGACACACCGCAAAAACTACTAGCCCCGGCAAATAAGGAGAAATAAGAAATGGCAACTAATATGAAGAAAAAGACGGAAAGGGTTGCAGCGAACAGAGAAAAGCGCCCTTACGCAGTCGCTAAATTTATCAGAGTTTCCCCTTACAAAGTAAGAACGGTTCTTGCTTTGATTCGCGGGAAGAGCTACAGAGAAGCGAAAGCGATTCTCGATTACAGCGTAAACGGCAGCGCGCTTGCGGTTAAGAAAGTTCTTATGTCCGCGGCGGCGAATGCAGAACACAATATGGGTATGGACAAGGCGGACTTGTACGTAGCGGAATGTTTCGCAGACGGCGGTCAGATGCTCAAGAGAATGCAGCCTGTTTCCAAGGGAAGAGGCCACGCGATTCTTAAGAGAACCAGCCATATCACGGTTATTTTGGACGTTAAGAAATTGGAAGGAGAAGTATAAGTATGGGACAGAAAGTTAATCCTCACGGCTTAAGAGTTGGTGTTATCAAGGATTGGAACACCACTTGGTATGCAGATAAAAAAGAATTCTCCAAATTCCTTAAAGAAGACAACGTAATCCGTACGTTCCTTAAAAAGAAGTACTATACGGCGGCTATCAGCAAGATTTTGATTGAGAGAGCGGCTACGAGAATCGTCGTAACCATCTACACGGCTCGTCCCGGCGTTATCATTGGTAAAGCGGGTAGCGAAGTAGAGATCATCAAGAAAGACCTTGCGAAGCTGACGAACGGCAAAGCGGTAAGCATCAACATTACGGAAGTAAGAAAGCCCGACTGTGACGCGCAGCTTGTTGCGGAAGGCGTTGCGGCTCAGCTTGAGAAGCGTATGTCGTTCAGACGTTGTATGAAACAGGCTATCGGCCGTTCGATGAGAGCTGGTGCGAAGGGTATCAAAATGATGGTAAGCGGTCGTCTTGACGGCGCTGAAATCGCAAGAAGCGAAAATTATCACGAGGGTTCGATTCCTCTTCAGACGCTTCGCGCGGATATCGATTACGGCTTTGCAGAAGCGCACACGACGTTCGGTATGATCGGCGTAAAATGCTGGATTTACAAGGGCGAAGTGATTAAGAGCGCGAAGAAGCCCGTTGCAGAAGGAGGCGAACAGTAATGTTAATTCCCAAGAGAGTAAAAAGACGTAGACAGCATCGCGGTACGATGAAAGGTAAGGCTACGAAGGGTAACGTAATCGCATACGGCGAATACGGTCTCGTATCCGAAGAACTCGGCTGGATCAAATCCAACCAGATTGAAGCGGCACGTATCGCAATGACGAGATTCATTAAACGTGGCGGTAAAGTATGGATCGACATCTTCCCCCACAAGCCCATCACGAAGAAACCTGCGGAAACCCGTATGGGTTCCGGTAAAGGTTCGGTTGAGTACTGGGTAGCAGTCGTAAAACCCGGCCGCGTAATGTTCGAAATGGCTGGCGTAAGCGAAGAAGTTGCAAGAGAAGCTATGAGACTTGCGGCTCACAAGCTTCCCGTAAAGTGCAAGTTTGTTAAGAAAGAAGTCGTAGCAGCTCCGGCTGAAGCGGCAGAAGGCGGTGAACAATAATGAAAGCTAAAGAAGTTAAAGAAATGACGAGTGAAGAACTCGTAGCGAAGCTCGCAGAACTCAAGAGCGAACTTTTCAATCTTCGTTTCCGTTTGGCTTCCGGCCAGCTTGATAACCCCGTTTCCATCAGAACCTGCAAGAGAGATATCGCTCGCGTAAACACGGAGATCCGTGCGAGAGAGCTCAAGGCGTAACATCGGAGGACAACAATCATGGAAAGAAATTTGAGAAAAGAAAGAATCGGGCTTGTTGTATCCGATAAGATGGATAAGACGGTCGTTGTCGAAATCAGCGACAAGAGCAAGCACCCCCTTTACAAGAAGACCATTACGAAGAGTAAGCGTCTGAAAGCGCACGACGAAGAAAATGCGTGCGGCGTAGGCGACAAGGTCAGAATCGTCGAGACGAGAAAGCTCAGCAAGGACAAGAATTGGCGCGTTGCTGAAATCGTCGAGAAAGCTAAGTAATATAAGGAGATTAAATAGTTATGATACAACCTCAGACGAGGCTCAAAGCGGCTGACAACAGCGGCGCAAAAGAGCTTATGTGTATTAGAGTATTGGGCGGCTCCTTCCGTAAAACAGGCAACATCGGCGACGTAATCGTAGCATCTGTAAAGACGGCTACTCCCGGCGGCGCAGTAAAGAAGGGTGATGTTGTAAAAGCCGTCATCGTAAGAAGCGCAAAAGGTATCAGAAGAAAGGACGGTACGTTCGTTAAATTCGACGACAACGCAGCCGTAATCATCGATAACCAGAAACAACCCAAAGGCACGCGTATCTTTGGGCCGATTGCAAGAGAATTGAGAGATAAGGACTATATGAAAATTATCTCCCTTGCTCCGGAAGTACTGTAATTGTCAAGGAGGACGAAACAATGAACGTAAAAGTAAATGATAACGTACTTGTAATTGCCGGTAAAGATAAAGGCGTACAGGGAAAAGTCCTTGCCACCTCCCCTAAGGCAAATACGGTAGTCGTAGAAGGCGTACGCGTACAGAAGAAGCATCAGAAAGCAAGAAAGGCGAACGATACGAGCAAAATCGTAGAAATCCCCGGACCTATCGACGCTTCCAACGTAAAAGTAGTTTGTCCTTCCTGCGGCAAAGCAACGAGAGTAAAGCACGCAGTAGTAGACGGTAAGAAAGTGAGAGTATGCGCTTGCGGCGCGGTTCTCGATAAAGCATATTCCAAGAAAGCGGCGGCGAAAGCTGCAGCAAGCGCGGAAGAAGCTCCTAAGAAGAGAACGAGAAAGCGCGCGGCGAAACCCGCTGAAACGACCGAAACCACGGAAAACAATTAACGAGGTAGAGTAAGATGGCAGAAAAAGTTTATAAAAACAGAGTAAAAGAAAAGTATGAAAAAGAAGTCGTACCTTTCCTTATGAAGAAATTCGGATACAAATCCGTAATGCAATGCCCGAAGCTCGTTAAAATTGTTATCAACACGGGTCTTGGCGATATTAAAGACAATGCGAAGTCCATTCAAATGACGGAGAACGAAATCAAGTTGATTTCCGGTCAACAGCCCATCTTGACGAAGGCTAAGAAATCCGTTGCAAACTTCAAAGTAAGAGAAGGACAGAACGTTGGTATCAAAGTAACCCTTCGTGGCGAAAGAATGTATAACTTCTATGACAAGTTCGTTTCCATCGCACTTCCCAGACTCCGCGACTTCCGCGGTGTATCGGATAAGGCGTTTGATGGACGCGGCAACTACTCGGTAGGTTTGAAAGAACAGCTGATCTTCCCTGAAATCACGTACGATCAGGTAGACAAGATCAGAGGTATGGACGTTGCAATCGTAACGACCGCAAACACCGACGAAGAGGCAAGAGAGCTTTTAAGAGCGCTCGGTATGCCTTTCAAGAAGTAAGGAGAAACGAACATGGCAAAGAAGTCAATGATTAATAAACAGCAAAAGACGCCTAAGTTCTCTACGAGAGCTTATACGAGATGCACCATTTGCGGAAGACCCCACGCGGTTTTAAGAAAGTACGGCGTATGCCGTATCTGCTTCCGTAATCTTGCATACAAGGGAGAAATTCCCGGTGTGAAGAAGTCGAGCTGGTAATAGGAGGTAAAAGAAATGACGGATCCTATCGCAGATATGCTTACTAGAATTAGAAACGCGATCACGGCAAACAAGGAAAGCGTGGAAATCCCCGCATCCAACGAAAAGAAAGCAATTGCCGAAATCCTGTTGGAAGAAGGTTGGATTAAAGACGTTAAAATCGTAGAAGACGGTTATAACGGTAAAATCGCAGTTACGCTTAAATACAACGATAAGAAATCGGTTATCAGCGGTTTGCAAAGAGTGTCCAAGCCCGGCTTGCGCACGTATGCAGGCGTAGAAAATATGCCCAGAGTACTCGGTGGTTTCGGAACGGTTATCCTTTCCACCAACAAGGGTATTATGACCGGTAAGAAAGCAAAGGCAGCCAACGTTGGCGGCGAAGTTCTTTGCTACGTTTGGTAATAGGGGAGGAATGAGCAATGTCTAGAATTGGTAAAATGCCCATCACGCTTCCCGCAGGCGTAACGGTTGAATTTGTAAACGGCGTCGTTACGGTAAAAGGACCTAAGGGTTCTTTGTCCAGAACGATCGTCGGCAACATTGGTATTGAAACGGAAGGTTCGACGCTTTTGGTAAAAGCGTTGGACAACGCTGCTGACACCAACGCAAAACACGGCTTGTACAGAGCGCTCCTCAACGGTATGGTTGTGGGCGTAAGCGAAGGCTTTGTAAAAACGTTGGAAGTAAAGGGCGTAGGTTGGAAAGCTGCCGTTCAGGGCAACAAACTCGTTCTGAACGTAGGTTTCTCCCATCCCGTAGAATTCGTAGCTCCCGACGGAATCAAGTTCGAGTGCCCTACCTTGACGGAAGTCAACGTATCGGGTATCAGTAAGGAACTTGTTGGTCAGGTTGCTGCGAATATCAGAGCAATCAGAGAACCTGAACCTTATCACGGCTACGGTATTCGCTACAAGGGCGAGAACGTAGAACATAAAGAAGGTAAGACTTCCGGTAAAGGCAAGAAATAAGGAGCGTTAAAGTATGATTTCGAAAATTGATAAAAATACAGTCAGACAGAAACGCCACGCGCGTGTCAGAAAGACGGTTACGGGAACGGCAGAAGCGCCCCGTATGAACGTCTACAGAAGTCTTAACCACATCTACGTACAGGTTATCGATGACAGAGCGGGAGACGCGAAGGGCGGTGTAACGCTTGCAGCGGCTTCCACGATGGATAAAGCTGTAAAAGAGAAGATTGCAGGTCTCAACAAGACGGATGCCGCAAAGGTTGTCGGCGCTGTTGCCGCTGAAAGAGCAATGGCAAAGGGCGTAAAGGCAGTCGTATTCGACAGAGGCGGTTACCTCTACACGGGACGTGTAAAGGCAGTCGCAGACGGCGCGAGAGAAGCCGGACTTAAATTCTAAGGAGTGGGTACAATGGCAGACGAAAAAAGAGAAAGAAGACCTCAAAGAAGACAAGCTGAAGACGACGGTCTTATTAAAAAACTCATTGAAGTAAACCGTGTAACCAAGGTTGTTAAGGGTGGTAAGAACATGCGTTTTGCAGCCCTCGTAATCGTAGGTGACGGTCACGGTAAAATCGGCGTAGCGACGGGTAAAGCGAAAGAAGTACCCGAAGCAATCGAAAAAGCTACTTTGAGAGCGAAAAAGAATATGGTTTCCGTATCCATCGTAGACAACACGATTCCTCATCAGGTAATCGGTAAATTCGGCCGCGGCGCGGTTTTGATGATGCCGGCTGCAGAAGGTACCGGTGTTATCGCGGGCGGTCCCGTTCGTGCGGTTATGGAAGCTGTAGGCATTAAGAACATCAGAACGAAATCTCACGGCTCGCAAAACGCGGGTAACTGCGTAAAAGCTGCAATCGAAGGCTTGAAAGAGCTTAAGACGGTTGAGCAAGTAGCAGAACTTCGCGGTAAGAGCGTTGAAGAGATTCTGAGCTGAGACAACGGAGGGACAAGAAATGGCTAAAATTAAAGTAACGCTTGTAAAGAGCACGATCGGACAGGTAGACGCAGTCAAAGGTACGGTAGCGGCGCTTGGTCTGAAAAAGATCCGTTCTTCCAAGGAACACGAGGATACTCCCGCAATTCAAGGTATGATTGCGAAAGTGAAACACCTCGTTAAAGTAGAAAACATCTAAGGAGATTTATCATGAGAATAGGTACTCTTTCTCCCGCTGAGGGAGCAGTAAAAGCGTCGAAGAGACTCGGTCGCGGTATCGGTTCGGGTACGGGTAAAACTTCCGGTAAAGGTCACAAAGGTCAATGGGCTCGTTCCGGCGGTGGCGTACGTCCCGGTTTTGAAGGCGGTCAGATGCCTATCGCGCGTCGTGTACCCAAGAGAGGTTTCAACAGCAGAAACAAGAAAGTTTACGTAATCGTAAATCTTTCCGATCTTGCTGAACTTCCCGAAAACACGGTTGTAGATTACGGTTTCGTTATGAAAAACGGTCTTGCGAAAGCAGTAAAGAACAACTGCGGTTTGAAAGTTCTTGGTGACGGCGAGTTGAAAGTAGCGCTTACCGTGAAAGCGGCGAAATTCTCCGCATCCGCAAAGGAAGCGATTGAAGCTGCTAAAGGAACGGCGGAAATCATTTAATTGGCGAAATGCGAACGGAAGACTGCGAAAAAGTAGTTTTCCGCGTTTCGCGTTATTTCCTCGTATTTACGCGTAGGGTTACGCGTATTCGTTGGGCGAATGCTCAATCAGAAATCCATAAACGGAGAAAAACATGTTACAAACAATTATCAATGCTTTAAAAGTCAAGGAAATCAGACGTAAAGTGTATATGATGCTCTTTTTGCTCTTGGTTTTCCGTATTGGCTGTTTTGTTCCGGTTCCCGGTTTGGAGCGTTCCAGCTTTGGCGATGCCATTGCGACGAACGATTTCCTTACGTTGATGAGCAGCATTACCGGTGGCGCGTTGTCCCAAGGTACGTTGTTCGCTTTGGGTATCGGACCTTACATTAACGCGTCGATTATCATGCAATTACTTTGCGTTGGCATTCCGGCGCTGGAAAGATTGTCCAAACAAGGCGAAGAAGGACGTAAGAAGATCGCTCAATACACGAGATACGCTACGATCATCCTTGCTGCGATTCAAGCGGTAGGTATTGTTGTAAGTTTCGGTAAGGCGTCCATTCAAACGAGATATTTCTTCGATAGTATGGTGCTTGCAAGCATCTTTATGACGGTCGTTTATACGGCGGGCGCATTTATCGTAATGTGGCTCGGTGAAAGAATCACCGACTACGGCGTAGGCAACGGTCAATCGATGATCATTTTCGTCGGTATCTTGGCGACGGCTGGTCAATCTATCGTCAATAAGATCGGTATGATCGGCGATGACATCAACGTTATTTGGGAACTCGTTGCATTCGTACTCGTTACCTTGTTGATTTTCTTCGCGATCATTTACGTAGACCTTTCCGAAAGAAAAGTTCCCGTACAGTACGCGAAACAGATCAAAGGTAGAAAGATGTACGGCGGTCAGTCCTCGTCGATTCCCATCAGAATCAGCGGTGGCGGCGTAATGCCTCTCATCTTCGCCTTCTCGATCTTGAGCTTCCCTCAGATGATCGCGAGCTTGGTAGATCCTGATCAAAGCGGTTGGTTTACGAAGTTTTGGAATACGTGGATGTCGGCTTCGACGGACCGTATTGCAGGCTCAATCGTCTATACGTTGGTACTCTGCGTATTGATTTTCGGTTTCTCGTTCTTCTACGCGCAGATGCAGTTCAACCCTGAAGACGTTTCCAAGAACATTCAGCAGAACGGCGGCTTCATTCAAGGGATTCGTCCCGGTAAAGCGACGGAGAACTATCTCAAGAAGATCTCCAACCGTATTACCCTGTTCGGCGCGATTTATCTTTCGTTGATCGCATTCATTCCTTCGGTTGCGTTCTCGTGGGCTTCTATGGACCTCGTAAACGTATTCTCTACGACGGGTATCCTGATCGTAGTATCCGTTGCGATGGAATTCGAAAAGCAGATGCAAGCGCAGTTGATGATGAAAAATTACAAAGGCTTCTTGAAATAAGATACAAACGACAGCCGTATTCCGACTCGTTCGGAATACGGAGTCGATACGTAAGAAGTACGGTTGTAAATTTTTGATTGGAGGTACGCAATGAATATCATTTTGCTTGGCGCTCCCGGCGCAGGAAAAGGTACGCAGGCGACGAAAATTTCGGACGGTTACGGCTTGCCTCATATCTCTACGGGAGACATTTTTAGAGAAAATATTAAAAACCAGACTCCCATCGGTTTGCTTGCAAAATCTTATATCGACAAGGGACAGCTCGTTCCCGATGAAGTGACTTGTAAGATTGTAGAAAACCGTCTTGAAAACGACGACTGTAAAAACGGTTATATGTTAGACGGTTTCCCTCGTACGATCGCGCAGGCGGAAGAGCTCGATAAAATCACGAAAATCGATCTCGTGATCAACATCGACGTGGACTTCTCGCTGTTGATGGACAGATTGTGCGGTAGACGCGTATGCAAGGAGTGCGGTGAAAGCTATCACACGTCTCGCTTAAACGGCGCGACGACCTGCTCGCGTTGCGGTGGGGAATTGTACCAAAGAAAAGATGACAACCCCGAAACGGTGCAAAGTCGTTTGGACGTCTATAATGCGCAAACGGCTCCGCTCATTGCATATTATACGGAAAAGGGATTGCTTTTCAACGTAGTTGGGAATACCACTCCCGAAGACGTATATGCAAAAGTTTCGGAGAAGCTGGATTCATTAAAGAAATAATATGATTCACGTTAAGAGCGAAAAAGAAATAGAGTTGATGCGCGAGTCCTGCAAGATCGTCCGCGACACGTTGTTGTTTGTGGAGTCCAAGATCAAAGCGGGTATGAGCACGAAGGAAGTCGACGAACTCGTCGAAAGATATATCCGTTCGTGCGGAGCGTATCCCTCGTGCCTTGGATACGGTGGATTTCCCGCTTCGGCGTGTATTTCGGTCAACGACGTAGTCGTGCACGGAATCCCCGACGAGGATACCATTTTAAAGGACGGCGATATTGTCAGCGTGGACTTATGCGCGTATAAAAACGGATATCACGGCGACGCTTGTCGAACGTTTTGTATCGGAGTGGTTACGCCGGAGGTAAAACAGCTCGTAAAAGTAACGGAAGAATGTTTCTTTAAAGGGATTGAGGGACTGAGAGCGGGAACGCCTCTCTTCGACATTGGATACAAAGTGCAAAAACATGCCGAATCGTTCGGGTACGGAGTCATTCGTTCTTACACCGGACACGGAATCGGTAAAGAGATGCACGAAGATCCCAGCGTACCGAACTACGGACGGCTTGGGACGGGTGCTCGCTTGAAAGCAGGGACGGTGATCTGCGTAGAGCCGATGATCGCCTTGGGAGATTGGAGAGTTCGTCTTTTGCCCGACGGTTGGGGAGCGGTAACGGTAGACGGAAAAGTAGCTGCGCATTACGAAAATACTCTGGTGGTGCGCGAAGACGGCGTAGAGATTCTTACGCTGTAATGAAAAATAAAAATTGCGGCGAAGAAGATGAGCCGTTAAGAAAAAAATCGGAGGAATTATTCTGTGTCCAAAGACGACGTAATCGAAACGGAAGGAAAAGTTGTAGAAGCGTTGCCCAACGCAACCTTTAGAGTACAGCTTTCTAACGGTCATACAATCACGGCGTATATTTCCGGTAAGCTGAGAATGAACTATATCAGAATCATCGAAGGCGATACGGTAAAGTTGGAAATGAGTCCGTATGATTTGACGAAAGGCAGAATCACGTGGCGTAGCAAGTCGTAATTACGACGAAAGAGTTTAATTAACAAGGAGAAAATACAATGAAAGTCAGACCTTCTGTAAAACCTATGTGCGACAAGTGCAAAGTAATTAAAAGAAACGGCAGAGTAATGGTAATTTGCTCGAAGAATAAGAATCACAAGCAAAGACAAGGCTAAAAAATATGCTCTGAAGGCGTGAAAAACGCTTGACAGGGCTTGACGGAATGTGGTATAATTATATCATGCCGTAATTCGGGGACGGAGAGCTTTTCAGCGTGAGGTAGTTCTCGAAGGACATAAAAATGTAATTAAACTGAATTTCCGTAAATTTTGCGGGAACTCAGTTTTGTTGCGTTTATCGATTGGAAAAATTTGTAAGAAGGACAACCGTTAGGCGCAGGCATCGAAAAAGATGCGGAAAACAATACAATGGATCGAGCGAAACATTTTCCACTGTAACGTGAGAGCCATTCGTTTAAGAATAGATTATCAAAAAAAATTTACTGAAAAACAAAAAAACGGAGGATAGAAATCAATGGCACGTATTGCCGGTGTAGATTTACCCAGAGAAAAGAGAGTTGAAATCGGGCTTACCTATATTTACGGTATCGGTTTGACGACCTCTAAAAAGATTCTCGCGGAAACGGGTATCAATCCTGATACGAGAGTGAAAGACCTCGACGAGACGGACGTTTCCAAATTGAGAGAATATATCGATCACAATATCAGAGTAGAAGGTGAACTTCGTAGCGAAGTATCCCTGAACATCAAACGCCTTATGGAAATCGGCTGCTATAGAGGCATCCGTCACAGAAAAGGCTTGCCCGTACGCGGACAGAGTACGAAGAGAAACGCTCGTACGCGTAAAGGTCCTGCTCGCGCAATCGCAGGTAAGAAGAAATAATTCGAGGAGGCGATAGAATATTATGGCAGAAGTTAAAAAGAAAGTCGCTTCTCGTAAGCGCAAAGAAATTAAGAAAGTAGACAAAGGTCAGGTTTACATTCAGTCCACGTTCAACAATACGATCGTAACGGTTACGGATATGAATGGTAATGCGATCGCTCAGTCCAGCGCAGGCGCTCTTGGTTACAAGGGTAGCAGAAAGGGTACGCCGTTTGCGGCTCAGATGGCTGCGGAAACGGCTGCGAAAGCTGGTAAAGAACACGGTTTGAGAACGGTGGAAGTATATGTGAAAGGTCCCGGCGCAGGTAGAGAATCTGCGATCCGCGCGCTTTCCGCATGCGAATTGGAAATCACGTTGATTTCCGACGTTTCCCCCATTCCTCACAACGGTTGCAGACCCCCGAAGCGTCGTAGAGTTTAATCAGGAGGAGTGTGAAGAATTATGGCTAGATATAGAGAAGCTAAATGTAAGCTTTGCAGAAGAGAAGGCGGCAAGTTGTTCCTTAAAGGCGACAAGTGCTATATGGAAAAATGTCCGTTTAATAAGCGTCCGGTTGCTCCCGGTCAGCACGGTGCGGACAGAAAGAAAGTATCCGAATACGGATTGCAGCTTCGTGAAAAGCAGAAGACGAAGAGAATTTACGGCGTACAGGAAGGTCAATTCCGTAAGTATTACGAAATGGCTGACCGTATGAAAGGCGTAACCGGTGAAAATATGTTGTCGATTTTGGAAAGAAGATTGGACAACGTTGTATTCAGAATGGGTATTGCTTCCTCCAGAACGCTTGCAAGACAGATCGTTAGCCACGCGCACCTTATGGTAAACGGCAAGACGGTTACGATTCCTTCGTATATCGTAAAAGCAGGCGACGTTGTAGTTGTAAAAGAAAACAGAAAGGGCAACAAATATTTTACCGCTCTTAAAGAAACGAAAGCAAGCAACACCCTTGTAAAATGGGTAGAGTTTGACAGAGAAAAACTTGAAGGAAAGGTATTGGCTCTTCCCACGAGAGAAGATATCGACAGCCAGATTGCAGAGCATATGATTGTCGAGTTGTACTCCAAATAATTGAAAAGTATAAGGAGGTAACATATGATCGAAATGGATATGCCCAAACTCGAAGTGCTTGAGAACGACGATTTCTATGCGAAAGTCGTTTGTGAGCCTTTGGAGAAAGGTTTCGGTCTTACTATAGGAAACTGTTTGAGAAGAATTTTACTTTCGGCTTTGCCTGGCGCGGCGGTAGAAGGTATCAAATTCCTCGACGGTAGCGTAAAACACGAGTTTTCCGCGGTTGAAGGCGTAAAAGAAGACGTTACGGAAATTATTCTGAACCTCAAAGCGCTTGCAATCAAAACGAAAGTCATCGACAAAGAGTACGAAAAGGTTTTGCACATCTGCAAAGAAGGTCCTGCGGTGGTAACCGGTAAAGACCTCAACGTAGACGCTGAAATCGAAGTGATCAACGGCGATCAGTATATCTGCACGATCGACGAGGGTGGCAAGTTTGAGGTAGAACTCACCATCGGCAGAGGCAGAGGATACAAACCCGCAAAAGAGAACAAAAAGCCCGTAGTAGATTACATTGCAATCGACTCCATCTATACGCCCGTACAGAAAGTCAATTACGCAGTAGAACCTACCCGCGTAGGTCAGGCTGTGGACTATGATAAACTGACGTTGGAAGTTTGGACGGACGGCACGTTCTCTGGCAAAGAAATCATTTCTTTGGCTGCGAAGATCATGCAAGATCACATCAGTCTTTTCGTGAATCTGAGTGAAACGATCAAGGGTATGGATATCCTCGTTAAGACGGAAGACGACAAACAACAACAAATTCTCAAGATGGCGATTGAAGAAATGGACTTGTCCGTACGTTCTTACAACTGCTTGAAGAGAGCGAACATTCACACGGTAGAAGACCTTACCAAGAAGACGGAAGACAATATGTTGAAGGTAAGAAACCTCGGCAGAAAGTCGTTGGAAGAAGTC
Organism: Clostridia bacterium; assembly: GCA_017457225.1. Taxonomy (GTDB): domain Bacteria; phylum Bacillota; class Clostridia; order Christensenellales; family Borkfalkiaceae; genus Scatosoma. The sequence goes on along the minus strand of JAFTHW010000023.1, from coordinate 4,315 downwards.
ATTCAGAAATTGGAATCTTACGGTCTTGCATTAAAACAACAGGAGGATTAAAATTATGCCCGGCAAATTGGGAAGAACGTCCAAAGAAAGAAACGCGCTTTTGAGAAACCTTGCATCGCAGCTTCTTTGGTACGGTAAAATTGAAACGACCGCAGCAAAGGCAAAACAGCTCAGACCTTATGTTGAAAAGCTGATTACCAAAGCGGTAAACACGTATGCGGATAACGTTGAATTTGAAGTAACGAAGAAAGATAACAAAGGTAAAGAAATCAAAGTTACCAACATCAAAGACGGCGTTAAGAAGCTTGCGGCTCGTCGTGCTATTATGGCAAAAACGTACGACTTGCAAGAGATCAAAGCGTTCAACGAAAAGAAGAGCGAATATAAAGCAAGAACGGCTGACGTTCAACATCCTTTGATGGACAAACTCTTCAATGAAATCGCGCCCAAGTACGCAGCTCGCAAAGAAGAGCTCGGTCAAGGCGGTGGCTACACGAGAATTCGTCTTCTTGGCGAACGTCGTGGAGACGCAGCGGAAACCGCTATCATCGAATTAGTTTAATAAAACGAGATAAAACCGTCTGTGTAATACACGGGCGGTTTTTATCAACTTTCGTCGACTGAAAAACAGCCCGCGGCGATTGCCGCGGGCTGTTTTTTGTAAACGATTATTCCGTTACGTTATCGAATTTGTTTTCAAGGAATTTTTTCACATTGTAACCATTCTTATAAATAAGATAAGTAGTAACCAGGGGCGCGGTGAAATCCTTTAATTTAACTTCTTCCAAGTCTTCGCTGTCCAATTTTTCTTTTACGAGTTTATAAGGCAGGAAAGAATACCCGAGTCCGTTTTCAAGGTAGGGCAACAATTTTGAAGTATTGTCCACGTCCAAACGGAAAATATGATTTTTGGGGAATAGAGAGCGGATAAATACGCCTGCTTCACTCAAAGTAAGATCGCACATAAGATAGGGAATAGACGCAAGCTGATGCTTGGTAATTCCGTTCGGGTACTCGTTTTTACCTTTTCCGCAAACGAGCGCGACTCGATCGGTGTCGTACACGTCGCAAGTAAATCCTTGTCGTTTCAAAGGAATTGCAGAAAAGACCATATCTAACATATTATCCTGTAATTGTTGGATCAAATCCAGCGAATGTCCCAGCATCACTTTAATAGACGTAACGCTGTTATCTTTCAAACAATTATCCACCAACTGTTTTACATAAATTTCATAATTGGCGTTGATTGCGCCGATGGAGAATTTACGTTGGTGGGAAGAGAGCGCATTCATCTCTTCGATGGAAGTGTCCTGTAATTCGAGGATACGCTCTGCATAGCGCAGAAAAATTTCGCCCGCTTCGGTTAGAGTCACCGTTTTAGAGCCACGGGAGAACAAACGCTTACCAACTTCTTTTTCCAACTCACTAATACGGTTGGTGACGGTAGATTGCGCGATAAAAAGCTGCTCGGCAGCAAGGGTAAAGTTTTTTACTTTGGATAAAAAGATAAATGTTTTTAATTCTTCTGTATTCATTGAAAAAATTGATTATCCTTGTAGTTTTTATCTATTAATTCAATTATAAAGCATCTTTATAAAAAAATCAAGCGAAATAGTAAAATTTTTTATAAAAAAACGATTTTTGACTGAAATCTCTCATATATTGCGGTGTAGAATTGACAAAAAACGCGGAATAGAGTATACTAAAAGGGTAAAATGTATCCATATAAGGAGTATAAACGATGGCTATGGGGAGTATTACAGCGCAGGTGGAAAGCGTAAAGCAAAAAATTGCTTCGGGAAACGCCTATGGGGAAAAAGTGTGGTTAATCGCAGCAACGAAAACGCAGTCCGTAGAGAATATCAACGAAGCGATCGCGGCGGGCGTAGATGCCGTCGCGGAAAACCGCGTGCAGGAATTTCGTGAAAAAACGGAGCTTTTATCGCCGTGCCCCCAACATTTTATCGGGCATTTACAAACGAATAAAGTTAAATATCTCGTTGGAAAAATCGCTTTATTTCATTCCTGCGATCGCGATGACTTGGCGGAGGAAATCGCTCGCCTGTCTTTGAAAAAGGGCGTCGTATCCGACGTATTGATTCAGATCAATATTGGTCAAGAGGAGTCCAAAGGCGGCTATACATATGAAGACGGCAAAGCGGTGTTTGAACGTTTGAACCGTATGAGCGGTTTGCGGGTAAAGGGCTTTATGGCGATGTTACCCGAAACAGACGACGACGATTTACTTCGCGGCTTGATGCGAAAGATGCGAGAATTATACGATTGGGCAAAAACAAAATCTTCGTACGTAGAATATCTTTCCATAGGTATGAGCAGCGATTATGCGCTTTGCGTGGAAGAGGGCAGCAATATGATTCGAGTCGGCTCGACGATTTTCGGGCATAGACAGTAAGAGGCGAATATATGGAAGAAAAGAGGCGCGATCAAGTCCAAAACACGCAAGACGTGGAAACTGAAACACCGAAAACGGATTCGAGCGAACAAAAACGTAAAAAGAGAATCAAACGGTGGAGCATCGTTTTGGCGTGTATTTTGTTTTTGGTCGGCAGTGTGTTGGGCGTTTTACAAATCGGCGTGTGGTACACGGCTTCCCATTGGGAACATTGGACTCCCGATTATGAGAAAATAGATTTACTCCCGATTTTAGAGAAAAAAACGTTGAGTGATGAGGACTACGAAACGGTATATCGCCAGACGGGCGTTACGAAGCTCGGGATCGATGATATGTTGGCTCGCGGAGAAGCGGGAAGAGAAAAAATTTTAAACATTCAAGACGATTTGTTTCGTGAATATAAGATTACGGTGGATCGGTTTAATCCGTTTACTTACAGCGAATATATCGACGGCGTAGCGACGGTTTCCGACGTGCAGGCGGGGGATATTATCGTAACGCGGACGACGCGCGTATCGTGGTGGCGTTACGGTCACGCGGCGTTGGTCGTGGATCCAGATCGGGGTTACGTGGTGGAATGTATCGGTCCAGGGACGAAGAGTAAATACAACAGCATTTTAACGTTTGCGGATTTGGCGGATTTTATGATTTTGCGTCCGAAATTCAGCAAGCAGACACGCGATCGAGCGGCGGAGTACGCAAAAGAGAATTTAATAGGCTTGACGTATCGCTTTTCGATCGGAATACTCTCGAAAAAGTATATAGACGGCGGGATTAAAAAATCTCAATGCGCGCACCTCGTTTGGTATGCTTACCGTCAAATGGGGATTGATCTGGATAGCAACGGCGGGAAGTTGGTAAAACCGCAAGATATGGTGTTGTCCGAATACGTGGAACTCGTGCAGGCGTTTGGGTTTGATCTCGATAGGCTTTGGTCGTAACATAAGGAGAAAATATGACGGAAAAAAATTACGTTTTGATCACGGGCGCAACGGGTGGACTCGGAAAGGCGTTTGCCATCACGCTCGCCAAACAGGGCAAGAATTTAATTCTAACAGGTAGGAGTGCCGAAAAACTGAATGTCTTAAAAGAAGAGCTAAAAAATGCTTACGGGATAGAGCCGCTTGTCTTTGCCGCGGATTTGGCAAACGAGGGGAGCAGGTACGCGTTGATGAGCTTTATCGAGGGCTTGAACTGCAAACTTTGCGGACTGATCAACGTCGCAGGCGCGGATATTCAAAAAGGGGTAGAAGCGTACACGCAAGAAAAAATCGTCTTTCAATGCCGAGTCAATTTTGAAGCGGCGGTATCATTGAGTCGGTTTGCGCTCGATCATCGCTGCGAGGATTTAAAAATTGTCAACGTGTCCAGCGTTTCGGGGATTTATCCGATGCCGTATTTTGCTATTTACAGCGCTTTGAAAGGGGCGTTGACCTCTTTTTCCGTTTCCCTTCGGGAAGAGATGAAAGGGAAAGGAGTGTCGATAACGGCGGTTTTGCCCGGCGCGATGCCTACGAGAGAGGATATTAAAGAGCAAATCAAAGGACAGGGACTTTGGGGAAAACTTGCCGCCAAATCCCCTGAGTACGTTGCGGAAAAATCGTTGAAAGCCGTTGCAAAAAACAAGCGAAAAATTATTCCCGGTTTTTGGAATAAAATGATGAGGTTGGGAACAGCGTTGCTCCCTCCAAGTTTGAAATTGCGTTTTATCGCGCGTCGGTGGAGTAAAATCTCCAAAGATGCGTTTTAAAGAAAATATTACAAGTAAATATCCCCCACTAGAAGTGGGGGCTTTATTTTTACGCACTAAAGTGCGTGCATACTGGCACGGCACCCCAGTGCCACACTAACTCGCCTACCGCATACAAGCAAGCCGTGATTTACTTTTGCTTTTTATCTTTC
>JAFTHW010000004.1 GCA_017457225.1 Clostridia bacterium | reverse complement strand
TTGTAAGATTTTTTCTAAACATTTCAAAGACGATTTCAGCCACTTCTGACAACCCTTGAGGCTCTTTATCATCAAAAACAAACTCCAGCATTGCCGACAATACAGCTTGCCTATCGCTTGTTTTTTTCATTTTACAAAGCGTCTCATAATACTCTTGATAGAACGTAAATCCTCCCATACTCCTACCTCTTTAACCCGTAAATTTTTAATATTGTCTTATCCGCCTCTATACCACCGTCCAAATGGTACTTGCTCAAAAACTCGATTTTCCCCGACGTATGATATTCCCCGTGATGAACTCTACAAAGACTCATTACTTCTCGCCCAAGATGTTGTACTTGCGTTCGGTCGTTCCCCATTCCAATGGTTTCTAAATGATGCAAATCCGCTTTCTTTCCACAGATACAACACTTTTTATGGATAAGGCATTGATACACGTAATCTCTCGTATCGTCTACGTAATCCAACAGCGAGAATTTCAACGGCACGTCGTTCGCCAAAATAAACTTGATCAGAAACTTCTGAAACGCCGCTACAAGGCTCATAGGCGCGTCCGACAAGGAAAATATCTTGTCCGCAAGCGTATCTACGTTGTCCGCCCAAAAATCAAGCTTAAACGCCTCTTTTACGTCTTCAACCTCGCTTCCGCTCCATTCCGCAATCGCATTTACCAACGAATAACACATTCTGCGTTGCTTGTCCGATAATTTTCTACTATCTATGTAATCGACGTAACACTCTTTCACTTGCCTATGCGTCGCTTGGTATAAGTCAATCGGAGCTATAATAAGAGCGGTTCCATCCGCATAGACTTCTTTTACTCTGCCTTTTATCATACTTTGAACGGCACCTCTCCCGACGCAGCTTTCGCTCTATGCTTTGCTTCTCTATCCTTTTGAGATCTCGCCAAATCCTCTTCCACGATTGCAATCTCGTCCGCCGTCCATTTCTCGTATGGATGATTGCCGAGTCTCATTTCATACCACGCTATACACTTCTCAAATTCAATAACGCTGTAACGGTCGCAAAACTCTTTCTTGGACAATGGCTTTTTGTCCGTATTCTCGTACCTGCCCCCTGTGTTTTGGTCTTCGTCGTACTTCGTAGGATCCTTTTGCCAATAAATATCCCCACCGAAACCAAGCGCCTTACAGGCAACCGAGATCGCGTCCGTGTACGCCTTCTTGAAACAATCGTCGTCCGTTCTTAAACCCGACGTTTCTTTCGCAATCAAAAGACTGCCACCAATACCTTCAATCGGCTCGCTCCATTCTCCATTCATTTTCACGAATAGATTGATACGGATATTTGCGGTCTTTTCACCGTTCGCCCCCTCTTCTATCCATCTCTCCGTAATCGGTGCATACCAACAAAAGCCACAGGGTCCAAACTCTTCCGTCAGCTTCTTGATCCTCCACATAGGATTGATGTCCGTCTTCCCTTTCAAGCGCCCCGCCTCAATCGTCTTTTGCGCTTCTTTCGGAACATTACGCACTCTTTCATATAATTCTAAATTCTTCATCTCAGCACCTCCAAATACTGACAATCGTTATTTGGAAACGGAGTTAAACGTTTAAAAACTCTCGTCAACTTCCATTCCTCAAAATTCCGTTCTACTTCTTCAGGATCCGTCGCGCAGGGCTTATCGTTCCCACCGCACACGTAACGAACTCCGTTCCACGTCAACAGCCCGCAAAATTCACACCCGTTTTTGAGCCGTGAAATTGCTGTTTTTCGCGATTCTCGTTGTTGCTCGATCATTCTCTCGACTTCTTGTTCTTCGGCGTATTTTCGCTTGATTTTTGCCATCAAGCCCAAAGCCTCGGCTGACACGTCGTATCCTCTACCTTTCGCGACAAGCTCGATCATTCGCAAATGACTCGCCGTTGCCCCTAAACTGAATAAAGTCGTATCGTAAATAATCGTATCCGCTCCACTCCACCCGGCAAACATTACTCCCGATAACGCCGATAAAATTGCCGTGCGCTCGCTTGTTTCCTTGGGCGGGATCTCAATCAAGATTTGACTGCCTTTACACTCAATCTTCATTCCAATACCTCCAACCCGCAAACCTCGCAACACTTTATGTATCTTGAAAGCGCTTTTGGGAATACCGCATCCATCAGCCGCGTGAGAAATATCGACGTTGCTACGTCCGTTTCCTTAGAAATCTCATCCGCTTTGTTCTCGATCGCCTCATCCGTTTTTAACGAGTTTTTATACGCCTCCAACGCTTTTGGATGATCTATATTCTCAATCGAATATTCCATATGCTCTTTCATAAAGTTGAAACGCTTTCCGTACAACTCATACAATTCTTCTAAAAGCTTTTTCTTAACTGCTTGCATTTGCTTTTATCTCCTTGAGTTGTCTTTTTTCCACTTCGTATAACATTTCGCGCATTGCGTATTGATTTGCTTCGTTTAAAATCTCCGCAAACTCCGCAAGCGACATATCAGGTCTACGCTCCAAAGCGTCGTTGATAAGTTCGCAAAACTCCGAACATATCGGGTGTTGCTCTTTATTCCAATTCGTTACCACAATCTTTGACATCCTGCTTGTCCCTCCGTCAAAATATATCGCGTACCAAACAGCCAAACACTTCTGCAATCGCTTTCTGCTCAGACTTATTCGGCACTCTTCGCCCATCCGCATACTGAAAAAGCGTTTGAGGATTTAGACTTACACCTTTTTGTTTTAAGCGTTCGGATAACTGCGTGAACGTCCATTTCTTTTCCTGTAGCTTCTTAAAAAAGTTTTTATTCGCGCCAAACCTCATACTTTTTCAGTCCCCTCCGCAAAGATTCGCAAAATGTCCAACGCCGAAACGTCAAGTATTTCCATAAGCTTTAGCATCGTTGCCGCATTAGGCTCGCCTTCGCCATAAATCCATTTGTAGACCGTCGTTTTGGACGAATCCTTGTACCCAAGCATTTGAGCAAGCTTATACGCCGTGATCTTCCGCGAGCTTAAAAGCTCTGCCAATCTTTTCCTGTTGATTTTGTGTGCCGTCATTAAATACTCTCCTTTTCTCTTTCAATTCTTTCTACAACCGTCGTAATGAGATTGTATACGTCGGCTGGAACAACTTTCTTCCCCGTCAACGTGCTCATTGCTGTCGCCATTTTACTGATTGACCGCGCCGTTGGAACTCGATTTCCCATAAACCATTGGTTGACCGTTTGACGATGGGTTTTCATCTCTCGCGCAATCATAGCCTGCGACAATCCCATTTCTTTTAATTCTTGTAGCATTTTTTTACCTCCTTTATTTTGTCTCCTTGTTTGAAAACAGTTTATATAATTGCTCAATAGACATATCCAAAATTTCAGATAATTTTATCAACGCACCCGCTGAAGGCTTGCTTCTTCCTATCGACCAATAATAAATCGTTTGCCATGATACGCCTACAAATTGAGCCACTTTTACCTTAGACAAATCTTTGTCTATTAATAGCTTCAAAAATTCTTTGTTTTTTTTCATATTTTTCCACCTCAATATGTTTTGATTTATTAAATAGTGTTTATATATTCGATAGCCTAACAGGCAAATCCATACATAAGGAGGACACTACTTTGTCCAAACTTTTGAATTTGCCCGTTGCTACCGCAAGCGTATCGACTAAGGGCTAAATTTGTAGCAGAACACAACTGCTCAAAGTGATACGGCTTGAAGAAGAGTAGACCTAAATATGCTCCGTTGTTCTACTGCCGCGTGGGCGTTAAACACAAGGAATCGGCTATGCCGAATCTTCGCAGTTGGAGAGCGTTACTCCGTAGAACGCTGCAAAGCGTAGCTAAACAAATTGTGCGGAAAGAAGTCGTTTGCGCGAAAGCGTATTTAGGAAACGGCTTCTTTTTGTTTCAACATTTCTATGTCTACTCTTTGAAAAAACTTCACTTTCGTGAACTTTTATGATGTAATTATACTTCATCTTTGTGAACTTGTCAAGCAAATTTCACTATTTTTTTGAAAAAAAGTTTACAAAAATGAATTTTTTATTTATAATATCCTTACTAAATAATAAAGGAGGTGCAAAAATGGAAATTCAAACGATTAAAAAATATATGAAAGACAATAAAATTACCTACGACGAATTAGCAAGGCGTACAGGTCTTTCAAAAAGTTGTATCACAAAAATCTTTGCGGGCTACGCAAGATACCCTCGCATCGATACTATGCAAGCCATCGAAGCAGCTTTGGAATTAAATCGGTCGCCCTTAGAATGGACTGACGAAGATAAAGAAGCTGGAGTCGTCGCCGAGTATAAAGAAAAACTCTCCCCTGACGAGAGAGATTGGATCGATTTATATCGTGCTTTAAAGAGCGAAAAAGGCGAACAAACCGTTCGCGCCATCAAAACAATGATGCAAAACTTATTGAACGCAAAATAATTTTTACTTTTTGAAAAATATTCCAATACGTGACAATAGTTGTCTCGTTTTTTATGATATAATACGTGAAACAACGAACATATGTTCGCAATTTTACGTATGAAAAAGGAGATTTTTGTCATGAAAAGTAGAATATCAGACGAATTGACAATGCTTACCACACGTTTAATGATGTGTGGCAGTAGACGAGAAATCATCAATCTCTCAGGCGAATTTGGAAAGCTTATAGAGAAAGTCATTGATGAAGAAAACAAAACGTATACTCCGTATACTCAAATAGAAAAATCGATAACAGCGACCATAAAATTCACAAAAGAAGAGGTCGCAAACATGGCAGAAACATTAAAAAAAGAGTTCATTGCAAACGGATTAGTCGCTCGTATTCTTAAACGGGAAAGCGGCTTAAAGCATAAAAAGACTTTTGTTTATGAAATCAGATATAGACGGAATGGATATAATATTTCGGCTTCCTCTAAAGATATTAAGGAAGCCAAGCGAAAATTTATTGAAATGACAAAGCCCGAAAATATCGATCAATATCAAGTCCGTATTATTCGTAGCGAGAAAAATCTTTTTCGAGAAATCGCTGCGGAATGGCTTGCATTTAAGAAAGGTAAAATTCACGAACGTACATATAACAATTACGAAAGTTATTATCGGCGCTATATGCGCGCTACGTTAGGCGAAAAACCAATAAAAGAAATACGTACTTTGGATATCGATAAAATCCTTAATGGTAAAAAGCCACGCTTATACGAAGATTTAAGAACAATCTTCAATTCTATATTTAAATATGCAATTGCAAGCGGTATCTTAACTTATAATCCCGTTATGCTGATTCCTTTTAAAAAGGCTGAACGCATATCCGAACGTAGAGCTTTGACTAAGGAGGAACAAAAGCACCTTTTGGATCGGCTGTCTACCAATGAATTTTCGTCCTACAAGTCCACTTTCCTTTTTATGCTTTATTTCGGTCTTCGCCCTTGCGAATTGAGCGACGCCCGCATTGAGGGAGATTTTTTGATCGTCCGTAATGCAAAACGGAAAAACGGGAAAATTGAATACAAAAAAATTCCCGTACCCTTACAGGCACGGGAAAAGCTCAATTTAGAGCAACCCATTGTCAACCCCCATAGAACAGACGTTCTTAATAGAATATTCAAAAGAATAATGGGTAGCGAACAAATCACTCAATATTATTTACGCCATACGTTCGCAACGGTATGCCAACAATATGTTCGCCCGGACATTGTCGATATATGGATGGGCGATAGCAGCGAAAGACTCGTAGGACGTGTTTACACACATTTCTCCGACGAGTTCATGAAAGAGCAAATGGCAAAAGTAAAATTTGATGTATAAAAAAAGAAATTGGGGAGAAAATTGTTCCCCAATTCTCTCCCCAAATGATTGACAAATTGCAAAAAATAATTGTATAATTAGCTAAATAGAGGCAAAAAAATAGCAGTTTTTCGGGAAAAATCCTTAAAAAACTGCATATTTGGTGCGGTCGACAGGAATTGAACCTAACCACAATACCCCTAAACCCCTTGAAAATAAAGGGATTGCGCGAATACTGCGCGAAACTGCCCCAAAATTTCAAGGTCGAAATATCAACATTTTTAACCACAATTAAAACCCATTTTGCAAGTAAAAACACGGTGGAACAGTCGAACTCTGCCGTGTTTCCTTTTGCATAAACGCATAGAAAAGCAAAACGCGGCGGGCGATTGCCTACCGCGCTTTTTCGTACTGAAAAACAAATTGCTTTGTCGATGGTAGAATTATTATAAACTTTCTTTTTCCACTTGTCAAGCGTTTTTTGATAACTGACCGCCGCCCACGTTCTCACATACGCGCACGCAGGAAAGGATCGTCCGCTGTTCTCCGCTCGTAAAATAATAAAACCGTCCACTGCTCGCCACTGAAAAAACGTCCACGCTTAACCACGCTTAAACGGGTGTTTTTTCTTTGTTCGTTCTTTGTTCAATGGGGGAAACTTTTTCCCCGATTCTCTTTTATATGGGAACTCCGCAAAACTCACCCCATTTTTGCATTTGATTGCAAAAGAAATTTTATTTTTTCGGAGTTCGTTCGGAGTTCGATGAACAATAGCCGCCGCCCGATCAGAAAGAAAAGACAATCGGAAACGGGATAAAAAATAGACGTTGCCGACGGGAAACGGCGTACAAAAGCGGGTCAGCGTGTGCGCCTTTCCCTCGGCTTTCATTTTGTCCGTTTTCTCTCTTTGCTCGATTGTGCGGGCGTGCGCTTGTTTTGGCAAGCGAACGCGCCGCCACTTGTATATATAACAAGCGCACGCCTAACACTCAACCGCCCCAAAAAAAGGATATAGGGGCTTTCCGTTCGCGGGTGTATTTTCCGATGTATGCCGACGATCAAACCCCACCCCACAAAGAAAGGTGTAGGGGGCTTGCTCTCGCGCCTGCGCGTGTGCGTTTTTGTTACGAACTTTGACGAACTTTCGACGGAAAAGGGCAAAAGGTAGGGATAAGCCTTTACACCTAATTTAGCGTGTTTTCTATCATCAAAAATCGTTGCTTTTTATATCCCTTTTTGCGTTAAGTTTACAGTAAAGTTTACTGTAAAGCTAATGTTAGTGTCCTAGAATAAGAATAAGAAAGAGAATAAAAAAGAAATATAAAAGAAAAAAGTTAACCACTTTTTTACACACACAATCAATTTAGGGTAGCAGGATAAAGAGTAGACGCGCTTTGCCGTCAACTCAACCCCAAAAAGAAACGGGAAACCCGTATTTTTCCACGTCGTCGGGAAAGATTAAACGGAAAGCCCGTTTTTTCTTCGTCAGCTTTGCAGGATAGCGTTTTATTCGTTTTCTCGGTCAATCTATCAGCCGCCGCCTTTCGTTCGATTATGAGCGTTTGACGGCTTAAAATCGTAATGGAAATATATTCCACGAAATAGAAAAGAAAAAGGGGCGGCGGTTAGTCGCTCCCTTTCTCGTTGTTTTCGTCCGTAATCGTCTTTATCCCTGCACGCCATACCTGCACGGGCGTTGCGCCGATCGTGTCCATAAGGTCGCGGTGGTAGTCCGCTTCTTCCGCAGGTAGCGTTATTCCTATCCGTTTGTATTTGTTCGGATTTTTTGCATTATACTTTTCCCGCGCTCTCTTTTGGGCTTCCGTTTGTGCCATACTGCCATACCTCCGTTTTTTCTTTATTATATCACACTAACGGCATATTGTCAAGTGTTTTTTATATGCCGTATGTGGTATAAATAAAAGTTATGGTGTTTGCCGTATATGCCGTATGTGGTATAAGCAAAACGAATATATAAAATGCCGATTGTGGTATAAATTCGCTTGCGTTTGTATGCCGATTGTGGTATAATGGTATTACAAAGGTTGAGGGAACACCGAAACCGACAAGACGGCGGACGGCTGCGAGTAGATGAGCAAGCCCCCACCGCGAGGAGAAAAAAGCGTGAAAATCTTTATTAACGGAATAAAGGCAACGCAAAAGGATATGCAAGCACTAATGCGAAACCTTAAAAACAAAAAAGACGGCTTGCGCTGTGTGATCGCCTGCGAAAACGAGATACACATTGAAACCGTCTAACCGATAACAGAACACCCAACAATGCCGAAAACAAAGGTAAATGCTCTATATCTACTACGAGCATTTTACCACAAACGGCAAAGAATGTCAAATAAAAATACGAGGTAAAATGCAAAATGACACTTAACGAAATTTTGAGCAAGAACATTACAAACGGTCGTTTCTTCGCCATCGAGGCGGAAACGGAAAAGAAACGCAAGGGCATTACATATCGCAAGCGCACCACCTTGACGGCGCAATTTGGCGTGAATTATGCCAACGTCGCAAGCGTAAAGGATAGAATCGCGGAGCAGGGCGGAACGCTCCCCACGTGGTTTGAACACACGGAACACGCAAGCATTGTGAAAAGCAAGAAAGACGAAACGAAACTTTACTTGCAAATTATGAACCCCTGCAATATCAAAACGGCGTTCTTCCTTGCCGATGGAACACCCACGACGAAAGCGGAGCTTGTGGAAATGGGAGCTATCAGAGAGGACGAGAAAAGCGAAAAGCCCGTAACGCTGTGCTACGCTTTGGAAAACATAATCGCTATTACATACCGCGAACAGGCGGCGGCATAAAGAAAACGACAAAGGAGAATGAAAGAAAATGCAAAACGCAAATAATACCACCGAAACCCAAACGCAACCGCAGGCAGACGTTGAAAAGGAACTTGACCTTGACCTTTTCGACGTTCTCGAAAACTTGGAAAGCAATAGTTACGCCTTTGACACTCTCCGCACCGTGCTTGGAGAAATGGCAAACGATCTTATGCACACAATCAAACTTGACGGGAGCAAGGAAGATGAAAAAGAAATCCGCAATCTCGCCCACCGTCAGCCCGTTCTCGATCAGTTTTGCACCGTTGCGATCGATTATGTAATACGATTGCAAGACGTTATGGAAGCGGCGATACACGACATACACGCCTACATAAAGCAAGAAAAATAACGGCATACCCGCCGCGCAAAGAGTTTGACGAAAGCCCGTCAAGCTCTTTTTTCTTTTTCCCACGTGCGCCCGCGCGTTTTTGCCTGCGAAAACTCCATTTATCCGCCGCCCAAAATGTGAAAAATTATCAAAAAACGGGCATTTGTGGATCTTCGACGGCGACGATCGCGCCGATCGGAAAGCAAACACACACGAAAAAATGTGAAAAATTATCAAAAAGCATTATACGCGGCTGTCGCCCTCGCTCACGCTCTCACGCATACGCGCGCATTTTTAGGCAGCCGAAACTGCCGAAATTATCCGTTTTTCAATTCTCCGATTGCTTGGATAATCTCCGCCCGCGCCTCGTCAATCTTGGCGATCACTTCCTTAATCGTCATTTCATTTTTAGCGCAATCGAAGAGCTGTTTGCTCAACGCACCTAATAAAGCGGTTTTAATGTCGCCGTAATATCCACACCTGCGCCATTTTGCCGCATTGTCTTTTGTTGTTCCGCTTTTTTCATCAGGCTTACGATATTCTTCAAGCTGCAAACAGTTAGGGTCAAGTCGTCTAATTCTTAAAGTGTTATTTATGTAAATCATATTTTGTTTTATACTCCTATTTTCTTGTTATTTGATACAGACGGACGAGGAAAGCGTTTTTTGCTTGTCCTTGATAATTTCCCCGTCCGTCAAATTATCGTGCGATAAATAAGCGATTTTCGATATCTTTTTTATCGCTTATGGTGTAACTGGAAATATAACGTCTTAACGCTTACATCGTTGCACGCCACGTACAGATTGTTATTTTCGTCCGTGATGGCCCAGGAGAGGTATCCCCCGCCTGCAAGCGTATTCGCTAACGCCTCGCTAAGCGTAAGCGTGAATACTTCGCCGTACTTCTTAATCTCAAAAGCGTTTTGCTCAAGCTCCGCAATCGTGAAGCACGCGCCGTCTGACGTATGCACATAAGCCGTATCGCCCGAAATCGTTTCAAGAATATCCGAGCCTTCACGCGCGTAATGCTTTAGCGCCCATACCTTAAACTTTCTATCCGCGCCCTTCCAACCCTTGATAAGCGGGTTATGCTCTGCAAATTTATTGCCGAAGAAGCAATCATCCTCCCCGATTAAATGGATTTGGTAGGTGAATTTAAGTGCTTCGCCCGGATCTTTGTAGATATAAAACTCTTTATCGAATACGGGGTTTAACGGTGCGTTTAGTGTAAAGGTATATTCCGCGCCCGCGCTATCTGTGTATGAGGTTTCTATAACAGACGGATAAAATTCGTGGCGTTTTTCATCCAACTCCGCGGCTATCGCCTCAGGCAGAGTATCGATATTTTCATCCAACTCAACCGAAGCGCTCGTCCCGCAACCTTCCGATAAAACCACTCTTGCCGTGCTTAACGTGCCATCTGCCTTGCAATACAGAGCTTCTTCGCAGGTATAGCTGACCTCCTGTGATATTTCTTCCACTTTGCCCCATTCATTGGCGCGTAAGCCTGCGGAAAGATTATCCTGGAATGTCGCAGTGAAAATCAAACTGTTGGCGATACCGTATGTAGAACACGGCACCGTTGCACCTACGATTTTTGCCTCGCCGATCTTCCCTAAATCGTCCGAAGAATACCACGCAAAGGTGTCCACCGTTTTATCATCGGTAGAAGCCACGCACAGCCCTTTCATAATATCTGCAAGGGAAGCTCCGCTTGTTACGTTATCGCTCGTTTTAAGGCTTGTTCCCACGCGCAGGTAATCTTCCCAATAGAGGTTGCGCCATAGCGTATCTTGCGGGATAGACCAGTTTCGGTATTTCTGATCCACCGCCACGTGTTTCGATTTCTCCGACCAATTCTCGGATAGCGTATGCGTTACTCGAATATATTGATGATTTGTCATACCGTGGTGTTTTGCAACGAGGCGATATTTTTTGCCGCCACACCGTATCAATGCGCCTAAAGGCGGGATTTTCTTTATATTGGGATAATTCTTTATGAACTTAATTTCCCTTACGCCCGTTTTCTGCGCCGTGAGCCACATATTTTTACCAAATGCGGATGCCGCATTGATTTCTGCGCGTTGGTTAAACGGTTGTATGTATTCCACCTTTGTGGGCGCGTTCTTCCTTGCGCGGATCTTCATTTTTGAGGACATAGGTATATATTCAATACGGAATTGCCATTTGCGGACATCAGTTGTTAAAAAGTCCACATCCTCTATCGTATTACGCATTGATACTTTTATCTCCGTACCATCCGTATCGTTATATCTAACGAAATATTTATCCGAAACCTCATAAAGTGCTGATCTTAACACTCTTAAAAAGGCAGGGGTTATATCCGGGGAAGGCCAAACACTTGAAAGACTATCGGGAATTTTATAAACATCCCCCAAAAATGCTATTTTACTTGCATTCTCCTCCCAATAGAGCGTATTATCTTTCATTACTTTCGATAAATACTCACTTATGGAGCCCGCCGCGGGTAAACCTTTCCATTCTGTTGCGGTCACTATATATTTTGTTATATCAAAATAATCCAATGGTTGACCATCATCATTGGTATATCTTGTATAATCATAATCAGGAAACGCGGTAATACCTGGCATATCAGTACGTATTGATGTTCCAACAGGCTTTATTAAAAACTTTTTAATCTTATAAATCGGCAATGGCAAATGTGCTTCGGTATTTTGGTCTGTCATTGTGTATGAAGCAGAACGTAAACTTGCCCAGCCTGTTGCGGAAGGGAAAATAAGTGTTGCATCAGCTTCGTTATCTTCTATGAGATTTTCTGCAAGCGTTTCAACGCCCGAACAAAACGTTGTTCCATCTACGATATTTCCTATGGATGAGTAACTTAATTTGTTTGACATTTTTGTTTTTCTCCTTTATACTTAAATAAAAATCTTATGAGGTGCATAATGTTTGTTGTTTTGTTAATTGCTGGCTTTATCGGGGCTCTGTATATGTTTATCGGTTGGGCACTTGCGGATTTTCAAAGTACGGAATACTTAACGTCTTTTTTATCATTGGCTTTTTCCACCGTGCTTTGCTATAAGCTATTAAGCCTTGAAACGAAAGCGAATAAAAATGAGGCAGAAATTAAACGCTTAAAAAATCTTAACGGATTGAATGATGACGACAAAGACGAGGAGTAATCCTTGTCTTTTTTCATGCTTAAATCTTCGCAACCGGGGCGGCGGCTAATTCCTTAGCTTAGAACAAGCCCGCCGCCTGCGCAACGTTCAAAAACTCGTTGATCGCGCCGTCGTTTCCGTCACGTTCCTGGAAGTAAACCAGGGAGCAATAGAAATATCTTTCGGCTGTGGTCGTTTCCTCGCCGCTTTCCACGCGTTGGCAAATCTCTTGCAAGCGCGCCCGTATTGCCGCAATCTTCTTTTGTCTTGGGCTTTGATAAATTCCGTTTTCGTTCATCTTCTACACCTCACCATAAATCGTACAAGTCCGCGACTGCCGCCGCACGTTTTAAAATCTCTCTCGCCCATGCACATGCTGTTGTTGTTCCAATACAACATTCCATTGCGACTCGATAGATCGGATAACCTTTCTCCCAACGGAAATGAATGTATTTAATCTTATCGTTTCCCGTTTTGTCGTCAAGTTGATAATACCAAAGTATTTTTTCAACGATCATAATCTGCTTTTCAAGCTCCGTCTTGTCATCGATATACTGTACCAAAGCGCTTTCCAATCCGTCAGGACGACGATTGCCGCCGCCCATTACCCTTGAATAATCCACGGCACGCACGCTCTCAAAGGAAGCTTCGCGCAGCTTCTTTTTATTCTCTTTGTAGCACTTGAACGCCCTTTTGATATACTTTTCCTTATCCGTCATAATACAACTCCGTGAATATGGTATTATCCACCGCAAAACACTATCATCGGAATGTATATAAATCGCGCCGCTTGGGCGGCGGATAATCAGAGTTCATACTCCTCCGTAATATCGTTGACGGGTATAAACTCGATAAACAGGCGATCGGTGTTCGTTCCGACAAATCTTGCGCGTGGAATACAGTTGATCACGTTTCCCACATCGCATAAGCACTCCCAAAGAAGCGTTCCGCACTCCCAATGAAATTCAGGAGAAGGAACGTTTTTCATTTTCTCGATCATGTCCCCACTGGCTGGATGAAGATATAACTCTCTGTCCGCTACGCTTTCCAACTTCGCCTTGGAGATCAATCCGCCCTCAAAGCTAAACGCCACGTCGTAAAGCGATTTCTTCTCGCCCTCAATCGGTTGCGTGACCTTGCAACCGTCAATGGGAATACCCATTGCGATACGGGTAATCTCTACAAGCTCGATCGTGTGGATATAATAGTCCTCGCCACGCTGTTCCACCGTATCAAATCCGAAATAGCTTTCATCAATAATCGTTTCGTCGTCTTGCATGAATTTCAATCTATACAGCGTATAATCCGCAAACGGCATGCCGCTTTTGCTTATCACCTGTACGCTACCGCTATCGAGCTCTTCGTCCAATCGTTCGTCAAATTCCACGTTGTTATACACGGGCAATTCCGTCCACGTTCCGTCGTTGATATAAAGTTTTGCTGTGATCATTTTTTCTTCTCCTATAATTTTATTTTTAGAATTTTTTCACTTCCTTCCTGCGCTCACGCTCTCACGCATACGCGCGCATTTTTAGGCAGCCGAAACTGCCGAAATTATCCGTTTTTCAATTCTCCGACCGCTTGGAGAATCTCCGCCCGCGCCTCGTCGATTTTGGCGATCACTTCCTTAATCGTCATTTCGTTTTGTGCGCTATCGAAAAGCTGTTTAGACAATGCACCTAACAACGCGCCTTTCTTTCCGCTTGCGCTTTTTCCCTCTCGGTATTCTTCTAATTGCAAATTCCTATCATCTAATACCTTAATGCGTAAATGGTCGTTAATGTAAATCATAATTCTTTATTCTCCTGTTTTTAATTCGTTCTATTGTGTTTGTATCGCGTATTTCGCGCGTTTGCCTTGTCCTTGATAATTTCCCCGTCCGTGATAAAATCGCGCCGTAAATCGCTTGTTTTTTAATACCGAACGAAAAGGCAGGTTTCCTGCTTATCGAACACCCCCGAAATCGTGCTTTGTTGCGGTTTTCTTAACCTGCTTACCGAAAAGCGCATTTTTGCAACAAAACGGGGTAGGGGCGGCGGAAATCTCTACACGCTCGGAAAACGTCAACGGGGGCGCAGGCTCACGCATAAAATCGCGAAATCAAAAATCATATTAAAATCAAATTCAATTCCCGCGCCAAACTCTCCAAAACCTTATTTTTGGCGGCGTGGTAGCGGTGGATCGTCAAGCGTTCCCGCAAAGGGCTTGCCTTATATCCCTTGCCGCTTGCTATGTCTTGGAACATACCAACGCGCAAAGGCTCGTCAATGACCGTAAAAGCCTTGTCTATGCGCTCATTCCACGCCATAAACGCCCGCAGGCTCTCCGATTGTTCGCCGTTCGATTGTTCCAAATGGGCGGCGGCTAATGCCTTACGCCGGGGATAATCACGCAAAAAGGCGCGTATTGTTGAAATGGTTTGTTTGTCTTTCATAATAGCCCCGCCGCCTGTACAACGTTCAAAAACTCGTCAATCGCTCCGTCGTTCCCGTCGCGGTCTTGGAAATAACAAAGGGAGCAATAAAAATATTTTTCGGCTTTGGTTATCTCTCCGCCGTTTTCCACTCGTTCGCAAAGGTCAAGCAACCGTTCGCGCACGTCGGCGAATCTCTTTTGTTTCGGGCTTTGATAAATTCCGCTTGTGTTCATCTTCTGCACCTCACCACAAATTGAACAAATCAGCACAACGCGCCGCCGTTGCCTCAATGTCTTTATTCCAATGCAACAACGTGCGATCGGAAATATATAAATCCATCGCAACTTGAAAAACTTTCTTTCCTTTCAAATAACGTTGCGTAATGTATTCGTCCTTTCCTTTGCCGTCCAATCGGTAAAACCACAAAACGCGGTCAACAATTTCAACCTGCTTTTCGATAGTCCGCTTTTCGTCCAAATATCGAACAAGGGCGGTTTCGTTGCCCTGCGGCGTTGCTTTGCCTGTTCTTGCTTTGGAATAATCCACGCCGCGCACGCCGTCAAATGAAAGCTCACGCAGGCGTTTTTTGTTCTCGTTGTAGTGTTTGAACGCTTGTTTTATATACCGTTCTTTTTCCGTCATACTGCACCCCGTCGAAATATCGTTTTCCATCGTCAAAACAATTATTTTTCGGGATAGGTCGCGCCGATGGGGCGGCGGATCTTGCAATCAACTGCAAAATTGCCCCCGTTTTTCCGCCTATATCGCGCGTGTGAAAGTAATCAAGCGCAAAATCTTTTTCGCGTGTCCGCGCACGCAAGCACCCTTGCGCATAATGCACGAGAGGGCGGCGAAATCTTTTTTTTGAAACTTTTTGAAACTTTTTATTTCCATTTCGGAGAGTGAAAAGCATACCAATTTACAAAATGCGGCCATTTGCGCTCGTCGTCTTTCCAATAGTAGGAAATCCACCGTTGCAACTCGAATTTCAAACGGTTTAGGGGCTTTCGGATATGGTTGATATATTCGACGTCGTTTTCTATCGCCTCTTCGTAACGGTCAAAAAGCGTTTCTATAAGCACTTGCATTTGCTCTTGGTCGTCCTTTGATACCGCCGAATAGGGAATATTAAGCCGCCGCACTTCCGCCCAAATATCCCGTATTTCGTCAAGCCGCCGCCCTACTTCGTCAACGTGCATTTCCTTACACCTCGAAAATAATATCTTCGGGCCGCTTATCTCTATTGCGTTTTTCTTCCTGTTTCAACCACTTTTTCAAAACCTTGAAATAGGGCTTGCTTTTCTTCAACGTCGGTTGCTCTCCTATCTTCTCACAAAGACGGTTTACAAACTCCGCGCCCGTTATCCGTTCATCGGGTTTCACTATTTCGTTGATGATTAAGCGCATTTTTCTTTTTTGTCATTTCTCGTTTTCTCCTGTTCTTTGATTTTTCGCACTTCTTCGCGATACCGTTTGCAAACGTGCGGACGGCATTTTTTGACGGGCAAAGGGCAAAACAAACATATTTCGACGATTGCCTTTTCCACCCGTGGGGAATATATTTCGTTTTCGGGCGGTTTATAAATCTTACCGCTTTTGTTTGTCCTGCCCATTGTTCAAGCTCCTTTGCGTTTGCGCTGTTTCTTGGCTTTCGGTTGCACGTTATAAAGCCATTGTTCATATTTGCCGATGGAAACCTGCAAGCCGACGATCACGCCGTTATAGTACAGTTGCGCCTCGTCCGTTGCACTCAAAGCACGCGCCTTTTTCTTGGCGTGGTAAAGCTCCGTTTTTAACTCTCTGATAATGTCCTGTATAAATTGTGTGTTCATACGTAATCCTCTAAATGTTCGCTGTAATGTATGCCGTACAATTTGCAAATGGTATATTCGATATTTTCCCGTTGTTTGTTCGTTGTTCGATGGTCTAAAAGCAACCCCCGAAAATATACCAATTCCGCAACGTAATGCACTTGCTCCCGCCATAATTTCGCATGCTCCGTCGTATAGTCCGCCGTTTTATCCGCAGGGGAAAAGGCGTTGATAATTCCGCCCGCTTGCCGTATCTCTTTATCGCACCACGCAACAAGCTTTGAATATCGGCTTGCAATCTCGAAACAAACGTCGGAAAGCTCCCGCCACGCCGCCGCGAAAAACTCCGCATTTTGTACGCCGTATTGTTTCGCAAGGGCGGTTTTGAAATCATAGAAATCAAAGCCGCCGCCCGAATTGCCGCTTTTATTAAAAGGGGATTTCTCCGTCATCGTCCGTTATCTCCGTTAAGGTCGGGCGCATTTTTGGTTGATAGGTGCGAATATCAAAACCATAAACCGCGTTTTCGTCGCGTTTATTCAAAAATCGCTTTGCTTTCGGCTCGAAATATACCGCTATAAAGCTGTTATCGTCGCCAAATTCGCGGTCTTTCACAACTTCAATAAGGTTGTCCGCCTTAAATTCGGGGGCGGTTACTTCCCATTTCAGCTCGTCAATAGCACGTTTCTTGAAATCCGTTGTTACCCTATGCACGAAAACGACGGTGTCGGCGGTGTTGATAATATCCCCGCTCCCGCCTACGTCCTCAATGCGGGGTATCGTTTTAACCTTGTTCGGGTGCGCTACGAGAATAACGCAAATATTGTTTGCCTGCGCGAACGCCTGCAACTCTTTGACAAATTCGCTTTGGCGTGAATACTTTTGATCGCCGCCGCCCGAAAAGTCAATCTTCATAAGGTTGTCAAGCACGATAAATTTTGTTTGCGGGATCTCTTTGATATAGCGTTTAATCAAATTCATTATGTTATTTTTGTTAAAGCCCGCGTTATTAAAAACCCGCAACCGCTTGCCTATCCAACTTGCCGCCGCCTGCTCTTTCTCTTTGCTTGCGGGATAGGATATAGTCCGCCCCGTTTGTGTGCGCCGTTCTTTCAGATTGTCTTTACCTAACGCCTGCAACGTCAACCAACGCCGCAAACGCGGGTTTGCCATCTCGAAAGAGAATAAAAAGCCGTAATGTCCTTGCTCAATGAAATTGCAAATAACGTTGCCGATTAACGTTGTTTTTCCGCCTGCACGCGGTCCCGTCAAAACGACGAGCTGACCCAACCCGAAACCGCATATCATTTTATCAAGCTGTTTTATGCCCGTTTTTAAGTATTGCGTTTCGTCAAAATCAACAACTTCTATTTCGTCAAAGGGGATAAGGTCATATTCCATCAATCGCCCTCCCAAAAGTACGCTGTTTTACGCGGCTCGGTTGTTTCCTGCTCCTGCTTGGGTGTTTCTTTTCTCTCCCACGTTCTAACCGCCGCCCGCCAATCTTTCATTGAGTTTTTACCAACTTTCCAACCAATGGACGAGTAATAATCAATAAACCTTTCGGGGCTTACGTTGTTTCCGCGTTCTTCACAATAGGCGCGTACTTCTTCAATGGTGGGGGGAGTGAAACGGCGTGCCGTTTCTTTCTTTTTACTTTCTTTCTTTTCTTCTTCTATATCTTCTTCTACGACGTTACACGCCGTTACTGTAACGTTACTTGTAGCGTTACCATTTGCAAGCTGCTTTTGTTTCGCTCGGAACGCCGCAACACGCTGACGTGTTTTTTCTCTTGCTGTTTCTAATGCGTCAAGGCTTTGGTGTTTTTCCCAATTCGGGATTGTATAGACGTTATCGACAATTTCCACCATACCAAAAGAAACAAACGTTTCAAGGGAAAGGCGCACTAATTCGATAGGGCGGCGGAAAATCGTTGCAAGCATTTCGTCCGTGTAGGCGATTTTATTAAACATAAACACGCCGCTATTGTTTTGCTTGCCTGCCATACAAAGCAACTTGAACCAACAAACAATTATTCCGTCAGTATTCGGCATACTTTCGATTAAGCACATTTTTTCATCGTCGAAAATATCCGTGCAAATCTTAATCCATTTCACACTATCCATTGTCAAACACCGTCCTTTTTGATGGTATAGACGGCATAACGGCAAGGCTCATCAAAACGGTTGCGCCCCTCGGTTATCGTCGTTATAACGTTGATTCCCGCCGCCCGTAATTCCATAACACGCGCCGACGGGTTGATAATGCCCAATTCGACGATCGCCTGCATTGTGCTAATGCTCCCGTACATTTCAATAAACTTCACAAGGCGGCTACATTGTGTCGGCTTTTTTTCTAATCCGCTTTTCATACTCTCGCCCCCTTGTGTGTTTCTTCCACGAACAGCCGCTTTGCCTCTCGTAAATCGGTAGAGGAAACGCGGAAATTATAGGCGTTTGAGTTATACAAAATCGTGTATGTAAACGTTCGCCCGTCGTCGTTCTCGCGCTTACTTACGCGGGCCACTCTGCCCACCGCCGCAAATTCCTTTCTAAACGTCTTTTCCATTCCCCGGCATTCGCTCCGTTTGAACTTAATACCCGCATAAGCAACGCGGGGGCGCGGTCTTTCGTATGCTGTAGGGTTTGCAATCATTTTTTCAATGAGCGCGTTAAATTGCGCCGCCAATTCTTCAAGCGGCGTTCCGTTCTCTATGCCCCGCGAAAGGGCGTTTACTTCTTCATTTTTCAGTACGTTTTCCATCTCTTTTATTCTCCCTTCTTCCTCGTAAAGCACGCAACAACCGTTTCAATCGAAACATCGAGGGCGGCGGCTATATCCGCAACCATTGTAACTTTCGGTACGCCTTTACCCGTTACCCACTTTGAAACAAGTGCTTGCGTAACGTTTAACTGTTTCGCCAACATTTCTTGTTTTACTTCACAATTTGCTAAAAGTTTCTTAAACATTTTAATACCTCCGTCGCTGTTTTTTACAACCGATATTATTATATTATCACGTTCAGTTAAAATAATCAAGCAAAATACAACCAAAAATAGTATATTTTTTATTAAAAACACTTTCTTTTTATTACTAAAAGTTGTATAATGAATATACAAAGATATTTTGGAGGTTTTACAATGAACCGATTAAAAGAATTAAGAATTTTACACGGAAAAACACAAGCGCAGGTAGCGAAATGGCTTTCAATCACGCAAGCGGCATACTCAAAATACGAGTGTGGGACAGCCCAACCCTCTATTGAAACGCTTACAATTTTATGTAACAAATACGGTGTTTCTTTTAATGAAATTACAGGCATTGAAAATTTGTGCGAAGAATATAATACGGATTTTTCTTTCATCTTAAAAACGCTTAGAAAAAAAAATAATCTCACACAAATCGAACTTTCAAAAGCTTTGAGCGTTTCGCACGGTGCGGTTGCTATGTGGGAAACAGGGAAAAGACAACCCGACAGCGATATGTTAAAAAACATAGCGGACTATTTCGGGGTATCGGTTGATTATTTACTTGGTAGAACGGAAAATAAAAAAAGCCCCGTTATTGAAAACGAGGTTGAATTAAATGACCGTTACGCGATCCCCTTGCTCGGTCGAGTGGTTGCAGGAATACCGCTTGAAAGTCAAGAGAATTTAGAGGGATATATTTATATCAGCTATAAGCCGAAAGAAAATTATTTTGCTTTGCGCGTTCACGGCGATAGTATGATAAATGCGGGCATACGCGATAAATCGGTTTTAGTGGTGCATAAACAATCTTATGCCGAAAACGGCGATATTGTCGTTGCTCTGATCAATGGAGAAAGCACCGTCAAACGTTTCAAAATGTATGGGGATAGCATTTTCTTAATGCCCGAAAATCCCGCCTACGAACCGATTCCTGTTTTGAAAGGCGCAGATTTTCTTATACTCGGAAAGGTTGTAGAGGTGCGCATTTCCCTTTAACCGCCGCCCATTTTGTTTTTAATGCCGTTTTTCAAAGCGTGGGCGCGTGAAAATATCCACGATAAGGAAACTATCACGAAAATAAAAACGCCGTTCTACGTTCATTTTACGCATTAAAAACGGCGTGGAAATTATTTCAAATAAAGCAAAGGAGAAAAAGACAATGGAAACGAAATTAAAACTTTTCAACGAAAAACAAATCCGCACGTCTTGGAATGCCGACGAGGAAGAATGGTATTTTGCCGTCGTGGACGTTGTCGCCGTTCTGACGGAAAGTATTGACCCGCCCGCATATTGGCGCAAGCTCAAACAACGTCTAAAAGACGAGGGAAACGAAACCGTGACAAATTGTCACGGGTTGAAAATGCCCGCCGCCGACGGTAAAATGCGTATGACGGACGTATTGTCCACAAAAGGCATTTTGCGCCTTGTTCAGTCGATACCGTCGCCAAAAGCCGAACCGTTCAAAATGTGGCTTGCACAAGTAGGCGCGGAAAGGCTCGACGAGATCGCAGACCCCGAAAAGGCTTTTAAGCGCGGCGCGGACTTCTACCGTCAAAAGGGCTATTCCGATGAATGGATAAACCAACGTATGCAAACGATACGGGCAAGAAAGAAATTGACGGACGAGTGGCGCGCACGTGGAATTGAAACCGATCGGGAATATGCCATACTTACAAGCGAAATGACGAAAGCGTGGAGCGGAAAAACTGTCCGCGAATATAAGGAGCTTAAAGGCTTGAAAAAAGAAAGCCTGCGGGATAATATGACCGATATTGAACTTGCTTTGAATATGCTTGCAGAGGTTACGACGACGGCGTTTTCCAAACAGGAACAGCCCGAAACGTTCGACGAAAGCCGCAAGATTGCCCGCGACGGTGGAAAGGTTGCGAGGAACGCACGGCGAGATATTGAAAAACGGCTTGGGCAATCGGTTGTTTCCCCTCTCAACGCAAACGACGTTGACCTGCTCACAACGACAAAACAAGAAAAGATAGACGAAACGGACGATGAATAACAACGACAGCGACAACAAAATAAAAGTGTTCGATGATCGCGATTATGCGGGCATTTTAGCCGCCGCATTATCCAACCAAAACAACAAGGCAGGCGGCGGTCAAAAGGACGAAATAAAGGCAAAAGGGCTTGCAAAATGGGGCATTGTGGAATTTACCGACGAGGAGATTAAAACAATGCCGAAAACGTTTAGACGTTTGATAATTCTACAAAATAAACGTTGCCGCCTACGCACGCGACAAAGCGGGAAAGACGGCACGACATACGAAATACGATATAGGCGCGACGGTTACGACGTCCACGCCTGCGGAAAAACAATCGAGATCGCAAAGGCGAATTTCATTGAAAAATTGAAAACCGCGCAACCTACCCATAAGGAAACGGGCGGCGGCTCGGAGATCCCCGCAACGTTTACCGCCTTTTCCCTTTACCATTTCGAGAACTTCAAAAAGGAAAAGGTTTCCCCGAAACACTACGAAAACAGCCTGTATTTATTCAACCGTTATTTATTCCCACGCTTTAAGGAAACGCCGTTAATAAAAATAACCCCGTCCGATTGCAAAACAATCATTAACGAGGTAAAGGGGCAAGGCAAAGGCAAAACCGCCGATGACCTGCATTCGATATTAAACGGTATTTTCAAAAATGCTATTGCTCACGCTCTAATTGAACGTAATCCACTTGCGCTTATTCTTCATGTACAACACGAAAGGAAAAATGGACAGGCACTAACAAAAGCAGACGAAACAATGCTTTTCAATGCGTTAAAAGGCTCTATTTTTGAGGTGTCCGCCGCCCTTGCGTTATATTGTGGATTGCGCCCGAACGAGCTTGAAACAGCCCAAATTCACGGCGATTTTATAAAGGCGATAAACTCCAAAAGGAAAGGTGGAAAGGTCGAATATAAATATATCCCGATTATTAACCGCTTGCGCCCGTTCCTGCCTGCCGACGGCGTTTTCTCTATCCCGAATTTAGATATGCTACGACGAGCAATAAAAAAAGCCCTGCCGGGGCATAAGCTCTACGATTTACGAACGACGTTTTATACACGTTGCGACGAAATGGGCGTTGCTCCACCTGCTCGTGATGAGTTTGTAGGACATTCAAGCGGCGTTTTGACGAACACCTACCGCGATTTATCAAACGAATATCTTTTGAAAGAGGGCGCAAAGCTCAATGCTTGGTAATCCCTGCAAGTCGATTTATTTTATGACCCAAAAATGACCCAAATTCCAAAGATTTAGGTGGCGAATAAATGCAAAAAACGGGCGATTTCAAGCTGTTTTTCGCTCAAAAATACCCGTTTTTGGTGCGGTCGACAGGAATTGAACCTGCATGGAGTTACCCACAAGATCCTTAGTCTTGCGCGTCTGCCAGTTCCGCCACGACCGCATTAACGAAATCATTATAGCTTAATCCATACCGTTTGTCAACTCATTTTATCGCTGTTTTTAAAAAAATTAAAAAATTTTCGCTTTGCTTTTTTCTCCAACCGCGTATATTCTCACGCTCGCTACGCACAATACTTGTAAATGGAGGAATTTTTATGAAAGCAACCGGAATTGTCAGAAGAATCGACGAATTGGGACGTGTCGTCATCCCTAAAGAAATCCGTCGGACTCTTCGTATTAAAGAGGGCGATCCCCTCGAAATCTTTACGGATCGCGACGAGCTGATGCTCAAAAAATATTCGCCTATCGCCACGCTGGAGCGCTTCAGCAAAGCAACCGCGCGTACGCTCAACGACCTGAGCGGTAAACTCGCCGTCATTTGCGATACCGACGGAGTCTTACACGCCTGCGGCGAGGGTAAAAAAGATCTCGACGGGAAAAATTTATCCGAGGAAATGGATCGCATCTTAAAAGAACGTCGTAGCTATCTTGCGAACGCAGCCGAAGGCGGCGATATTCTGCCTCTCACCACTCTTCGTGAAGAGGGCATCACCGCGCAAGTGATCGTTCCCATCGTGTCGGGCGGCGACTGCCTCGGCGCTGTTGCCGTACTCTCGAAAGAGGACGGAGCAAAAATGGACGGCTCAGATATGAACCTTGCCCGATTGACGGCGGATATTCTCGCCAATCAATTCGAATAACGGCAGAACATTACAAAGTTCAACGCATACCTGCCCTATGAAAATTTTCAAAAACGCAACAAAAAACGCCCACCTCGGGCGTTTTTTGTTTTTCGTTCATTCCGCTTTTTGCGCCGTTTCTTCCTTGTCGGCAACGTATTCGAAATACAAGGCGTTTACTTTGTCGCAGAACCGCCCCGCGACTTGCTCTCTCGTCAAGCCCTCTTTCATCAACTCCTGCACGTACATCGGCTTGTCGATGATCATTAAGCGTTTCTTCACGCTGTAATAGACGGGATATACGGGCAAATCCACTCCCGTAGAGCGGTAATACTTTTCCGCAAGCATTACAAATCCGGGGAAGAATTCCGTCAAAACGTCCTTGTAGCCTTCGTTGGAGTTCTCGGGATAGACCATAACGGGAATATCCGCATCCAGCACTTTCGCGCTGTTACGAAGCGTCTTCATCAGCCGTCCGTCGGGATACGTCGGCATCATCCACATTCCCTTATAAATCCCGGGATTGAGCGCCGCAAGTACGGAGGCAATCAAAGAAGTCTTAAAGCCGGGCTTTTTCCCGCATTTTTTGATATACAAAATATCGCGGAGATACGCTTTGCGGCTCTGATAATTTCCGAACATTTCGTGCGCGCCCCACTTCGCCGTTTTCTTCGGGAAATACAAATCCAATCCCGGAGGGCCGCTCTTTGCCGAATGGTTGACGACAATAATGCTCTTATCCGCGATCTCGCCCGTCAAATTGATAATTTCGGGACGTTTGAAAATCATACGCATAAACACCCGCATAATCTTATAAAACGGCTGCCTTCTGCTGAATACTTTAAATTCTTTTTCTTTCTTTGCCATAAAGCTTATTGTTCCTCTTTGTTCACCGTTACTTCCTTACCGAAGAAATAGATACCGATCATTCCAGGTCCCACCGACGAGCCTACGCATACGCCGACGTAGCCGATATACACTTCCACTTCTTTCCCGAGTTTTTCATAGAACATTTGCTTGAGTTCTTCCGCTTCTTCCGCGCAATCCGCGTGAGAGATCATCACTCTTTGATAAGGGACTTCTTCGTAAGCTTCTTTCGCCATTTCCGCAATGCGCTCCAGCGAAACTTTTCTGCCCTTTACTTTGCTGACCGCAAAATTACGCCCCTGCGCATCCGCGATAATGATGGGTTTGATATTCAACAGTCCGCCGAAGAACGCACTCGCCGCGCTCACTCTGCCCGCTTGGCGCAAGTACGTGAGCTTGTCCACCGAGCCGATCATATTGACGGTGAGTCTGTGTTCTTCCAACCAAGCCGCCGTTTCTTCAATCGTCTTGCCCTCTGCTCTCAATTCGCTAGCGCGGATCGCAAGCAAGCCCAACGCGTAGCACGCGCGGAGAGTATCCACGCAAATAATCTTCGCTTCGGGATATTCTTTCAACATTTCGTCGCGAGCCACGTAGCTCGATTGAATACTCGAAGAGATATTCGACGAAGTGGAAACGGACAATACGTCGTAACCTGCCTGAATATATTTTTCAAACGCCTCCTTGTACGCTTCGACGTTTACCTGCCCTGTCATAAAGCGCTTGCCCTCGCGCATAGCGTTATAGAACTCGTTCGCGGGCATCTGCTTCCAATCCAAATCGGCAGGGTAATCTTTCCCGTCGTACGAAACGCGCATACAAACGTATTCGATATCGTATTTTTCTCTTAAAGACTTGTCCAAATCACAACCGGTATCCGTCAAAATTACGTATTTTTTCATCTCTTTTCTCCTTGTGGTTTATCTTGACCGCCGCCAAGCGGCGAATCCGTTCCTTTTATTCGATAATGAGCAGGAAATCGTACACGTCTTGTCCGCCCTCGATCTCGTACACTTCTACGCTCGGATATGCTTCCGACATATGATTGCGGAGCGTTTCTTTCTCTTCCTCCGTTACGCTACCGCCGTACACGACGATCAAAAATTCCTTATTCGCCACACCCAGGTCTTTGACGAGCGTGCAAACCGCCTCCGTTTTCGTAGGTTTACACAAAAGCATCGTATGATCGGTAAAGCCCATATATCCGTCTTTTTCCACTTCCACGCCGTTGAGCGTTGCCGAGCGCACCGCCCGCGCGACCATACCCGTCACCGTGCCTTGCATACTCTCTTTCATCTGCTCTTCGATCGCGTCCGCGTCGTCTAAGCCGTAATCGATCATAGAAAGCGCCGAATACCCCTCGCCTACGCTCTTACTTTCAATGACTCGGATCTCCGAATCCTGATAAATACTCGCCGCCTGTTTCGCCGCCAAAACGATATTTCCGTTGTTGGGCAACACGAATATGCAGTCGGCGTTGACCTCTTCAAACGCGCGGATCATATCTTCCGAAGAGGGATTGTTGGTTTGCCCGCCGGAAACAACGTAGTCTGCGCCCATCTCCAAAAACGTTTTTTTTAAGCCCTCGCCCGAAGCCACCGTCACCGTCGCGAACTTCCGACGGGCGCGCTTGGGCATTTTTACCTCTTCCGCCAAAGCCGCCGCCGCTTCCTCGTGCGTTTCGTTGTGTTGTAACGTCATATTTTCGATTTTAACCGTCAAATACTCGCCGTATCGTTGACAATACTGCAAGACTTTCCAAGGCTCCATCGTATGCACGTGCAATTTCACGATCGTTCCCGTTCGGAACGCCACGACCGAATCCCCTACGCTCTCCAAAAACGCGATCAACTCGTCCACCGAAAATGCTTCTACGTCCGTTTTACTCGTTTGCAAGCGAAGTAACAGTTCCGTACAATACCCAAATTCCATAACGGAATTTTCGTCAAATTTAGAAAAATCCACCGATTTTTGAACGTTTTCCGCCAACCCCTCGGCGTTTTCTACCCGCTCGCCGCCGAGCGTTTTGCAAAATCCCTCGGTGATATACACGAGTCCCGCGCCGCCGCTGTCAATGACCCCCGCTTCTTTTAACACCGCGAGTAAATTGGGCGTTTTTTCCAAAGATTTCTTCATTTCCATCAGATAACCGCTGAAAAATTCCGCCACAGTCATCTCTTCATAGCGTTTGTCGCAGATATTTTCCACCGCTTCGCGCGCCACCGTTAAAATCGTGCCCTCTACGGGATGCGCCACCGCTCCGTACGCGCACTTGACCCCCTCGCGAAGCGCCGAACCAAGTTGCTCCACGGTTGCCTCGATTAAGCCTTGCAAGCCTTTCCCCAGCCCGAAAAAGAGCTGGGATAAGATTACGCCCGAATTGCCTCTCGCGCCGAATAACATACCCTGCGCCATCGCGTACGCTTTATCGCCGATGGAAATATTTTTGACGTTTCTCAGTTCCTGCAAGCCGCTTTGCAAAGTAAGATACATATTCTCGCCCGTATCACCGTCGGGAATGGGAAAAACGTTGAGATCGTTTACTTTTTGCAAGTTCGCCTGCAAATTCCCAACGCCGCCCAAAATCATCTTTTCAAACAGCTCGCCGTCTATCGTTTTTCTTTCGTTTATCACGGACAAAATCTCCTTTTTCCTCTCTATCCGTACTTTATGCCTTTATATACGTATTTATTGTAACATTTTTTTGTTACTTTTACAAGCGTTTTAAAGGATTTTTCTCCAATAACTTTGAGGCAACGATTGCCAAGCCTTACGAGAAACGATATCCGTAGCGTTCTTCTAAAAGGAATAAAAGATTCCGCATTCAAAAAAGCACCCTTTAGGGTGCTTTTTGTTATAGACTTGAAACGTTCCGTTTACTCGCAACATTCAAAATCGTTATCGATATAATTGGCAAGAATTCTCACGCGCAAATTGCGCTCGTTACACATACCCGTGGGAGTCGCAACGTCTAAATCTTCAGGCAGAACGAATTTTACGCAACGGACGAATACGTCGCGGCAACTATCCTGCGTATGAGCGGGAATCGTCAACGTTTTGAACCCGCGTTTGTGTTCGTTCCCCTCCTCGTCTACTTCGTTTAAAATCACGGCGACGGCTACCCTTTTGTTCGGACAAACGCGCGGAATCGTAAAATTGACCAAAACGATACTCCCCAGGGATTGCATTTCGACTTCGCCCGCGTCGAACTCAATCGTTTCCGTGCATCCCGAAGCCGTTTCATCTACAGGCTCGGGACAAGGCTCTACGATCGGCGTACCGCATTCTACGACTAGAGTCGGGGACGGGAAATTCACGACGTTCCCCTCGGTGTCGCTGTAAGCAACCGATTCGTTGACTTCCGTTTCGCCGTTACAATCCCCCGTATGGCGGACAGTAAACTCAAACGTCGCGCCCTCGCTACCGTTCACGCCCAGCTCGTCGATTTTCCACTCTACCGTGTTCGAGTTCACCATCGTTGCGGTACCTTTCGTGGGCGACGACAACGCCGTGATCGTAAAACAAGGCAATACCGTGTCCGTGATCACGACGTTCGTCGCGCCGGGATTGGAAATGTTTTCCGCTAAGTCTTTAAAAATTTGTTCCAGCTCGGCGTCGTCGGGAGTGATGACCACGTAAGCCGACGAGGGATCGGAAGCCCAATCTTCCAACGCTTGTTGATCAATTCCGCCGTTCCCCGAAAGGCCGATGGAATAGATGATCACGCCTTGCGCTTTAGCTTGCGTGGCAACGGGATTCGGATCTCCGCCCGTCGTCGTAAACCCGTCCGTGAACATTACCATCACTTGCTCGTTCGCCGTGGAGTTTTGCAACAGCGCCAAGGATTTGGTAAAGGCGTCAAAGTGATTGGTCGATCCGCCCGCGGTCAAGCCGTCCACCGCCGCTTTTAAATCCGCAACGTCTGTGATCAACCCTTCGTCTTGCGTGGCAACGTCGGCAAAACTAACGATGCCGATATGCGTACCGCCGGCGATCTGTCCGCCTGTTCCGCCCGTTGCGCCGTAAATGATATCGATAAACGCTTTCGCGCCGTTTTTCAGGTTTGCAATCGCGCTGCCCGACATACTCCCGGAGCGGTCTAAAATCAATACGATGTCCACGGGATTCGACGTAATATCCGGCGTTGCCGTTAAAGACAAGCGTACGTTAAACGCTTCGTCACAGGAAATTTGTTCTACACTTAATTCTTTATTATAATTCGTTACACCCATATCTTTTATCCATAATCTCATATTTCCGTTCAAAACGGTTCATATGTATCCTATGTAAATTGAAATTTTTTTGTTCTTGGAGTTTAAAAAATTTTGGATTTTATAGATACCGAAAAAAGCACCCCTCAGGGTGCTTTTACTTACAAAATCGAGCGGAGTTTATAAACTCTTTAAAAATTCGTGTAACAGTTGTTTTTGTCTTTCGTTAAGGGAAGAAACTTCCACGGCAAGCTGTATGGAAACAGACGCTTTTGATTCTACCGCAGTTGCCAAAGGCAAGGACTCTTGCACACAATCTACGGCGGTATCGCTCTGATTCTTTTCTTCAAAAATCTCCGTATCTTCGGACAAATATTTCTGTTTTAACTCCTCTATCTTATCCACAATCTCTTGCGGCACGCTTTTATCTTTCACAGGCGCGCCACGTTTATTCCTTTTGGGAGCAATTTCGCCGCACAGCACCCCTACGATTTCCTGAACGAGTTGGGATTTTTTTAGTACGGTCGGCGTTCTTAATTCCAACGATCTACCATAAGAACGTAATGCGTTCACACTTAGTGAAATTAATACCGGTGGCAGGAGATTTTAAACTCCGAAATATCTTGTTTGCTCATTTTTCTTTTGCGTCCCTTATTTAATATTTTTACGGATTTTTAAAATAAAAAGATGCCGTCCTACACGAGAACGGCACCGTAGAATATACCGTTATCGCTTGAGTTGGCACTCCAAATACTTATCTCAAAGGATTTTGTATACGCGATTAAGATATAGTCCTACCAGAACTATATCCTTTGAGATTAAATATTATACGGAAAAAAGCCGCAATTTGAAGTGCCATCTATATTATATGCAATTTTTCTTCAAAAGTCAATAATTTTTGTATTAACTTTTTTGTTTGAATATTCTTTTACCCGAACTACGATAGGATTTCTTATGGTATTGACGGCTACTCCTAATTCGACAGGGGAAAACGGGGATAAAAAGCAAAACACACTTCCATACCCCTAATACTTTAGGCGAAAGGAAGTGTGCTTGGTTGGAGCAGGTGACGAGAGTCCGTGTTTTTCCTAGGGAAAACCACCGCCTTCGCAATTATAAATTGCTCGGCTAATTTTGCTAAAAACGATTATTAACCGTTTTTTATACGCAAAATTCCCCCTTGGAGTTCGACTCTCCCTCATTATCTAATGCCAAAAAGAAAAACGCCCCGTTGGGACGTTTTTCTTTTTGGAGCAGGTGACGAGAGTCGAACTCGCCGGAAGCAGCTTGGGAAGCTGCCGCCATACCGCTAGGCGACACCTGCAGGGTGGAGAGCGGATCTCGCTCTCTTTTGTTGTTCCATTATAATCCTTTTCTTTAGAAATGTCAACGCTTTTTTAGCTCCACGAAAATTTTTCTCAACTTCTTTTCGACTCGCTTCGACACTCTAAACACTTTCCGTAAAATTCGAGCGTATAACCCTCCAGGAAAAACCCCTCGTCGTTTATGCCACCGTCAAACTCCGGAAGCGTTACCCATACGTCCGATAACTGCCCACATTCCGTACAACGAGCGTGTATATGCGGCTCTACGTTGTAATCATACCGCACTTCCGCCCCCGCTTTACGTAATTCTATCGCCTTTCCGCTCGCCGCAAAGCCTCCCAGAACACGGAATACCGTCGCACGCGAAACCGTCGGCGCCGTCTTATGTACGTATCCGTAAACTTCCGTCGCCGTCGGATGATTCAACGTCTTTAACGCGTCGTATATAATCGCCTTTTGCTTCGTTTGCCTCTCTTGCACTCCGATTCCTCCTTTCTTATTGAGATTGAATACTGATTAAAGTATATCATATTCTTGTCCATTCGTCAAGAGTTTTTGCAAATTTTTTCGTATCCAAAAAAAGGAAGTGTTTACGCGCGTTAAAAACGCCGCGTTTTACGCGGCGTTTCGATTTTAACCGAGTTTATTGACGTTCACAATCGAGAGTTCTTCTCCGCTGTTTGCATCGGTGAAGATAAAATATTTTTCTCCTTGGTAGTCACACAAAAATTCATACGCGGCGCGCTCTTTTCCGCCTGCTCGAATCACAGCGAGTTTAGACGCCTCTACGCTCAGTCCCTCGCGGAGTTTTTCTCTTGCCTCAGACATACTCAAACGCACATTCGGCTCAACCCTGGTCGTGTGGTTTTTTAAAAACGCTCTAGCGTCGAAGCCCGTCACCACGCCGCGGGAACGGCATACTTTTACGTGTACGGAGTCGGGATAGAACGCCACTCCGTCCGTCTCATACACGAACGTGAAGTCGGAGTTCGTTCCGCTTTCGCTCACACGAGTCACGGTCATATTGTCATAACCGAGTTTTTCCAAAAACTGCGTTGCGATTTTCTCGGAATTACCTCTGTCAAAATGTTCGGTTTCACAGTCTTCGTGATAATCGAACCCGATCAGCGCACCGCTCTTTTCGTCGATCTCCGCGTACAGCATCGTGCCTTTCTCGTCGTAACCCTGCACATTATAGGCGGAATATCCTCTCGCCATCGTTTGCCCGACGCATTGAAATTCCTTGATCGCATATTCAGAAAAATAGTTTCGGCACAATTCTTCCGCGCGTAAGCTGTCGATGGACGACTCTACAGCTTTGGCTTCGGGAGCTTTTTTCTCTCCTTTCATTTCCCGATGGAGCATTTTTCCGTTCTCTTCGAGGGTAGCGTTTTCAATCCGACGCATCGTTTCCGAGAACATTCCCTCGCCTTTTTTTAAAAACTTCGTCATATCTTTATCCGAGATCGTCCGCATCATTTCCGACCAATCCTGTAAGATGGTGTGGTTGGTTTGATACAACCGCTCGAGCGTCTCATAATCTTCTTCCGAAAGGGATTCTCCGTGACGGAGTTTGGAAAGCATACGCTCGCTTTCCGCCGCCGTACGGTTCAAAAACGCCGTCAAGTTTTGATCTTCTTCCATTTTAATCGGCATTTTTTCAAGATCGGTTTCCGCCACGCGAGCCTGCACCAAAAGATCGGTCAAAATTCGGCTCTGCTGCGCGGGAGAAGCGGAAAGACGGGCTCTGTCCAGATCGTTTTCCACGTTCTCCATTACCGAAGTCAACTCGTACATGGTAGCCTTGTAACCGCTCATCGCGCCTTTTTTGGTCTTGGACATATCGATCGCGCCTACGGTGAGCGCCGTAGCGAGCGCCAACGTGACTGCGCTGAGGGAAATGACCGCAGCGAGCCAGCCGCCGTACCCCTTTCTTTCCCCTTTTTTGTTTTCGGATTTTTTGGCTTTCGCGTGATTTTTAGCCTGCCGTTTATTCGCTTTGGCGTGCGCACGTTCGCGAATCCGTTCTTCGCGAATTTGTTTTTTCTTTTCCTCTCTCGCTTTGCGTTCTTCCAAGCGTTTTTTACGGAGTTTTTCTATCTCGGCTTTACGCTTTTCCATTTTCTTCAAACGTTCTTCTTTTTTTTGCTCTGCTGCCTTTTTCTTTTTCAAAGCCTTTTCCACTCTGGCTTTTGCCGCCTCGCTTTCCTTTTCTGCTTTGCCGACGGGTTTTTTCGTCGAAAGTGTTTCCTTTTTCTTGACAAGGACTTCTTTCTCGGGCGCAGTCGCGCTCACAGTTTCTTTTTTGATTTCTTTTTCGATTTTTTGTACTTTTTCCGCCCCCGAAGAGACGTTCGTTGCCGTTTCCGTTTTCTTTTTCATATCCTTTCTCCTTTTACTGCGCCGTTAAATCGCAAATACGTGTTTTCCGATCGTCGTGATCGTCTGGCGCTCGAAAATCCAAGCGCTCGTCGCCACCGCAGGATTGTAATAATACAACGCTCCGCCTGTGGGATCCCAACCGTTGATCGCGTCGCGAGCCGCTTTCATCGCCGTATCGTTAGGAGTCAGGTTAATCTGCCCGTCCGAAACCGCCGTAAACGCGTGCTTTTGATACACTACACCCGAAATCGTGTTGGGGAACGAAGAACTACGGATTCGATTCATCACCACCGCGCCGATCGCCACCTGTCCCACGTACGGCTCCCCTCTGCCCTCGGCGTAAATCGTTCTTGCAAGCAGGTACACGTCCGAGCTCGAAAATCCGTTGACTCCGCCGCTCGATTGCGTCTGTCCTGCCAGCGCGTTATACGAAGCCGTCATTCCCAGCGCCTTGTACGTCGCTTTTCCAACGATCCCGTCCGCCGTCAAGCCGTTCTTTCTCTGGAATGCAATCACCGCCGATCTCGTCGCCGCGCCGAACACTCCGTCCACACTTCCTTTATAATACCCCCAAAGTTTTAAGCGACGTTGTACTTCTTTGACTTCGCCGCCCTTTGCGCCCTGTCTTAAAATCGCCGCGCTCGTCGTTGCAATTTCGCCTTCGGATAAGGCGATGGTTTCTGTCGTTTCCGACCGAGCCGCTGCTACGCCGCATACGACAGGTACAGTAAACGCGCCCGCTAACGCAGCGATCAATAAGCCTTTCTTTATTGATTTCTTCATACTTTTCCCTCCTGTATGTAAAAACAAAAAAGAAATTCAACGCGTACACGGTAGGGGTGTTTATCGGTTTTTCTTCCAATTTTGTATGATTTGCGCGATCTTGCTCTTATAAATTACGTTTTGTCCGCTCGGAGCAGCAAAGCACAGGGGCGGATAAACCACGCACCACCAATTATTCCCCACTCCGCTGCCAAGCTCGATCACGAGCGCGGAATACGTGCCCTCGGGCAACGTGTATTCCCCGTACACTCGCGTAGGGAATTTTTCTTGCGTGAGCCGCGCGCTCGCGCCGTAGGTGAATCCATTTTTGCGGAGCGTGGCGTTCGCTACGGTTTCCAGCTCGGGTAAACGACGGGCAATTTCTTCTTCCGCCTGTAAGCGGCTTTCGCAATTTGCCACGACGGGAGTCAGATACGCCACGACGTCGTCGCGGACGAGATATTTGACTGCCTGCGCCGTGGGATCGTTGGAATCCGCGCGAATGTGAATGCGTAAATATTCGCCGTTGATCTTGTCAACTCTGCCGCCGTAGGAAAATCCGAGCGCCGTTACACTTATTATGATTGACAACAAAAAAATTATGCAAAAATTTTTCATAATAAAAAACCTCCGTGATTACACGGAAGTTATTGACATAATTTTATGAATTTATACGGCTTTATTACGGAAATTTATCCGTTCCTTTTACACTTCGTCCCAGCGGTGGTCGTGGAGCTCGCCCTCTTCCAACAGCCCCCGATAATCGGTTTGCCTTAACGCCTCGTATAAGGCAATCGCCGCCGAATTACTCAAGTTCAACGACCGAGCCTCCGAAAACATCGGGATTCGCAAACACTCCCCCTCGTGTTTCATCAGAAGCTCTTCGGGAAGTCCTTTCGTTTCTTTCCCGAACACGAGAAAATCTCCGTCTTGGAATTGAACGTCGCTGTGGCGGTGTCTGCCTTTGGTCGTGAAATAGAAAAACCGACCGTCGGGGTATTTTTCCCGAAGTTCGTCAAAGCTGTCGTAATAGGAAATCGTCACGAGACTCCAATAATCCAACCCCGCGCGTTTCAAATGCTTGTCCGTCACTTCAAACCCGAGCGGACGGATAAAATGTAAATGCGTGCCCGTCGCCGCGCAAGTCCGCGCGATATTTCCCGCATTTTGCGGAATTTCAGGCTCGACCAAAACGATATGAAACATAGTCACCTCTTCGCCGCAAAACGCGGCTTTCTTTGATACTCATCTAATAATATTGTACTCCCCCGCGCGCGTTTTGGCAAGTATTTTGAATGGAATTTTTATCAATTCTGGTATTCATTGACAACTTTTCAAAGGAATGAGTAGCAAAAAACGGAGCATACTGACTCGTAGAAGGCACGCCTTCGGAAATAAAATGGAGTGATCGATTATGCAATTTGAAAAAACGGAAACTTTTAAAAACTTAGCTCGCAGCTTTGCGGGGGAATGTCAAGCGGGAATGCGGTATCAAATGATCGCAAAACTCGCTATGAAAGAGAAATTAAAGACTCTTGCGGACGCCGTCCGTACCATTGCGAAAAACGAAACGCTGCACGCTACGCAATTTTTTAATAAAATTATCGAAAAATCGGGTAGCAGGGACAATATTTCGTTCGACGCAGGGTATCCGTTCCATATGGGAACGTTGGAAGAAGGGCTTCGCTTCGCGGCTATGGACGAGAAAAACGAAATGGAAGACATCTATCCCGACTTTGCCGTTACGGCGGAAAAAGAAGGATTTGAAGACGTAGCAGCTCTCTATAAAATGATCGCGGAAGTGGAAGGTCAGCATAAGATCGTATTTTCGTATCTGCACGACGCTGTCAAAAACGGTACGTTGTATAAAAGCGAATCTCCGATCTTATGGATTTGTAGCGAATGCGGTTATATGCACGTAGGCACGCAGGCTTGGAAAGTATGTCCTCTTTGCAAAGCGGAACAAGGCTACGTGGATTTGCATCTGCCTTTTGAAGGAGTAAGAGAATAACTCCTTTTCTTTCCAAGGCGTTTTCTGATTTTTAATTTTTAAGGAGATTTATTATGAAACGTAATCAAAACCAAAACCAAAACCAGAACCAGAACCAAAACAAAGAAAAGAACTGCGGCTCGAAAAACTGTGGCAGAAACTGCTCCAAAAACAGCGACAACCATAGCTATAAGAATGGCGGCAACAACGACTAATCACAAAAAAAAGGCAACTCAACGCATACCTGCCCCCACAAAACGCGCTTTGGATTTATTCAGCGATCCGTCCTCAACGGACGTCAACGGCAGCTATACGGGGAAGCCTAAAAACAAACGGGAAATTCCCGTGCAGGACGCGGACGATCTTTAAAAGCGACTGTTACGGAAAATACCAAAGCCCTGCCTTGAAGGCAGGGCTTTCTTTTCCATTAAAAATCGTCGTCTTTTTTCTTTTTCTTTTTATTGCCTGAACGAGGGGTCGGCGCGTCGTCGTCATCAAAATCGTCGTCGTCCTCATCGTCGTCATCGTCTTCGTCCATATCGTAATAATCGTGGGCGCTAACGTACTCGAAATCGTCTTCTTCGACTTCTTCTTCCTCTTCGACCTCTTCCTCTTCTTCCTCGTCGAATTCCGAATCGGGAATCCCCAAATCAATATCGTCCTCTTCGTCGTCGAGATAGCTTCTCCAGGACGCGTCTTCCTTCTCTTCGTCTTCCTCTTGAACCTCTTCTTCGTATTGGCTCTTTTTCTTGCACTCCTCGCACATCTTCTCGCCGGGGATCATATAGTTCTCTCCGCAGACGGGACAGAGCTCCGTTTCTTCTTTTAAATCGAAATCGTCTGTATAAGTTTCCTCACCGCTCATTTCCTTGACACAGACCTCACAATATTCCTGCGAATCCGCGTCAATGAAATTCAATTCACATCTTGGACATAATACGTATCTTGCCATAAAGTTTTCTCCCTCGTTATCCTTATATCTTGATTTTGCTATATTATATTAAGATTTACGGATTTTGTAAACTGTTTTTTACCCTGTTTTGCAATCTTTTATAAAATTTTTTGATTTTTTTGTAAAAAATACACCGTTCCGCTATCGGAACGGCGTATTCGCCTTTTTATTCTTCGGTTTTCTCTTCAATGGGAGCTTCCGTTTCTTCTACGGGAGCTTCTACCACTTCTTCCGCAGGAGCTTCTGCTTCTTCTACGGGTGCTTCTACCACTTCTTCCGCAGGTGCTTCCGCCTCTTCTACCGTTTCTTCTTCGGTTGCGTAAACGTCGATGCTCTTATCGTCCGTCGTATCGATCTTCTTACGCTTGTAAGCGTTTACGGTTGCTTCCGCTTCCAACTTCTGCGCTTTCTTATTCTTAAGATAGATGCAGGTCGGGATCAACGCAGCCGCAGCCACTACGATTACGCTGCCTACGACGATCAATGCGATCTGCCAGCCTTTCAAGCCCTCGTCAGCGCTATCGTCTTCCGTTTCTTTCAAAAGATAATTCACCCAACCCTCTTCCAATGCTTCTTGATCCGCGTCGCTCATTCTACCGATCGCGTTTACGAAATAGGAATATTTCTTGAGGTCTTTCTTGTCGCCGGTTACGAAGTCGTCAAACGCTTTGAGTTGGTGCTTTGCATACAAATCTGTCGTTCTCAACGCGTCGAATTTCGCCGTTTCTTCTGCGTAGAAATAGTACTGAAGCGCCGCTTTCGCATTGTCGCCCTCATAGCCGTTGATGTATTCCATCGTTTCATCGTACAATTCCTGATCCGCTACCAACGCCGCCTGATCAACGCCTACGTTCTTCGCATAAATATAATTGTAAGAAGTACCTGCAAGCGTTTGGTTGTTGGAATACAACATCGTATTGGTATCGCCGATAAATTCGGGCTTGTACCAGCTAGAGTTCCACGCCACGCCTGCGAGCTGATGCGCTTTATATTCGTCCGTAGGCAAGAAGCCGTAGTCCGTCTTTCCGCCCGTGTAATCGATTCTGTAAATCGAACTGCTGGACGTGTAATACAGATAATCGCCCTTGAGCGTCCAAAGGCTCGCGCTGGACGCGCTCGTCAATGCTACCGCTTGATCGTATTGCGCTTTGTAAATCTTGCTCTCCGAGGAATTGAAGTACATATAGTTGTGCTTGCCTTCTCCGTCAATATAGAACAAAGCTTTTGCATTTGCGTTATCCGTGTTGGGCGCCACTTCTTTGATCGCTTCGCTATCGTTCCGGGTAACAACCGCCGCCGTATCCGCCGCGTCCGCAATCGCGAGATAGTACAACTTTTCGTCTTCCGCATCCGAGCTCGTCTTGTTTACGTCCGCTCTCGTAAAGTAAATACCGTCGTTTGCGAACTGAATAATGGAGTAGGTGTAACCCTTTGCCATAATCGTGCCCGTTTTGCCCGCCCAGTTATACTGCGTGACTTTCGAGCTTTCGCCAACGCCGTCGAGAATGGGAGTACCGAGGTTGACGTACGGATACGTCGTGTAATCCCCTGCCGTCGATTTTGCGGTATCCATTTCCGTCTGCGTGAACGAATACTGTTTACCGTTCGATACGGTATAGGTATAGTTGCCGTCCACTTTCTTGGTTTCGGTAACCGCCGCCGCCGCGTTTACGGTGTAAAGCTGATTATATTCCGCATCCGTAACCGCCATCGTATAATATACGTTGGGATCTGCAAGATCCGCGGTGTTATAATAGAACGAACCGGTTGCGCCCGAAACGAGGAGCGTGTTCTCGCCCGTTGCGGTATTGAGAGAGTACAGCTTGCTGCTGTCTTCATACAAGCAGTACACGTCCGCTTCGCCGTCCGCATTCTTGTCCGAACCCGAAACCTGTACGAAACGGTATGCCGCCGCGTTGTTGGAAAGACGGTGGAAATATCCGCTCATAGGAGCTTCCGTGCCGTCAATCTTCGCGCGTTTGAAGTCGATGTACGAATTTTCAATCTTGTCCGTGTTCGGGTCTCTATCCGTCGTAGGCGTTGCGTAATATACGTAATCGCCGTAGATATAAACGCCCGCGTTGAAGTTTTGCGCTACGAACAACGAGGGTACGACGATCTGTGCTTTGTCGTATTCCCCAGCACTCAGTTGCGCCTTGGAAATACGCATCAAAGAGCCTTTTACGACGTCGCCGTATTTGTTGCTCGCTTGATAGCTCTCCGCGCCGTTGATAAAGTATACGTAATCACCTTTCTCTACCACGAAACCGCCTTGCGAACTGACCGCAGCCGCCGAAACGTATCCTGCGTCCAAAGCGTCTCCTTGGTAGGATTTGTCGCCGCAACCTGCAAATGCGGTCGCGCACAGCATCGTAGCCGCCGCTACTACGCCAAGTATTTTCTTGCTCTTATTCCTCATTATAGTAAGGACTCCTTAATTATAAAGTTTTGTCGTCAACGTGCATTGACCGACAATATTAACGCATATTCTATTATATATCAAAACGTCAATTAAAGCAACCAAAAACCGCCCGTTTTTTTTGCTATTTTACGTGATTTTTTCAGTTTTGGAGGTTTTTTTGTGTCTGAACCCTTTTCTTTGTTTCATTTGTTACAATCTCTCCTCCCCTCTCCGCCTACCGAAAACTCGGAGAACGCGCGCCCTGCGAGCGAAGAACCGACCATAGAAAGCGAAACGGCGGAATCCGCTCCGTCCAAAAACAATGCGTTTTTGGATTTTGCGAAACAGCACGACGAGCGCGCAAAACGGCTGAAAAAATAAAAGCCGTTTAAGACTCGCAAACGCCGTTAAATCTTCCGCAAATAAGAAAAACCGAACGGACAATCCGTTCGGTGATTTTCTTTGTTCCAAACTCCTGAAAATTATCTCTTCGAGAACTGAGGAGCGCGACGTGCTTTCTTCAAGCCGTACTTCTTTCTTTCCTTTGCGCGAGGGTCTCTCGTAAGGAATCCTGCCGCTTTCAATACGGGACGGCTGTTTTCTTCCGCCTCCAACAACGCGCGCGCTACGCCCAAACGGATCGCGCCCGCCTGGCCGGTGTAACCGCCGCCAATTACGTTTACCATAACGTCGTATTTCGCTTCCGCTTCTACTGCAACGAGAGGCTGTTTTACGA
The DNA here is from genome assembly GCA_017457225.1 of Clostridia bacterium. Classification (GTDB taxonomy): domain Bacteria; phylum Bacillota; class Clostridia; order Christensenellales; family Borkfalkiaceae; genus Scatosoma. The sequence continues at coordinate 68,961 of JAFTHW010000004.1, read as the reverse complement.
TGTACTGAAGGGTTCCCTGAGGGAAGTAGTCTTCAAACGTACGGTCGTTGATCACGATCGTACCGTTGCCGCCGGGGATCAGACGTACACGAGCGATTGCTTTCTTTCTTCTACCCGTGCCCCAGAATTGAATTTTCTTCTTTACATTAGCTTTTGCCATTTTTCAATCCTCTCCTTAGTCAAGTTTGAGTACTTCGGGTTTCTGCGCTTCGTGCTTGTGCTCTGCGCCCTTGTACACTCTCAGCTTTTTCAGCATCGCTCTGCCCAAGCTGTTTTTAGGCAACATACCTTTTACCGCTTCGTATACGGCAAGGTCACTCTTTTCCGCCATCAACTTCTTGTATGCGATTTCTTTCAAGCCACCGATGTAGCCGCTGTGATATCTGTAGTATTTGTCTTCCAATTTTTTGCCCGTGAGAACGGTTTTGTCCGTGTTGATAACGATGACGAAATCACCCGTGTCAACGTTGGGAGTGTAAACGGGTTTGTGCTTGCCGCGAAGCACCATCGCAACGTGACTTGCCAGACGACCGAGAGGAACGCCCGCCGCATCTACCACGTACCACTTTCTTTCAACCGTTTCGGCATGCGCCATATAGGTTTTCATAATATGTTACTCCTTATTTCGTGTGTATTTTTCGCTTGATTTTCTCTTCACTGGTCGCGGAACGCTTTTAAAAAGCCGCTCAACTAACGGGGAAAAGCGGTTTTTTCACGCTACCTCCGCAACTTCCTATTTATTGTAGTATGAAAAGAAATTTAAGTCAAGCTGTTTTGAGCCTACTTTTTTAACTTTTTTTAATTTTTTCAAAAAATTTTTTACCTTTTTGCTTTTTTGCCTCTTTCCCTTTATTTTTCACTCTATTATTATATAATATTGTAGCTTGCTTTCCCGTTTGAGCGCAGAAAAAAGATACCGATAGCATTGTCTTTTTCTCGCTTTTTGTTATAACAGTCTCAACGAATCAAACCCGAACGACAAGGCAAGGAGTTTATATGGATAAGATTATCGTCATTATCGGCGCGACCAACGGATTCGGTCTGGAAACGGCAAAACAATTTAAAGGTGGCAAGAGATATTTGAAAATCAAACATAAATACCTATTGCCCGATCAACTGAAAGAGTAAAAGAAAAACCCAATGATTGAATAAATTCAAAAACAGCTTGAAGAATTAAAAGATAAAAGGAAAGGACGTCAAAATCCTTTCCTTTTTTACTCCTCATCCACCGCAAGCGGTCCCCCTTCTCCTCCAGGAGAAGGCAAGAGGCAAGTGAGATTGCTTCGCAGTGATATTCTTCGCTTTGCGAAGAGTGATATTCGCCTGGCGGCAAGTGATATTTCGGCTTTGCCGAAGTTGTGGTAAGATTTAAAGTGTTTGTGTCATACTGAGCGGAGGCGACAGCCGTAGTCGAACGTATCTTTGATAAATCTCTCCTTACTTATTCACTATTCACTCTTACTTCTTACTTTTTCTTCACGCCAAATAGCCTTTTTCTTCGATCATTCGCACGACGCGCGCTACGCACTCGCGGCACAATTCCTCGTTCTCCGCCTCCGCCATGACGCGGACAACCGGCTCTGTTCCCGACTCCCGAAGCATCATTCTACCCGTATCCCCGATCTTTTCTTCCCCCAGCCGCAACGCTTCCAAAACGTCTTTGTCCGCGCAAACGGCTTTTTTGTCCTTGACTCGGACGTTTTCCAACGCCTGCGGATACGTCTTCATCGGCTCGACGAGCTTGGAAAGCGTCGTCTTTTTATCCACCAACGCCTGCATCACTTTCAGGCTCGTCAAAATCCCGTCCCCCGTACTCGCGTACTTGGAGAAAATGATATGCCCCGACTGTTCGCCGCCGAGCACGAATCCTCCCTCCGCCATACGCTCGTACACGTATTTATCTCCCACCGCCGTTTTCTCGTAAGCAATCCCGATCTCGTCCAGAGCTTTGTATAATCCGAAATTGGACATTACCGTCGTTACGACTGTATTTTTGACGAGTTTTCCGTGCTCTTTCATATATCGCGCGTACGCGTACATAATTTTATCTCCGTCTACAAGCTCCCCGTTCTCGTCCACGCACAGGCAACGGTCTGCGTCCCCGTCGTAGGCAAACCCGATATCCAAGCCTTTTTCTACAACGAATTTACGGAGCGCGTGAATTTGCGTAGACCCCACGCCGGCATTGATGTTCGTTCCGTCGGGCTCTGCCCCCATCGTAAACGTCGTCGCGCCCAGCGCGTCGAATACGTTTTTCGCGATGTTCCAAGCGCTCCCGTTCGCGCAGTCCAACCCCACTTTCCAACCCTTGAAACTATATACGCCAAGGGAAATGAGATACCCCACGTACCGATTCCTGCCCGCCACGTAGTCCACCGTCCTGCCGATATTCGCGCCCGTAGCGTACGGCGCTTCCAAAAACCGTTGTCCAAATACGTCCGCCGCCCCGTCTAAATAACTCTCAATAAGCGCAATCGTTTCCTCGTCCATTTTCTCGCCCGCGCCGTTGAACAGCTTGATCCCGTTGTCGTGGAACGGGTTATGGCTGGCGGAGATCATAATTCCGCAATCAAACCCCTCCGAGCGTACCACATACCCCACCGACGGAGTCGTCGTCACGTGCAAAAGATACACGTCCGCGCCCGAGGATACGATTCCGCCCGATAAAGCGTACTCGAACATATACCCCGATCTGCGCGTGTCTTTTCCGATGACGATACGAGCTTTTTCGCCGCCCTCACCACGCTTTTTTTCCTGGAAATACCAACCTAAAAATCTGCCAATCTTGAAAGCGTGCTCTGCCGTCAGTTCCTTGTTCGCTTCCCCGCGGAAGCCGTCCGTTCCGAAATATTTTCCCATACTCTCTCCTTTAACGTTTGTCGGCGTTCTTTTTTACGATGACGCCGCCCGTCTTATAAATCCCGTCCTCTTCCACTACGCCGCGCACACAGGACAGAGGATACACTACGCTCCTTCTCCCGATCACAGTACCGGGATTAAGCACGCTGTTACAGCCCACTTCCACGTAATCCCCGACCGCCGCGCCGAATTTTTTCAAGCCCGTTTCCGCTCGTTCCCGCGCCCCTTTCACGGCAATGGGAGTCTTATCCGACTTGACGTTGGAAGTGATTGCGCCTGCGCCCAAGTGCGCTTTATACCCAAGAATACTGTCCCCGACGTAATTGTAATGGGGTACTTGAACTCCGTCGAATAAAATGACGTTTTTCAGTTCGGTAGAATTCCCCACGACGCAGCCTTTCCCGATCAACGCGCTGCCACGGATAAACGCGCAATGGCGGATCTCCGTATCCGCTCCGACGATGCAGGGCGCGCCCAAATACGCAGTGGGCGCGATCTTCGCCGTTTTGTGAACCCAGACGTTTAGCGAGATTTCTTCGTATTCTGCTCGGGAAAGAAGCTCGCCTTGTTTCACGATAAACTCTTTTAGCCCCTGCAATGCTTCCCAAGGATAACGATAGGAAGCGAGGTAGTCCTTTGCTTGCGTATGCGCTAGATCGAACAGCTCTGTTATGATATACATAATCCGTTTCTCCTTACCTTTTACTACTTATTTATCTAAAGATAAATTTTTGACGCTTTTAAAAGAACTCTCTTAACAAAATTATACCCCCCTGCCTGAAACTTTGTCAAGTGTTTTTCAAAACGTTTTATCTAAAAATTCGCAATTTTTATGACTATATCAATTCATTAATATTCATATGCATTTTCCCTAGTATTATGGTCCGTTTTTTTAAAATTCATTTGCGGAGTTTAAGGCGATTTTTAAAAAGTATCTGAAATTCCACTCCTTTTAAAAAATTTTTGATAAATTCGCCGCTTTTGTTTGCTTTTTATCGAAAAATGGGCTATAATGAAACGGAACGAAAAAGTTAATTTATTTGGAGGATTTTATTATGCCTTTGGTTACTACTACCGAAATGTTTAAAAAAGCCTACGCGGGAAAATACGCAATCGGCGCTTTTAACGTGAACAACATGGAAATGATCCAAGCGATCGTCGAAGCCGCTAACGAAGAGAAATCTCCCGTTATTTTGCAGGTTTCCGCAGGCGCGAGAAAGTATGCGAATCCCGTATATTTGAAGCACCTCGTACAAGCTGCTGTGGAAACGAACGATATTCCCGTTGCGATGCACCTCGACCACGGCGCGGATTTTGAAATTTGTAAAGCTTCCATCGACGGCGGTTTCACGTCCGTTATGATCGACGCTTCCTCCCATCCTTGGGAAGAAAATATCGCAATCACCAAGAAAGTCGTTGAATACGCGCACGACCACGGCGTTGTGGTAGAAGCGGAACTCGGTAAACTCGCAGGAATCGAAGACGACGTTAACGTAGACGCGGCAGACGCGCAATTCACCTCCCCCGACGAAGTACAGGAATTCGTAAGCAAGACGGGTATCGACTCCCTTGCGATCGCGATCGGTACTTCTCACGGCGCTTATAAATTCAAACCCGGTCAAGATCCCAAACTCCGTTTGGATATCTTGGAAGAGATCGGCAACCGTTTGCCCGGCTTCCCCATCGTTTTGCACGGCGCTTCCTCCGTTCCTCAGGACAAGGTTGCGATCGTCAACCAGTTCGGCGGTCATATGCCCGACGCAATCGGTATTCCCGAATCGGAGCTTAGAAAAGCGGCGCAAATGGCGGTTTGCAAGATCAATATCGACTCTGACCTTCGCGTAGCGTTCACGGCTGCAATCCGTAAGCACTTCACCGAACAGCCCGGTCACTTCGACCCCCGTCAATACCTTGGCGACGCGCGCGCAATGATGAAAGAAATGGTAAAACACAAGATCGTCAACGTGCTCGGCTCGGCAGGCAAAGCGTTTTAATTAAAAACAAAACAAGCCCTCGGCGGAAAATTCCGCCGAGGGCTTTTCTTTCTCTTTCTTTGTTACGGTCTGGGATTTTTGTAGTAGAAGCCGCGAATGCGATACGTGTCGGTTTCTGCGTTATAATCCGTTGCGCTATACGAAGCGTATAAAATTTGTCCGTCTTCCCAATCTTCTTCAACAATCCCTCTACCGTCCATAGGTTCGGTATCAAAATCCGTTAGATAATAAAAGGGACTCCATCTACCAATGCGAACAGGTGTTTCTACGTCATTTTCGTCTAATTGAACAAAACGCGCGTCTTCGGTGTCCGTTGCTTTGTAATACTTGATACGCATAATCTTGGCAGGGATATATTCCCACTTGATTATTTTAAGGTTAGAGGGGGTTATCATTTTCCCAAACACAAGCTCTAAAGAGCCGTCTTCCAGTTTTTTATATGCAATAAATTCTTGACAGATACCATAAAAGGTATCACCGGTATACCAAAGACGTATCACGTCGCCTCCTATCCAACCCCGTGTATTGTCTAAATTCAATTCGTCGGGAACCCCAAAATCTAAGCCAATCACTTCTATACCTTCAAAATGGTATCGACCATACTGACCTACGGTATTAAAAACCTTAATTTCTTCTTCAGGTTCTTCTAAAGAAGAAATTTCGGACGATTCGCTAGAGTTTGCTATCGCTTCCGAACTTGATTGAGGCGAAGAGGAAGCTGACTCACTACTCTCTTGTTGGGTAAACGGGAACGCGCACGAGCTAAACACGAGCGTTGTAAGTAAAATCAATAATGTCAATAATTTTTTCATAAACTTCTCCTTTTTAAGCAGGATATAAAAATCCTCCTTTTGTCTAAAAAACAAAGGAGGAACGGTATATATTCTATTCAAAAAATATCCTAAATAGTTCCTCCTTGAAGAAATTGTTCGTTGTTCATGGGAGTATACCGTCCTTGTCAAAATTTAGGAAAAATTTTCCTTTTGTAGCTACATTATACCATACTATTTGTATTTGTCAATAGGTTTTTAAAATTTTTTACAAATTAGCGGCTTCCCGATTACGGGAAGCCGCTTGCGTTCTTGCTTTACGCGGATTGTTTATACACGACTTTCGGCGTTGCGCCGCTCGTCAAACACTCTTTCGTGACGACGACTTCTTCGACGTTTTCTTCGGAGGGAATCTTATACATCACTTCGGTCATAACTCCCTCAATGATGGTACGCAAACCTCTCGCGCCCGTCTTCAAACGGATCGCCGTCTGCGCGATCTCGCGCACCGCTTCCGCTTCCACCGTCAGTTTCACTCCGTCAAAGCCCAAAAGCTTTTGATACTGCTTAATGATCGCGTTCTTCGGCTCGGTCAAGATCTTCACGAGCGCGTCTTCGCCAAGGGGGTCGAGATTGACGACAATGGGGAGTCTGCCCACGAATTCGGGAATGAGCCCAAACTTGGTCAAATCCTGCGGTTTTACGTCGTCGAGCACCGAATAGTCCGCTTCGTGCTCTCCAAGACGGACTTTACCGCCGAAGCCCAGCGTCGTATCGTCTTTTCTCGAAGATACGATTTTATCCAAGCCCACGAACGCGCCGCCGCAAATGAATAAGATATTCGTCGTATCGAGGCGCAGACATTCTTGGTTGGGATGCTTTCTTCCGCCCTGCGGGGGAACGTTCGCCGTCGTGCTTTCAATGATTTTGAGCAAAGCCTGTTGCACGCCCTCGCCCGAAACGTCGCGGGTAATGGACACGTTTTCGCCCTTTCTCGCGATCTTGTCGATCTCGTCGATATAGATGATGCCGCGCTGCGCGCGTTCGATGTCGTAATCTGCGTTTTGAATGAGTTTTAAGAGGATATTTTCCACGTCTTCCCCTACGTAACCCGCTTCAGTGAGCGTCGTTGCGTCCGAAGTTGCAAACGGTACGTTCAGGATCTTCGCCAGCGTTCTGGCAAGCAACGTTTTACCGCTACCCGTCGGACCGAGCAAAAGCACGTTGCTCTTCTCGATCTCCACGCCGTCGCCGTCGTTTCTCTTTTGTTTCATCGTTGCGTTGATCCGCTTGTAATGGTTATACACGGCAACGGACAACACCCGTTTCGCCTTGTCTTGCCCCACGATGTATTTATCCAGCTCCTCCTTGATCTCGGCAGGCTTTTTCAAAGGGACTTCCGTTTCGGGAGTCTTTTCGCTCTCCCACTCCTCGATCATAGATTTACATATTTTCACGCACTCGTCGCAAATACAAACCCCGTCGGGGCCCGTAATCAGACGGCGCGTTTCTTCCTTTTGTTTGTCGCAAAAAGAACAACGTTGATGATGATTTGCCATAGTTACACTCCTGTTCTGATACGCCGCATAGTATGCGGCAGCCGACTGCTTTTGATACAACCGCTCTCTATTTTTACACCGTTTGAATCGTTTTTAAACCCTGTAAAGGGAACGAGCGTAGAAAATTCGGCGCAAAACCCGTGATAGAGTTTTGCGCGGCGAAAAGTTTTTCGGTTGGTTTTCAAGAAAAATTATCTTCTGAGAAAGACTCTGTCGATCAACCCGTAAGCGCGGGCTTCGTCTGCGGACATATAATTGTCCCTGTCCGTATCCCGTTCGATCGTTCCCAGATCCTTGCCCGTATTCTCCGCTAAAATTCGGTTGAGCTTCGCTTTCGTCCTCAAAATATGCTCCGCTTGGATCTTGATATCACTCGCTTGACCCTGCGCTCCGCCAAGGGGCTGATGGATCATAATTTCCGAGTTGGGCAAAGCAAAACGCTTGCCTTTCGCGCCGCTCGAGAGCAAGAACGCGCCCATCGACGCCGCAAGCCCGATACAAATGGTGGAAACGTCGCACTTGATATAGTTCATCGTATCGTAGATCGCCATACCCGCCGAAACCGAGCCGCCGGGGGAGTTGATATACAAACTGATGTCTTTCGTAGGATCTTTTCCCTCCAAATAGATGAGCTGTGCCACGACCGTGTTCGCCACCGCGTCGTTGATCTCGCCGCTCAAAAAGACGATTCTGTCGTCCAAAAGACGGGAATATAAATCGTACGTGCGCTCGCCCGAGGACGTGCGTTCTACTACGTAAGGGACTAAAACGTTCTTTTCCATAATACCTTTCCTTTGAAAAATGCCTCTTTTGAGAGTTTTACGTCTATGAACTTGTAAGGCGTCCGATCGGGACGCCTGCAAGATTCCGTTTTTGTTTTGAATGGGGACGATTAGTCCTCTTTATACATTTCGTTGTTTTCTTTCAAGAAGCTGAACAACTTGGTCAATACGAGGTCGTTGCGGATATAATCGAACTGACGGGGATCCATATTCTTCTTGTATTCTTCCGCCGTCTTTTCTACCGAAGCAGCCTGCTCTGCGACTTTCGCGTCCACTTCTTCTTCCGTAGCTTCTACGTTTTCAAGCTTGATAAGCTCCGCCAAAATCAACTGATTCTTCACGTTCTTCGTCGCCTGTTCTTCGTAGTTCTTTCTGAAGTCCGCCATCGTCATCTTCAAGAAATCAAGATAGTCCTGCAGCTTCAGACCCTGATACATAAGCTGATACTCGAATTTCTGTACGAGTCCGTCGATCTCTCTGTCGATCATCGCTTGAGGGATTTCCACTTCCGTCTTTTCCGCAATCGCTTCGAGAATGCTGTTTTCGGTATCGTCCGTGGACTTTCTGTCCGCCTGCTTTTGCAAACGTTCTCTCGTCTTTGCCTTGTACGCTTCTACCGTTTCCGAACCTGTCGCGTCTTTCACGAACTCGTCCGTCAATTCGGGAAGTTCTTTGCCCTGAATCTTGTTAAGCGTTACCGCAAATACCGCGGGTTTGCCCTTCAAATTCTCCGCCTGATAGGTTTCGGGGAACGTTACGTTGACGTCCTTTTTGTCGCCAATGTTCATACCGACAACCTGATCTTCAAAGCCGGGAATGAACTGACCGCTGCCGAGCGTAAGATCGAAACCTTCCGCTTCGCCGCCGTCGAACTTCACGCCGTCTACCGTGCCGACGAAGTCGATGTTTACGATATCGCCGTTTTGCGCCGCGCGGTCGGTAACTTCCACTTTGCGCGCGTTTCTATCGAGCAGACGATTGAGCTCCGCTTCGATTTCTTCTTCCTTAACAGTATACGCGTATTCCTTGATTTTGATACCCTTATACTCGGAAATCTTCACTTCGGGTCTTACGGGAACGACCGCAACGAGCGTTACGCCGTCGTCTTCCAATTTATCCACGGAAACGTCGGGATCGCCAACCACCGTGAATTTCTTTTCTTCTTTCGTGATAATCTTATCGTAATTCTCCGAGAAAAGAAGATTGAGCGCGTCTTCATAGAATACGCCTTTGCCGTACGCGTGCTCGATCACGCTCTTGGGAGCTTTGCCTTTACGGAATCCGTTGACCGCAAATCTGCCTCTCGTCTTCGTATACGCTTTGTTGAGCGCTTCTTTCCATTCTTCGCCGTCGAATTTGATGGTGATTTTTACGGTGCTTTTCGCCGCCGCTTTCGTAGTGTACTTCATAATTCTTTTTTCTCCTACTTCTATAAATAATTTTTATGATTTTGAACCGTATTTTTTGCGCGTAGATTTTACGCTTTTAACATTTTACCACATTTATCAAAGAAAATAAAGCGTTTTTGAAGCGTTTTTATTTACAATTTACAAAATTTGCGGTATAATTTAAGAAAGAATTTTTGCTTTTGCGCCAAAATTCCTCTTTTTTACGGATTTTGTCGCGTTTTTCGGGAGGTAAGTATGCCACAGGACGCTTTTCATATCCGCCGCTTGGCAAACGAACTGAATACCTTGCTCGCCCACGGAAAAATCAACCGTATCACGCAGGCAAATAAAGACGAAGTCACACTCACCGTATATACGGGCAAAACGACGGTGAAGCTCGTCCTTTCCACGAACGCGTCCAACGCGCGGGCGTGCCTTTCTGCGACCGAAAAAGAGCCCGCTCCCGTCGCGCCCAATTTTTGTATGCTGCTTCGCAAGCACTTGCAAAACGCCGAGATCCTTTCGATCACGCAATACGGCTTTGAACGGATCGTCGAGATCACCTTGCATTGTAGCAGCGATTTTTCGGAGTGCGACCGCATTTTGCATTGTGAACTGATGGGCAAATACTCCAACCTCATTTTAACGGAAAAGGGAGTCATTTTAGGCGCGCTCAAAACCACGTTTTTATCTGACGATTCCCGTCGGATCTTGCTTGCGGGGGCGAAATATACCTACCCCGAGCCGCAGGATAAAATTTCCCCTTTCGACGGGGCAGGTATGCGTTCACTTGCGGAAAACTTCCGTCTTGCCCACCCCGAAGGTTGGGAGGAAGAGAGCCTTGCCAAATTCCTCTTTGAAAACGTTGCGGGCATTGCTTTGCCTACGTCACGCGAGATCGTTTTGCGCGCAGGCAAGCATTGTTTGGACGAGAACAGCGAAACTCCGCTTTGGGAGTTTGTTCCTACGTTTTGTTCCTTAGAGCCTTGTCGCCCCTGTATCACCTTACGTGACGGAACGCCTACGGACTTCTTCGCGTTCCCCGTAGCAGGCGGCGTAGAAACTCCCTCCCTTTGCAAAGCCGAGGACGAGTTTTACCATTCTCGGGAGAGCGAAAAAGGCTTTGCCGACAAAAAGCGGAAATTGGAGAGCGCCGTTCGCGCGCTCCGCAAAAAACAGACTAAAAAATTGCAGGATACGCTGGAGCGTTTAAAGGACGCGGAAAAAGCGGAAGAAGACCGCATCAAAGGGGAGCTTTTAACGGCGAATTTATACCGCGTGGAAAAGGGTATGACGAGCGTGGAGCTGGAAAATTGGTACGACGAAAACGGCGGAACGATCAAGATTTCGCTAGATTCCACCCTCTCGCCCGCCAAAAACGCGCAGCGGTATTTCAAGACCTACAACAAACGCAAACGCGCGAAAGAGATTTTAGAGCCGATGCAAAAATCCGAAGAAGCGGAAATCGACTACGCCGAGAGCGTGGCGGTCGCCCTTGCCCTTGCGGAAACGGACGACGATTTAAAGGAAATCGAAACGGAGCTCATCGAAACGGGACTTCTTCGCGCCCCCAAACAAAGAGTCGGCGGAAAAAAGAAAGAGCCCGAAATTCCGTTCCGTGAATTCGAGCACGGCGGAATGAAAATTTACGTGGGGAGAAACAACCTGCAAAACGACAGACTTCTGCGGTTCGCTTCCCCCGACGATGTATGGTTACACACGCAAAAATACCACTCCTCTCACGTGATTATCGTCACAGAGGGCAGGCAGGTACGCGATGAAACGCTTCTGTTCGCCGCCGAGCTGTGCGCGTATTATTCGGACGGACGGGAGAGCGACAAGATCCCCGTGGACTACTGCAAACGGAAATTCGTGAAAAAGCCCAACAAGAGCAAAGCCGGCTTCGTCGTGTATACCGATTATAAAACCGTATTGGTAAAACCCAACGCGCATAAGGAATAAATATCCACCCGCTAGTCGGGTGGATATTTTCTTTTTTTGAGTCTTTATTTTTTACGCGTAAGGACGAGAATGGTTACGGCGTCCGCAACCGACGCGCATAACAGCAACACGGTCAACGTATGTTCCAAGGCTTTACCTTTCCGAATTGCCGTTTCGGTATACACTTCCGCGCGGAATCCCTCCGCTCCAATCCGTTTTACCGCAACTGCGCGAACTTCTCTGTTTGCCCAACGACAATGCAAAAGCACTTCGCCGTTTTCGTCTACCAAGCCGAGCCAAGCATTCTCTTCCCGAAGATACACGAGTTGCGGAACCCATTGATCCCCCTCTAAGTTGGTGTAACCGCTCATCTCCACTTCCGTTTCCATATACGTTTGCAATTTCGCATAATCGGTAAACGTTTTGCTCTTTGAAAACGAGAACACGTCGAAAATTTGCGTGACGAGTAAGATTCCCACGGCGATCAATACGAATGCGCCGCCGCACGGCAACGCGCGGTTTTTGATCTTGCGCTTTTGTCTTTCCTTGTCTTTTTCATTCCAAAGCAATTTCTTCTCGATCCATACCGTATATACGAAATGCGCCAATGCAACCAACTGCGAAGATAAAACCACGCAACCGAATAAAATTACGTTTTGATAATTGTCGTAATCGTGTCTTGCGGAAGCGTTGACCGCAAACAACGGCAGGGAAATCCCCAAAACCGCAAAAATAGCTAAAAAGATCTTCTCGCTGTACGCCGCCGCTTTTCCGTTGTGTTCTACGGACAGCGCAGCATACTCCTCGTCTTCCTCGTTATGGATTGCGAACGAAGAGAAAATGCCCTGGCAAACGAGCGCAATCACTATGCACCCGACCGAAAGAAATCCGCCCAACATCGTGTAATCTTTCTCCGTTTCCAACGCAAAACAACAAATAATCTGCGCCAAAAATCCGAGCAAGGGGATTCCCAGCGAAATAAACGACAAACGTTTTAACCGAGTTCTCTTTTTGCGTAAAGATTTTTTGAACAGTTTTTCGTTTCCACGCCGTAACCGCTGTTTGGTTTCCTCGTCCTCTTCCTCCTCTATTCGTTCCGAAACGGGCAGGGCAGGTATGCGTTTACCGCGCAATAGCTCGTCGGAAGTCACTCCAAAAATATCAGCGATCATCGGAATCAACGAAAGCTCGGGCTCGCTTTCGTTCCGTTCCCAACGGCTCACAGTCTTGTCGGATACGAACAACTGCTCCGCAAGTTCCCGTTGCGTCATTCCTTTCGCCCGCCGAAGCGCGGCGATAAAACTACCTATCGTATTCTTTTCCATATCTTTCTTTCCTTTTGACGTATTGTCGAAGCGACGTCTTTTCTTCGGCACGATTATTCTACCATACCGTCGGAGAGAATACAACCCCCAAAACCGTCAATCTCTCTCCGTTTGCGAGAATTTACGACTTTTTTCTGAATCCGTTAAAAAATAAAATTACCGCGTAGCGTTCTAACAACGCTACGCGGTAGATTTTCCTTTTGCTTATTCAGCGTCTGCCGCTACGGGATAAACGCTTGCTTTCTTTCTGTCTTTGCCCATTCTTTCATACCGAACGATGCCGTCTACCAAAGCGAACAAGGTGTCGTCTTTGCCGATACCTACGTTTGCACCGGGATGGATTTTCGTGCCTCTCTGACGAACGAGAATGTTTCCAGCGAGAACTGCCTGACCGTCGCTACGCTTCGTGCCAAGTCTTTTCGCTTCGCTGTCTCTGCCGTTGTGAGAAGAACCGGTACCTTTTTTATGAGCGAATAAACTGATAAAAATCATTTTTATTTCTCCTTAATTCGTATTTTGTTGCTCAAAGAATTTTGAGCGGCTGCAATCAAAGTTCGATCTTTTCAACTTTTACTGCGGTGAAGGGCTGTCTGTGACCCTGCTTCTTACGTTCGTTCTTCTTAGGCTTATACTTGAACACGATGATCTTTCTAGCCTTATCCTGTTTAACGACCGTAGCGGTAACCTTTGCGGATTCTACTTCCGCGCCCGTCTTGATACCGTTCTCGTCAGAAACCATAAGCACTTTGAAGGATACCGTTTCGCCTTCGCTTGCCGCGAGCTTCTCTACCTTTACGATATCGCCTTCCGCTACTTTATACTGCTTGTTTCCGTTGTCGATAATAGCGTACATAAGTTTTTTACCTCCTCTTTCCAGTCTCGAAGAATGACCAAGGCGCGCCTTTTTCCGTTCCGCGTTGCGTTTCCGCTCCGCCAAAATCCCGAAAAAAGAACGACTTAAAAAAGCCCGTTTCTATCGGCTCGGGTATAAATATACCACAATCGTCAACCGTTCGTCAAGCAATTTTACGTTATTTTTCATAAAAAACCCACTTTTCTTTTGAAAATTCCCAAAAAATTTATAAAAATAAGCCAAGTCTTTAAAGGATTTTTCGGGAGTTCTACATAAAAAGTAAGGGAATGGAAATACTGAGAAGGAAAGTCAAAAAGGAGAACGTTTATGAGCAATCAACCACAACAAAAACAAACGGAAGAAATTCTTGCAGAGATCTACCGCAACGCGCAACTCGCGCTGGAGTCCATTTCCGACATTCTACCTGCGGTAGAGGACGAACAAACGAGAGCGGAGCTTCTGTCCCAGCACGAAGAATACGAGCGTTTTTCCGCTCGAGCGGCGGTTCTTGCCAAAAACAAGAATATTGAGCTCAAAGAGCCGAATCCTATGAAAAAAGCGATGATGTGGGGGTCGATCAAGATGAGCACGCTCACCAACAATTCCCGTTCGCATATCGCGGATATGATGGTACAGGGGACGGTGATGGGGATCACGGCTTTGCGGACTTCCGCAGGGGAAGCAACCGGGCTGGGGGACGGCGAGATCCTCGCGCTTTTGGACGAAACGATCAAAGCGGAAGAACAGTTTGAAAAGAGATGGAAAGAATTTTTATAAACGGTATGTAAACTGTAAGCCCGCCTTGCCGAATTGGCAAGGCGGGCTTACGTTCTCTTTCTATTGTATTTACGGTCTGGGATTTTTGTCGTAGAAGCCACGGATGCGATACGTATTCGTAGTTGTATCGTAATCTCCTGTGCCGTAGGAAGCGTACAAAACCGTACCGTCTTCCCAATCTTCTTCCAATACTACCTTCCCATATAACGGCGAATCCGTCCACTCGGACAAACAAAATCTCTTTAATGTTGCACCGCCCTGACTTTTATTCGTTTCCTCGGAAATGCACACGTCTTCGTTGCTCCCGTCTTCATTGATTTTCACAAAACGAGCGGATTCCGTTTCCGTCGGCGCGAAATATTGAAGCTTAATCACGTTTGCAAAAGATATAGACCAATCCAACACGATTTCGTCGAACATAGTCGCAGACGCTAATCCGATAGGGCTAAAATTCGAGCGGTACGTACCATTATTGCCCTCCGTAGGCGGGATATATACCTCTCGCGTGTACAAGTCGAAAGTATTTCCTTTATATTGAATACAGACGGAGTCCCCTGCAATGAGTCCAACATTGTTCTTTACGGGAATTTCATCGGGAACGCAAAAATACAAGCCCACCGCATACGGATTGTAAAAGGCTTTGGGATTGGATACCGCCTCGTATACGTACCCTCCAACCGCAGTATAATTATGGATTTCGTCTTGCAAAGCTTCCGAACTTGCTTTAGGCGAAGAGGAAGCCGATTCGCTACTCTCTTGCTGCGTAAATGGGAACGCGCACGAGCTAAACACGAGCGTTGTAAGTAAAATGAATAATGCTAATAATTTTTTCATAAACTTCTCCTTTTTTAGCAGGATATAAAAATCCTCCTTTGTCTAAAAAACAAAGGAGGAACGGTATATATATTCTATTCAAAAAATATTCTAAATAGTTCCTCCTGGAAGAAATTGTTCGTCGTTCATTGGAGTATATCGTCCTTGTCAAAATTTAGGAAAAATTTCCCTATTTCACTTGCATTATATCATATAATTTGTATTTGTCAATAGATTTTCAAAAAAATTTCATTACATTTTTATTTTTATATAAAAGCCCGCCTTGCCAATTCGGCAAGGCGGGCTTGGTTTCCTACTATATCAATATAAGATCTGCGCTCTGTCGGGCAGACTCAATACTCTCGCATTGTCGCCGCGAACGGAGAAACACTCCTCTTTATATGTCCTGTGCGGAACGAAATAAATCCGTTTATTCTTCCAACGCCCCACAACTTCCTTTGCAAACATTCTCTCTTTGAGAATCTTTTGCATAATGCCGTCGTTGAGCTCCACGATCGCCGCGTGATAGCCGTTGGCAAAACAATCGAGAATGGCGGAGCGGATCTGCGCTACAACGAAAATATCCTCGTGTACGTATCCTCGTCCCGCGCAACGGGGACAGGGTTTTACCAAAAACGACAACATATCCTTGCCCACGCGCTTACGCGTGAATTGCGTTAGACAAAACTCGCTCATCGGCAATACGTTGCATTTCGCCTTGTCCTTGTCCAGATGTTTTTTCAGCTCCTCCGTCACGGCGAGCTTGTGCTCTTCCAAAAGCATATCGATAAAGTCCACCACGACGATCCCGCCGATGTTACGGAGCCGAACCTGCCGCGCGATCTCTTTCGCCGCCGCAAGATTGACCTCGAACACCGTTTCTTCCAAACTGTCCTTGCCCACGAAACTGCCCGTATTCACGTCCACGACCGTCATCGCCTCGGCGTGATCGATCACGATATAGCCGCCGTTTTCCAAAGGCACGGTGGGCTTGATGGAGTCATACACCAACGGATAGATCCCGTATTCAGACATCATCGAGCGCTCGCCCGTATATTTTAACAGTTTCCGCTCGGGGAAGTCCCCGCGAAGCCGCACGAGTTTTAAGAGTTTTTGATACAACTCCTCGTCGCCGACGTGAATGGCGGCGATCTCTTCGCCGAAGCTGTCGCGCATCACGCGCATAGGCAAATCGTCGTCCTCATAAAGCGTCGCCCCAACAGGCGCGCCATCTGCCGACTTCTTCATCGTTTCGTATAAATTCCGCAAATAATTCGCTTCCGCTTTCAGCTCTTTTACGCTGGCAAACGGCGCTTGCGTACGCAGGATAAATCCCTCCGTTTTCTTATTCGAGCGCATTTTCTCCGCCGTATTTAACAGAGATTGCCGAGCCTTTTCGTCCGTGATTTTTCTGGAGATTCCCACAAAATCGCTGTCGGGAAGATAAATGAGTCGTTTCCCGACGAACGAAAGGCTGGTCGTCACTTTCGCGCCCTTGTTTCCACGCTCGGGTTTTACGACCTGAACCACGATCTCGTCCCCTTTTTGAATGTCGAGTTTCTTTACATTCGCCTCGGACACGGTACCGTCGTATTGGCTGTAATCGGTGTAAGTTTCGTCCATAGAAAGATAGCAATTTCGATGAAGTCCACAGGAAATAAACGCTGCATTCATTCCCGAAAGCACGTTGGTCACTTTTCCCTTATAAATATTGCCGACGATCTCGTGGCGCGGCTCTTCTTCCACGTAAAACTCCGTCAGTTTTCCGTCCTCGAGCAGGGCGGCAAATTGTTGCCCGCAGTAGCGGTCAAAAAACCATTCTTTTTTCATGCGTTATTCTTCGCCCTTCCTTCTATTTTGCGGAATGCGGGCTCTCTCCGCCTAAGCGCTCAATCTTAAGCGCATACCTTATTAGTATAACACTCCGTTTTGCTTTTGGCAAGGAGTTTTATCCTTTTTTTATCAATTTTATACCTTTTTTAGCGGCTTTTTGTCATTTTTTAACGTTTTTTGTTGCATTGTTCGTAAAAAGCGAGTCTTGTTCCTCTATCGGAGTCATCAGCTCCCGCAGAGTCGTATAGGGTGAGGGAGCGGACAAAAACAGCTGGGAAATCTCGTTTTGCGAAAGACTGCCGATACGGTTTTCCCGCTCGTCGTAAACGTCCACGACGACGTATTCTCCGGGCGAGAACAAGCGAAAACAATCCTTGATCGGACGGGAATCGAGCATTGCGAAAAAGCGGATCTCCATTCCCCTTGACAACGCTTCCCGATTGGAAAAATCAATGCGGCAGTAATTGGTTTTTTCTCGATTGCCTATCCCTCCAACCGCCAAGAATAACCCGAATGCCAACAACGAAAAATTTGGCGAAGAATCCATCCATTGGAATACGAATACGCCGAGCGCAACCGCCGCGAGCAGGAGCGTCACACCGCGGCAAATCCGCTCGGAAGTCCGCTCGGCCCTTGCGCGATGAACGCTCCGTTTCAAAAACGCTTTCGTTAGTACGCACCGCAAAATCCGCCCGCCGTCCAAAGGATACGCAGGCAGTAGATTGACGAGCGCGATCGCAAGAGAAGAAAAGCACGCGGTATCCGTGAACGCGTACACGGTAGGCTCTAACCACCAAACCGCAACGAAAAACATTGCCGTTGCAAGATTGATAAACGGGCCGTAAAACGCCACGTAAATCTCGTCTTTTAGGGTAATGTTTTTGAGGTCCCCGTCAATGACCGCGCCAAACGGCATCAATACGATTTTGTTGAGTCGATACCCAAGCCGCGCCGCGGCGAACGCGTGCGCGCACTCGTGCTGTACCGCCACAAGACAACTGAGCAAAAATAGCATAAGTTCGCCTTTGAAACAATACCAAACGCCCACAGCGAGAAAGAGGGGATGCACGCGGAACGCGCCCTTGCTTTTTTGCCGAGTAGGGCGGGAGGAAGAGTCGGACGGGCGGCAATTCCCTTGCCGCCCGTCCCGTTTTGTTTTGCGCTTGTGAAGAGCCAACCTGCGCCTCCTTTATTCCTGCGTCACCCAAGCAAGACAATTCTCTTCCGTAAGCTCGAAACAGTTCAAAAGCTCCCCGTAAGAATACATTGTCATCTGCACTTCGTTCTCTCCGCTCGAATATCCGACGGGAACGTTGGCTTTTACACTCTCGCCCACCGCGTAGTACACGTGGCTCAATCCGTCGATCACGCTCGTAAAGGAGTCGGAATACGAAATCTTCACACTATAGAAATCCCCGACGGCGCGCACTTCGCTGACCGTACCGTTCGCGGCAGGGTACACACACCCCTCGTCGGTAAAGGACAAAATTCCCGTCGGCGAGAGGTTGAGTTCCGCGTCCGAAAAATCCCCAACCACGCTATCTAGCGTAAACTCGGTGTAGGGACGAGCGTCCGCGTTACTCTCTTTCGTCGCCGTCAACGACCGGAAAAACGTATTGATCGCGCTCCCCGGCACGAACACGTTCGTCAAAAAGATCGCGCCGCACAAAGCGCACGCCAAAGCAAATTCCGCGCCCAAGGCGATACGGATCCCTTTGGAAACGTTGGTTTCGTCTTTCAACCCGTACCTGCCCGCCTCATTTTCATATTCTAAGTCCACGCCAACCTCCTGCGTTTCTCCGTCTTCATTCCCCCAGAATTTATGTTTATCATTCTCCGTGGAATACAGCCGAATGGTGTCGATGCGGTCGGGAACGTCAAAGAGGACTTCTCCTTGACTGTTCGCGCCCTCGGCAAACAGCTCGGCGTCCGCGCGGATCTGTGCGCTCGGGCTTTCCGAGCCGTCGATCTTTCCGTTAATCTGCGCGATGACGGACTCCTTAATATCCGAGCCGGAAAAAACGGTTTCCGCGCTCGACGCTGCGCCAAGTTTGCGCTTGCGCCCACGGGGCGTATTTTTGACTACGTTGACGGTAGAAACGGGTATTTCCAGCATTTCCGCGTATTCGATTTCTTCGTTCATATCGTTCTCCTTCCCTTTGCTTTTTATCTCTGTTTTATTCTATGCAAACCTTTCGCCAAGTAGAACGGAAAACAAAAAAGAAGAGTGGAAAAACCACTCTTCCCAAAAACGTTTTCGATTGTTTTTATGGAATCGTTACTCGATTTCCGCCGCCGTTTCTTCTGCGACTACTTCTTCCGTAGCTTCTGCTTTCTTTTCTTTCAAAACTACGTTGAGTACGATACCGAGGATCATCGCGATTGCCGTAGACGTGATGGTAACCATTTCGCCTGCAACCTTGAATTGAATGGTAAGCCCGCCGATACCTGCAACGAGGATCGAAGCTGCGATGAAGATGTTACGGCTCTCCGAGAAGTCCACCTTTTCATTGATGAGCATCTTAACGCCCGAAGAAGCGATGAAGCCGTACAAAGCAAGGGATACGCCGCCCGTTACGCAAGCGGGGATCGTCTGTACGACAACCATAAGCGGCGTGAACAAGCCGAGCGCGATGGTTGCGATACAAGCCGTCGTAATAACTTTTACGGAAGCAACTTTGGTAACGCCGACAACCGCTACGTTTTCGCCGTAGGTCGTGTTCGCGCAACCGCAGAGCCAGCCCGAAACCGCCGTAGCGATACCGTCGCCCATAAGCGTACGGTCAAGTCCGGGATCTTTCAAAAGGTCTTTATGGATAACGCCGCCGAGGTTGAGGTGGTCGCCGATGTGTTCGCAGATCGTAACGAACGATACGGGAACAACGGCAAGAACGATTGTCAAAAGATGACTCCATTCCCAAGTCTTTGCATTTGCGCCCCAATCGAGGAAACCGAAGCAATCGTAACCGATGAAGCTAGAAACCTTTATATCTTTGAAGTTCTCTACGATGGGCGCGAAGTTGATGATCTGCGCGTATTCCCAATCGCAAGCGTAGTACCCAATCAGCGTGATGATCAGCGCCAACAAATAGCCTGCACCCATACCGATTACGAACGGAATCAAGGAGATCGTCTTCTTGCCGTAGTACGCTGCGATCGCGGTAACAAACAACGCGACTACACCGCAAAGGATATACAAAAGGTTATACGTACCGACAGCAGCGCCCGTAAGGTTGTTGATCGCCGATCCGGAAAGACCAAGACCGATAACCATAATAACGGGACCCACTACGATCGTAGGCAACAATTTAAACAGCCAACCCGTACCGACTTTCTTAACGACGAGCGCTACGGCTACGTAAACGAGCCCAACGAGCGTCATACCGATCGCAAGAGCGAGATAGTTGTTTCCGCCGCCGAGATTGAATACGATCGCCATCGCCGAAAGATAGGCGAACGAGCTCGACAATACAACGGGGGATTTCTGTTTCGTGAGCAGAATGTAGATAAGCGTACCTACGCCTGCGGAAATGATCGTTGCGGGGATCGACGTACCGATGATGAGGGGTACGGTAATACAAGCCACGAACATTGCCAGGATGTGTTGAATAGACAGAAGCGCCCACTGCGATTTTTTCGCAGGTACTTCGTGCACGTCCAACACAAGATCGTTTTTTGCGGTTGTGTTTTCCATAAAAAAACTCCTGTAAAAATAAATTTTTATAAAAATCCGAAAAAAATACCTCCGCAATCTCCCCTTATCTACGCTATGGGGAACGTCGTTCCTTGCTTCGAGGTCGTGCTTGCCGAGGCGTCTTTACGGAAATTTTACCGTGCTTTTTTCTATCTTTGATATTATATCACAGTTTTATCGCATTGTCAATGGGGAATCGGAAAAATCCCCGATTATTTTTTGTGAGTATTTTTTATCTTTTCATTATTTTATAAAAAACAGTTGATAATTTCCCGTTTTTGTGTTATACTGAAACAACCACACAAAACAAAATATCGATAGAACTTTGCAGGGAATATTTTTCCCTTTTTTATCTCATACTTTAAAGCCTATAGAATAGGCAAAAGCGCGAATTCCACCGGCTTTAGAGTATGTAAAATTCTATCGGGTTTTGTGTGGTAACAATCGGAGTTTGGCGTTTTTCGGTGCGTCGGCTTCGGTTGACGCACTCTTTTTATAAAATCTACACAAAGGAAGAAAAATATGACTTACACGATTGAATTCCTAAACGATTTGCCCATTTATTCTTTGCGTACGATCGGACAGTTGATCGGCGTACGAGTTCCTACGAAATTGAAAAAAGCCGAATTGATTCAAGAAATTATCAAAGTGCAAGAGGGCGCAGTCGAACCGTTTTTTACCAACCGCGGCAGACCGAAAAAAGCTTCCATTGAAAATCTTTCAGAGGAAGCGTTGGAAAAACGACTACTCTTAGAACAAGAAAAACAAAAAACCGAAGAGCAGGAACGCGAACGCAAACTCGAAAAACAACGTTTAGAAAAAATAGAAGAAAAAATCGACCTCGTTTTAAAGGATTTGAAACTTCTTTTATTGTCGTTATATCGTTCCGTCAAATAAAATTTGCTATTCACAAAAAGAACTTAGACGTAAAAATCCAAGTTCTTTTTTCATTTATAAAAACATTTTCATCTAAATATTGGAGAATATCTTGATAAAATTATTTTGTTGTGGTATAATCGTTAAAATGATTTATAAACGACCTTTTAGGAAATAAAGACGATATATTAGAAATCGTGAGCGAGGATAAAAATGATTAAAACTTCTATTAGATTTTTTGATAACGTTCCCGTTCGCTCTATTTGGGATGAAGAAACTTCCCGTTGGTGGTTATGCGCAGTCGATATCATAGAAGCGCTTTCTTTAAGTACTTCGCCAAGAATATATTGGGCAACTATGAAACGTAGAAATCCGCAGTTGATTGCAATTTGCAAACAACTGAAATTGACGGCTAAAGACGGCAAAAAGTATTTAACCGACGTTATAGATGACGACGGGTTGAATTTGCTTATAGCAATTCTTCCAAGTAAAAAGTCGAACTTGTTCTTAAAATGGATTAAAACAAAAGGCACTTCTATTGATGAGCAAAGCAAAAATAAGGCTTATGAACTATTGGAAAGCGGAATTATTAACGACATTGAAGTTGGTACGATAAACGGCTTACAACAAATTCACGCTTATCTTTTTGGTGGTTTATATGATTTTGCAGGTCAAATTAGAAAATTGAACATTTCTAAAGGTGGCTTTGTATTTGCAAGTGTTGGATATTTAGATGAAACGCTTGCTACCATTGAAAGAATGCCCGAAACAACAGTTGAAGGAATCGTTAAAAAGTACGTTGAAATGAACGTTGCTCATCCTTTTATGGAAGGAAATGGTAGAACTACTCGTATTTGGTTGGATTTAATATTTAAGAAAAATCTTTCTAAATGCGTTGATTGGAGCAAGATTGATAAAACGGAATATTTAGAAGCAATGAAATTAAGCGTTGTGGATTATACGAATATTTTAACGCTTATCAAAAACGCTCTAACCGATAAGATTGCTGACCGTGAAATCTTTATGAAAGGTATAGATTATTCTTACTATTACGAAGAAGAAAATTAAAATTTCATAAATAGGACGCAGGTTGTCCTATTTAGTGTGGTAGAATAGACAAAAAAGCTCCCGTTTTGGGAGCTTTTCGTTTACAATTTTCTTTAATATTCCGCGTTTGCCGCCACCGCGCCGTCCGCTTTGTTTTGCAGGGTATAAAGGTCGAACTCCGTATCGATGTCGAACTCCTCGCCTGCGTCGAACGCCGCCAATTTGGAAACGGATACTTCGTACGCCGTCATCGTCCGCACGTCCGTCTCGGTGAGTTTTTTCTGGTATTCGCGGCTCTGGATCCTACCCGAAATGGCGATACGATCCCCAACCGCGAGATTTTTCACGAATCTTGCGTTCCGTCCCCACGCAATACAGGGAATATAATCGGATTTATTGTACGCCCGATTTACCGCCACCAAAACGTCCGCAATCTCCCGATTAAAGGGAGTCGTGCGATAGACGGGCGGTTTGCAAATATACCCGCTAAGCAAAATGCTGTTGGGATTTTTCCCCGGGAGTTCTTCCAAAAGCTCGCGCACGAACACCGTGAGCATCAATCGGGATTTCCCGTTTTCGATCTTGTTGTAGCTGCGGAACTGTCCCACCGCGCAGATGTTTTTTCCCTTGCCCAACATTCCTCCTTGAATGAGCCGTTCCGAAAGCGTCACGGGCAGAATATCCGCCTGACCCGAAAGGCGCATCACCCGAACGAAGAATTCGTAAAATCCCTCGCCGTATACCTCGTGCGAAAACCGCGCGTCGCTTACGATCTCGCCCATCACGTAAACCTTGTTGTTTTTTTCCGTTGCGTAATTCATAATACCTCCTAACGTATTGTTTTTATTGTCTTGTAAATATTTAAGTCGAAACAGAACAGGGGCAGGTATGCGTTGAAAACCGTTTAAGCCGAAGCGTGTTGCCGTCCGTTGACGTCGAGCGTGTATTCGCCCTTATAGATAAGCTCGCTGATGGGTACGAACGTATAACCGCGGTTTTGTAACGTCGAGAACACGAGCGGTAACGCTTCCGCAGTATGCAAGCCGTTGTTGTGGCAAAGAATGATCGAGCCGTCTTTTGCGCCGTTGACAATCCGTAGCGCAATCTCCGTCGCCGATAAATTTTTCCAATCCAAGGAATCCACGTCCCATTGAATCGGATAGAGTTCCATACTCCTCGTCGTATTTACGAGCAGATCGTCGTAATCGCCGTAAGGCGGACGGAACAGAGTCACTTTTTGTCCAGTAATTTTCTCAATCGCTTGGGAAGAAGTAGTCAGCTCGTCGCGGATCTGTTCTTCGCTGAGTTTACTCATATACGAATGCGTACGGCTGTGCGTACCCATTTCGTGTCCTGCTTCCACAATCTTTTTTACGTACTCGGGATATTTCTCCACCCAAAATTGCACGGCGAAAAACGTGCATTTCACGTCGTTTTGTTCCATCGCTTTCAAAATCGCGTCGGTGTGTTCGACTCCCCACGCGCAATCGAAACTGATGGCGATTTTTTTATCCGTTCTCTCCACCGAATAAATGGGCAGGGCGCGGTTTGAACCCGTACCTGCCCCTGCTGTTTGCGTAATATCATCCGAACGCTTTCGCACGCAATAGGTAATCGTAGCGGCAAGCGCTACCACCACGGCAAGACACAGTGCGCAAAGGGATATTCCCGATAAAAAACGTTTCGCCCGAAAACATACGATCATTGTACTCCTCCATCATAGCAGGTTGTCGCCGTCGGAATTTCGACGAGCGTCGGGGTTTTTGTCCTTTTTTGTAAAAAACCGCTCCCGCGCGATTCGCCGTTTTTGATTTTTTCGACGGGACAACATAATCTATTCTTTTTTAAGCGGAAATAGAACGGAAAAATAAAAATCCAAACCGCTCAAACACTTTACTTTTTCGACGTTTTCGTGTATAATATGGAATATGAGAATTTGGGCAAAACTAATGACGGACGGACGGATCAAAAAACAATACGTCTACGAACGGAATGAGAAATTGACGTATTCGCGGTTTTTCGACTATTTAACGGATATCTGCAAGGAGCTGGATATTCCCACTCCCGTATTGACGAAAACGCATATTTTCAATTTCGCAAAATTCAACCACGTGAAGTTCATCGCGCGGGATTTCGTAGAAACGTTGTCTTACGATCATTTGTTTTTGGAAAATTTATACTGACGCTATCAACGAAAAGGAGAAAAATTATGACAGCTCTGCAAAAAGACATTCTCGATATTTTAACGAATGACGCGCGCATCGCGCCCAAGAAAATCGCGGCGATGCTCTCCCGCAGCGAAGAGGAAGTAAAAACTTGCATTTTGGCTATGGAAAAGAGCGGACTCCTCGTCAAATACACCGCGATCGTGAATAGCGAAAAATCGGAAAACACGCTCGTGGAAGCGTTGATCGAAGTCAAGGTCACCCCCAAGAAAAAAGAGGGCTTTGACGGGATCGCGAAACAGATCGCGGCTTTCCCCGAGGTCAAAGCCGTGTATCTTATGAGCGGCGCGTACGATCTCGCCGTGTTCCTCGAGGACGTATCCCTACAAAAAGTTTCCGCGTTCGTTTCCGAACGCATCTCCACGTTCGACGGAGTCATCAGCACCGCCACTCATTTCCTCTTAAAGAAATACAAGATCGAAGGCGTGCTCACTGAAAAGGAAGGGGCGGACAACCGCATCTCCATTCAACCGTAACGGACGGAGCAAAAACGGCTCGTCCGTTTTTCATAACAGGTAGTATTATGCGAGAATTTATCAATCAAAAAACGAAACTCCTTCAACCGAGCGGTATCCGGAAATTTTTCGACATCGTTCGGGAAACGGACGGGGCAATCTCCCTCGGCGTGGGCGAGCCCGATTTCGTCACGCCTTGGAAAGTGCGCTCGGCGGCAATCACTTCCCTGCAAAGAGGGTACACTCAATATACGGGCAATCGGGGACTTCCCGCTCTTTTGGAGCTCATTTCCCGATATTTGCAAGAGCGTTTTGCGCTTTCTTACGACCCGAAACACATACTCGTCACCGTCGGCGGCAGCGAAGCCATCGACCTTGCCCTGCGCGCCTGTGTGGAGCGCGGCGACGAGATTTTGATTCCCGATCCCGCGTACGTGTCCTACGCGCCCCTCGTCACTCTCTCCGACGGCGTTCCCGTCCCCGTGGAGTGTCGGGAAGAGGATCGGTTTGTTTTGAAACCCGAGCTCTTGGAAAAGGCTATCACGCCGAAATCCAAAGCGATCATTCTCACGTACCCCAACAATCCCACGGGCGCGATTATGACGGAAGCAGAGCTCAAAGCCGTTGCGGAAACGGTGATCAAGCACGACCTACTCGTGATCACCGACGAGATCTATGCAGAGCTCACGTACGGTAAAAAACACATTTCCATCGCCTCTTTGCCTGGAATGAAAGAACGTACGGTGTATATCGGCGGTTTTTCCAAAGCGTTTGCAATGACAGGCTGGCGTTTGGGCTTTGCGTGCGCGCCTGCGGAGATCGACGAGG
Organism: Clostridia bacterium; assembly: GCA_017457225.1. Taxonomy (GTDB): domain Bacteria; phylum Bacillota; class Clostridia; order Christensenellales; family Borkfalkiaceae; genus Scatosoma. The sequence continues at coordinate 42,942 of JAFTHW010000004.1, read as the reverse complement.
GAATGTTCAAAATCCATCAATACGGAATGCTCTGCGCGCCCGTCACCTCTCAATACGCCGCGGTGGAAGCGCTCCGCGACGGGCTTTCGGACGGATTTGCGACGGTGGAAGAAATGCGGGACTCCTATGACAAACGCAGAAAATTCGTACTGCACTCCTTAACGGAGATTGGCTTGAACTGTTTCGAGCCGCAGGGCGCGTTCTATGCGTTCCCCTCGGTCAAAACGACGGGTTTAACGGGCGAAGAGTTCGCCTCCTCCCTTTTGCAGGAGCAAAAAGTGGCGGTCGTTCCCGGCAGCGCGTTCGGCTCGTTCGGCGGCGACAACGTGCGTATCTCGTACGCGACGAGTATGAATTCCCTGTCCGAAGCGTTTGAGCGAATGGACTCGTTTTTGTCGAAAAAGAGATAAAAACTGCAAAAAAGCTCCCTTTTTGGTTAAAAGAGAGCAAAAACTGTGTGAAATTCCGAATAGCGGTTCAAAAATCATTGACAAAGGGAATAAAATACAGTATAATACCATTGACGAAAACGAATGCCGTGGCTTTTGGAAACGAAAAGTCACGGTTCGTTTTTGACGTTTCGCCAAAAGGCGGATTTTTTACGGCTTTTCCGTGAATCACGCCAAAAAATAAGAGGGAAACGAAAGGAGTAACTATGGCTGAACAACAGTTTATTATGACGCAAAAAGGCTACGACGAAGCGGTGGAGAAACTCAAATATCTCCAAACGGTAAAACGCCAAGAAATCGTAGAACGTATCGCGGAGGCGAGAAGCCACGGCGATTTATCCGAAAACGCGGAATACGACGCTGCCCGTAACGAACAGGCGGCAAACGAGAGCGAGATCGTCAGCCTCGATTATAAAATCAAAAACGCAGTGATTCTCGAAGAGAACAGCGATACTTCTTTCGTGCACATCGGCTCGAAAGTCAAAGTTTACGATTTAGAGCTCGACGAAGAAGAAGTTTACGAAATCACGGGCACGACGGAAGCGAACGCGATGGAAAACAAGATATCCAACGAGTCCCCCGTCGGCGCTGCGCTTTTGAAAAGAAAGGTCGGCGACGAAGTCAAGGTTGCCGCTCCCGACGGCGAATACAAGCTCAAGATCGTAGAAATTTTCTAATTTCACGTTACGGAATTTTTTGTGATCCCGTACCTGGTACGGGGGAATTTTCAAAAAGAGGATGATACTATGCAGGAAAATCAGGTACAAACCGAAGAAGTACAAGGCGAAGAACAGCTCATTGAACAGGCTCGTATCCGCCGTGAAAAATTAGCGAAGCTTGTTTTAGAGGGCAAGAACCCTTACGAGCAAGTCAAATACCCCGTAGACGCCGATTCGGAAACGATCAAGGCGAATTTTGAAGCATACGAGGGAAAAACGGTCGCGCTTGCCGGCCGTATGATGTCCCGCCGCATTATGGGCAAGGCGTCTTTCTCGCACATCGCGGACAAGAGCGGTCTTATGCAGATCTACGTCACCAGACAGGACATCGGCGAAGAGAATTACGCTTCCTATAAAAAAGACTACGATATCGGCGACATCGTAGGAATCAAGGGCTTCGTGTTCAAAACGCAAACGGGCGAAGTGACCGTTCACGTTACCGAGCTGATTATGCTCTCGAAATCCCTTTTGCCATTGCCCGAGAAATACAACGGCTTGCAAAACCAAGACCTCAAATACCGTTTACGTCACTTGGATTTGATTATGAACAAGGACGTACGCGACACGTTCCGCGCGCGTTCGAGAATCCTCAAAGAAATCCGCGCGTATTTGGACAATAGAGGGTATTTGGAAGTGGATACTCCCACCCTTTTGCCCTTGGAAATCGGCGCGGACGCTCGTCCTTTTAAAACGCATCACAACGCGCTCGACCTCGATATGTATATGCGTATCGAAACGGAGTTGTTCTTAAAGCGTTTGATTGTCGGCGGTATGGACAGAGTCTACGAAGTGGGCAGAATTTTCCGCAACGAGGGTATGGACGCGTACCACAACCCCGAATTTACCACGATTGAAATGTACGAAGCGTACAGCGATTATTTCGATATGATGGATATGATCGAAGATCTGTATAAAACGGTCACGCAAAACGTTTGCGGTACGCTCGACATCACCTACCAAGGTTAAGTCATTCATATGGGTGAATGGACGAGAATGACGATGGCGGAAGCGGTGAAAAAATACGCAGGCGTGGACTATAACGATTGGGCGAGCGACGAGGATGCGCGCGAAGCGGCAAAGCAACTCGGCGTAGAGCTAGAGCACGAAAACGCAACGAAAGGTTGGGTACTTATCGAACTGTTCGACGCATTCGTAGAAGACAAGCTCATTCAACCCACCGTAATCTACGATTATCCCGTAGAAAACTCCCCTTTGGCAAAACGCAAACCTTCCAACCCTGCGTTTACCGAGCGGTTTGAATATTTCATCTGCGGTCACGAATACGGCAACGCGTTCTCGGAATTGAACGACCCGATCGATCAGAAACAACGTATGGTCAAGCAGGTAGAAGCGAAGCGCGCAAAAGGCAACAACGACGCGCAGGTAGACGAAGATTTCATCAACGCGTTGGAATACGGTTTGCCTCCCACAGGCGGACTTGGTATGGGCTTCGACCGTTTCGTTATGCTGCTTACGGGCAGCTCGACGATCCGCGACGTCATTCTCTTCCCCACGATGAAGCCGAAAAAATAAACCGTAACGCGCCGACCGCACCGCAACGGAAGCGGAAACGGCGCGTTTTGTCTTTTTACCGCGCTTTTTGAGGTGGTAAATCGGACGGCTTTTTTATTCAACGCATACCTGCCCGCCACCAAACGCCCTTACATAAGCGATAACGGAGCAAAAATATGGACGCAAAGATTACCAAACAAAGACTCAATACGATGCTCTCCTACGATTGGCTCAAAATCGTAGGCTTGGCGCTTGCCGTCATTTTGCTTTGGACGATCATTCTTTCCTCCACGGCAACAAACATTATGGCATCCCAGCAATTCGGCGTGATCAGTCACTACGGTAATTCCTTGCTTCCCGACTCTTTCCGCACCGCCTACGCGAACGCGTTCGACGACAAGGTTTTTTCCTACGAAGTCATTGAAACGACGTTTACCGACCTTACGGACGCAGGCAACTACGCTGCGGAATATATGGAACGCGACATCGCCATCGCCTCCGCCGATCTGATCTTCATTCCCAACGCAGGGAATATGAACTATTCGGAAGAGGACGAGGAAAGCGGTCAGATCACGTTCACGCAGACGTATCTTCAATCGTATATGAATACGTATATCACGTATATGGCTCAGTTAGACGGCGAAGACGGCTATTTTCACAAAATGGAAAATTATCTTCTGCGCTTCTATACGGACGTAAATGATCCCACGACGTTAAACCCCGAAACGGTGGAAACGGCGTTCCGCGCCCGCAACAAACAGCGCAAAGACAAACGCTATAAAAAGGACTCCCAATTTCAAAAAGGACTCGCAAACGAGTTGGTGCGGATCGAGCAATACCGCGCGGCGTACGTGGAGTTCCAATCCTACCTTGCAAAAGGCTATGTTACGCTTGTAGACGTACGCGCGGAGAGCGCGCTGACGGGACAAGTTTGGGAGGGCAAATACGCTGTCAATCTCTGCCCCGACGTCACGACGATGGGCGGACTGCAAAACTTGATCCAATACCCGAAATTATCGCAGGACGAACAGGGGAACGTGACGTTCGCCGCTTCTGCGGAAAATATGTGCGTAGCGTTTTTCGATCTACCCGAAACGCACCCCGACTTTTTATACGAGGGCTTGCTGTACGTGAACCATCTCGTTCGGACGTACTTGACCGAGCCCATTGCAGGGTAAGCCTATGAAACGGTTTTTGAAGCATAAAAAAACGCGCTCGTCCTGTCATATCTATGCTATGCTGTCCAAGCACGCGAAAAAAAGGCACGTTTCTTTCCACACTCCCGGACACAAGCAGGGGCAATGGGATTTGACCGAGTTGTCATTCTCCGATAATTTATCCTCTCCGCAGGGCTGTATCGCCCAAGCGGAACGGGATATCACAAACATTTTGGGCGGCGCAAAAAGCTATCTTTTAACGGACGGAAGCACCGCAGGAATCCTTTCGATGTTATACGCCGCAAAGTTAAGCGGAGTCCAAACGCTGGCGTTTCCACTCCACACCCATAAGAGCGTTTGGAACGGTTGCGCGGCGCTCAATATTCGTCCGATCGTACTCCCGAGCGCGCGTGAAATCGCGCCGTTGCCCCCTACCGTGTACGAGTTGACGAATACCTACGCCTTTCTTTTCGAGCAGGCGGACGCGCTCCTCATCACCTCGCCCACGTACTACGGAACGGTAGCGGACTTAAAGGGTATCGCGGCGCTTTGCCAAGCGCAAAGCAAACTATTTTTGGTAGACGGAGCGCACGGGGGGCATCTCCATTTCGACAAAGCCCTCTACGCAGGCGCGTACGCGGATTTATGGGTGGACGGAGTCCACAAGAGTTTGCCTGCCTTTACGCAAGGCGCAATCGTTTCCGCCCGCACGCAGGAGCTTGCGGCGGCTCTGCAAAAAAGCGTGGATATTTTCCGCACGACCAGCCCGTCTTACCCCATTATGGCTTCGGTAGAATACGCAGTGAAATATCCCCGCAACACGAAGTTAGAACGCTTGGTCGGCGACTTTGCTTCTTGTAATAAAGATCGAATTTTCCCTTGCGAGGATTGGACGAAGCTTTGCGTATTTTTCGGAAAACAAGCCCTCGTCGCCAAAGCGTATTTGGAGAAGGAAGGGATCTTCGCGGAATTTTGCGACGGAAAATTCCTCTGCTTCTATCTCTCCCCCGCAACCAAAGAAAAAGAGTTCTGTTTTCTTATAAAAAACCTGAAAACGCTTTTCGCGCTCCTGCCTCTAGAACAAGCGTCTATGGCGGATATGTTACAAACTCAACTCATACCTGCCCCATATGTTTTACAAAACTTTGAGAACGGAACGGGCGTGGAAGAGGTGGAGATCGAACGGGCGGAGGGTAGAATTTGCGCGAAAATATGCGGACTGTTCCCGCCTTGTACGCCCCTTGTTTTGATCGGAGAAACGATTACGGCGGAAAAGATAGAACTTTTACAAAACGCAGACAACGTCTTCGGGCTTACAAACGGAAAGCTCGCCGTATTCAAAACAGAAAAATAACCGCTTAGGAGGATTCTATGACCAGAGGAAAATTCATCACGTTCGAGGGCTGTGACGGCTGCGGAAAAAGCACGCAACTCAAAATGTGGAGCGAATACTTAACCCGATCGGAAATTCCCCATATCTTCACCCGTGAACCGGGCGGCGGAAAGATTTCCGAAGCCATTCGCGAAATCCTGTTAAACGGCAAAAATGCGGAGATGACGGACGAATGCGAGGCTCTTTTATACGCGGCGGCGCGCGCGCAACACCTGCGCGACCGCGTTGAACCCGCGCTCAGCGAGGGGAAATTGGTCGTCTGCGACCGCTACGTGGACTCCTCGTTTGCCTACCAAGCCTACGCGCGCGGTTTGGGCGTGGATTTTATCGGCAAAATCAATGCGTTTGCGCTCGAAAATTACCTGCCCGACGCCACCGTGTTTATCGACTTGACGCCCGAAGAAGCCTTTGCGCGCAAGCACGGCGCGGACGAGAACGACCGCTTGGAGCAAGCGGGCATCGCATTCCATAAAAAAGTGTATGAGGGCTATAAAACGCTCGCGGAGCAGTTCCCCGACCGCATCGTGGTCGTAAGCGGAAAAGCGACACCCGAAGAAGTCTTTGCCAACACGTTCAACGCTTTAAAAGCGCGCGGCTGTTTGTAAATTTCATAAAAACGACTCCTCTTGCTTAAGGGGAGTCAGTCTTTTTTAGAATGGTTTATAAAGAAACGCCCGAAGCGGTTTGCTTCGGGCGTTTCTTTTATTGGAAAAATCAGTTCGCGCAGTTCTTCTTGAGGATTTCAAGGTTTGCGATGATTTCTTTGGGCATCTTGTCGCCGAAGTTCTCCGCGTAATACGTGGTGATTTCTTCCGCTTCCGCCGCCCAACGTTCTTTATCAACGTAGAGGAGCTTATCGAGCGTAGCCGCGTCGATGTCGCAGTTCTCGATGTTGATGTCTTTCGCATAAGGAAGGTAGCCGATCGCGGTTTCGCGAGCTTCTACTTTGCCTTCGCAACGGTCGAGGATCCAGTCGAGTACGCGCATATTGTCGCCGAAGCCGGGCCACATAAAGTTGCCGTTTTCGTCCTGACGGAACCAGTTTACGTTGAAGATCTTGGGTTGCTTTTCAGCGGGAACTTTCGCGCCCATATCGATCCAATGCTGGAAGTATTTATCTACCGAATAACCCATAAAAGGTTTCATCGCCATCGGGTCATGACGGAGCACGCCTACCGCGCCCGTTGCCGCAGCCGTCGTTTCGGAAGACATAATCGTACCGACGAACGTACCGTGGTTCCAATCTCTCGATTGATATACGAGGGGAGTCGTTGTCGCTCTTCTACCGCCGAAGATGATCGCGGAAAGAGGCACGCCTTCTTTGGAATTGAACGCAGGAGAGATGCAAGGGCAGTTTTCCGCAGGAGCGGTGAAACGGGAGTTGGGATGCGCCGCATTGCGACCGCAGTCGGGCGTCCAAGGCTTACCCGTCCAATCGATGAGTTCATCGGGAGCCTGTTTCGTTAATTTTTCCCACCAAACCGTGTTGTCCTTCGGGTTCAAAGCAACGTTCGTGAAGATCGTACCTTGCTTCGTAGAAGCGAGCGCGTTGGGGTTGGATTTTTCGTTCGTACCGGGCGCAACGCCGAAGAAACCGTTTTCGGGGTTACAAGCCCAAAGTCTGCCGTCCTCGCCTACGCGAATCCAAGCGATGTCGTCGCCTACGCACTGTACTTCGTAGCCGGCGTCAAGATACTGCTTGGGAGGAATCAACATTGCGAGGTTGGTCTTACCGCAAGCGGAAGGGAACGCCGCCGCAACGTATTTCATTTCCTTGTCCTGAGGACGTTTTACGCCGAGAATCAACATATGTTCTGCCATCCAGCCCTCTTTCTTACCGAGGTTGGTTGCAATACGGAGCGCGAAGCACTTTTTACCGAGCAATACGTTGCCGCCGTAAGCGGAGTTCACCGAAATGATCGTATTGTCTTCGGGGACATGCATAATATATCTCTTTTCGGGATCTACGTTACACTTTGCGTGGAAGCCCTTTACGAAATCGCCGTCCGCGCCGAGTTGATCCAAGCAGCACTTACCCACGCGCGTCATAATCATCATATTGAGTACAACGTAGATGGAGTCGGTAATTTCAATACCGATCTTGGAGAAAGGCGAACCGACAACGCCCATCGAATAGGGAATCACGTACATTTTTCTTCCCTTGTACGCGCCTTTTGCGATTTCGTTTACCATTGCATACGCGTCTTTGGGCGCTTTCCATTTTACGATGGAATGAGGAAGCGCATCCTCTTCGTTTTCACAGCAAATAAACGTTCTGTCCTCTACACGAGCAACGTCGTTTTCCGCTGTTCTATGATAGTAACAGTCGGGCAAAAGCTCTTGATTGAGCTTGATGATCTCGCCGGTAGCGCAAGCTTCTTCGCGAAGCGCGTCTCTCTGTTTGTCGCTTCCGTCGATCCAAATCACTTCGTCGGGCTGCGCAAACGCCTGGCAATCAGCAACAAATTGAAGCACTTTCTTGTTGTTAGTCATAATGTATCTCCTTAAGAATATTTTTCTTTTCTTTTCAGTTTGAACAAAGTGTCGTGATTTTATGTATTTTTCCATAAATCCACTTTCTCCACCGAATAAGATTATATCATAAAAAAAACCGAAAGTAAACAGTTTTAGAAAAATTTTTTAAAAAAGTTGCTTAAAAAGTGACAGTCGCCTCTTGTATTTTTTAAAAAGCGTGGTAAACTATTTGCGCGTTAAAAATTCCATAGAAAAAAGAAGAGAGAATAAGGAGGAAAAATTATGGAAAAAAGCAAATATTCAGACAATCGGTTGGCAGAGGAGCTGGACGTCATCGTTTTGATCAACAACTCCCACAAAGAATGCGGACTTCCAAGCGGAAGTTTGGGCGCGCTCACATACTCGTACACAGGCAGAGGCAGACCTTTGTACGGTCAATTTACCACTACGGACGGGGAAAAACGGGAAGAACGGTTGAAACTGCACGATTTCCGCGTACTCAACGAAAACAACCTGCGGGATCTGTCCCTCATCGCTCGGTATTGGCAACAAACCGCCAACGCTTCGCCCAAAAATCAAGCTTGATCGACGCTTTGGGGTTTTCGCGCTTTTTCGGCTCTTACCCTATTCATCGCTTGACAAACGGACTTCTTTTGCGTTATACTATATTCACAATCGAAAAAATCTTTTGCTTATACCCTTTGAATTAAGAAAAGGAATTAAAAACTATGAAAATCGTGATCAAAATAGGTACGTCCACGCTGGCGCACGCTACGGGAAAACTGAATATCAAGCGCACGAGCGAACTGTGCAAGACCGTGAGCGATCTGAAAAACGCAGGCAACGAAATTATTCTCGTTTCCTCGGGCGCGATCGGAATGGGAGTGGGCAAGCTAGCCCTCAAAGAAAAACCGCAGGACATTCCGACCAAGCAGGCGGCAGCAGCCGTCGGACAATGTGAACTAATGTATACATACGATAGACTGTTCACCGAATACGATCATACGGTAGCGCAAATCCTGCTCACCGGCTCGGACTTTACCGCCGAAGATCGACACGAGAACTTCAACAATACTTTAAAACGACTGTTGGAGTTAGGGGTACTCCCCATTATCAACGAAAACGACACGATTGCAACGGAAGAAATCAAAGTCGGCGACAACGACACTCTTTCCGCGCTTGTCGCGGTGAGTGTAAAAGCCGATCTTTTGATTATTTTATCGGACGTAGACGGATTATATTCCGCCGACCCCAGAAAAGACCCTAGCGCAACGCTCGTGGAAAAAGTTTACGGCGTAGACGAAGCGCTCTTATCGACGGCAGGCGGCGAGGGCTCGGCGCTCGGCACAGGCGGAATGATCACCAAGCTCCGCGCGGCGCAAATCTGCACGAAAGCGGGCTGTGATCTCGTAATCGCGAACGGCAACGCGCCCGAACGGTTATACGAGATTGTAGATGGAAAATTCGGCGGCTATACAAGATTTTTCGCAGCGGACAAGAACGATTGACACGGAGGCAGGTATGTCGAAAACGATGCAGGAAATTTTAAAATCGGCGAAAGCGGCGGCGGTCAAGCTGGCGCTCCTTTCCACTGCCGAAAAGAATACGGCGCTCCTGAAAATGGCGGACGCGTTGGAATCGCAAGCTTCCGTTATTTTACAGGCGAACGCGCGCGACGTGATGCTCGCAAAAGGAGTCCTTTCCGACGTAATGATCGACCGACTCCGTTTGAGCGAGAGCCGTATCGCGGCGATGGCGAAAGGGATTCGCGACGTGGCGGCTTTACCCGACCCCGTCGGAAACGTTTTAGAAAAAACGACGCTTGCGAACGGACTGCAAGTCACCAAAACCCGAGTCCCTCTCGGCGTCATCGGGATCATTTACGAGAGCCGTCCCAACGTCACTTCCGACGCAGGCTCGCTGTGTTTTAAGAGCGGAAACGCCTGTATTTTGCGAGGCGGAAAAGACGCGTATCAATCCTCGAAAGCCATCGTGGACATCTTGCGTTCTGCGCTCCAAGCGCAGGGCTTGGACGAAAACTTTATCCAAATCCCCGACGACGTTTCCCGCCAAAGCGCAACCGAGTTGATGACGGCGGTAGGATACGTAGACGCGCTCATTCCCCGCGGCGGCGCAGGACTCATTCGCGCTTGCGTGGAAAACGCGAAAGTGCCTTGTATTCAAACGGGTACGGGCATTTGTCACGTGTACGTGGACGAGGCGGCGGATCTTGAAAAAGCCTTAAATATCCTCGACAATGCCAAAACCAGCCGCCCCTCCGTTTGCAACGCCGCAGAAGTTTGCCTGGTGCACGAGGCGATTGCGGATCAATTCCTGCCCCTCGTCAAAGCCCGTTTGCAAACGGAACGAAAAGCGGCGGGACTTCCGATCGTAGAATTCCGCTCGGACGAGCGAGCGCGCAAACTCCTCGGTGGCAAACAAGCAAGCGAAGCGGATTTTGATACGGAGTTTTTGGATTACGTACTCGCCGTAAAAACAGTCGGCGGCGTAGAGGAAGCGATCGGGCATATTGCGGAGCACTCGACCAAGCACAGCGATTGTATCGTGAGCGAGAACGCGGAAACGGCGGAACGGTTTACAAGAGCGGTGGACAGCGCGGCGGTGTACGTCAACGCCTCCACCCGATTTACCGACGGCGGCGAGTTTGGAAAAGGCTGCGAGATCGGCATTTCCACGCAAAAGCTCCACGCGCGCGGACCGATGGGCTTGGAGGAACTTTGTTCTTACAAATATATCGTAAAAGGTACGGGGCAGGTACGAGTTTAACCCCCGTTTCAGGAGAAAGAAGTATGAAATACAAGTTAGGATTTATCGGCTGCGGGAATATGGGCGGAGCGCTCGTAAAAGCGGCGGCGAAAACCGTGCAGGCGGAAACAATCGCCGTTTGCGATCATAACGAGAACAAGACGACCGCCTTACAAAGCGAGTTGGGCGTTTGCCCCGTATCGATCCGCGAGCTTGCACAAGAGAGCAAGTTTATCGTGTTGGGAGTCAAACCGCAAAGAATGCAAGAAACACTTTCGGAAATTGCCGACGTCGTGCAAGAGAGAACGAACGTCACGCTCGTGACGATGGCGGCAGGCTTGTCGATTGCGGCGATCCGTTCGTTCGTCGGCGCAGACGCGCCCGTCATTCGGATTATGCCCAACACGCCCGTCACACTCGGCGAAGGAATGACGCTCTACGCCTGCGAGGACGTATCGAAAGCGGACAAAAAAGAGTTCCTGCACTGTTTTGAAAAAGCGGGGGTATTTGACAAGATCTCCGAGGATAAAATCGACGCGGCGAGCGCGCTCTCTGGCTGCGGACCTGCGTACGTGTATTCGTTTGCGGAAGCGCTCGCAAACGGAGCGGTGGAATGCGGAGTCGAAAAAGAAAAAGCGGATCTGTACGCCGCGCAAACTCTATTGGGAGCGGCAAAAATGCTCCTTGCATTTGGCAATCCTTCCGATCTAATAGCGGCGGTTTGCAGCCCCGGCGGTACGACGATCGCAGGTATGCAAGCTTTGGAAAAAGCAGGATTTAAAAACGCTACGCTTGCCGCCGTCCACGCCGCCTATCAGCGTACGTTGGAACTCAAAAAATAAATTTGCGTAAAATCAACGCCGCTCGGCTGATGCCGAGCGGCGTTTTTCGTTTTCGTTTTATTTGACCGTTTTCGGAATCCCGAAAAAGTCGGGTTTGGAGCTTGAAAATTCCCTTTTCAAAATCTCTGCGACAAATGTTCTGCGCTCCTGTATCGAAGTTCGCTTCAAAAGGTGTTTGAAAGCAAATTTTCTATACTCCTTGGGGTAGAGCTTTTTAAGGTTTGGAAAACGGTATTCCCCATTTACGTACGCGATCGTATGCACTTCGTCCGCACCCGAAACTTCCCGCCAATCGAAATAATCTCTGCCTTTTTGGAATCGGAGTACGTACACGCAAGAGCTATCTCCGCCCTTTTCGTGGAAGTATTTCTTTTTATAGCCGTCCTCCGTCAAAAACTCAAGCAATTTCGGAAGGATTTCTTCCATCGTTTGCGCGTTCATCTAATACCTGCCGCCCTCGTTTTATTCCAAAACCGCTTTAATACGGCGCAAGCCGCTACCGCAACTTTGTTCCTTTACAATGCGGAATTTTCCGAGTTTTCCCGTCGATTCCACGTGCGGTCCGCCGCAAATTTCCTTGGAGAAATCGCCGATCGTGTACGTTTTAACTACTTCGCCGTACTTGCTTTCAAACAGCCCCGTAAAGCCTTCCGCTTTCGCTTCGTCCAAGCTAATCTCTTTCATTTCCACGGGCAGGTCTTTTGCGATCACTTCGTTGACCAGATCTTCTACCGCCTTAATCTCTTCCGCCGTCATAGGTTGAGGTAGATTAAAGTCGAATCTCAACCGCTCCTCGGTGATGTTCGAACCTTTTTGGTTGACATCGGGGGAGCATACTTTCTTGAGCGCCGCGTGCAACAAGTGCGTTGCCGTATGGAGTTTCGTCGTCTCTTCTTTATGGTCGGCAAGTCCGCAAGCGAATTTCTGCTCGCTGCCTACTTTGCTCTTATTCTGGTGTTCTTCAAACGCCGCGTTGTAGCCGTCCATATCCACGGACAGACCGCGTTCTTTCGCCATTTCCGCCGTGATCTCTACGGGGAAGCCATAGGTGTCGTAGAGGTGGAACGCCTGCTTGCCGCCGATCACCTTTTCAGGCACGTACGCAGGATCTTTTTGGGACATAAACACATTCTTTCTCTCGATCCCGTTGACGCATTTTTCAAACTCTTTTAAGCCCTGCTGCAAGGTTTTGTTGAACTTCGCCTCTTCTCTGTCCAGCTCTTCCGCGATCTTCGCGCGGTTGATCTGGAGTTCGGGATATACGTCCTTATACTCCTCGATAAACGTTGCGGAGATCTTCGCAAGGCTGCCTTCGGGGAGTTCGATTTTTCTCCCGAAACGGACTGCGCGGCGAATAATACGGCGCAATATATACCCCTGATCGGTGTTGGAGGGCACGATACCCTTTTCGTCACCGAGCATAAACGTCGCCGTTCGGGTGTGGTCGAGCAATACGCGGAACGCTTTCGTCGTCTCTTCGTCCTCGCCGTACGTTCTGCCCGTCAGCGCGGAAATTTCCTTAATCGCATTCTCGAAAATATCCGTTTCGTAAACGCTGGATTTCCCGTTCAAAACGCAGAGCGCGCGTTCCAAGCCCATACCCGTATCCACGTTCTTTTGCGAAAGCTCGGTAAATGTGCCGTCCGCTTGTTTATTGAATCTCATAAATACGTCGTTCCAGATCTCCAAGAACGCGCCGCAGTTGCAATCGGGATTGCAGGTGGGCGAGCACTTGGGTTTTCTGATGACGAACATTTCGGTGTCCGTACCGCAAGGCCCTGTCAAGCCCGCAGGTCCCCACCAGTTGTTTTCGCGGGGCATAAAATAGATGTTTTCCTTTTTCACGCCCGCTTTTTCCCAAAGCGCCGCCGCCTCGTCGTCGCGGGGCAGACTCTCGTCGCCGCCAAAAACGGTGACTGCGATATTCTCCGAGGGGATTCCCAAATACTCCTTTCCCGTCAAGAACTCATAACTCCAAGGAATCATTTCTTCCTTGAAATAGTCCCCGAGCGACCAATTTCCGAGCATTTCAAAGAACGTGCAATGTCTTTCGTCGCCCACATCGTCGATGTCGCCCGTACGCACGCATTTTTGCACATCGGTGAGTCGTTTCCCCGCAGGGTGCTTCTCGCCCAAAAGATAGGGCACGAGCGGGTGCATACCCGCCGTCGTGAACAAAACGGTGGGGTCGTTTTCGGGAATCAGGGAAGCGGAGGGGATTACCTTATGTCCGCGTTCCTTGAAAAAGTTCAAATACATTTCTCTTAAAGATTGTCCGGTATACGTTTTCATTCTCTTTTCTCCGTGTTGAAGCAAATTCTTGATTACAATACATTATATAATCGCGAGTCTCGTTTGTCAAGCAAACACAACGTTCTACGTTAATTTTTCGTCAATTCGTACCCCTCTTTGCTGTCCTTGACCGAATACCCCATCTCCGCAAGCTTGGCTCTGAGTTCGTCGCTCTTCGCCCAATCTCGGCTTTGGCGAGCCGCCCAACGCTCTTGAGCCACCGCTTTGACTTCGGCGGGAATAGACTCCTCTTCCTTTCCAAAACGCTGTAAATACTCCCGAGCGTCCTTTTGAAAAAATCCGAAAAGGGCGTACGTCTTTTTGAGCTGCGCCGCGTACGCCGCCGCCTTTCCGTCACCCGCCGCGAGGTATTTTTTCAGTTCTTTGAAATACCCGAACAGGTTACTGATCGCAAGCGCGGTGTTGAAATCGTCGTTCATACAAACGTTAAACTCCTCGTCGATCTTCTTCGCCGCCGCCTCGTCATCGGGCGTGAACGCAAGATTTTTCTCTTCCACCGCCAAAAGCGCCGTGTAGAATTGTCCGATATGCTTCTCCGCTTCGGGGAACAGATCGTCCGTCACGTTGATGTCGTTTCTATAATTGGTCTGGAGCAGTGCAAACTTCACCGCCTCGTCCGAATATTTTTCCAAAAGCTCGGCAAGGAGCAAACTGTTCCCGAGCGATTTACTCATTTTTTGACCGTTGACTTTGATGAGTCCGTTATGCGTCCAATAGCGCACGAACGGTTTTCCCGTCAACGCTTCCGTCTGCGCGATCTCGTTTTCGTGGTGGGGGAAGATCAAATCCCTGCCGCCGCCGTGAATGTCGATCTGTTCGCCGAACGCCGCGCGGTTCATCGCCGAGCACTCGATATGCCAGCCCGGTCTGCCTTTGCCCCAAGGGGACTCCCAAAAGATCTCGCCCGCCTTTGCGCTCTTCCAAAGCGCGAAATCGTACGCATTCTTTTTCTCCTCGTCGTTGTCCACGCGCACGCCGTCGAGCGCGTCTTCGATGTTACGATTCGACAGCTTTCCGTACGCAGGGAACGACGCTACGTCAAAGTACACGTCGCCGTTCTTGGTCGCGTACGCGTGTCCCTTTTGAATGAGCGTTTCCACAAAAGTAATAATGTTTTCGATATTCTCTGTCGCCTTGAGCCATACGTCGGGATCGTCCACGTGGAATTTTTCCATAATCGCGTTGATGTTTTCGATCATCTTCGCTGCGTATTCGTCGGCGGGGATTCCCGTTTCGTTGGACTTTGCGATAATCTTATCGTCCACGTCCGTATAATTTCTCGCGTACGTCACGTCGTAGCCCTGCTTTTTGAGATATTTTCTCATAATATCGTAAATGAGCGCCTGATACCCGTGCCCGATATGCGCCTCGCCCGATACCGTGATTCCGCAAGCGTACATCTTGACTTTGTTCTCTTCCAAAGGAATAAATTCTTCTTTTCTTTTCGTCAACGAATTGTAAATTTTCATAATCTTTCTCCTACTTTTCCTCTTCCTGATTCTCACCCGTGTTTGGGACATTTTCCAAATTCGTCAAATCCCTGGTGGGCTCGTTTTCCGCTTTTTTCTCTCTTTTCCTTTTCCGCTTTTTAGGTTTTTCATCCGTGGCGATAATGCCGCCGTTTAATAACACTTCTTCGGGTTTTCGAATCCGTACGATACGTCCCGGGATCCCCACGACCGTGGCGTAGGGGGGGACTTCTTTCAAAACCACCGCGCCCGCGCCGATCTTCGCGCCCTCGCCAACGGTGAATCCGCCAAGCACTTTCGCGCCCGCCGACAGCGTGACGTTCTCCATAATCGTCGGATGCCGCTTTCCGCGCTCCTTACCCGTTCCGCCGAGCGTAACGCCCTGATAAATCACCGTGCCCTTATGCACTTCCGCCGTTTCCCCGATCACGACGCCCGAGCCGTGGTCGATAAACACGCCGCCCTCGATCCAAGCGGCAGGATGGATCTCGATCCCCGTGAAAAACCGCGCCGTCTGACTGATGATCCGCGCCAATAGTTTGAGCTTGATTTTATAAAAAAACCTCGCGACTCTGTGCCACGAGAGCGCGTGCACGCCCGAGTACGTGAGCCAAACCTCAAACCAATTCCGCGCGGCGGGGTCGTTCCGTTTCGCCGCTTTAATATCTTCTCTTAAATTTTTAAAAAACATACCGGTCTCCTTTTCGCGTTTCTTCTCCGTTTTCGGAAACAAAAAACGCCCTTACGCTACGTAGTCATACTACATAGTATAAAGGCGTGACGAAACGCTGTTCCACTTTACTTCAAAAAATCCGTTTTATCCTAAAAAGGGGAGTGGATTTTTCCTCGTTCGCCCGATAACGGAGGCAGCCGCAGAGGATTAGTCTGTCCTGATAACGCGAAAACGCACTTTCCCTTTTTCTCAAAGCGCGAACCGCTTTCAGCCTGCGACGGTTCTCTCTGCTTATGCCCGTTGAAAAAAGGTACTCTTTTCCCGCTCGGATATTTCATTTTCCATAGTATAACATACTTTTTGACAAAACGCAACTATTTTACGCGCCTTTACAAGTCTTTATGCTTCTTTTAAGAACAGGTTCTCGATTTTGTATTCCTTGAGCGCCGCGTTTACCATCTCCCGATTATGCACTTTTTGCTGGACCAGGTACGAGATGACAACGTCTTTCGCTTCGGTATAATCAAAGGCATAACCGCATAAACTAAGCATTTTTTTCGTGTCTTCCATCGAAAGCCCGACGACGACTGCCAAAGAAAAAATCAAGTTTTTCGAGGGCAAGAATCTACCTTCACAAATCCCGTTCCAAATTTCGGAAGATACGCTCAACTCCGCGCCTGCTTCCGCTTGCGCTATGCCGTGGCGTTGCCAAACCGTCTTTAAAAATTTATAAAAAACGTTCTTTTTGAAAACGTTTTGGAGACGCGTAAACCAGCCGATCGGCTCAAACGAAAAGGAAAAAGAAAGATCTCTTAAATTCCCTTTGAGCTGTTTTAAAAGTTCTGTTTTGTCTTCTTGATGGCATAACTTTTTACGCTCCGCAGGCAACGTGTACGTCCGCACGAAGCCAAGCTCGTCCACGTCCGATTTCTGCATTTGCGGCATACGGTAGCCCCTCAACGCGCAAATCGTTTCGTATCTTTCGTACGTCTCACAAAAAAATCCGTCCAAATCCTCGATAAATCCGTACGCCATCTCCGCTCTCCTTTCGTTTTTTCCATTATACCACGCTCACGAAAAAAACACAACCGTTTGCGCGCTCTAAGCCTAAGCAAACTCCCTTTATTTTTGTGAAAATGTTATGTTTAGAGGTTCAAAATGTTAGAATTTATAATTTTTTAGAAAAATTTTTTCTTTTTGCTTGCTTTTTTAGTCGAATTGTGATACATTATAAAGGATAACGAAAGAGGAGGGTATTTCTTTTGAAGAGAGACAGAATCGACGCAATCGCCGAACTTTTGGACAAGCGCGGCAAGCTCACGTTAGAGCAGCTGGAAGAACATTTTTCAAACGTTTCGCAAATGACGCTAAGAAGGGACTTGTTTCAGTTAGAAGAAGAAGGAAAAATCATCCGAATCCGCGGCGGAGCGATGTCCGTTCGCGAAGTGCAGAAAACTTCGGGGGAACCGTACGTCAAAAAGACGACCATTCACACCGACGAAAAGATAGAGATCGCGCAAAAAGCGGCGGGGCTTATCGACGAGGGAGCGTCCATTTTCCTCGACGGCGGCTCGACGGCGCTGTATCTTGCCAAGGAACTTCCCGACATTCATTGTACGGTGTTCACGAACGGACTCGCCGTTGCGACGGAGCTTGCCAAAAAGAAAAACGTCGTGGTCAATCTTTTGGGCGGTCAGCTTATTAAAGAGAACTTGTCGACGGCGTCCTCGTTCTCGTCCATCTATTTCACGGACACGAATTTCGAGCTGGCGATCATCTCCACGTCCGCATTCACGCCCGAGAACGGATTTTCCTGCGGTACGCAGATGGAAGCGGATCTTTTCAAGCTCGTGAGAAAGAAAGCAAAGTTCACGTATATGATGCTCGATAGCTCAAAGATCGGCAAAATCAAGCCCTACACGTTCGTCCGTCCCGAGGAGATCAACGTACTCATCACCGACGAAGCGTTCCCCGACGCGCTCAAAGAACAATTCAAAGCGTTGAATATCGTCGTCATTTAACGGCGGAAAATATAAAAATTATAGAGTATAAGGAGATCACTTATGTTAAAGAACGTACCTAAAATCGTAAGCCCCCAGCTTTTGAAAATTTTGTGTGAAATGGGACACGGCGACGAAATCGTCATCGCAGACGGCAACTTCCCCTCGGAAAACTACGGTCAACGCGTCATCCGCGCGGACGGGATCGGCGGCGAGGAAATGTTGGACGCGATCTTAAAACTCATTCCCCTCGACACGTACGCAACCGAAAACTTCCTGTTGATGCAGACGACGAACGGCGATCCCACTCCCGAAATCTGGGACAGCTATTTCACGATCGCAAAGAAGAACGACGACAACCTGCGCGCAGGCAATTTGGAGCGTTTTGCGTTCTATGAAAGAGCGAAAAAAGCCTACGCCGTGATCGCAACGGGCGAGGGAGCGGTGTACGCGAACATTATTCTCAAAAAAGGCGTTATTAAATAAAAATTTTACTGTGAATAGGATAAAAGGATAACGAGGGCATCGTTATCCTTTTTCGTTTTTTGATATTTCTTTATCAAGACTCCGTTTATAAAAGGGGTTATTTTTTAAATAAAGCCTTAAATTCTCTTACCAATTTTTGATCGGATAACGAGCCTGAAACCACCCGAAAATCTTCTTTCTTGATCTCAATAACAGGTTGACCGCACTCCACCTCAACAAAAGAGGAAAAATCAGCAACTACAACCCCGAATTTTTCAATAAAATTATCCATTACCGTTCCTATATAGCCGGCCCTTAATCCTTGTTGAATATAGTTGTCATTCAGCAAAATAATTGCGTCCATCGGTTCAACCAACGTATTGTCCTTCATTTTATTCCTTAATTTCGTCCGCGTCGTCGTCCGCTTCCGCTTTTTCTACTTGGTTGTTCTTCTTAAACCGAACTTCTTCGACGGGGAAATCTTTATAGATCCAACCGCCGTTTTTATCGTCCATCTTGACTTTGACCTGCATCTTGAGCATATTCACCGACGCTACGATCGCTTTTCCGTCAGGAGTTCCCACTTCCGAGCCGACTTTCGGCATTTTCTTGCACGCCTCCGCATAGTAGTCGTTTTCGTAGCTCAAACAACACATAAGCCGTCCGCAAAGTCCGCTGATCTTCCCGGGGTTCAACGACAAGCCTTGATTCTTCGCCATCTTCACGCTCACCTTTTTAAACTCCGGCATATTGCCCGAACAACAGCACACTCTTCCGCAAGGGGCTAAGCCGCCAAGGTATTTCGTCTCGTCCCTGGTACCCACTTGTCGCAGTTCAATGCGAGTATGGAACGTCGAAGCGAGGTCTTTTACCAGCTCTCTAAAATCCACCCTCGTAGCCGACGTAAAGTAGAATACGATCTTGCTTCCGTCGAACGCGTACTCGCAATCCACGAGCTTCATTTCCAAATGATGCGCCATAATTTTTTCTTTGCAAAGTTGCATCGCGCGGGGGCGTTTTTCCTCGCACGCCGCGTAAAAATCTTTGTCCTTTTGCGTGGCGATACGGATCACGGGCTTCAAAGGGGGCACGATCTCGCTCTCGTCTACCTCCCGCTGAGGATACGCTACCCAAGCGAACTCCAACCCTCTCGCCGTTTCTACGATCACCGCTTGATTGCGTTCGTATTGATCGCCTTCTTTGGGCGCGAAATAATACAGCTTTCCGCCGTTTTTGAATTTGATTCCTACTACTTTTATCATACTTTCATTCCTTACCTCGTTTCAGCGAGGATTTTCTTTACTCTTCTTGATTCCGTTTCAGGATCTTGACCAAGCACAGCTCGATACACTGCCCGAACACGGCGTTGAAATAGACCTGCTTTTCCGCTTCCGTCAAACACTCCTGCGCGTACACGAGCGCGGATAACGTATATTTGTTCGCCACGCGCGCGAGCCGTTTTTCTTCGGACTTCAACAGCAAGTTTTCCTTTTTGAGCCCCGTTTTCAACACCAACGCGTCGCGGAATACGATTCGCAAAAAGGACAACAGCGGTTTTTTGTCTTTCGTTTCGCCGATTTTTTTCACGAGCGCGGGGAGCGTCGCCAACGTCGCCGTCGCCAACGCAAACGCGTCGTCGGCTAAGCCCTGAAACCGTCCGCCCTCCAAAAGATTTTGCGCCAGCCCTAAGCTCCCGCCGCACGTTGCCGCCGCCAAAGACAACTCCGACGGGGTATATTTGTTTCCGTACGTTCGGGAAAGACAATGCGCGATCTCGCCTTGCTCAAACGGGGGGATTTCCAGCTTGGAAACACGGGAAAGCACGGTGGAGAGAATGGGGAACGCCGTCGTCGCGCCAAGCAAGAACACGACGCCCTCGGGCGGCTCTTCCAACAACTTCAACAGTTTATTTTGCGCCTGCGGAGTGGCTTCGGCAAAATTCCCCACCACGAACACTTTTCGTTCTCCCTCGACGGGGCGAATGGAACTTTCCTCCGCAATCCGTTCCGCGTCGTCTACGGAAAATTTCTTTCCCACTTCGGGATAAAACAGACAATCGGAAAAACTCTCGCTCTCAATGCGGCTTGCCAGCCGTTCCTTTTCAGGAGTATTCTCCCCCTCGCAGGAAAAAAGGACTTTTGCAAACGTTTTGAGCGCGAATCGGAGATTCCGCGAATCGTCCAACAAAAGAAGATATGCGTGAAAGAGCTTGTTTTCTTCTTTCTCTCTTTTGAGCAGCCCGTAGGCTCTCGTTCTTTCAAACAACGTCCGCATTCCTTTCTCGTCCCGTCCTTTTTATAAGCGCAAACTTTCTCCTTTACAGTATATCATAAAACGCAAAAATAAGCAAGCGGATAAACGGAAAAAGAAAAAACCGTCTCTCTTTTTTCCTAAACAGCGGAAAATGAAGCCCCCGTGTATGCGTTGAACAAAAAATCAAGCCGCCGTGTACGCGTTGAAACCCAAAAAAAGGAAGCGTTTTTCCCTCTCTTTACGCAAAACCCGAACAAAAAACGCTTTACTTTATAAAGTAAAGATGATATAATAAACACAATAATGGGTACTTTTTTCCGTAGGAAAAATTGGGATAAGGAGAATTTAATATGCAACAACACCCGCAAGCGGACAACCGCTTCAATTTACTCAACACACTCAAACTGCTGTTGAGTAAGATCAAGCTTTTGATCCTGGTCGCCGTCATTGGCGGAATTTTAGGCGGCGTTTACGCCGTTTGGAAAACGCAGGACATCAACTATTACGGAACGAGAATGGAATTCTACATAAACCCCATTCCCAAACAGGACTCGGAGTCCAATACGAACGCTCCCTCTAGCGAATACAGTATGTACGGCGCGTACAACGTGTACGTAATGGACGGTATGGTAAAAATGCTCGCTTCCGATCCTTTTGCGGAACGGTTGATGTTGGAGTCGAACGGACTCCCTGCAAAAGGAATTCATACGGAGCTGGACGAAAAGATCGCCTCGGCGGAAGCCAAGCTTTCCCAACGCGATCAAGCGCAAGAAGCGTTGAATCTTGCCATTTCCCAAATCAATACGAAGTTGGTCGCGCTGACGAATGCGGAAACCACGCTCACGGAAACGCAGGAATTCATTCAGGAAAACCAAACGTTCGAAATTCCGAATTTGGAAAGATTGTTGTCAGCGGCAAAACTTGCCGTGGAGGAAGCGGAAGAGGCGAAAGAAGCAGCGGAAACAGCTTGGGGACTCGCAAACGCAACGTTGACGACTTTACAAGGAGAACTGACCGCGGCGCAACAGCCGAACTCGGGCAAGACTCCCGAAGAGATCGCGAACTTGCAAACGGCGGCTGCTTCGGCGGCGGCGACGGTAGCGGAGAAAGAAGCTCTTCTCCACGACGCGGACGTAGAGCTTGACAAATGCGTCACGGAAAAGAACAACACGCAAAACGCGCTTGACTCCTTAAAAACGCAAATCCAAGAAAAGCAAGCTTTGCTTGCAACGCTTGAATACAACGTCTATAAAGCGGAAGACGCATACAATACGGCAATCAAGAACGCTTCGTTCCCACAGTCTACGCTGAAAACGGCGGAAGAAGAGTTCTCTGCGGCAAAAGAGGAAGCGCTTAAACTTTGGCGAACGACAGGCGCGTACAAATCCCGCCTTTCCCGTATCAAATCCGCAGTGTCGTATAGCTACACCGACGGAACGAGCAGCTCGAACTCCATTCTCAACAGTTCCAACAACTTAGCGAGAGCGTTCATTTACGTAAAAATGTCCGTCCTCGGCGACGAAAACAAAGCGTTCGCAGAAGAACTGATGGAAGATATAAAAGTAGCACTCCCTGCGTACGTGGAAGAAACGATTTATCTCCCCGACGGCTACGAGAGTACGAGATGTCAGCTCATTACCCTTTCGGGCGGAATCGCGTTGACCAACGCGGGCTACACCACCAACCAAGCGATTCGGTATGCGTTTCTTCTCGGCGCGGCGGCATTCGCGGTTACCTGTGTCGTACTCATCATCATTGACCGTTCGGATAAACGCGTCCGCGACAGCGAAATGGTAGCGGCGGAGCTCAACGTACCCGTTCTCGCCGTGATCCCCACAATCGAGGAACTCACCGAAGAACAGGCGAGAGCCGAGAAAAAGAGCGAGGAGGCAAGAAAATGAAAATCAGTTTGCTGGACAAGGTATTCAACCGCTCGGAAAAACGCGCGAAAAAAGCGGAACAAAGATCCAATAAACGCTCCCGCCGTATCGAATATTTACTCAACGAAGAAACCCCGTTTGAAGTTACGGAAGCGTTCCGTAATCTTAAAGCGACTTTATCGGTATCCGTACCCAAGAAAGAGGGCGGCGTAGTCATTATGACAACGTCGGCATATCCCGAGGACGGAAAGACGACGGTGACGGTCAACCTTGCGATGATGTTCGCGCTTTCGGACGCGAAAGTACTGCTCATCGACGCAGACATACGAAAAGGTCGCGTTGCGAAATATTTCAAGGAAAAATCGGCGCACGGCCTTTCGGACGCGCTCTCGGGACAAGACACCTCGGAAGCCGTCGTTCGCAAGACCGCGCAAAACGACAATCTCTACTACGTAGCTTGCGGCTCTCCCTCCCCCCGTTCTTACGAATTATTGGAGAGCGAAGAAATGAAAAAATTCATTCAGGAGCAAAGAGCGAAGTTCGATTACATCATCATCGACACACCCCCCGTACTCCTTTGCTCAGATGCCTTAGCGCTCACGCCGCTCACGGACGGCGCCGTGCTCGTATGCCGTCACCAGCTCTCGTATTTGAGCGATATGAGCCGCGCGCTCGACACCCTTTCTTTTGCGAAAGCGAACGTTCTCGGCGTAGTCGTCAACGACTACAAAAACGCTACCTCGGGCGGCTATTACAACGGTTATAAGAAATATTACCGCTATTCCTCGTACTCCTATCAACGAAAATCCGCGGAGACCGAACCCAAGGAAGCGGAAGAACCGTCCAAGATCGAAACGGAAGCAAAAGCGGAAGCGGCAGTTACGGACGAACTGTAAGCGGAGTCTTTCCTTTCAACCGAATTTTCGCGAGGGGGAGCGGTATTCGCTCCCTTTCCCTATTTTCGACAAACTCCGACGAAAAGGAAATTCTTTCCGCTTGTGAAAGTATCTTTTCGCCGTTTAAAAGACGTCGGCTACGGGTAAACATAAAATAAGAAAAAAACGAAAATCCTTTTTCAAACTCACGAGGATTTTTACGGAATTTATACGGAAACAATATGATGGAAATTTATACGGAAAACGGAATACAAGAAAGCGGGATTACGCTCCCCGTCGTGCCTTTGCGCGGCAAGGTAGCGTTCCCGTTTGTCAATATCTCATTTGAAGTAGGCAGAGAAATGACTTTGCGCGCAATCGAGCGCGCCGCAACGGGCGATAAAAGAGTCTTGATCTGTACGCAAAAACAAACGGAAAAAGACGAAGTCACACAAGACGATTTATACTTCGTTGGTTGCGTAGCTCGGATCAAGCAAACGACTAGGCTCTCGGGCGGCGTTCTGCGCGTCGTCTGCGAGGGGCTTTATCGCGCAAAAACGGAAGAAATCGCCGTGCAGAACGGGTATTTTTGCGCAGTGGCGACTCCTCTTCCCTCCGTGCACGGAGATCCCAGCGAAGAGGAGGCGTATTACCGCGTGGCGAAAGGGCTCGTCAAAGACGTGCTCGGCGCGGACGGAAAAATCACCAAGGAAACGGTGCTCAAACTCGATCATTCTCGCGACGTAGAGGAGTTCATTCACGTAGCGGTTTCGGCGATGCGGATCCGACTGGACGTCAAGCAGTCCATTTTAAGCGCGGACAACGTCGTGGAGAGATTGAAACTGTTCGAGCGGTGTTTGAACGACGAGTACGAAATCGCGAAGATTGAAAAGAAGATCGCGAGCTCCGTCCGCCAGAACATCGACAAATCCCAAAAAGAATATTTCCTGCGCGAACAGCTCAAAGCCATTCATTCGGAGCTGGGCGACGACGGAAAGGAAGAGGACGAATACCGCGAAAAAATCCAGGCGAAAGGACTCTCTAAAGAGCTGGAAACCAAATGCCTCAAAGAGATAGACCGTATGGAAAAAATGCAGCCGACCTCGCCCGAATATACCGTGATTTCGGGGTATCTCGATCAAGTGTTGGAGCTCCCCTGGACGGAAGAAACGAGGGACACAGAATCGGTTGCGGAGTGCGCGAAAACTCTCGAAGCCGACCATTACGGTTTGGAAAAAATCAAACAGCGGATCTTGGAATACCTGTCCGTCTTAAAACTGACGGGGAATATGAAAGCCCCCATTCTTTGTTTCGTAGGTCCTCCGGGGGTGGGTAAAACGAGTATCGCGCAATCCATCGCAAGGGCTTTGGGGCGGAAATTTGTCCGTATGAGCTTGGGCGGTACGCGCGACGAAGCGGAAATCCGCGGGCACAGAAGAACGTATATCGGCGCGATGCCCGGACGGATCATCGGCGGTATGAAAAACGCCGGCTCGATCAATCCCGTGTTTCTTCTCGACGAGATCGACAAACTCTCTTCGGATATTCACGGCGACCCTGCAAGCGCGTTGTTGGAAGCGCTCGATCCCGAACAAAACTCTACGTTCCGCGATCGGTATTTAGACGCGCCTTACGATTTGAGCAAAGTCCTGTTCCTTACGACGGCGAACTCCCTGGACACCATTCCCGCGCCCTTGCGCGACCGTTTGGAGATCATTGAACTTTCGGGCTACACGCAGGAAGAAAAAACGGAGATCGCGAAACGCTATCTGGTTCCCAAACAACTTAAGGCAAACGGCTTGAGCGAGAAAAAAGCCGCGTTCACGGACGCAGGCTTGCAATTTATCATCGAGGGCTATACGAAGGAAGCGGGCGTGCGTACGCTCGAACGTACGATCGGCACGGCGTGTCGAAAACTCGCGGTGCGCTGCGCGGACAATCCCAGATGTAGAAAAGTCACCGTTGACGAAAAGAAAGCGGAAGCGCTTTTGGGCGCGCCCCGTTATAACGCGGACGAGCTCCGTACCCGTTCGGAAGTGGGCGCGGTGACGGGACTTGCTTGGACGGCGGTCGGCGGAACGACGCTGACGGTGGAAGTGGCGCTCACGTACGGAAAAGGCGAAGTGAAATTGACGGGAAAACTTGGCGACGTTATGAAAGAGTCGGCGATGGCGGCGTACACGTTCGTGCGCGCGAATGCGGATCGTTACGGGATCGACCCCGACCGTTTTGCAAAGACCGATTTGCATATCCACGTTCCCGAGGGCGCGACTCCCAAAGACGGCCCCAGCGCAGGGATCACGATGGCGACGGCAATCCTGTCAGCGTTTACGGAGAGGAAAGTGAAAGCCGACATTGCGATGACGGGTGAAATTACGCTGCGCGGCAACGTCCTGCCCATTGGCGGACTCAAAGAAAAATCCCTCGCGGCGCGGCGGGCGAAAATCAAAACGGTGCTCGTTCCTATCGGAAACAAACGGGATGCGGCGGAAGTGCCCGAATGTGTGAAAGAGGACGTAAAATTCATCTTGATTTCCCGCGCGGACGAGGCGTTTGCCATCGCGCTCGAGCCAAGCGAAACGCCAGCGGAAAAGCCTGAAAAAATCAGCAAAGAAAAACGGCTTCCCAAGCCCCTGCCCGCGCTTCCCACTCGCGAAAACGAGCGTGGAAACATGCGCTGTAAAAAGAACGGCTAATGCTGTAATGAAAAGCATTTCAAAAGGAAACACCCACACCATGTACGAGACGAACTACAAGAAAAAAGAACAAGAGGTTTGTCCTCTTGTCATCAAAAACGCAACGTTTATCACGTCCGCGGCAAGGGCGGATCAATTCATCGATCCTCAAAAGCCGATGATCGCCGTTTGCGGAAAATCCAACGTTGGAAAAAGCTCTTTTATCAATATGCTCGCCAATCGCAAAAAACTCGCAAAGACGAGTAGTGAGCCCGGTCGTACGCGGCTCGTCAACTATTTCGATTTCGGGGAGTTTATCTTGGCGGATTTGCCCGGCTACGGGTTTGCCCGCGTTTCCAAAACCGAAAAGGAAAAGTGGGCGAAGACTTTGGACGAATTTTTCAAAAAGAGCGACAAACTCTCCCACGTGTTTATGCTCGTGGACTCCCGACACGATCCCACAGCGGACGATATGCAGATGCTGGAGTTTTTAAACTTCCATATCCTGCCCTTTACGGTAGTTTTGACCAAGACGGATAAACTGTCGAGAATGAAGATCAAAGAACACGTCCGCGCAATCGCGGCGGATCTATATTTGGGAGAGAGCAATCTTATCCCTACGAGTTCGGAAACGGGCTTTGGCAAAAACGACGTTTTGCAAAAAATTAAATCGGTCATCGAAGCGCAAACGTACGTGGTCGAAAATGAGCTAGAAGAGGACGAAGAAGAAACGGAAGAATAAAAAATAGTATCAAAAAAGCCGCTTAAAAGCGGCTTTTTCTTTTTTATGTGTGTCATAAAAAGCGGATTGAAAGTGATATTTGCCTGTGGCAAGTGATATTTCAACTTCGCCGAAGTTGTGGTAAATTTTAAATTT
The DNA here is from genome assembly GCA_017457225.1 of Clostridia bacterium. Classification (GTDB taxonomy): domain Bacteria; phylum Bacillota; class Clostridia; order Christensenellales; family Borkfalkiaceae; genus Scatosoma. Next base: position 16,149 of record JAFTHW010000004.1, on the reverse strand, counting down.
TTCTCCTTTCAGCCTTCTCCCGTAGGAGAAGGTGGCGTGAGCGCGAAGTGTAACGAGCCGAACGTCGGATGAGGCGTATAAAAATGAATGTTTACGTGTTACTCCTCATCCACCGCAAGCGGTCCCCCTTCTCCCACAGGAGAAGGCAGAGTGAGGAGTGATATTTTGCCTGACAGCAAAGTTATGGTAGGATTTAAAGTGTTTATGTTATACTGAGCGGAGGCGAGAGCCGTAGTCGAACGTATCTCGTATAAATCTTTCCTCACTTATTCACTATTCACTCTTACCTATTACTTTTCTAAAAGATGTCCTACAGGTATGCGTTGAATTATATTTTATAGGGGATTTTTTCGTTCTTTTCCCTGCCCGCGCGGATATTTTGGCGGCGTGGGCTTCCTCTTTTCGATCACGGCGAGCGTTCTTTCCCCGTACTCTTTGGGCAACGCGTATTGATAGACTTCTTTTTTCTTCGCGCCGAGAATTTTGTACGCCGATTCCGCCTCGAAAATCTCGGTCAGATCCCCACTCTTATACGCGACGAATTTTCCGCCCACTTTCACAAACGGTAGACAATATTCGCTCAACGTATTCATTCTCGCCACCGCTCTCGCTACGGCGTAATCGTACTTTTCTCTAAACGTTTGATCTTTCGCTGCGTCTTCCGCCCGAACGTTATAAATATGCATTTTGGAAAGACCCAACTTTTCCACAACTACGTTTAAAAATTCGCATTTTTTTCCAACGCTTTCAAAAAGATCAAACGAAAGATCGGGACGTAAAATTTTCAATACCAAAGAGGGAAATCCCGCTCCCGAGCCGATTTCCGCGATGTTTGAATTCTTTTCAAATAAAAATTCCCCTGCGGCGCTGTCGAGAAAATGTTTGTAGAACATATCCTCTTCTTCCAAAATCGTCGTAAGGTTGTATTTTTCGTTATATTCCAGCAAAAGAGCGCGAAAAAGGGCAAATTCTTCTTTCCTTTCAAATTCAATCTTTTCTTTTAATTGTTGTAAATTCTCTTGCATGTCCATAGTTTCTTTATTATAACACACTTTTTCCCAAATTTCAATTCTTTTTACAAAGATTTTTCCACGCCTTTTTATTTCTTTCCACCAGCTTGTTTACAAAGATTTCCACCTGTGGATAACTTTTGTTTATAACTCCTTCAATTTGTATTTTTATACAGTTATTTTTTATAAATATTTACTCCTTTCTAAATGAACTTTTTTGTTTTTTCCACAAATCCACATTTTATTCACATTTCTTTCCACAGAAAAAAGAGGGTTTTCCACCTTGCCTGCTTGTCCCTATTTATCTTTTAATATCAGGATTTTTTCTTCTTTTTTCTCCCTTTTTCCACATTTCAACACCACCTTACTAATACTACTACTTTTCTTTTTTATATAAATAATATCATAGGACAAGACTCCTTGATTTTTGGAGTTTGACAAAAAGTTATAAGAAATTCTCTTAGCAAAAATCGTAAAAAAGTGACAGTCGGTCATTGACAAAAACACAATTTATGGTATAATAGATTTACTCTTTTCAGGAGTCAAAAAAAGTCGAATATGGAACAGATGAAAATAGAAAATTTAAAAACAGAGAACCGTTCGTGCGTCTTTACGGGGCATCGGGATTTGGGATTGGATTTTTCCGCAAAAAAATTAAAAAAAGCCGTGATCGAGGAGATTGAAAACGGCGTGGATACGTTTTACAACGGAATGGCGATGGGATTCGATTTGATCGCCGCTGAAACGGTACTTTCCTTAAAGAAAAAATATCCCCAAGTAAAGCTTATACTTTGTTGTCCTTGCTATGGGCAGGAAAAATACTTTTCTGAAAAAGATAAAAAGAGGTATTCAAAAATTTGGAAAAAAGGAGACGAGAAGATCGTTTTGGCGGACTCTTATTATAGAGGGTGTATGCAGGTACGCGATCAATACATGGTAGAGCGGGCGGATTGTATGATCGCGTATTGCAAAAAAGAGACGGGCGGAACGGCGTATACCGTGAAGTGTTTTAAGCGAATGAAAAAAGACGGGAAGATCATATTTTTGTAAGAGTCTACGTCACAACCTTATAAGAAAGAGAATATTTTGTTTTCCGTAGGAAAAAATGGAAGGAAAACAGGGTTTTTTGCTTGCAAAAAAACGACGTATATGGTACAATAAAAAAGATAAAAATTGCCAAAAAGTGAGGAAAAGAAAATGAAGTTCGTTTGTGAAGGAATGATTTTAGCAGATGCGGCGATTATCGTCAGCAAAGCTTGCGCGACCAAGACGATCACTCCCGTATTGGAGTGTATTAAAATCGAAGCGAAAAACGACAGCTTGACGTTGACGGCGTACGACGGAGAAATTTCCATCGAGAAAAAGATCCCTGCGGAAGTGATGGAAGAGGGTGAAATTTGCGTAAACGGTAAATTCTTTTCCGATTTCGTCAATAAAATTTCTTTCAACGAAGTCGTTGTTTCTTCTAACGAAAAAGGTATCGTGATCGAATACGGCGACAGCGAATCGTATATGCAAACCTTGCCTTCCTCCGACTTCCCCTATTTTGGCGGCGAGAAAGGCGAGGAGTATTTCGAGGTCAAGGAATCGGAGCTGAAAGAACTCATTTCCAAAGTCGTTTTCTGCTGCGCTACCGACGAGAGCAGACCTATTTTGAAAGGTTGTCTTTTAGAAGCGAAAGAGGGTAAATTGTACGCGACGGCGCTCGACGGATTTAGAATGGCTTGTTCTTCCTGCGAAGCGGCGGGCGGTACGGGAAATATGAAAATCGTTTGCCCGGCAAGAACGCTCACCGAAATTTCGAGAATGCTCGACGAAGAAGAGATCCTCAAACTCTACGTCAATAAAAATATGCTTTCGGTTGCCGTGAAGAACACGGTGTTCACGTCCCGTTTGTATTCGGGCGAGTTCGTAAGAAGAGAAAATATTTATCCCGTGGAATTCACAACTCGCACAGAAGCGAAAAGAGCCGCTTTGATTGAAAGTGTAGAGCGCGCTTCGGTGTTGAACAGAGGCGATAAGAACAATCTCGTGATTTTCGAGATCAAAGGCGGAAAGATCCGTATCACGGCGAACTCGGATATGGGTAAAGTAGACGAGACGGTAGGCGCGGACATCGAGGGAAAAGAGCTCACGATCGCGATGAACGGAAAATACATTATGGACGCGTTGAAAGCGCTCGACGAAGAAACGGTTGTGCTTTCGTTCAACTCGGCGGTGTCTCCGTTCACGGTGGAAAATCTCGAAAACAAGAACAATCAATACCTCGTTTTACCCGTCAGAACGAGCGCGCAAAACAGAGAATAAGAGAAAAATCCCCGTACTTTAAAGGGATAAAAAGCGAAAAAGCAGGTAAAATTGCTTGACGGAGTGAACGCTTTGCGATATAATAGGAACGTTATCGTGGGGACAACCGCGAAAGACAGCGTAAAATTAAAAAAGTGAAAAACCAAATCAGGAGAAAATTATTATGAAAAGAACTTATCAACCCAAAAAGAGACAGAGAAGCAAAGTACACGGTTTCCGCAAGAGAATGGCGACGACTGCCGGCAGAAACGTTTTGAAGAGACGTAGAAACAAGGGCAGAAAGAGACTTACCCACTAATCGTTCTCTAAAAAAATAAAGAAAAATTCCTTTCCTTTTTTCAAAGGAGAGGATTTACCATTTTAACAAGCGGATTTTTTCCGATTTTGAAAAGGAACTATGAAATATCTCAGATTGAAAAAACAAGCGGATTTTCAAAAGCTGTTTCATAAGGGAAAACGCGCCTTTTCTCCGTCTTTAACGCTCGTGTATTTCCAAAGCGAAAAGACGAGAATGGGCATTTCCGTCGGAAAAAAACACGGGAAAAGCGTGGTGCGAAACCGCTTAAAACGATTGATTCGGGAAGCGTTCCGCGCAACCTATCACGAAATAAGGGGGACGTATTCGTTCGTCGTCGTTCCGAAAGTGAGCGATTCGTACGATTTCCATACGTTCAAACGGCATCTGGAATGGATGATCAAAAAGGAAAAACTTTGAAAATTCCCTTTTTCTCACTCGTGAGAGAAAATTGGAGATATTTACGCAAAACGGTGTTCAAACCCTATCTAAAAGGGCTTTGTATGAGAATGATTTTGTTCTATCAAAAACACCTTTCAAAGCATACCTGCCTATACCGTCCGACTTGTTCGCAGTACACGATGGAGTGCATCAACAACCACGGCGTGATCGTTGGGATACTCCTTGGGAGTTGGCGGATTTTGCGGTGTAATCCCCTGTCCAAAGGCGGATACGATCCCGCGCCCGAACGGTATTTTAAGAAGCGTTGGCTCTTGTAATTTTAAAAATACGGAACGCCTGCAAAAAACGAGCGTTTGGAATAAAAAAGAAACGGTAAATCAAATGGAACTTATAAACGTATTGGCAACGAGAATCGAACTGTATGAAACGACGTTCAATATCTCGCTCAACTGGATAGGCAATCTGATTAGACTCCTCATCTCCGGCGTGTCCGTCGTGGGTGTGGGTATCATTTTGTTTTCGCTTATTCTCAAATTGGTGGTACTGCCTTTCGATATTTATCAGCGTATCGCGATGAGAAAGCAGAACATCAAGATGAAAGAGAATCAGGAAAAGATGGCGAAGCTGCAAAAGCAGTACGCGAACGATAAGGCGATGTACAACCAAAAGTTGATGGAAATGTACAAGGAAAGCGGAATTTCGATGTTCTCTTCCTGCTTGCCTATGATCCTCTCTTTGGTCATCTTTATCGTTGCGATCAACGCGTTCAACGCGTATTCCGAATTCGCGAACGTGCAGGGTTATAATAAAATGGCGCAGATCTACACGGCGTGTTTGGAGCAGTATTGCCCTGAATTGGACGACAGCAACACGACGCTTTCAGTGACGGACGACGGCACGACGATCACCGTCAACGACGGCGACGCGCTCATCTATTATACGTTGCCCGTACCTGCAAACGGCGTCGATTATAAAGCAAACGATTACGCGTATATCCGCACGTACACCGATTATACGACGAAATTCTTCTATATCGACGAAACGAAAGCGGACGGGAACGCCGACATTCAGCAGTATTTGACGGCGGCGCAAGCGGCGGCAGCGGAAGCGAACGTGGCGTACTCCAAAGAAGACGCGCTCAGACAGTATTTTATCGAGCAAGGACAAACGGCGGTCAAGGAAAATTATAAGTCGGAAGTCCGCTCAGATACAAAATTCCTTTGGATTAAAAACGTTTGGTACACGGACGCTTCGTACAAGCATCCCGTGTCTTCGTACAGCGAATTCGAGTCCACGGTGAAGAAAGAAGATTTCAAGATCGACGGAAAGAAAGTAAGCTACACCGAAACCAAGACGAGAACGAACGTATATACGAAAGAAGCGTATGAAAATATTACCGGCAAATTGACGGCGGAAAAGAAAGAAGCAAACGGATATTATATTTTGATTGTATTGTCCATCGGTACGATTTTGCTCCAGCAATTCGTTATGATGCATTCGCAAAAGGAACAGCAAAAATTCTCTTCCGTAGACGGACAGGGCGCGGCAAACCAAAAAATGATGCTCGTCATTATGACGGTTATGTTCGGTATTTTCTCGTTTATGTATAGCTCCGCATTCTCGCTGTATATGATCACGAGTAACCTTTTCTCGCTCGGGGCTACGCTCATTATCAATAAAGTCGTAGACGTTGTGATGGCGAAGAAAGAAGCGGCGGCGTTGCAGGAAAAATACAATCAGAGATTCCCTGGCCGAAGCAACAACAAGGACGGAAAGAAATAAAAGAGAAAGTGAGAGAAACCGCCCGTTCGGGCGCACAAGGAGATAGATATGAACTATATTGAATTTACCGGTAAGACGGTGGACGAAGCCGTTGAAAAAGGGCTGCAAGAGCTGGGTCTTACCAAAGAAACCGCGGAGATCCGCGTGCTCGAAGAAGGGAAGAAAAAACTGTTCGGAGCCGTAAAAGCTCGCGTAGAGATCGCTGCGATCGGCGGGGAATGCAAGGCAGAGCCTTGTTGCTCTGTTCCCGTTTCCGCTTCTGAGAAAACGGACGGAGAAAGAGCCGTAGAATTTTTGGAAGGACTGTTTAAGCTTCTCAAAATTACTGCTTGCACGGAGCTCGTTTCCGAGGGCGAAAAAGTGGAGATCAACGTAACGGCGGCGAATACCACTTCGGTCATCGGCAAACGCGGCATGATGCTGGACGCGATCCAAACCCTTGCAGGCGCGGTGGCAAATACCGGCAGAGAAGATTACAAACGCGTGGTCGTCGATTGCGAGAACTACAGAGAAAACCGTGAAACGACTCTGAAAAAACTCGCGGAAAATCTCGCGCAGAAAGCGATCCGTATGGAAAAGAGAATCAAGCTCGAACCGATGAACCCGTACGAAAGACGGATTATTCACGCGGCGCTTTCCGAAAGAGAGGGCGTATCCACACAGAGCGAGGGGAAAGAACCCAACCGCTATATCGTAGTGACTCCCGACGGAGTAGATCCCTCCTCCCCTGCGATTCCCGCTAGAACGGAGAGAAGAAACGACCGTCGCGGCGGCTCGAAAGGCGGCTACGGCAATCGCGATCGCGGCGGATTCAACCGCTCCAAAGCGTCGGGCGGATTTAAAAAACCTTATAACCGCGATAAAAAAGGTGCGCCTGCGACCGGCGGAACAAGTATGAAAGCATCTTCCGATTTCTTCGGGATCTTCCTCGGTAACAGCGGAAACAGCGACGACAAAGAATAATGACGACAGTAAAACCCCCTCCTTTTCGGATTTTCCGAATAGGAGGGGGTTGTTTTCGCCTCATCCACCGCAAGCGGTCCCCCTTCTCCGACAGGAGAAGGCAAAGGGGAATGAGATTGCTTCGCCGTGATATTTTGGCAAAGCCAAAGTGATATTTGCCTGACGGCAAGTGATATTTTGCCTATGGCAAAGTTGTGGTAGGATTTAAATTTTCCTTATTTAAGCCTTCCCCGGTGGGGGAAGGTGGCGTGAGTGCGAAGTGTAACGAGCCGAACGTCGGATGAGGCGTATGGAATTGATTCGCTTATTTTTTACTCCTCATCCACCGTAAGCGGTCCCCTTTCTCCGACAGGAGAAGGCAAAGGGGAGTGATATTCTTCGCTTTGCGAAGAGTGATATTTTGCAAGGCAAAGGGATATTTTTTGCTATGCAAAAAGTGATATTTCGGCTTCGCCGAAGTTGTGGTAGGATTTAATGGCGTTCCGCCGAGATTCCGCTTCGCGCTTTTAGGTCAACGCCCTAAAAGTTCGACAGGCTCAGAATGACGACGGAACGAAGTTATGGTAGAATTTATAATCAACGGAAAAAGGGCAGCCGTGATTGTAAGCGTTTGATTGCAAAATAGAAAGGGACTCCGCCACCGTACACCCAAAGCGTTTGGCTCAAGAAAATACTCCCTACGTACGTGAAATACGCAGCGGTCGCCGTTTTTTGCGCGCCGAGATCGCCGCATAAAAAGACGATGACGACGGGAATCACGATCGCGTTCACAAGCACGGGAAAGAGTCCGCCGAGGAATATTTTTAATCCCTCTTTTTTGATGTAGACCCCTACCAGGTATGAGCCAACCGCCGCAAGTAGCGTGGCGAGAGAGCCAAATGCGATATCGAAAATGCTATACACGGACAAGAGATTGGAAAGCAAACACCCGACAAACAGCGCCGGTACGGCTTCGGCGTAAAACAGGGGTAAAATACAAAGCGCCTCTGCCGGTCGGATCTGCAAAGGTCCGTAAGCAAAGGGCGCAAAAACGTACGTGAGCGCCGTGTACAATGCGGCAATAATGCCCGCGCGGCAAAGACGTCTGGTCGTAAAAACTTTATTCATCACAATACCTCGGTTTTTTTAGTAAGACGGATTACTCCGTCCAAGGAAGTGTTTTCCGAAAACCTTCCCAAGTCGTTCCCATTATACTCCTTTTCAAAAACAATGTCAACTTTTTTTACGCATTTTGCAACGTTTGCGCGTTTTTGGCGGAGCAACGCTCCCAAAGGAGCGAAGAGAGGGCGTCCGAAACGATCTCGGACATTGTGTAGACGAGATTCAACCTCGTTGTGTTAAACAGTCCGTAATTGGCGATGGAGCGTTCCGCAACGATCCCCATCACCGAAATATCCCCGATCGCGCCCAGCTTTTTGTTTGCGCCTGCGCCCGGAAGAAGAGGCGTATCGGAAATTTTAATGAGTCCAACGTCCCCCTCCACGCCAACCGCCGCGTCGACGGCGATTACCAAACTGTCCTTATGCGTTTCTTTTAAAAACGAGCGAACGTAGCGGATCTCTTTCGCCGTGACGGGCGAGGAGAGCGTTCCGTAAATGAACGCGCCTAAGCCCTGCGTTTTGTATTTGAGCATCGAGCCCGTGACAGGCCCTAAACTGTCGCCGATGGCAAGATCGCTCCCGATGCATACGATCACGGGTGGAGTACGGAAGAGTTCCGAGTTTGTATTCGTACCTGCCCTCCCTCTTTTGAGGGATTTTTTCTCTGCAACGGCGCGCAGCAGTTTCTCCGTTGCCATATTCGCTCCATCTGCGGCGAGCTTGTTAAAGACGTGAAACGCGTATTCCATAGATGCAAAACTCCTAAAAAACGTACTGGTTAAAGTATTGCCAAGGGGGAAGATCGATAAACGGAAAAAGGAGTAAAAATTTTTCTTGAAAGCGTTGAATTTTTTCCGCGCGCGTGGTATAATATATAAGAAAAGCAGTTTGTAAGGAGTATCGTAAATGATTTGGAATTTGTGCGCGACACAATGGACGAATTATATCGTGGATATCGTCGTGCTTGCCGTGATTTTGGGCTTTATGATCGTGTCGGCAAGAAAGGGTTTTATCGTATGCTTTTTCTCGTTCGTGACGGGGTTTGCCGCCGTGCTCGCGGCGCTTTTGCTCGCAAAACCGTTCTTGAACCTCACAGGGGGATTGTTTGGGCTTCGCGGAGTCTTTGAAAACGCGTTCGTCGGTTGGTTTGGAAAACTCAAAGGATTTGATCTCGATATTTCCAATCAGGGACTCCAAGCCGCGCTTGCGGATAAAAATTTGCCCAAGTTCCTTGTAAATTTGGTGGTGGACAATTTCGGAAACGAAACGCTTGCCGCGGGAACGACCCTTGCGATGCTCGTGGGAGAAAGCGTCGCCAAGCTCGCGGCGATGTTGCTGAGCGGAATTCTCGTGTTCGCGCTCGTTAAACTCCTGCTTCGGCTCTTGAAAAAAGTGTTGCTCGCGATCGCCGATAAAATTACGCTCATTGGGAAACTCGATTCTCTTCTCGGCGCGCTCGTGGGACTTCTCGAAGGCTTTTTGATCGTCTGCGTTGTACTCGCCGTACTGTCGCTGATCCCGTCCGCTTCGATTACGGAGTACTTCAACTCCACGCTCTTTGTCGGCGGTTTATATAACAAAAACCCCCTGCATTTAATACTCGGCTGGGTTATGAATTAAGGAGAGCGAAAGGCAAAATAAGCCAAAAAAGACCTCGATTTTGAGGGTAAAAAAGGCGTCGGAAAGGAAAAATCCGACGCTGTTTTTATGTAAAAAATTCGAAGAAAAAAGAGCCGAAATTTCGCTCGATGTTTTATCTTTTTAATAAAAAAATAAGCGAAAAATTTTTGTAAAAAACCGTGAATCCCTTGATTTATAAGGAGTTTTCCACAAACCGTCGAGCTTTGTGGATAACTTATTAAAAATCAAAAAAATCCCCAAAAAGAAATTCGTCGCAAAAAGTCGGATTTTGACGGAAAATAAAAATATAAATTCATACAAAACCCGAAAAAATGGTTTTATCCACAGCGTATGTGCATAAAAACGTGTTTTCCACAGTGAAAAAAGGAAAATTGTGGATAAATCGGCAATTTTCGCAAGGCAATCTACGTGGGAAAAATTTCCAAAAAATTGAAAAAGCTTGGAAAATAAAGGGAAAAACCTGTGGATAACTTCTCCACAAAGCGATGTGGGATTGTTAAAATAAACGCTCCGTTTTTGTGGACAACTTGCTTAAATGTGAGAAAATAATCGTCTTTTTTGGGAATTTTTTCGATTTTTCGGGCAATTTTTCCACAAACGTTTGTTCTTTTCCACACGCAAAAAAAGTTTTCCACATTTTTGGGCGTATGCAAAGGCGGAATATTTGTATATTTGGAAAAATTTAGGGGTAAATTGTGTAAAAATCAGGCGAAAAGCTTTGAGGGAAACACAAACCGCTTGACAAAACCGCGCGGAAATTGGTATGCTAGTGTTGGAAGTAAAAAAACTCAAAAAAATACCGAAAACCAAAGGGAAAAAGCGATGGAAAACCATACGGAAAACGAAGAATTGAAAACTCCCGATTTCAAAGAGAATATGGAAGAGAAAAACGAGGAAAAAAAGACTCCCTCTTCCAAGATCAAAAAGATCGCGGCGATCGGGCTTGCGGGCGTGCTTGTTTTGGGCGGCGTGATCGGTTTAATCGTGGCGCTGAGCAAAAAGGACTCTACGCCCAGCGAGGGGCTTGCCTATAAGTTGGCGAAAGACGGGGCTTCGTATATCGTGACGGGTATGGGCGAATGTACGGACAAGAACGTCATCATTCCCCAAACGTATAACGGGTTGCCCGTGACGGCGGTCGGCGAAGAATTCGTATATACGACGGAAGCTGTGGCGGCTTCGGCGGAAGAAAGCTCGGCGGAGTCCTCGGAAGAAGAGAACTCGCAGGAGATCGCGTTTCGCGCGGTGGAAGGGTTGGAGAGCGTGACGATCCCCGAGGGGGTTACGTTTATTGCGGAACTCGCGTTTTCCTACTGCGAGGATCTTAAAAAAGTGACGTTGCCAAACTCCCTGGAAGAAGTGGGGATCAATGCGTTTTACAGTACGCCTAAACTCCAATACAACGATTTAGAGGGGTTGTGTTATTTGGGGAACAAGGACAATCCCTATCTCGTGTTGGCGCACCCCGAAAGCACGTACGAAATTACCGAATGCGTGGTGTCTGACTCGGCGAAGATTATGCTCTCGTCCGCGTTCAATTATTGTCGGAATCTTACCTCCGTGATGTTGGGTGAGAATTTGACCAACATCGGCGCTTTGGCGTTTAAAGAATGTACGAGTTTAACTCAGATCGAGATCGGCGGAAGCGTGGAAGTGATCGGCGCGGAAGCGTTTAAGGGCGTGAGTTCGCTTACGAGCGTGACGATCGGCGACAACGTAAAGGTGATTGAGGAGCAGGCGTTCTACGCTTGCGCGAATTTGTCCGAACTCTCCCTTGGAAACGGCATCGAAAGAATCGGGGAGTACGCGTTTACAGGTTGCAACGATCATATTTATAACGTGGATGAGGAGAACGATACGTATTATCTCGGGAACGACCACAACCCGTATTTTGCGCTCGTTTCGGGGAGTCCGTCCATTCCGTATTGTGAAATTCACAAGGACACGAAGATTGTGGCGGACGCGGCTTTGGCGGGATTTTCCAGACTCAAAAAACTCGTGATCGGAAAGAACTTGAAATTCGTCGGCGCGAATGCGTTCGCATCGTGTAGCGCGCTTGCAAACGTGTATTATCAAGGGAACGAGGCGGCGTGGAATTTGCTTTTCGTTGGGGAGGGCAACGAGCTGATGACGGCGGCGGAGCGATGGTATTATAGCGAAACGCAGCCCACTACGGACGGGAAGTTCTGGCGCTTTGAGGACGGTTTGGCGGTCGCTTGGTAAAACGAGTACGCTCGGACGGGGCGTTCGAAAGAGAGAATGAAAATACGCATAAAAAGGATTCCGATAAGGAGTCCTTTTTTCGACAAGGGAATGTGTAAAATTTGTGAACGTTTGTTAAATGTTTTGCTTTTCGATACGGAAACGCTTGAAAATCCGTTCGGTATATGTTAAAATAAGGAAGTAAAAACGGAAGAACCGTTCTTTTTTTCTCGGCGCGGTTTACGGAAGAAAGGAAAGGGCAATACTCTAGCGGGGAAAACGCCCGCGAAAGAAAAGGTAAAGTAGAAGGAGTAAAAAACTTTGAGTAAGAAAACGAAAATTATTGTTTGGATTATCGTCGCCGTGCTCGGCGCGGCGCTGATCTACGTGCTGTTGTCCGACGTGTTCGGCGGTGCGGTGGAGAAGTCGTTTACCGAGTTTTTGGATATGATCAAGAGCGGCAAAATCCAAAAACTGTACGTGGACGCGTATAATTGGACGGGTTATGAACTCAACGCAGAGGGGAAAATCGTAGAAACGTATGAAACGGTAGCTCCCAGCTTGTATAACTACACGGATATTATGGCGCTCCTCGATAAAATCACGGAGCTTGGGTTGAAGCTGGATATCGAAATGGTAGATCCCAACGCGGGGAGCGTTTGGTCGAGCTTGATGCCTCTTTTGGGCGTTGTGCTAGTCGGCGGACTGTTCTTCTTAATTATGCGCAGCGCGGCCGGCAGCGGCAGCGCGGCAATGAGCATCGGAAAGACGAAGACGCAGGTGCAGAACAATTTGAAAGTGCGTTTCTCCGACGTAGCCGGCGCGGAAGAAGAAAAAGAAGAATTGCAAGAGGTCGTGGAATTCCTCAAAAATCCTAAAAAGTTCTCCAATCTCGGCGCGAGAATTCCCTCGGGTATTTTGCTCGTCGGACCTCCGGGAACGGGTAAGACTCTGTTTGCAAAAGCGGTTGCAGGGGAAGCGGGTGTACCGTTCTTCTCCGTATCCGGTTCGGATTTCGTGGAATTGTACGTGGGTGTGGGCGCAAAGCGCGTTCGCGATTTATTTGAAATGGCGAAGAAAAATTAACCCTGTATCATTTTCGTAGACGAGATCGACGCGGTCGGTCGGCGCAGAGGCGCAGGGCTTGGCGGCGGTCACGACGAGCGTGAACAAACGCTCAATCAGATCCTCGTGCAAATGGACGGTTTTGAATCTAACGACGGAATTATCGTAATGGCGGCGACGAACCGTGTGGATATTCTCGATCCCGCGTTGCTTCGTCCGGGTCGTTTCGACAGACAAATTCACGTCAATCTTCCCGACGTAAAGGGTCGTGAACAGATCCTCAAAGTCCACGCGAGAAACAAGCCGATGGCGCCCGACGTCAATTTCCGTACCGTCGCCCGCATCACGGCAGGCTTCTCGGGCGCGGATCTTGCAAACCTTTTGAACGAAGCGGCGATCCTTGCGGCTCGCGCGGGTAAGAAGCTCATTGGGAACGTGGAACTGTACGACGGTATCAATAAAGTATTGATGGGGCCGCAGAAAAAGAGCCGCGTCGTCACCGAAGCAGACAAACGCTGCACGGCGTATCACGAAGCAGGGCACGCGGTATTGGCTTGTCTTTGCAAGCATTGTGATCCCGTACACGAAGTTTCCATTATTCCCCGTGGCAGAGCGGCGGGCTATACGATGACTCGTCCCGAAACGGACGATAACGACGTTTCGTATAACAAGCTCGTGGATAATATTTGTATGTCCCTTGGCGGCAGAGTCGCGGAAGAGCTCGTAATCCAAGACGTTACGACGGGCGCGAGCGCCGATTTGCAACACGTATCCGAGCTGGCTCGGCGTATGGTGACGCAATGGGGTATGAGCGAAAAGCTCGGACTCGTGGCGTACGATTCCGATCAACCCGTGTTTATGGGTATGGAGTACGGACACCAGAGCCGTGGCGCGTATTCGCAGGATACGGCGGCGACGATCGACGCGGAGATCCGCCGTTTGATCACCGAAGCGCACACGCGCGCAACCAAGCTGTTGAAAGAAAACCGTTCGATTATGGACAATATGTCCCGAGTGCTCGTGGAAAGAGAGACCATTTACACCGAAGAAGTGGAAATGTTAATGAACGGCGCAAGCTATACCGAAGTGATCGAGTATATGGATCAAAAAGACGACACGACGGCTAAAAATCCGTTTTTGAGAATGACGAAAGCGGAAGACAAGACTCCCGATCAGGCAAAAGCGGAAACGGAAGAACTGTTTGCGCCTAAGCAGGACGAGAGCGCGCAGGAGTCGGAAACGTCTAACGAAACGTCCGACGAAGAATAAAAAAGAGCGGAGCCCGAACGCGCGGCTCCGCTGATTTTGATTTTTAGAGAAGATTCCTCGGAGGGAAAGTATGAAAAAGATCAAAAAGAGAAAAACACTCGTTTTGGAATACGAAAACAGGACCGTACCCGAGAGCTTGATCGACGCGCAAAGAAGCGCGGACGAGTGGGATAAAAAAGAGCTCCGCAACCGCGCGACGTATTTTCTTTTAAACGGAGTCCCTGCATTTTCCGTGAATCGGACGGAGAACGGCAGGTTTCGTTTGCTGGCGAACGAGCGGGATTTTTATGCGGCAAAATTCTCAGGCGTAACGCAATTCGAGGTACGCGTGTACGAGTTCACCGAACGAAACGCCGAAATGTTCAGTCTTTTGGAAAGGCTCAAAACCGAGCGTTTGGGGGCAATGGAAGAGGCGTATTTGATGAAGCGGCTGACCAAGGAATTTTCCTTGACGCAGGACGACGTGGCGGCGCTTATTGGGAAGTCCCGCCCAGCGGTGGCGAATACGTTGCGGCTGTTAACGCTCGCGCCTGAAGTGGTGGGACTCGTGGAGAGTGGACAGCTTTCCGCGGGGCACGCCCGCGCGCTTGTCAAAGTGCCGAAAGAAAAGCAGTACGCGTTCGCGGAAGAGAGCATCAAGCGCGGATACTCTGTTCGGGAAACGGAGAGAGCGGTCAAGGCGTTTTTGACTCCGCCCGAAGTGTTGCAACAGGAAAAGCAAGCCAAGGCGGCGGCGAAGAGCGCCGAGCTGAAAGCGTTCGTGGAACGGGTGCGGAGGGTGTTCCGTACCAAAGTTTCCTTGATTGGGAACGACAAAAAGGGCAGGATTTACGTGGATTATTATTCCGCGGAAGATCTTTACCGCTTTGAAGAGTTTCTGGATATGATCGAGAGCTTTCAAGGGGAATAAATGCAAAACGGAAAGGGAAAACCGCCTCGTCTTTCGACGAGGCGGTTCGGTTTTTAGTCTGATATCGTTATACGTTTAAAATACGACAAATTTCTTTCTTGGTGATCATACTGATCAAGTCGAGTACCCAGATCAACCAACCGCCGAAAATACGGATAACGCCCGCTACGATTTTACCCTCTTGAATTCTGGTAACGACGCCGCAAATCCAAGCAGTAAACGGAATGATCGCTAAAATCAAACTCACGATCCAATCCAAACCGAAATAATCTTTTTGTTTCTTCGCTGCCATATTGATACCTCCATAAATTTTGTAACTGTATTATAAACGAGATTTTTCCAGCTGTCAAGACCTTTTTGAAAAAAATTTAGCGTTACGGGCAAGAAAATATTGTTATTTAACGTCGTTTTTCGACTCCGAAGATTGTTCAGATTCCGTTTTTTCGGACTCATCGGAGGGAAGAGAGGGGGAGAGTGGGGAGGCGTTGGAGTCCACCGATTGCTTGCACAGCTTCATCAAAAGGAAGAATAAGACGGCAAACATCGCGCACAAAATCGCGTAGCCCCAACCGAAGATAGCGCCTAAGGGGATTAAAGCGGCGATGCATACCGCTGCAAGAACGGTAAAAATAATTTGTAAATTTTGCATAAGAACTCCTTTATCACACTATGCGCGCTCCGCGCAAAAAGTGCTAACTTTATATATATTATATATTGTACACGCGCGCGCGTAAAAAGTCAAGGAATTTCCGCTTTGAGTTTTTTGGCGCGAGAAAAGGCGGAGGTAAGTTTTTCGAAAAGCGCCGTATTTCAATGGGTTGAGCGGTATAAAAATACTCGAAAATGGGCATAAAAATTAAAAATAAAAAAACTAAAAAAATTTTAAAAAAGTTTGAAAAAATGCTTGACAAGGTATAAAGCGATGTGGTATGATATACAAGCTGTCGCCGAGAGAGGCGCGGCAACCCGGGCTGTCGCTTGGGAAAAGCAGATTAAAAACAGAATAAGAAAGAAATGAGATTTTATTTGACAAACAAGCAAATGAAGTAAATTTCCGTTAATTTAAATTCAAAGCGCTTATGAAAATAAGTGACCTTGAAGCAAAGTCAGCAAAGAGATAACAAAGTTAGAGCCGTTGTTATATAGAGATATATGACGACTTTAAGCAATTAAACTTAAGAGTTTGATTCTGGCTCAGGATGA
>JAFTHW010000022.1 GCA_017457225.1 Clostridia bacterium | reverse complement strand
CATTTTGAATGTCCTCCTTTTGGTTTTTATTTTGGGTTTGCAGACCTCAATTTATTATACCAAAAGGAGTTTCTATTTTCAAGAATTATATGTTTAACATTTTCTGAACCCCGCGTCTAACGCGGGGTATTCTTTATACAATAAAACTCCTCGCGGTTTAAGCGAGGAGTTTTATGATCATTCAGTTTAATTGATTTGAGCTTGCGCTACCAATGCATTGAACTGCGCGTTGCTGTTACCGGTGTAGAAGTCGATCGTACCCTGCCAAATATCTTCCGCCGTCTTTCTATCCGCGGGGTTGGCAGCATACAGCACCGTTTCAGGATAAGGCGTATCGGGGAACATATCCTGCCAGCCGCCGTAATACACCGTCTTGAAGTCGGAGAAGCGTTTCGTGTACGTCATCTTATTCGCCATTTGAATTCTATCCTGCAATAAAGGAGCATAAGTTGCAAAATCTTCCGCAGGCACTTTGTAGTTGTTTTCTCCACTACCTACGTAAGGAGTTACCATACCTTTCGTCGAATCCATCACGAGCTTGTTACCTTCGTCGGTTGCCAAGAAACGAATGAAGTCAATCGCTACGTCTTCCGCATCCGAGCCTTCGCGTACGTACATAGTGTGTCCCATATACTTCATCGCTACGTGTCTTGCTGCGTAGATCGTATCGTAGTCGTCTTCGGGAAGATCGTCGCCGAATTCTCCGCTATATGCCGTTGCCGTCGCTTCAAAATCTTTTTCTTCATCAATACATTTTACGAGGAAGGAAAGTTTTTCGTCGTTGTCGACTTCTTCGCATTTTTCAACGATACTGCTGATGATCGGAGGCTGCATAAAGCGAATGGTTTGACGAGCGCTGAGCGTCGGTTTTACACAGTTGTTATAGAAATAGTCGCCGTTCATCGTGAATACGCCCTGCGAACCCATACAGAAACGATTCTGTTGGTTAGCAAGCTCTGCGTAAGGACTTACGTAAGCGAGATTTTCTTCGATGGATTTATATTGCAACATATCTTCGTATACCTGCAACGAACGCAATCTACCTTGTTGCGCGAATACGGAAGAACTGAGGTCTCCGTTTTCGTCTACCAAGTTGTAATAATTTTCATACGCTTCGATGCCTTCGTACTGCATCCACCACGTATTCAAAATTCCCATACAACGCGCAGAAGCCGTGATAACCAAAGGTTGATCGGTTTCGCTTTCAGGCATCACCGCATTCAAATCTTTCATAAGTTGGATCAATTCATCCGTCGTACGGGGCATTTCCGTAGGAGCGTTGTCGCCGAGAAGTCTATTTAATCTCGTTTCGTTATACAACAAACTTTCCATACCGCTGTTCCAAGGGATACTGGAAATAAATTCCTTGCCGCCTCTACCTGTCAATACCATACTTCTTGCTTCCGAAGCGTTCATCTTTTCACGAAGCGTAACGTCTTCACAAGGCACTACGCAGTCCGCTACGTCCGTAAGATCACGGATTACGTATTCGCTGTTAACCTGTTTTTCCACCTGAGAGTTCAACGTATGTACGGTGATGAAGAGATCGTAGTTCGGCGTCGCTTCCGTAATATCCGCAAGCTGCGTTTCAATATCGCTCTCAACGTAAGGCGCGATCTCCAAACGGGCATATTTTTCTTTTACCCAATCCAATTCCTTAAACGCATCCAGCGCGGGCTGCAACCACGTCAGACCATACCCTGCGTTTACCGCAGAAATGTTGAGCGTCACCTTCGCTCTAGTGGGATCACTCAAATCTTCTTTATGATTGTAGGGTTTTTTCGTTTCCGTAGCGCTACTCTCGGAAGAAGCGTCTTCCGTAGAAGATTCCGAACTCGTTTCCGAAGAAGCCTCGGAACTCGTTTCAGGAGTTTCGCTGCTGCTAGCCGCGCTAGAGCTTTCTCCGCTCGGCGTGCCAAAACAACCGACCAATCCTGCGCTCGCACCTGCTAAGCACGATACTGCCATCAAACACGCGAGCAATCTCTTGATTTTTTTCATTGTTACCTCCTTGTGCCCTATTAGGCATTTTTTTATTCCTTTTTTATTATATCATATCTTTTTTTTCTTTGGTAGTCATTTTTTTGTCCATTTTTAGCAATTTCTTATCCATTATTTTTAAGATTTTCTAAAATGAAAAACGCAGGAATTTTCCTGCGTTTTATCGTGTTTCTTATTCCCATTCAATGGTACCGGTAGGCTTCGGCGTGAGATCATACAACACGCGGTTTACGTTCGCCACTTCGCTCGTGATACGGGCGGTAATTTTATGAAGGATCTCGTAAGGGATCTCCTCAATCGTCGCTGACATTGCGTCTACGGTATTGACCGCGCGAATGATGACGGGATACGCGTACGTACGCGCGCCGTTTTTAACTCCGACCGATTTAAATTCGGGAACGGCGGTAAAATACTGCCATACCTTGCTTTCCAAACCGCTGTTTGCAAACTCTTCGCGCAAGATCGCGTCCGATTCACGGACCGCTTCCAATCTTTCACGCGTGATTGCACCGAGGCAACGCACGCCCAGCCCGGGGCCCGGGAACGGTTGACGGTACACCATACCGTCGGGAAGTCCCAACGCGCTTCCGACCATACGCACTTCGTCTTTATAGAGGAACTTCAAAGGCTCTACCAATTCAAATTGCAAATCTTCGGGCAAACCGCCGACGTTGTGATGCGCTTTGACTCCGTCGCTTTCGATGATATCGGGATAGATCGTACCCTGCGCCAAAAATTCGATCCCCTCTTGTTTTCTCGCTTCTTCCTCGAATACGCGAATAAACTCCGCGCCGATGATTTTACGTTTCTTTTCCGGCTCTTCCACACCCGCGAGTTTACCAAGGAACCGTTCTTCAGCGTCTACGTAGACGAGATTCGCGTCCATTTGATTGCGGAACACTTCGACTACCTGTTCGGGTTCGCCTTTTCTCAAAAGTCCGTGGTTGACGTGTACGCAAACGAGTTGTTTGCCGATCGCTTTGATCAACAAAGCCGCTACAACGGAAGAATCTACACCGCCGGAAAGAGCCAATAGCACTTTTTTATCTCCCACCTGAGCGCGGATCTCTGCAACCTGTTCTTCGATAAACGCGTCTGCAAGCGCTTTCGTATTGATTCTCAACATAGTTTCGGGACGTACGTTACTCATAAATTTTTATCCTCTCTTTATTGCTTAGATTTTATGTAAAGTTTCTGACTCATCTTCCCCGAATCTATTAGTGCGTCGAGTAATTGGGAGCTTCCTTACTAATCGAAATATCGTGAGGATGGCTTTCGACCAAGCTGGCGTTGGTAATACGAACAAATTCGGAATTGGTACGCAAATCTTCGATCGTAGCCTTGCCGCAATAGCCCATACCCGAACGCAAGCCGCCTTTCATCTGATAAATAATTTCCGCTACCG
This sequence comes from Clostridia bacterium, assembly GCA_017457225.1. Lineage (GTDB taxonomy): Bacteria > Bacillota > Clostridia > Christensenellales > Borkfalkiaceae > Scatosoma. Next base: position 3,619 of record JAFTHW010000022.1, on the reverse strand, counting down.
AGCCGCGGTAAGGCACTCTGCCCTCCACACCTTCGGGTACGAATTTTCTCGTGCCTTCCTGGAAGTATCTATCGCTGCTGCCCGCCGCCATCGCGCCGAGAGAGCCCATACCTCTATATACCTTATAACTTCTGCCTTGATAAAGTTCCACTTCGCCGGGACTTTCCAACGTACCTGCGAGCAAGGATCCGATCATAACCGCGCTGGCACCTGCACCAAGTGCTTTTACGATGTCGCCGCTGTACTTGATACCGCCATCGGCAATAATTCTCTTGCCAAGCTTATCCGCCATTTCTGCACAATCCATAATTGCCGTAAGTTGGGGAACGCCGATGCCCGCAACGACGCGCGTCGTACAGATCGAGCCGGGACCGATACCCACTTTTACCACGTCCGCGCCCGCTTTGATAAGCGCTTCCGTAGCGCCAGCCGTCGCAACGTTACCCGCGATAATGGGAAGGTTAGGGAATTTCGCCCTAATCTCTTCCACTTTTTTGATAACTCCCGAAGAATGACCGTGCGCCGTGTCGATCGCAATCACGTCTACGCGAGCTTCTACGAGCGCCGCAATTCTATCCAACGCATTCGCAGCCGTGCTGACTGCCGCGCCGACGAGCAGTCTGCCGTTTTCGTCTCGCGCGGAGTTGGGATACTGAATGGATTTTTCAATATCTTTAATGGTGATCAACCCTTTTAAGTAGCCTTTCTCGTCTACGATGGGAAGTTTTTCGATTCTGTGTTTGCCCAAAATCCACTTCGCTTCTTCCAAAGACGTACCGACGGGAGCTGTCACGAGCTTTTCTTTCGTCATAATATTGGAGATGGGTTGATCAAAATTGCTTTCAAACCGCAAGTCACGGTTGGTCAAAATGCCGACCAATTTCCCGCCCTTGGTAATGGGTACGCCGCTGATGCGGTATTTTTCCATCAACGCAACCGCGTCTTTTACGAGATTGTCTGGCTCAAGGAAGAACGGATCGGTGATAACGCCGTGTTCGCTACGCTTTACCTTATCTACGTGCGAAGCCTGTTCTTCGATGGACATATTCTTATGGATAATACCGATACCGCCCTCACGCGCCATCGCAATCGCCATACGGCTTTCCGTAACCGTATCCATCGCCGCGGACATCAAAGGAAGATTGAGCTTGATCTTATCCGTAAGACAAGTTCTCAAATCCACGTCCGTAGGCAAAACGTTGGACGCCTGCGGAATCAAAAGCACGTCGTCGAAAGTCAATCCTTCTTTTACAATTTTGCTACTCATAGGTTCATCTCCTTGTGTATATAAAAACTTTTTTATTTCCTCGTTTTAAGGCTGTGTCACAACAAAAGACTGATTAGCGAACACATCTTACGTTTGCGATTTAACGAGCAAAAACGAGGGAAAAGGCAAACATTTTGCGAAAGCGCATATCCGCAGCGATCTGTAACTGAGTAAAATGCGCAGTATTTCACAGCGTTTTTCGTCAAAAATCAGTCGTGGGTTGTGATATAGCCTAAAGAAAAGGCAACGGAGTTCGTAAAATCCGCTCCGTCAGCCGTTTATGAGAGCCAAGATCGCATCGTAATACGTCTTGTCCTCCCCTTGCAATCCGTTTCCGATCGCAAGCATTTTTCCCTTGATCAGTTCCACCGTTTCGGTATCCTGCGCCCGAAGTGCCGCCAACAGCACAGCCGCCGCCGCGTTGTTTTTCGGGAACGTATTTCCGATTAACTCGAACGCGCGCTCCACCGCTTCCGCCTTCTTGCCCTGCTCGTAAAGAGCCATACAGACCTGTCCGTAAACGTACTGCTCGTACGTCATCGTCGTATCCTCGGGCAGGGATTGGTTTCTCATCTCGCAATACGCCCCAAACTTCTCGTCTGCAAGCAATTTTTCACCGTATTTTTCGATCTTGTCCGCATCGCCAAGCCCAATGGACACTTCGGTTGCGTAAGCGATATAATAGACTTCCCCCGAGTTCTTGTAAGCGCGCGTAGCGAATTTAACGCTCGACTCGTCCATACCCAGATCGTACGTAAAGCGCATCATCGTGGAGGGAAAGAACAAACACAACGAGCCGAACAAGAAAGCAAACAGCAAAACGATAGAGATCAACGTGCTGCATACGGCTTTTAAAATCACTTTATCGACCGCCATAAAATCCCCTCCCATTGTATTTATATTATTTTAGCACATCGGAAACAAAAAATCAACTGTATGAACGAAAATAATTCGGTATGTTTTCAGCATTTTTTTAATATAATGGACTATGACTACTTTTTTGAGAACTCCAAAACGGTTTTTACATAGGAATATCCGCTGGCTGAGCGCGATCGCATTCGCACTAGTTTTCCTTTTGAGTATCGGTTGTACAAAAAAACTCGATTATTTTTCCTACGTATCCGAACTCCGCGACAATATTTTTCTGGCGCAAACGGACGAACTTTCCCTAAAGATCTACTCAGTCACAAAAGAGCATCCCTACGCCGCGGACGGAATCCCCAAAGACCGAACCGCGCGCGTGGAAGCGTACCTTGCCGCCCCTTCGGGTGAAAAAACGTACGAGCTGTTTTTCACCGTGGACGGGAAAGAATACGGCGGGGAAATGTCCTACGATAACGTGAAAGCGGAATACTTTTTCTCCTGCTCTCTCAACGTTTCCGCTCTCAAGGAAATCCCTTGCGTTTTGCTTTGCGGAGAAGAGCGCACCGAACTGTCCGCGCAGTCGGTCGTCAACGACTCCACACTATCGGCGAAAACCGTTCTTCAGGGGATTCTCACGGAAGAACAGGAACTGTTTAACTCTCTCACCGACAAATACGGATTCGCCGGAGAGATCTACGTACGCCTTCTTTACGAAGACAACGCGTATTATTACGTGGGGATCGTGGACCGCAGTGGCAATTCCCACGCCTTTCTCGTCAACGCCCAAACGGGTAAAATATTGGCAAAACGCCATTCGTAACGAGATCCCCGCCCGTCGTCTTAAACGACAGACGGGGTTTTATGGGTTTCTCCTCCATCTATATATTTGTTCAGAGTAAACCCTGCAAACCGAAGGTGTTTACGCCCTCCCCCTGTACGACATCGCAAACTCTTTGCCGTTCACGTATTGCAGGAAATGCAAGATGACGACTTTCCCGATTATTCCACGAGCTAGAATCAGCGCATCAAAACCACTCCGACGTATGCCGAGTGTTTCGGCTCAAAAGCCTAATTTTGTAAATTTTGATGGTATTGCAAAGCTTTGCGGATTCAACAATATGTCGTTTTCATAAAGACGTTTAAAAAATATTTCAACTGTTTACCCTCGCACTTGAACAAATAAGCAACGCAACGTATGTTGATTTGTCAAACTAAGTGCAACATTTTTTAAGAAAAAGTTCAAATAAATCTTGTGGTTTTTGGAAATTTAATATCTTTTTCGGTCTGGCGTTAATTAACGCCAGATTTTTTTCGAGTGTTTTCGGAGAAACGCGAGAAAGATTATGTCCTTTGGGGTAAAACTCACGGAGTAGTCCGTTTAGGTTCTCGTTCGTGCCTTTTTGCCAAGCACAATACGGATCAGCAAAGTACATTTGGCAATTTAACGCGCTTTCTATTTCTTGCCAATTCGCAAACTCCGAGCCCCTG
>JAFTHW010000021.1 GCA_017457225.1 Clostridia bacterium | reverse complement strand
CGTTAGGATCAACCGTCAAAATGTCTTGGTAATAGGATTTCTCATACATTGCCTTGATCGAAATACCGTTGAACTGATTTGCGTTTTCTGTCATCGTGATCGCGTAAACATTTTCTTTGTTTGCATACGTTTCAAGATACGTTACCGATCCGTACCCTGCGTTAACCGTACCGTTAGAGGTAAACGCCGCGCCAGTCTTTTCCGCGTTAATCGTATTCCATACGAACGGATCGGAGGATTCTACCGTTTCGGAGGACTCTGCAGGAACCGAGCTCGAAGATTCGACCGTTTCAGAAGATTCCGCCGGCGCGGAGCTTGAAGGCTCTACCGTTTCGGAGGACTCTGCAGGAGCCAAGCTCGAAGACTCGACCGTTTCCGAAGATTCTACCGAACTATTCACACTTGACGTTATAGGAGCTTCGTCGTCCAAAGCGCAACGAAACAGCGTAATCGTTGCGCCTGCGCATACAACACTCAATAACATCACAAATAAAAATTTGAATATTTTTTTCATTTTTTCTCCTTAAGGCGTAGCGACGATCCTCAAATTGCTCACGTAGAAACTATAATTATTCGTCGCGCCATCGCCGATCGACACCAACGTTCCGGCCGTTGCGCTCGCCGCGCCTAAAATATCCCAATTGATCACAAGCGCCGCAAGCGGAATACGTAACGTATTCCAAGTTTTTTCGGGATAATTCGATATGCCGTGATTGTACTTGTCGTTCGTTTGCAAAACTTTCGCCCCTTTCAACTCGTCAACGCTCCAATACACGTCAATACACAACATCGCGTCTTTATCCATCGTCAAGATATTTTCGTAGTACGTTTTTTCGTATGCCGCCTTGATCACGATACCGTTGATTTGTTTATGTTCTCCAACCGTCGTGACTTTGTAAACGTCCTCCGCACCGGCATACTCTTCCAAATACGTGATCGTACCCCAACTGGGACTCGACACACCGTTGCATACGTAATAAGCATCCTTTTTCTCTTCCGTGATTTCATTCCAACGGAATACGGATGCAGCTTCGTCCGTAGAATCGTTGCCTTCCACCGAACTCTCCACTTTGACGGTTTCCTTGATCTCGTCCGTCTTTTTGAAAGCTCGAATACTTGCAATTGTAGCGCCGATGCTAAGCACCGACGCTAAGATGGATACTATAACTTGTAGTTTTATTCCTTTTTTCATAACGCCACCCCGTCTTACGCGCTTACCTCACTCGAAGAACTGGAAGACGTTTCTTCTACTGACTCCGAAGAAGTCTCTTTTTCTACTTCTTGTAACGTTACCGTGAGCTGCTCAACGTAATCGTTTTTCTCGAATACGCCAACTTCGCCGTCTTCATCCGCCGTAGGCAAGATCTCGATGCGTACGTATGCGATTCCTTCCGCTGCCAAACCTGCCGCTTCCGTTTTTGCATCGTAATCAATGTTACGCCACTCCATACGTACAAACGTTTTGTCGCTCTTGTAGTAGTTCATCTCATATACGACCTCCGCGTCTTTCGCAAGTTTGATCGTATCGATCTCTTCCAGGGGGATGAACTCTTTCGTGGTAATACCGCTCTTGTCGTCTTTGTTTGCTACGCCGGCAGCGTTCAACGTATAACGCGCGTAGTCATTCGCTCCCAACGTCTTCGGCTTGTCCTTACCAAACAACCACGCGGCGCCGCCGATCAAAAACAACCCTGCGACCACCACACTCACAACCGTAACGATCTTTTTTACGATACCCTTCTTTTTTGCCATCTTTTTATGCTCCTTCTTATCCCATATAGGGTTATTTTGTTTGGCGATGGGTCTTTTTGTTCCCCCACCCGAACATCAATGCCTTTTAATGCTCGGACAAGGCGGCCCCATCATACCGTGAAGAAAAAATATTTAAGGAGGTACTTATGAACTGTCTCTTTCCATCATCTCTTCCGCCCTTGCAAGAAATGCGATCGCGTCCCCAAGAAGCATTTCCGCGTTCTCTAAATTATCCGTTACCCTTTGCAGTTGTTGCCCTCGCGGACTTCCCCATACCGTCGAAGACATCGCGTCCAATTGATCCTTCTTTTGGTTGACGTCTTCAATCAACGTTAAATGCGCCCTCTCTACTGTGTTTCGGAGTTTATTGATCTGCTCTTTATTCTTCATTCCGACACCTCGATTTGGACTGCCGTATTCAGAGCGATCTCCGCCAGGGATTTTTGCAGCTTTACCGTCGCTTCCCAATCCACCTGCTCTTCTTTTGCAATATACGTCTTCGGGTTCTCAACGTTCTCCTGTCCTTCTTTCACGAACTCCACCTCGACTTCACGTACAACCTTTGCGCCCTTGATCTGCTCCATCGCTTCGCTCAGGATCCGATACAACGCCATCGCTTGACTTTGCCAACCGCGGCTACGTTTGATCTTTTTCATCCTTTTCGCCTGCTTGCGTTGTTCCCTCAGCTCCCTTTTGGATTGTTGGCCCGTTTTTACGTCTTTATTTTCTAGCTTGATTTTGTTCATCTAATCCTTCTCCTTTGGATCTCTTTTGACGGCATAGGAGCTGCCGCTGTTGCCGTTTCAAGAATAATCGATTCGTACTCAACCTCTACGTAGATCCGAAATAATGTGGTACTACCTCTATTCGCGTACGGTTTACTTACCTGCAACCATCGGACATTTGGATCCGTTTCCAATTTTCGATAATATGCTGCAGCAACGTCGCATTCGTCTCTTGTTCCAGTTATGCGTATCTTCACGTCACGCCTCCCACCAATGATTCAGTTTTTTCGCGCGTTCCGCTTCCTTTGCCGCTTTCTTCGCTTGCTTACGTTCCGCTTTTTCCCAAGGGGCAATAAAATCGTCGTTTAACATCTTCGGAATATAAATAATCCCTATAACAAAACACACAAAAAGTAACGTGATTATCCCTACTACTTTCGCCATTGTAAAAACTATCCCTATCCATTCGTAAATATCGTAAACCATAACATTCTTCCCTTAATGTTCTTTTCAAAATCCGACGTCGGATTTATACCTCGTTGCGATGCTCCATTATATAGCGTTCCAACTGATCCTTCGTCACTTCGATAGGCGTATCGCTATAAAAGCTTTCCCAAAAATACCGCACTACTACTTCGTACATACCATCAACATCTTCCGTAGCCACTCGATATACGTAGGCGGTAACCTTTTTTCCGTTGCCAAGCCGATAATAAAATCCACCGTGGAACGGACTCGTATATCCGCAGCGAATCCAATTCGTATAATCAGACATCCATTCGCGGATTTTTTTGCGCGTTTCAAACGTATATTTCAACGTCGACGTCGGTTCTTCCTCCGGCTCTTCCGACTCCATCGGATCTTCTTCAGGTAGATCCTCTTCGTCGTCGAATTCGTTGTACTCGTTTACTTCCGCTTCCGTCGTTACGCCTGCATAATACGATTTCGCCGAAGAAGATCCTTCCATAAAGTCCGGCAACGGATCCTCAACAAGATCTTCCGCAGGAGCTTCCAACGCTTCTTCAAGCTCTTCGCTTTCTTCGAGCTCCGTCGCTGCTTCCGCAAACATTTCCGAAAACGACGTTTGTCCGGGAAGAACCGCAGGCGACGTAGGCGCTTCTTTTTTCTCTTTCTTTTCTTTGTACGCTTTGGCGTACGTCATAATATCGAAGTCGTCGCTATATCGGTCTTGGAAAAAGTATCCGTTCTTCATATAATCTTTCGCCAAACGCATATCCGCAACCGTCATTTTCTCTGTAAAATAGTGACGATGATATGAGGGAACTGCGGCAAGCTCTACAAGTTGACTTGTATTATACTTTTCATACTTGGAATCGATAAAGCTACCGTTCCCGGCGTTACTGATCCGAACGAACTCCGAGATCCTTAAAAGATTCGACGTTCGCGTATTGGAAAGTCCGTAGGCATATTCACAAAATTCTTGAAAGGAGTGGTTCTGGAACGTATAACCCGTTCTTGGATTGAATACGTTCTCCCATATCCCCGATTCTTTGATCTTCTTCAGTTTCAGGCCCAACAAACAAATATCTTGGACGGCCGCGTGAGCAAGCTCCAATACTTCTTGACTGTCTTCTCTAAGCTGCGCTTTTTTGTCTTCGTCCGTCAATAAAACGGAAAATCGGAAAAAATCAAAATTTTCCTGCACCTTGTAATCCAACAATTCACTACTCATAAAAACACCTTTCCCTTAGTTTATTTTTTCCCTTGTCGGGCGCGGAGCGTGAAAAATTGGTTATTGAAAATTTCTCCGCGCCTTCTTAAGGGAAAATGTCCTCTCTTGCGGATTTGCACCGCTTTTGTACGCCAACAAAAACTATTAGAGAGGATTTGATCACGTTTGTAAAAAGTTTTTCTTCCCTTGCAGCCGCGCCGAGAAAGGCGTTGGCGCGGCATAAGGGAAAAATGTCTCCTCTGCGGAATCGAACCGCGTTTGCCGTCGGAGGAGTTATTTTAAATCCGACGTCGGATTTTGATTTTTATTATTTATGGGATAATTTGTAATCAAAACAGGACCGTTTTTATTTATTTGTTCGGCTGCTTCCTTTATCGCCATATCGCTTAACAAACTTGTTTTATGCCCATAGTATCCTTCTTCATCATTTGAACGACGCTTGATACCACAAACACATTGTCTTTCAGTGGTTTTATAAAATAACAGGAGCCTATGATATTCTTGTGCTTTTCTTGCCCAAAAAACAGACAATCCGAATGCAATAGCCCAAGCCACTAATAAAACCCACCAACTCCAAATCGAAACCATTTTTCCCTGTCTCCTTTATTGATTTTTTTTGTTAAAAAACTTTTCATTTAATTTTCATTTTTTTATCAAACCGCATAACCGTTTTCACTTCGCTTTTTATGTAATTTGTGATATAATGTTTGTGTTCTAGATTTAATCAAAAATAATAAAAAGGAGGAAAACGGATATGGGTTTGTTTTCTGCTGTCGTGAAAGGCTTGGCACGTTCCGCAAATGATACGTTCGCCAATCATCAACGCAAAAAAGCTAAGAAAATTGCTTATAAAAATACCGGAAAGAAAATTGAAGCCGCAAGTAAGCATCATAAAAAAATCAATGGTTCCCAAACTTATAAGCAAGAATTGAAAAAACAAAATAAAATTATCAACACACGCCATCAACGAATCAATAATTTTATTGGCGACTATTAAGAAATTATTTATTCCTTCTAACCGTTTCTATCAAGAAGCGGTTTTTTTATGCAATTAACGCATATTACTCTCCAAAAGAATACCTAATTAGGTACATTTGCGATTATAGCATACCTTTTTGAGTATGTCAATACCTTTTTAGGTATTTTTTGATAAAATTTTATTATGATGTTTAAAAATATACTTTTAGATTTAATGAATGAACGGTTTATAAACCAACGACAATTAAGTATTGCAGCAAATATCCCCCCCACAACCATCAACGGATGGCTGAAAGCAAACCGTTTGCCAGACTATTATGCTTTAATTAAGCTATCTCGCTTTTTTGATGTCTCAACCGATTATCTTTTGGGAATAGCTGATAACGAAGAAACTTCTCACTTTTCTCACTTATCAAATCTTACAAAATCTGAAGAAACTCTTATCGAAGATTTCCGTTCTTTGACGCCTGCACTACAACAGATGCTTCAGGCGACGATCCAAACGTGGAAAAAATCCAACGTCAATTCAAACCAAAATTTAGGAGCGCCCTATGGAAAACGAACAAAATAGAAACGAAAACGAATCTTCTACCCCTAAAAAGAACGTAATAATCTCTCGTTTGAAATCTATCGTGAAGAGCGGTTTATTTACTTTTACTGTCGGTTTTATCGTTCTTCTCTTTGTCGGATTGTTTGGATATAATATAGCGCAAAGAAAAATGAATCCTTCAAACACATCCACCCCATCCATTTTTGAAAAGAAGGCGAGCATTGATAATTTCTATTTCGAAGAGAATTTTGATTTTCCCTCGCGCATCTCTATCACTATTTTGCCGAAATGCAATATTGAGGATTTAGAATTGAAGTTCCAATATCTTGACTCTAATGGATCCGTAATCAAAACACAGTACAAGCCAGTTGGAAACGTTAAGGATGATAAATTGCATACGGTTACGATCGAATTATCCGAGATCGGATTTGACGACTACATGCAAATCTCGTCCTGCGTTTGGTCAGTTAGCGAAGGAACCACTTCCCTTTTTGCTTAAAATAATATTTGCCTTTCAAAACAAAAGGCAAATATTTTCTTTTTGGTATATAATGTCCCTTACATTACTGTTAAGGAGATATACCAATGACACACAAAGAGCAAAAAGAGATCCTTTTCACTGCAGTACAGCTTCTGATGGAGCTGTACCAAGATGTTTCCGCCCGGGCGGAACCGCTCGCCCTGGCGAGATCGGAAGGACTAAAAAAAACGACTCGGACAACGTGCTACCGTTCCCGACGATGTTCCGGCAAGGAAATCGCTCGGCGACGGACGGCAAATCCGACGTCGGATTTGAAAACAATGTTTTAAAAGGAGGTATCATAAAAAAAAACGACGCCGGGGAAGCGTCGGAAACGGAACAAGGCTTTGTTGAATTTACTGAAAAGGAGATACGACAAATGCCATCACATTTTAGAAAACTGATTATCATAGCAAAAAAACGTTGCCGTTTACGTAAAAAGAAAAGCGGTAAAGGAACCACTTACGAGATTCGATATCGGGCTAACGGTTACAACCTGTCCGCCTGCGGTAAAACTATTGAACTAGCTAAGGCGAATTTTATAGAAAAGCTTCGTAATACAAATTCATCGGAAAAGGCTGTAGAATCTATAATCCCTACAACCTTTCAATCCTTTGCGGAATATTACTTTGAGAATTTTCGTAAATTGAAAGTATCGAAGCTGACCTATCAAAACGATCAATACAGGTTGCGAAATCACGTATACCCTACGTTTGGGGAAAGGGAGATCTCAAAAATCACTCCCTCCGATTGTGCAAAGTTACTTTCTCATTTGCGTGAAAACGGACTGAATAAAACAGCTGACGATGTTCGTTCCCTTTTATCCGTAACGTTCAAGGCCGCCATCGCGCACGGAATCCTTCCGCGCAACCCGTTGGATATTGTCCCCTACGTTAAACACGAACGCGAGCATGGAAAAGCATTGACACGAGATGAAGAAACAACACTTTTTTACAACGTGGACGGTACACCGTATAAAATTTTATATGCGCTCGCCTTATACTGCGGTTTAAGACCGAACGAAATAAAGACCGTGCGAATCGAAGGGAAATTTATCGTAGCAATCAATTCAAAGCGAAAAAATCAAAAGGTAACATATAAAAAGATTCCTATCCACAAGAAATTGGATGCAGTCCTGGCGGAAATCGATTACGACCTTTCCAAAATTGATATGCGAGCGGAAAAAACGATGTCTCACCGCTTTCCTACTTATTGCTTCGGACATAAGCTATATGATTTACGCACAACGTTCTATACACGTTGTGACGAATTAAACGTAGCAGCGCCGGCAAGAGATGAATTTGTAGGACATAGTGCAGGTGTATTGACCAACACTTATCGTGATTTATCGGATGCATACCTTCTAAAAGAAGGTAAAAAACTAAATAAGTGGTAAAATTCCCCAAAAATTCCCCAATTTTGGTTTTTTTATTTATTTTGAATATCAAAAAACGGGCAGTTTTTAACGTTTTTTCGCTAAAAACCACCCGTTTTGGCGCAGAGAAAGGGATTTGAACCCTTGTATACATTCCTGCATAACACGATTTCGAATCGTGCGCGTTCGACCGCTCCGCCATCTCTGCAAACAGCTTTTATATTATATACTATTCCTTGGAAAAACGCAACTGTTTTTTCCTCGTTTTTTAAAATTTCCCCGCCGTATCCGAAATATACGGCGGGGATTTTTGCGTTACATTAACGTAATCAGTAGCTGCGATGCTAAGACGATGAGGATCAAAGCGATCGGATACGTAGACGCGTAAGCCGACGCTACGTCGTCCGTTTCCGCCGTTGCGATCAACGTCCCCAATGCAGGCGTAGACGTCATACCGCCCGTGATCGAGCCAAGATTGTTCAAAAGAGGCAGCTTGAGTAAATATTTACCCAAATAATAACCGCCGATCATAGGAACGACCGTCATCACCGCGCCGCCGATAAAGCCCCACGCAACGATTGCGCCGCCGTTTGCTTTTACCTGCGCCACCAACGATACGCCGCCGTCCACTCCCGCGCCGAGCAAGAAGAGAGCCAACCCGAGCTCACGCATCACTTTTAACGTTTTTTCATTGACTTCCAACGAGAGTTTGCCGAGGTGACCGAAATGCCCAAATACCAAGCACATAATCAATACGCCGCCCGTCGTACCGAGAGAGAACGTTGCGCCGTCGTAGCCTTTCCCCGTTAAAGGGATCGTGATCGAGCCCAATACAAGACCTGCGATTACCGCGAGCGCGAAAGGCAAGAACCCGAATTCTTCACATTTGAAGTACTTGGAATAATCCCTCGCTTCCTCCGCCGCGCCTATACGTAAATAATCTCTTTCTTTCGCCATATCCGCTTTTACGAATTTGGGCATCAATTGTACGAACAATACTACGCCGACAACGCCGAACGGATAAGCGATTGCGTGACCCAGCGTAATGAGCGATTTGACCGCTTCGTTGTTCCCTACCGCGTCAATCGCCGCCGAGAAACCGGGCGTAGACGTCAACGCGCCCGACAAGACTCCCGACCAATACGCAGGGCCGTAATCCGTCAACAGCACGCAAAGCACTGCCACCAAAGTACCCAACAAAATAATCACGATACCCATCAAAATATACGTTTTAAAGTTCTTCGCCAAATTCTTAAAGAAATTAGGACCTGCAATAAAGCCTACGCTACCTACGAACAAGATCAAACCGATATTTTGTACGGTACTTTTTAAGTTTTTCACTACCGCGGAACTTTCCGTTAAATGAAACCCCGAGAAAATTCCTGCGTCTTCGGGAATCAGCGTGCAAAGGAAGCCCACCAAAATCGCTACCAAGAACACGCCTGCCGTACCGAGCGATACGCCTTTGATATCAATAGCGCCCAACAAATACCCCAAACCGATGACGACAAACGCAATCGTGAACATAACAAACGTAGTTGTTTGCGTATTGAAAATATTTGCCGCGCCGTCTTTACCTGCCTTGGGATTATACACCGCGCTTAAAATGCACCATACGGCAACTCCTGCCACAGCGACGAGCGCGATCGTAATCCAAAGCCATTTCAGACTCTTTTTCGTTTCTTTTTCCATTTTTTTCCACTCCTACTATGCGGACGAAAACGCACAAAGCGTACCTCCGTGCGTTTTGTTCCGTTATTTATACTTTTCCTTTAATCAGTTCGCTTGCCTTCTATAATCGGGCAGGAGCTTGGGCGAACGGACTTCCGAAGAAATGCCCGCTTCTTCCAATTCTTTCTCGAACTCTTTCACGTGATCGAGCGTCAATTCTTTGAGTTCTACGCTCTTCCACTTCTCACCCGCCTGCTGACCTGCGTTTCTACCGAATACGATAATGTCGAGGAGGGAGTTACCCATCAAACGGTTCGTACCGTGAATGCCGCCAACCGCTTCGCCGGCTACGTACAAGTTCTCAATGCACGTCATACCGTTCGCGCCGATGTCCAAACCGCCGTTCTGGTAATGGAGAGTCGGATAGATCAAGATCGGCTCTTTACGGATATCAATACCATATTTACCGAACATACGAAGCATTGCGGGAATACGCTTTTCAATCGTACCCTCGCCATTGAGAATATCGATGAGCGGCGTGTCCAGCCATACGCCTTCGCCGTCCGTCGTTTTGATACCGTTCTTGCGTTCTTTACATTCGCGTATAATCGAAGATGCCGTAACGTCACGCGTTTCCAAGGAATACACGAACGCTTCGCCGTCCTTGTTAACGAGCTGAGCGCCAAGCGAACGTACTTTTTCGGTTACCAACGCGCCGTAGATCTGCGTGGGTTCCGCTGCGCCCGTAGGATGGTACTGCAACGTTTCGGGATAGAGCAATTTCGCGCCTGCGCGATAGCCCAATACCAAACCGTCCGCCGTCGCGCCGTAGTGGTTGGACGTGGGGAAGCCTTGATAATGCAATCTACCTGCGCCGCCCGTCGCGATTACGACGGTTTTCGCCCTTGCGATCAGGATTTCTTTCGTTTCCATATTCAACAAAACCGCGCCGGCAACTTTGCCGTCCGTATCCTTGATCAATTCGATCGCCGCCGTGAAATCCACTACGGTAATACCGCGGTTGAAGACTTCGTCACGGAGCGTACGCATAATTTCCGAGCCCGAATAGTCGCGGCAAGCGTGCATTCTCTTTCTGGATGTACCGCCGCCGTGCGTGGTTACCATCGTGCCGTCCGCTTCTTTATCGAACATAACGCCGAGGTTGTTGAGCCACAAAATCGCCTCGGGAGCTTCGTTTACGAGCTTATAAAGCAGCTCGGGTTTGTTTTTGAAGTGACCGCCGCCGAGCGCGTCAAGATAGTGCGTTGCAGGGCTGTCGTTGGGTTTATCTGCAGCCTGAATACCGCCTTCCGCCATCGCCGTATTCGCGTCGCCCAAACGGAGTTTGGTCGCGATCATAACGTTTGCGCCGCGTTCGTGCGCCTCAATCGCCGCCGAAGATCCTGCGCCACCGCCTCCGATGACGAGTACGTCTACGTCGTAATCGATCTTCGTAAGGTCGATGTCCATATCCGCAACACGGGAATGACCTTGCAACAACGCCGCCAATTCGTGCAGGACTTTTCCACCTTTATTTTTACCTACTTTCAACTCTTCATACGCCGAAGTGATATAGTCGGGGTGAAATTCCGCCAACACGGCGTCCTTTTCTTCCGCCGTCATACGCGCGTGCAGATTCTCGATACGGGAAGCGCGGGTTTCTTCTACTTTTTTCATCGATTCAAGTTGTTCTTGAGTATATTGATACATACGCTTCTCCTTATTTCTCGATCTCTCTGTGGTTATACAGATTCTTTTGTTCTTCCAAAGGCGTGTTCATAATCGCCTCCAAAGCCGCTTTGCAATCCCCTGCGTCGATCTCCGCTACGCGATTGACAAGATGTTCGCTCTTGGGAGCAAGATACTTACCCGTAAGTCTACGTGCAAGTACCGCCACTTGCGGATGGGAAATCCCAGCCGGACAACGGGACGAACATACGCCGCACATTACGCAGTCAAAGCTCTCTTCCGCGCATTTTTCGTACTCTCCGCGTTGCGCGTACGCAATATACTGCATTACGTTGAGTTCTTGCGTACAGCTCTTCGTACAAGCGTTACAACCGATACACGAATAAATCTCGGGATAAAGCTGCATCATAATTTGCTGCGTGGGTTTGACTTGATTGATGTCGTACACTTGCTTAACCAAGGGGAAGAACGGCAACGTCGCTACGTACATGCCCTCTTCTACTTGCTGTTGACAAGCAAGACAGGTTTTGAGTTCTTGTTGACCTTTGATACGGTAAATGGTCGAACAAGCGCCGCAGAAACCGTTTCTGCATCCGCAACCGCGGACGAGCTGATATCCTGCGTACTCCATCGCTTTCATAATCGTTAAACTTTCCGGAACTTGATAGCGTTTACCGAAAAGAAATACGTTTACCATTTTTTCCATAGTTTTCTCTCCTTAATACTCGTCGGGCAATTCGTCGAGCTCCGTCATACGGAACACGGGACCGTCTTTACATACGAACTTATCGCCTACGTTGCATCTTCCGCATTTGCCGATACCGCATTTCATACGGAGTTCCAATGTCGTATATACGCGGGATTTTTCAAAGCCGAGCTCTAAAAGCCCCGCCAGCGTAAACTTGATCATAATGGGAGGTCCGCACAAAACCGCCGTCATCGAAGGGTCTAACCCCAACTCTTTGACATAGGCAGGTACGAATCCAACGTGTCCGCCCCAACCTTCTTGAGGACGGTCGATCGTGAGATAAACTTCCGTGTTCGGTTCGTTTACCCACTCCGTTTGGATCTCTTCAATGTCCACGAGATCGTCTTTACTTCTCGCACCGTACACGATGACGACTTTGCCGTAATTTTCACGGTAATGACGAACGTAGTTGATTACGCTGCGCAAAGGCGCAAGACCGATACCGCCGGCAATAAAGAGCAAATCTTTGCCTTTAAAATCCTCTTCCACGGGGAAGTTCTTGCCGTACGGACCGCGAACAGTGATCTGCTGACCGACTTCCATAGCGTGAATCACTTCGGTTACACAACCGCATTTTTTAATGGAAAATTCCATATATTCTTCGTTCGTAGGCGAAGAAGTGATGGAGAACATACACTCGCCGACGCCGGGCACGGATACCATCGCGCATTGCCCGGGCATATGTTGGAACAGCTTTTTGCCGTCCGTTCCTACCACGCGGAAAGTTTTTACGTCGGGCGTATCTTTACGAATGTCCGTAATGACGCCTACTTTCGGAATGAGATTTTCTTCAATCATTTGCGTTTCCTCCCAGCGTTTTGATTACTTTGACGATGTTCAGACGTTGAGGACACTTGTTCACGCAACGTCCGCAACCGACACACGAATACAATCCATCGTTCTGCGAGGGATAATATACGAGTTTATGCATAAATCTTTGACGATATCTTTGCATTTGCGTCGTACGGGAGTTACCGTGCGCCATCAGCGTGAAATCCGAATACATACAGGAGTCCCAGCAGCGGTAGCGGATTACGCCTTCGTTCGTCTTGAAATCGCGAATGTCGAAACATTGACAAGTCGGGCATACGAACGTACACGTTCCGCAACCCAGGCACGCTTCGCTCAACGACTCCCAAGCGGGATCGTCGAATAATTCGTTCAGGTTTTCGGGTTTGAAACGACTCAAATCCAACGCCGCAAAAGGCAAGCTTTCCAAAACCGCTTTGGTTGCCGCCTGCTGCGCTTCGACTTCCGCTTCTCCGCCGTTTTCAAAAAGCTCTTTGACAAGCTCGGTCAAGCTCTCGCCCTTTTCGGTGTTCGCCCGCCAATACAGATAGTTGTCGTCAAGCCAAGTCGTTACGTCGCCCTGCGGAGCCGCCGCATCGATTCCGAATACGCCGCAAAAACAGCTTTCTTCTGGACGGGAGCAAGCCAACGTTACGATCGTCGTCGCTTCTCTTCTGATTTGATAATAGGTGTCTACGGGATCGGCAAGGAATACTTTATCGAGCACTTCGATCGCCTTATAATCACAAGCCTTCACTCCGAACGCCACAAAGGGCTTTTCGTCCGTTTTTTCCGCGAGCGCCTGACGTACGTCGATTACCTCGATGTTTTTACCGTCCGTTTTAAACTTCATCATATTTTCCGTTTGCGGGAAGAAGATATTCTTGGGGGATTTTACCGTTTTCAACGTTTCAAGGGACACTTCTTTTCCTTCGCTCCAAACGGCGTAATTCACTTCGCCCGCTTTTTTCACGGGAATAAACAAACCCATCGTTTCATTGATCTTTGCGTACAGCTCGTTCAATCTTTCTTTTGCAATCTTCAACATTATTTCGCCTCCCCGTAAACCACGTCGTTGACTTCCGAATCCCCTTCGGTAAACGAAGTGAGCGGCGTTTTGCCTTCGGATTCTTCGCCGGCTTGATACTCGCCGTACAAGCCGTCGATATCTTTGATGAATTTTCGATTGAGAAGGTGCAGAGGAATGTTTTGAGGACATACCCTCGAACATTCGCCGCAATCCGTACATCTGCCCGATACGTGGAACGCGCGGATCACGTGGAACAACTGTTCCTCAAATTGATCGTCGTTCGCTTTCGCCGCAATCCCCGAAGCGGGATTGTCAAATACGCATTTCAAGCACGAACAAGCGGGACATACGTTACGGCACGCGTTACAGCGGATACACTTGGATAATTGCTCACGCCAGAACGCGAAACGTTCGTCTGCGGTCATCGCTTCCAATTTCTCCACTTCTTCAAAACGGTTTACGTCTTTGGCTTCACGCTCGTGCAGAATGATCTCCTCGTCTTTCGCTACGTGCGTTTTCGTACAAGTAGCGCATTTCGTAAGCACGACGTCGGGTTTATACAACGTCGCATTTCCGTAAGCAGACGTAACGTTTACGTCCTTGCCTACGACTTCCACACCCGTCACGCCGACGATTCCGTTTCCTTTAATTTTTTCGATATCGAGTTTTCCAAGGCACTCTACCGCGATCACGTACACGTTTTCACGCTTGATACGGTATTCTTTTACGAGCTGATTAAAGCTGTACGTATCGCAAGGCTTCAAAAATACAGCCGTTTTACCTTCTTTCTTGCTGACTTGGATCAAGTATTTGGAAAGGTTTGCGCCGCAGAAATAATCGTAAACGAAATCTTTCAATTCCTCTACCGTTTCAAAAACCGCAGGGGAGGGATCGAAACAAAAATCCCCTTTCTTCCAGCCGACTACACGAGCAACTTCACCGCTTTCCAACAGCGCTTTCGCGCGCTCTATCATTTTCAATTCTACGTCTTTCATCTTACTCGCCCTCCTTTACTCTCAAGTCGGTAAGGCGTTTATTTTCGCCAAGTTTCGTTACCGTTTCCACGAAATCGTTCATCACGGCGGAGAAACGCGCGCCCTCTGCCGCGGATACCCACTCTACGCGGGTACGCTCTTTTTCAATCCCCATATAATCCAGGAAATTGAACAGGAGCGCCATTCTTCTTCTCGTGTAATAGTTACCCGTAACGTAGTGACAATCCCCGGGATGGCAACCGCAAAGGATTACGCCGTCCGCGCCCTGTTGGAACGCCTTCAAAATGAACGTGGGATTTACACGACAGGAACAAGGTACGCGAATGATCTTTACGTTCGCCGGATACGTCAGACGGCTGGAGCCTGCAAGATCCGCGCCGGCGTACGAACACCAGTTACAGCAGAACGCTACGATATTCGGCGTAAATTCTTTCTTTTCCGTAGTTACTTCTTGCATATCGCTTCTACCTCCGACATAATCTGTTTCGAGCTGAATCCTTTCAGATCCATCGCTCCCGACGGACAAGTTACCGTACACGCGCCGCAACCTTGACATACTGCAGGATTGACCGACGCTACGCGACGGGTTTCCGTCTTACCGCCGCCGAGACGGAATTCCTTATCGAGATACGTGATCGCGCCGTACGCGCATACGTTCGCGCATTGGCTACATCCGTTACACATCATTTCATCGGGCGTCGCTACGCAAGGATTGGTCTTGAGTTTATCTTTTACGAGCAAGCCGATTACTTTCGCCGCGCAAGCGGAAGCTTGCGATACCGTTTCAGGAATATCTTTCGGGCCTTGGCATACGCCTGCGAGATATACGCCCGCCGTAGGACTTTCTACCGGACGAAGCTTCGCGTGGGATTCGGTGAGGAAGTTGTTGGTATCGATGCTCGCCGTGAGCAACGTAGCCACCTTTCTAACCGAAGGCTCGGGTTCGATCGCCGTTGCGAGAACGACGAGATCGGATGCAATCGTAATTTGTTCGTTGTCGATGAGGTTAGAACCCTGCACCATCAACTTACCGTTTTCGTTATACACTTTGCCGACCATACCCTTGATATAGTCCACTCCGTACTGTTCCACCGCGCGGCGGTAGAATTCGTCGTAATTCTTACCGGGCGTACGAACGTCGATATAGAATACGTGAACTTCGGTATCGGGATATTTTTCACGAATGAGCATTGCGTGCTTCGCCGTATACATACAGCAGATCTTCGAGCAATAAGGCTTGCCGCAACCGCTGGAATCACGAGAGCCTACGCATTGAATAAACGTGATTACTTTCGGATGTTCGTTATCGGAAGGACGCAACAACGTACCGCCCGTAGGACCAGCCGCGTTCATCAAACGCTCCAACTCCAACGACGTGATGACGTCTTTATTGTCCGCGTATCCGTATTCGTTAAACGCGTCGAGGTTGATTGGCTTAAAGCCCGTCGCCACGACGATCGCGCCGTACTGACGTTCAATAAAGCTGTCTTTCTGTTCGTAATCGATCGCGCCCACGCCGCAGAATTTTTGACAAATACCGCACTTGCCCGTCTTAAGCTTGATACACTGTTCGGGATCGATCACCGCTACGTTGGGGATCGCCTGCGCGAACGGAATGTAGATCGCAGGGCGTTTGTCAAGATTCATATTGAAAGAATTGAGTCCTTTCTTAGACGGACATTTTTCCATACAAATCTTACAGCCCGTACACTTGGTTTCATCTACGAATCTAGCTTTACGGCGAATGGTTACATTAAAGTTTCCTACGAAACCTTTGACGTCCTCTACTTCCGAATAGGACAAAATATCGATCTTTTCGTGCTGCGCGCAGTCTACCATTTTCGGCGTCAAAATACAAGCCGAACAGTCGAGCGTGGGGAACGTCTTATCGAGCTGCGCCATTCTACCGCCAATCGTTGCGTTCTTTTCCACGATATCAACTTCAAAGCCTGCGTCCGCAATATCCAAAGCCGCCTGAATACCCGCGATACCGCCGCCGATTACCAAAGCGCGTTTTACAACGGGGCTTTCCCCTGCCATCAAAGGCGCGTTGAGCTTGACTTTCGCAATCGCCGTACGTACGAGAATAACCGCCTTTTCCGTCGCTTCTTCCTTGTCCTTATGAATCCAGGAACAATGCTCGCGAATGTTTGCGATTTCCACCATATAAGGATTCAATCCAGCCGCTTCCGCCGCTTTGCGGAACGTGGCTTCGTGCATTCTCGGCGAGCAAGCGCCTACGACGATACCCGTAAGATTGTGCTCTTTGATCGCCTGCTTGATGAGCTGTTGACCGTTCTCGGAACACATATACTGGTAGTTTGCGGAATAGACGACTCCAGGTTCGCTCTTGATAACTTCCGCAACTTTTTCTACGTCTACCGTCGCCGCGATATTACTACCGCACCAACAAATAAAAACACCTATTCTTTGCATTTCCTTTTACTCTCTTTCTTTTGATTTTTTCATTTACTAACGCCAAAGACGTTTCATTACTTGTTATATTTTCTATACGCGCTGACCAGAAGCTGCTGAGGAATCAACTCATCCACGATGGGCGGGATCTCCTCCGCTTTGATTCCGTTCTTGCCCTGCATACGCACCACCGTATCGCGAACGGCTTCCACCACCGCCGCAGGCGCTACGCCACGGGGACAACGCTCCACGCAAGCCATACAGGAAAGGCAACTCCAAATCGCCTGACTTTCAAGCAGCTGATCGATCTTGCCTTGCGCCAGCATGGAAACGAACTGATGCGGTTTTACGTCCATTTCTTTAAACGCCGGACAACGTCCCGAGCATTTGCCGCATTTCATACACTTTCGCACGTCCGTGCCGCTGAGTCTGTTCAGATTTTCAATACGTTCTGCTTTCGTCATGCCTGTACCCCCAACGCTTCCGCAAGAAGCTCGGTAAAGTATTTCACGGGAAGAATCCCCTCACCGTTCACTTGCAGATTATACAAGCAAAGCGGACAAGCGGTGATCACTTCCTCCGCGCCTTTTTCTTTCGCGCTCGCGAGCACTTTACGGCTCTTCTGCTTAGGCAGATCTGCGTTCTTTAACGCTACGTACGCGCCGCAACACTCGTTACGGAAAGGATATACGACGGGCTCGCCGCCGATTGCGCGAATGAAATCCTCAATGATTGTAGGATTTTCGGGATTGTCAAACGCCATCACGCCGCTGGGACGAAGCAACAGACAACCGTAGTACGCGCCGATCTTTCTCTTGATGGGATTGACCACCGCCTTTTTAATGTTGTCGAAACCCACGACGGTTTTCAGCATTTCCAAATAATGCAGAACTTCCGTCTCGCCCTTATACGCTTCGTCAAGTTTGAGATAGTTGTTCGCGCGGAAACTGATGTCCTCGTTCGTCTTCATATCCTCGTTGGTACGTTTGATTACGTTATGGCAAGCAGAGCAAAGCGTCAACAGCTTCCCTCCGTTCTTCTTCGCGTAATCCAAAGCGCGCACCGCAGAGAGTTTGGTTGCTATTTCGTCCGTACCCATAGGATACACTGCGCCACAGCATTGCCAATTTTCAATTTCTTCCATTTCTACGCCCAAAGCGCTTGCGCAAAGACGAGCCGTTACGTCCAATTCTTTCGCTTTCGTTTTGAGCGTACATCCGGGATAATAACAAATCTTCATCATCTCTTATACGCTACCTTTTCGATAATTTGAAACCGTGATTATTTCTGGGGATACGCCATTTCTTCGGGACGGAATACTTCGTCGAATTTTTCCGCCGTCAAGAACCCGAGCGCCACGCAAGCTTCTTTCAAAGAAATGTTCTCTTTGTACGCTTTCTTCGCCGTCTTCGCCGCGTTTTCGTACCCAATGTACGGATTGAGCGCCGTAACGAGCATCAAGGAGTTGTAAAGGTTATGCTTCATCTTCTCCTTATTCGCTTTAATACCCGTCACGCAGTTCTTTTCAAACGATACGATACCGTCCGCCAAAAGTCTTACCGATTGCAGGAAATTATAGATGATCACGGGCATAAATACGTTCAGCTCGAAATTACCCTGTGAAGCGCCAACGCCAACCGCTACGTCGTTTGCCATAACCTGTACGGCAACCATTGTCATCGATTCGCATTGCGTCGGGTTGACTTTACCGGGCATAATCGAAGAACCGGGCTCGTTTTCGGGAATAAAAATTTCTCCCAAACCGTCGCGAGGGCCACTCGCCAACCAACGCACGTCGTTGGCAATCTTCATCAGATTACAAGCCAATGCTTTCAACGCTCCGTGCGCGAATACGAGCTCGTCTTTCGCCGTCAACGCGTGATATTTGTTTTCCGCCGTCACGAACGTTTTTCCCGTCAACGCGCTTACCTGCGCCGCCACTTCTTCCGCAAAGCCCTTGGGTGCGTTCAAGCCCGTACCGACCGCCGTACCGCCGAGTGCGAGTTCTTTTAATCCGGGAAGCGCCAACGTGAGTTGCGCTTTCGCTTTTTCCACCATATTCGTCCAACCGCTGATCTCTTGGGAGAACGCGATGGGTACGGCGTCCTGCAAATGCGTTCTGCCGCTTTTTACGATCCCCTCGTTTTCCGCTTCCAATCTCTTGAGCGTTGCGATCAGCGTATCCATCGCAGGGAAGAGATTATCTTCGATCGCACACACTGCCGCGATGTGCATTGCCGTCGGGAACGTATCGTTAGAGCTCTGACTCTTGTTGATGTCGTCGTTGGGGTGCAAAAGTTTCGTTCCCGCGATCTCGTTGCCGCGATTTGCAATAACTTCGTTCGCGTTCATATTCGACTGCGTGCCGCTACCCGTTTGCCATACGACCAAGGGGAAGTGCCCGTTGAGTTCGCCCGAAATCACTTCGTCGCAAGCCGCCGCAATCGCATTTTTCTTTTCCTCAGGCAATTTACCGAGTTTATGATTGGCAAGTGCCGCCGCTTTTTTCAAGATCCCGAACGCGCGCGTGATTTCACGGGGCATTACTTCGTCGCCGATACGGAAGTTTTGATAACTTCTCTGCGTCTGCGCCGCCCAATATCTGTCTGCGGGAACTTGCATTTCCCCCATCGTGTCTTTCTCAATACGATATTCCATACTTTTCTCCAATCCTTAAATTTCGATCTGCGCGAGAACGCCCTTTAAAACTTCCGCGCTGTTTTTCATCTTTTCCAATTCCTCATCCGAAAGTTTAGGCGTCAACGTCGTGATAATTCCTTGATTGCCGATCGCGCAAAGGGTAGAAAGCGCTACGTCGGAAATGCCGTATTCGCCGTCCAAAACCGTCGATACAGGCAAAATCGTATACGCGCCGGAATAGATGCTGTTGACGATCTGCGTTACGCAAGCCGCAATCCCGTAGAACGTCGCGCCTTTCCCCGCAATGATCTGTCCTCCCGACTTCTTCACGTACTCCTCTACCTCTTCGCGAGTATAGGGAGTCACGGTGAGCGCGTCTTTTGCCGTAAGCGTTTTCTCGTAGTCCTCCAAAGGAATTCCGGAAATATCCGCCGCCGACCAAGCTACGAACGACGAATCGCCGTGTTCGCCGAGTACGTACGCGTGTACTTGTTTTTGGTTCACGGAATACAACTCCGAAAGACGAGTTCTTAAACGAATGCTGTCTAGCGTCGTACCCGTACCGATTACGCGATTCTTAGGCACGCCCGTGATTTTGCAAAATACGTAAGTTAGAATGTCTACGGGGTTCGCTACGAACAAATACAAAGCGTCGGGAACGTATTTTACGATCTGAGGAGCGATGCTCTTGAGAATATTTACGTTCGTCTGCGTCAGATCAATACGCGATTGACCGGGCTTTCTGCCAACGCCAGACGTAATGATGACGATGTCCGAACCCGTCGCGTCTTCATACGTTCCGAAATAAATTTTTACAGGGGAAAGATAAGGCGTAGCCTGTCTGATGTCAAGAGCCTCTCCTTTCGCCTTCGCTTCGTTGACGTCGATCAATACGATCTCCGCAACCGAACCCGTTGCTACCAAGGTGTACGCTACGGTAGCGCCTACCGAACCTGCGCCGATAATAGTAACTTTGTTTGTCATAGTCTTTATCTCCGTTTTTTTATAAATTTTCTTTCGCTTTTCTTCCATTTTTTCATTTGGGAAATTCGTTTATATATTTTTCCGTAAACTTTTACAAGTTTATTATATCATATTTTTCTTTTTATCACAAACGCTTAAGACGCCTACAAACAATTTTTCAATCGTTAAATCGATAAATTTTTATCTTTTTGCCTGTTTTTGGCAACAAAAAAACTCCGTTTGAAACGGAGCTTTGATTCGCCAATATTTACTCTTCGGAAAATGCGTTAAAAAATAGGACTCCTCCCTCTACCAAAGCTAAAATACCGCTGAAAATGAAAATAAAGTCCACAATCTTTCCACGGTGGAAAAGGAGCAGGATTCCGATCGCGATACAAATGGACGGGACGGCGTATTCCATAATCGTCCGAAGCAGCGTAGAACACTTGAATTTCTGTCTAATTTTATCGTATAGGGAGAGTATCCCGAACACAAGCAGGAATGCCGAAACTACGTACAATACCGCTTCCACGACAAACCAACCGCAAAGAATCACGAGTAGTCCCGTCACGATTTTTACAACACCGGGCGGAATACACTTTTTAAACAAATCCACGATCCCGAACACGATCAAGCACAGCCCCGCAACCGTCATAACAATCCCGATAAAATTATCTTTTAATACGATCAACAGAACTCCGATTGCCATAGCCGCCAACGCCAAAACGATCTTTTCCGATTTTTTCATTGCCTCTCCCGTTTGTTGTTATTTGCGGCGACGGATCACGGCAAGACGGATATATCCTTTTCCGTACCTGTAAGCCGCTCTCGCGCAAGGATAAGGTCTATCCTTATCGCAACGACCGCAAAATGCATACGTTCCGCACAAATCTTTTCCGGCGCGGATACTGTCAAACCATTTGATTACGTCAAATTTTTTCTGTTGTTCTTGCAAATTCATATCTCTCTCCTTATAGTATGCTTTTTTCTCTTTTTTTAGTCTTTCTTTTTTTATTATACCGAATTTCTTCGGACTTTTCAATACTTTTTAGAAAAATTTTTTAATTTTTTCACAAAAAAACCGCGACGCAAGCCGCGGTAAAACAAACTTGTTCTTGGGTAGAGGGACTCCTTTTGCGTTTGTCGCGCTCCCTACACCCGATTACGCGTCTTTGCAACAAAGTGTTGCAAAGCGCCGTGAACCGTTGTTTACGTTCCGCCTTCCCGTATTGTTCTTGCCACGCGACGTCTTTCCCGACTCTTCGACGAGCAATAGAAACCCGCAACGTTTCCCCCCTGCGTTTTTCTTAATCGGAAAGTTTTTCCCGTAAAGATATATTATATCATATGCAACGATCTTGCGAAATATTGCAGTATTTTTAAATTTCGCTGACTTGCAAATTGGCGAGTACTTCGCCGTACTTTTCTTTGGTAAACGAAGTTTTTCCCGCCGTCATAACCGTTGCCGTACCCGCCGCCACGCCTGCGCGAAGAATTTCTTCCAGCGGAGCGTCCTGTTCGAGCTTTAATGCCGCCGCCGCAACCATTCCGTCACCTGCGCCGACCGTCGAATTCACCGCTACGTTCATACTCCGACAATAATAATTTCTCGATCCGTCTGTGATTACTGCGCCTCGTTTTCCAAGCGACAACAATACGCGTTGCGCGCCTCGGTCAATCAATTCGTAACAGCCTTTGAGCATATCCTCTTTGCTCTCGATCCGTCTACCGAGTACGTTTTCCAACTCATCCAAATTAGGCTTTGCAAGATCCACCCCCTCGCTGATCGCAGAGATCAGGCGCGCCCCAGAAGCGTCGACGATTTTTTTCACGTCCGACTCTACCGCCCGAACGAGTTTACCGTAAAAACTCCCGTCCAAACCGCGAGGCAATCCTCCCGAAAGTACGGTTACCGAGCTTCTCGCCGATAACATTCGCACGAGAGAAAGGACTTCCTCCGCTTTTTCTTTTTGGATTTCCTCGCCTACGTCGTTGACTTCCGTCAACATCGCGCGATTGTCGATAAATTTATAATTTTCTCTCGCTCTACCCTTATTCCACACAAACGTAAACGGAACGCCCTCTTTATCTAAAGCGTTTTCAAACATATAACCATTCTCGTTATACATTAATCCCGTCGTATATACTTCACCGCCGAGGCGACTGACTCCGATGGCGACATTCAGCGCTTTCCCGGCAAACGAAAGCGTTTTGCTCTTTACCACGTTCGTCTTCCCGACGTTGAGCGAATCCAGCTCGATCGTCACGTCCGTGCAAGGACTCATACAAACCGTTAAAATCATTTTTACCCCTTATTCGGTACGTAAAGCACCCATATATTATATAACGAAAAAATTCCTTTTTTAATCAGGATTGTGAAAAATTCTCCCCGCTATTTACGCGATAAAACCGTCCTCCTTAGAAGACGGTTTTCGTTTGATCGTATTGCTCTTCAAACCCGTTACATCGAAATCATCTGCAACGTTTCGTACAATTCAAAATTAAACTGTTTCTTCATAGAAACCGCTTCGATGATGTCCATATCGATAATCTTATTGTCGCGGATACCGACTACGCGGTTGCCGATCCCCTCGTTCAACAGGCGCACCGCCTTATTGCCGAACTGAGCCGCCAACATTCTGTCCGCCATCGAAGGCGAACCGCCTCTTTGCACGTGACCGATACAAGTAGGACGAACGTCGTGCGAAGTCGCCGTTTGTAATTTCTTCGCGAACTCGTCCGCACTCATAACGCCTTCCGCAACAACAATAATGTTGGAGTGTTTTCCATTCACCCTCGAGCGCTCGATACGTTCTACGATTTCGTTGATATTAAAAGCGATTTCGGGAACAACGATAATCTCCGCGCCCGAAGCGATACCGCTGTAAAGCGCTATGTCGCCGCAATGACGACCCATAACTTCTACAACGGAAATACGCTCGTGCGAAGTCATCGTGTCACGGAGTTTATTAATAATATCCAAACAGGTATTTACCGCAGTATCGAAACCGAGCGTATAATCGGTATACGCCAAGTCGTTGTCGATCGTACCGGGAATGCCGATCGTGGGCATACCGTACTCCTCGCTCAAAATCTTCGCGCCGCGGAACGAGCCGTCGCCGCCGATCACCACGAGTCCTTCGATTCCGTGTTTTTCAAGAGTCGCCATCGCCTGTTTTTGACCTTCTTTCGTCATCATTTCCAAGCATCTCGCCGTTCTCAATTTCGTACCGCCGCATTGAACGATATTGGAAACGCTACGCATTTCCATAGGCATTACAATATCTTCGATCAAGCCCGCATATCCGCGCTCGATTCCGTACACTTCCATTCCGTAATAAATACCCGAGCGTACTACCGCGCGAATCGCCGCGTTCATACCGGGCGCGTCGCCACCGCTCGTCAATAAACCAATACGTTTCATATCATCACCTCTGTCGTTTTTCCTATCAAAAGGGTCACCCCTCGCTACGTTCATACTCTATTATATCAAAACTTTTCCAAAAAACAAGTCTTTTGACGTGGATTTTTTAAAATTTTTCAGACAAGTTTTATACAACTTTCCGGAAGAAAACTAGAAAGCTCCGCCATCAACGCTTTATTTGGAGTCACTTTTTGCGAACAAGCCATCTTTTGTTTCCCTTGCACGAAATATACGGGAGTTTCTCCTACGTAATACGTCAGCGTTTCCAAAAGCTCTTCTACGTCCGCTTCCTCTAAATCGGTTACGTTGAGCCAAAGTTTTTTCGCGGAATCCGCTTTCTCTTTCGGCGCGTTCTCCAAAGGAGTCGTCTGCCCCGTCCGAACGGGTGCAGCCGCAGGCTCTTCCATTGAAAATTCTTTCATCACGTCTACGATGATCGAGGGCTGTTTTTCGTCTTGAATACTAATCTTACCCGAAACGTATACCACTTTATCCTCCACCATAAAGTTTCGGATTTTTTCATATACTTTCGGGAAACAAACGCACTCCACCGAACCGTACAAATCTTCTACTGTCACGAACGCCATCATCGCGCCCGAACGGGTTTTGAGTTTCTTGGAGGCAGCGATCATACCGCCCATCGTAACCGCTTGACCGTCTTCCAATTCCGCGTACGTTTTCTCGCCCGAATCCTCGTCTTCCGTGTAACTGTTCAGCATCGAGCAGTTGAACGTCGTATCTTTAAAATACGGCATAAATTTCTCAAATGGATGTCCGCTGACGTACACGCCTAAAACGGATTTTTCTTTGGAGAGCCGTTCCATTGTTTCGTATTCGGGAATGTTGGGATACTCGATCTCGATCTTTTGCTCTTCCAAAATCTCCCCAAACAAAGAGATCTGCGCGCCTGCTTTCTGTTTTTCAAGAGCGCTCACTCGAGTCAAAACTTCCTCGTACACCGCCGCCACCTGCGCGCGGTTATAGCCAAAGCAATCGAACGCGCCCGCATATACCAAACTCTCTACGATACGCTTATTGATATGTTTCGCGCAACGGAGCGCAAAGTCCGCGAAATCCTTGAACTGTCCGTTCGTTTCACGTTCTTTGATAACGGCTTCGATCGCGTCCTGACCAACGCCGCGGAGCGCGCCGAGACCGATTCTCAACCCGTTCCCCTCTACCCAGAAAATCGCTTTCGATTTGTTGATATCGGGCGGAAGAACGTCGATGTTTTTTTCTTTCATATACAGGATATATTTGGAGACTTCTTCGATTTTATCAATTCGGTCGTTCAAAATACCTGCCAAAAATTCTTTTGGATAGAAATATTTTAAGTAAGCAGTACGGTACGCGACTACCGCGTACGCCGCCGCGTGGGACTTGTTGAACGCGTAGGAAGCGAAACTCTCCATATCCGCAAAGATTTTCCCCGCCACTTCCGCAGGTATCCCAAGCGCCGCGCAACCCGAAATGCCACTGGCAGGGTCGCCGTAAATGAACTTGTCTTTCTGCTCCATCAGCTCTTTTTTCTTCTTCTTCGCCATCGCGCGGCGTACAAGGTCCGCTTGTCCAAGCGAATATCCCGCAAGCTGTTGGAAGATCTGCATTACTTGTTCTTGATAAATGATAACGCCGTAGGAATTTTTAAGAATAGGTTCAAGATACGGCGTATCGTAAACGATGTTTTCGGGATGATGCTTATTCCGTATATACGTAGGAATGAAGTCCATTGGTCCCGGACGGTACAAGGAAATTCCTGCGATCAGATCTTCCAAACAACTCGGTTGCAAGTCTTTCATAAACTTCTTCATACCGCCTTGTTCGAGTTGGAACACCGCATCCGTATCTCCGGACGAGATGAGCTGATACGCTTCGGGAACGTCCACGCCGATCTTATCGAAATCAATATCGATGCCTTTTCCCTCTTTAATGTACGTAATCGTATTTTGTATATCGGTAAGAGTGGTCAAAGCCAAAAAGTCCATTTTCAGCATACCCACCGCTTCCACTTCTTTCATATCGAACTGCGTGACGATGTCCTCTCCGTTCCTCGCAAGCGGAACGTTGTCCGAAAGTACTTTATTGCAAATTACTACGCCCGCCGCGTGCTCGGACGTGTTCTTGGGCATCCCCTCCAACTTCAAGCCCATATCGATCACTCGACGAAGCTCTTCGTTCGTTTCGTATACTTCGATAAATTCGGAGTTCCGCTTCTGCTTCTGTTCGTTGAGTTTTTTGGTGATCTCGTTGCGTTTATCCTCCGAAAGCGTTTCGTCTTGAAGAGAAGCTTCCAATTTGGGAATTTTTCTTCCCAACAATTCACTGATCGTCGACTTACCGTCCATAAGTTTTGCTACTTTGTCCGTTTCCGAGTACGGTACGCCCATAACACGGCCAACGTCTTTGATAACAGCCCTCGAAGCGAGCGTACCGAACGTAACGATCTGCGCTACGTTTTCGGGGTGGTATTTTTCCCGTACGTACTCAATCGTTTCGTGACGGCGGTTGGTACAAAAGTCCACGTCGAAGTCGGGCATAGAAACACGGTCGGGATTTAAGAAACGCTCGAAAATTAGATCGTATTTCAAAGGATCGACGTCCGTGATCCCGATGGAATAAGCAACGATACTGCCTACGCCCGAGCCTCGTCCCGGACCTACGGGAATCCCGTTCAGCCGCGACCAGTTGATATAGTCCCAAACGATGAGGAAATAGTCCGCAAAACCCATCTTAATAATGATGCTCAGTTCGTATTCCACACGCTGTTTAATGGTGTCCGTAATTTCGCTGTAACGTTTGGGAATACCCTCCCAAGTCAATCTCGTCAAATAGTCGGGCGAGCTAGAACCATCTTCGGGTTTATAGAGCGGAATCAAGGAGGTGTCGCGAATGGGATCGCCGTAGGGAGTCAAATCGAAAACAGGCTCTTCGATCTTGTTTGCGATCACTCTCGTATTCGTGATTGCCGAAGGCGCGTAGGAGAACAGCTCCGCCATTTCGTCCCCCGATTTCATATAAAATTCGTTGGTGTCGAATTTCATACGTTTGGGATCGGCGAGCGTCTTTTTCGTCTGGATACAAAGGAGTACGTCGTGCGCCTCCCAGTCCTCTTTTTCGATATAGTGTACGTCGTTCGTTGCTACGAGCTGAATATCCAATTCTTTTGCAATTTGCATAAGTTGAGGAATGACTTGTTTTTCCTCTGCAATCCCGTGGTCCTGCAATTCGATATAAAAATCCTCTCCGAAAACTTCTTTCATTTCCGAAGCCCACTTCTTCGCGCCCTCGTAATCGCCGTTCAACAAAAGCTGGGGCATTCTTCCTGCGAGGCAGGCGGAAAGGCAAATGACGCCCTCGCTGTATTTTTTAATGTAATCGTAGCCAATTCTCGGTTTTCCGTAAAACCCGTCGATATAAGAAAGGGAGTCCAATTTCACGATATTTTTATACCCGGTCTTATTCTTGGCGAGGAGTATAATATGCTCTGTCTTCGTACCTGGGCGTTTATCGAAATGGTTGTCCGTTGCGTATAACTCGCAACCGATGATATATTGAATGCCTTTTTTGACGCATTCCTCCGCAAAATACAACGATGCGTACATATTCCCGTGATCGGTTACCGCGCAGGCATTGATCCCGTTTTTGACGAGATAGTCCACGAGGTCGTCCACTTTCGCAGCGCCGTCCAAAAGACTGTATTCGGTGTGTAAATGCAAATGTACGAAATCCGTCATAATCTTCTTTTGCCCTTTTCTTTCTTTTCTTTCGTCGTTTCTGAGAGCTCGATCAATCTCCGCATTCGATGACTCAAACAACTCTTACTGATTTTTAAACTGTCTGCCAGCTCCTGCAAAGACATCGTGGGATTCTCCAAGCGGAACCGCGCCAGCGTTTTTAATTCTTCGCTTAAATCCTCAAAGGATTTTTTCTTGACGAGTTTTCGGATCGCCACCACTTGTTTGACCGCCGCAATCGTGGTTTTATCGGCGTTTCCCGCCATACAATTCTGTGCGCGGTTGCTACGGTTCGCCTCGTCCCGTTTCTTGGAAAACGCCGAGAATTTTTTCAGCGCGTTTTGCGCTCCCACCACCGCGAGGAAGTCGGAAATTGCCTCTTTGCTCTTTAAATACACCACGTAGGTATCCTTGCGTTCGATGAGTTTTACGATCAGCTCGAACTCCGACAACAAATCACAAAAGTCCATCGCCGCCTTTTTCTTCGCAAAAACGATTTCAAGATGGTAGCCCGTTTGCCCCGTTTCCTTAGGCAACGTACAACTGCCGCCGCCTAAAAAAGCACCCCTTATATAGCCGATCTTCTTCGTTTCGTCGTTAACTAGCACCGCGGAGATCCCCTCTCGAAAATCCTTTCCGCTGCGTTTGATAAGCCCGAGTTCTTTTAAGACCGTTTCCGCGCGAGTCGGAGCGCATTGTAAAACGAGCTTGTCCCTGCCGCTCATTCGATCCATCGTAGCGTGCGTGATCGAAAGCTCCGTCCCGAACGTTTCCATAAACGTCGCCGTAAAGAATTCCGCTACGTTCTCCGTTTCACTCACGAGGAAAAAAGTCGGTTTCCCATCCTTAAAGCCCACTTCGCCGCTCGTTTGCACGAAAGCGGACAGTCCCGCCTTGTTCGCCGCGACCGTCCCTTTGCCTTGCCCTCCCAAACCGAGCGCTATGATTTCTTTTTTTACGTCCGAAGTAAAGCTCATTCCTTTTCAACCGTTATAACGTTTTTTTGAATTCCGCAAATCGGAACGTGGGCAACCGTCCGTCCACGTTGTCGATCCGCTCCATCGGGAAACCGATGCGCAAAAGCTGTTCTTCCACGATCTTCTTATCCCCGACTCTGTCCGCCGAGTGGGCATCTGAATCGACGATAAACCGCGCCTGTGTTTTTTGTACGATCTCGCTTAATTCCTCGTCGGTTAAGTGCTGTTTTTTGGAGTTCAGTTCAATATACGTTCCGTAATCTGCCGCGCATTTCGCCACCTCTAGCGCATTCGCAGGACAACGGTAATTGAGATGCGTCACCGCGTCGATCGGATTGTTTTTAATCGTTTCGATATACGCTTTCGTGTTCCGTTCGATCAATGCTTTCGACGGCTGTTTGCGAAATTTTTCCGAGCAGAGATTCCCCAAGCCGTACAGCCAATAATCGGAAGCTTTTTCATACGCGATACAGACGTGTTTTCCACATAAATACAAGTCGAACGACTCGTAATCTGATGGCTTGAGATCCGCTTTTCCGCTTACACCGCGGATATTCGATTCAATCCCCACCAACACGTCGACCCCGTACTCTTTCGCCGCCGCTTTGCACTCCGCAATATACGCCTGCATATCTTTTCGACGGAGTCCGAAAAACACGTGCGAAAAACCGTGATCGGTGATCCCGATCTGTTTTAACCCGAGTTCTTTCGCCTTCGCCGCGTTCTCCGCAACCGTATTTTTGCCGTGTGAGAACGGCGTATGCGTATGATAATCTGCTGTCAAAATCATTGTTTTGTAAACCCTCAAGTAAAATATCGTATTTCTTCTTCCAAGCGTATTCGGTACTGCCGCCACACGGCGTTCTTCGCCAAGGCAATCAGCGCCTTTATATCTTTGCCCGTTGCGTGGCGGTCATTGAGAATAAAATTCGCGTGTTCGGGGGAAACGATTCCGCCGCCGATTCGCAACCCTTTTACCCCCGCGCCCTCGATTAACCGACCCGCCGATTCGCCAAACGGATTTTTGAATACGCAACCCATACTCTTTCCCTTGGGCAAATGAGCGCGGCGGGCGTTATAGAATGCAAGTTTCTTGGAAATTTCCGCCCTTGTAGCGTTCGCCAAATGGAAATACGCGCCTAAGATCACCGCGCCGTTTTCCATAAAAATACTCTTTTTATACGCATAACCGCATTCCTCGACGGGCACGAGATAAGTTTTCCCGCGTTCGTACACGAAAACGGTTTTAACAACGGTGGAAAGATACGTATCCGCTGCGCCTGCGTTCATAAACAACGCTCCGCCTAACGTACAAGGGATTCCCAATAAAAACTCCGCGCCCGTTTTTCCCGCCTCTTTACAAGCGCGCAAAAAAGAACCACTCAGCGTTCCTGCCTCTGCATACGTTTCCCCATCCGTTCGCACGGCATTTAAATTTTTTGTGCAAACGATCGCCGTATCCGTTTCCCCGTCGGGCGGAAGTACGTTGCTTAAATTCCCGAGCACGTAAAACGGACGTCTGTCGCATTCCAAACGTTTCAAAAGCTCAACCGCTTCCTCCACCGTCTTCGGAAAAAAGGCAATCTTCGCTTTTCCGCCGCAACCGATCGTGGAATTCTTTGCAAAATCGAACTCTTTTTCTTGCGTAAATTTCTCGTATCCCGAAAAAAAGCTACTCTCTCCCAAATTACTCCCCTTTATTGTAACATATTTTTTTTCTTTTTAAAAGTGTTTCTTCTGTTTTTTGAAAAATTTTTCAACGGATTTTCAATCGATTATACTTATGTTCGAGTTTTCGTGGGTAGACCACTCCGTTTTTCAAAAACGAAAAAGGCTCGGGACAAGCCCAAACCTTTTTCTTATAAGAGGAAATAAACGTATAATCTTATTTTTTAAGCCTGATATACGACCTCGCCGTCACGAACAGTCAAAATTACGTCGTACGACTTGTTCAGGACCGTAAAATCAGCTTTTTTACCGACTTTGATACTTCCCGTCTCCTTGTCGATATTCAACAATCTTGCAGGGTTGATCGTCGCGTAATCCACCGCTTGCGTGAAAGGCACACCTACCTTTTCCACAACGTTCTGCAACGCGCGGTTCATACGCAATACGCTCCCTGCGAGCGTACCGTCCGCAAGACGGGCTTCGCCGTTCTTGACGTACACGGTTTGTCCGCCGAGTTCACTCTCGCCGTCGGGGAGTCCCTTTGCGCGCATCGCGTCGGTGATCAAGGACAGTTTATCCGCAGGCTTGTTCTTTACGAGCAACTTCATTGCGGGAACGGATACGTGGATCGTATCTGCGATCATTTCGCAATTCAGTTCGTCCAAAAGCATCGCGCTGCCTACCGTACCGATCTCGCGGTGATGTAACGCCGTTTGCGCATTATAGGTATGCGTAACGTTTCTCGCGCCGTTGTCGATCGCTTGGACGATATCCGCGTATTTCGCACCCGTGTGACCGATGGAAGAAACGATTTGATTCGCCGTCAAATGACGAATGAATTCGTCCGCGCCGCTTACTTCGGGAGCAAGCGTAACGATCTTGATCGCGTAACCGCTCGCCGCGTTGTATTCGTCAAACGTCGCGATATCAGGTGCTTTTACGTATTCCAAAGGCTGAGCGCCTTTATGCGCCGCCGCAATAAACGGACCTTCGAGGTGGATACCTACGACTCTCGCGCCCGAATCGAAATTCGCTTCGCGATATTCTTTTACCGCTTGCATCGCTTTGAGAATATTTTCTTTGCTCTGCGTCATCGTGGTAACGAGGAAAGACGTCGTACCTTCCGAAGCCACCGTCTTGGCAATGACGGAAATATCTTCTACCGTACCGTCCATTCCGTCCGAGCCACCCGCGCCGTGAATGTGTTGGTCTATAAACCCGGGCAAAACGATTGCGTCCTGAGGCAAAACGATCTCTTCGCCCTTGAGTCTGCGACCGCCGATCGCACGGATTTTATCATCGAATTGTACTGTACACTTTTTGAGTCCTTTCCCCTCTACGTACACGGTTGCGTTTTTGAATATTTTCATTCCTTTTCTCCTGTCGTTTATTTACTTGCAGGGAGAGATGCCGCCGCGATACTCTGCCCCACGCGTCTGTTCTTTTCATCGGGCAATCCAATATCGAGATCCGCAAACGCGGGGTATTCTTCTTTCAACACCTGCTTACAGGTCGCGAGAATAATGTCGCCACCTTTTCCGCCCATTACTCTACCGAGCAAAAGCATATGTTTAATGTCGTAGAATTTTGCATAGAAAGGAATGGTATGCGCGAGATATACGCCGATATCCTCGTAGATCTGCGCCGCCAACTTGTCATCTTTTTCCATAAGAGCTTGGATTTCTTTGAGTTTCTGCGCGGGAGTCGTATTTTCCGCGAATTGATAGCCGCCCGCTTCCGCAAGTTTAATGACTGCGTCCTGCGAGAAATATTTACAGCCAACGCCCACGTCGCCGCTCCATTCGTCCACCATAGCGCCTTCGTTGAAGTCTACAGGCGCGAATGCAAGCTCCGAAAGCCAACCGTTGATGCCGCCCTGTGTATTTATGTAACCAACCGCTTCGCTCGTACCCATTGCAATACCGAGTACGCCGTTGTCGTTGAGATCGATCGCGCCCGCAAGCGCCGTTACGTCACCGTCGTTCGCTACTTCCAAGGGAATATCTTCGCCCATTTCTTTCGCTACGTTGATGTACATATTCTTTACGTAATCGCCGTACTTTTGTTTGTCCACTTTAATAAACAAAGACGCAACCATAATCTTGTTGTCTACGTAAACGCCTGCGGAAGATACGCCGATCGCGTCTACGCGAGGCATTTTCGAAGCCGCCGTCTTCATCGCCGTCAAAATTTCTTCGTAGTGATAATGAGGATCTTCCGTCGTCTTGGGATTCCATACGACTTCTTCGCTGTAAACCACTTCGCCGTCGATGACCGCGCTTACTTTTCTATCCGAACCGCCCGCGTCGAAACCGATACGGCAACCGTCCAAATAACCGCCTACGCGCATCGAAGCGTTCTTTTGCTCGGGAATCTGATCCGCTTCCAACCAAAGCACTTCAAACGGCTTTTCATATACACCACTCATAAAGTCCACGTCAAACGCGCGAAGCCCTTCGAGCGTGTACGC
Source organism: Clostridia bacterium (assembly GCA_017457225.1). Taxonomy (GTDB): domain Bacteria; phylum Bacillota; class Clostridia; order Christensenellales; family Borkfalkiaceae; genus Scatosoma. The sequence goes on along the minus strand of JAFTHW010000021.1, from coordinate 23,073 downwards.
TTTCTTCAAATATTCGTAAATGGATTTGCTTCCCGCAACGTAGATCTTAAAGCCGCCGACCACCCAAAGAATCGTCTTTGCCATACGCTCCGCAATACGGAAATTCAACGCGTCGTTGACTCCGTCGGGCAACGCGTCGTATTTATATACGTAGTTGTAACCGCCGCTACGTTCCGCAACGAGCGTTACCTCTACTGCTTTGCCGTTCTTTTTTACTTCCATATCAAAGTCGTTGAGCGCCTTGATCATAGGATAAAAGTTCTTGTCCAATACGGGCATTTTCATAATGTATATGCTCTCCTCTTTATTTATTTTACAGCTTTATTATACTATACGTAAGCCGTTTTTCAATAGAAAATCTTTCCGCGTTTTTTGGGATTCTTTCGCAATACTTTCAAGTGAAATTTCCGCCAAAAAAGAGAGCCGCCCAAACTTTGGACAGCTCGCAATTTTATAATTTCGCTTTTTCTAAGATCCTGTTCATATCCGCTTGCAACTCGACGAGTTTTGTATTCGCCGTCTCCGCGTCTTTCGCCTTGATGGAATAATAGATTTTGAGTTTGGGTTCCGTACCCGAGGGACGCACGCAAACGAACGCTCCGTCGTCCAATTCGTAATACAGGCAGTTACATTTGGGGATAGGCAGTTCTTCCGTCTTACCCGTTTGCAAATCCAAACGTTTCGCCGCGCTGTAATCGCGAATGGCGTTTACTTTCATACCCGCCAAAGTGGTCACGGGAAGTTTCTTCAATCCGTCCACCACCGCATTCATCTCTTTCATTGCGTTCAACCCTGAATACTGCACTGAAACGCTCTTATCCAACACGTAACCGTATTCTTGATAGATCTCTTGCAATCTTCCGTAAACGGTTTTACCGATATAAGCGTAATAACATACCATTTCCGCGCAAAGCATAGACGCTACGACCGCATCTTTATCGCGAGCGTGCGTACCGCGGAGATAGCCGCAGGATTCCTCGAACCCGAACACGTAAGTATGTTTACCGTCCTGCTCCCACTGTTTTATCTTTTCGCCGATGAATTTAAACCCTACGGGCGTTTCGTATAAAGCAACTCCGTACCGATCGCAAAGCGCTTTCGCCATACCCGTAGAAACGAAAGATTTCACAACCGCCGCATTCTTCGGCATTTTACCGTCCTCGGAGAGTCTGGTCAAGATATAATCGAGCAATAAAATCCCCACTTGGTTACCCGAAAGCGCAACGAATTCCCCTTCTTCATTTTTGAGCGCTACACCGAGCCGATCGGAGTCGGGATCCGTCCCAAAAACGACGTCTGCGTTAATCTCGTTCGCCAAAGCGATCCCCATCGAAAGGGTTTCCTTATACTCGGGATTGGGAACTTTGACCGTGGAAAATTCGGTGTCTTTCGTAGTCTGTTCTTTGACGATCGTCACGTTGATCCCGAGCTTCTTCAAAATTGCCGTTACGGGCGCGTAACCGCTACCGTGTACGGGAGTATAGACGAGTTTAAGATCCGCGCCACACTTTTTTACCGCCTCTTTCGAAAGAGTGAGCGCAGACAATTCTTCGATATAATCCTCGTCCAATTTTTCGGGTACGGGAACGATGAAAGGACTGTTTTCATCGCCCGATACGGACAGATAATCTTCGATTTTTTGAATATACGAAACGACTTTTTCCGTATCTTCGGGGGACATTTGCGCTCCGTCCTCCCCGTAAACTTTGTATCCGTTGTATTCTTTGGGATTGTGACTCGCCGTGATCATAATCCCCGCTACCGTCTTCAAATAGCGGACAGCATACGAAAGCATCGGTACGGGATGTACGTCCGAAAACAAATACGCCTTGATTCCGTTTTTCGCCAGCACTCCTGCCGCCGCCTTGGCAAATTCGTCCGATTTTTTACGGGTATCGTAGGAGATGACGACTCCGCGCTGTTTTTGTTCTTCACCGAGCGTTTTGATCCACTCGGAAAGACCCTGCGTAGCGCGCATAACCGTATAGACGTTCATCATATTCATTCCGTAGCCGATGATGCCGCGCATACCTGCCGTACCGAACGCCAACTCCCCGCCGAAACGGTACTCCTTTTCCTTTTCGTTGCCTGCAATTTCTTCCAATTCTCTCTTGCCCTCCTCGCAAAGCGCGGGATGAGCCAACCACTGTTCGTAGTATTTTTGATAATCCATTGATTACCCCTCCAAATATATCGTATTCTATTGTTTATTCGTTTGTCGTTTCTTTTTGTTCGACACTTGCTTCTATGGTAGTATCTTCCTTTTCCGCCGTTTCAATGTAATCGAAGAAATGTTCCCGATCTCCGCGGTCGGGATTCGTCGCAATCTTCTCGTACGTAATGAAATAACTCTTGCCTTTGAGCGTATAGTAGTTGACGTAATGCACGCACAACAGGAACAAATACGACGCCGGCACGGTTAAAATGAGAGCGCTGAAAAACGTACTCAGCGCGCCGATCACGTTGACGATGATAATCGCGTATACGCAAACGACGTACGTAGAAAACATCTTCCCTTTTTGTTTGTAATCCGACCAACTCGACGCCTTGAACACGTCGCGGAGCCGTCTGTTGTCCGCTGTCATAGCAGGCACCCAAAGACTCGTAAACGTGAGTTTCAATGCTTGGCATACGACGATGACCGTCATAGACAAAAACAAGCCGAGGAACACATTGACCGTAGACAAAATCAAATAACAAATCGCAATCGTGATGACGTCGAATACGAATACCGCCGGAACGTACACGAGCGCGTAAACGCTCGCCTTGCCGAGATTGGCAACGAACGACGTAAAGAACGGAGTTTCCGCATACGTAGCCATTTTATCATTGAGAATACTGCCCGTCGTAAAATACGCCACCGTTTCCGCGAAACGCTTCAAAAGATAAACCACAATACAACCGACGATCGCCCACGTGATCGTTACGGCTTTGGATTTCACCACTTGCCATAACGCCCGAAGAGAGCCGCCCTTGCCGATAATCATATCCAAACCGGTGGGTTCGTCGGATAAAAACGAAGCGAAAAAGTCTTTTATGTCGGAGATCAATTCTTTCGCCGCGTCGCTTTTCACAATCTCCAAAAATTCGGGAAGGATCATCGCGCAACACAGCGCGCTCGCCACCAACCCTACGACCAATCTGTATAAAAGAAGCCTATAAACTCCTTTAAAATTTTCCGAAAGTAACCGAATCCCGTTCCGAAAACGCATAATCGATCTCCTTTAGTTTTTACTCAATGATAATAGCGGGCAATATCCGCTCGCTCGATATGATCGCGGTCGAAATACACGAGCTCCATTCTCACGCAATAGATCATAAGCAATATGGAATACAGAGCCGTCGTCAAAATCGTAAACACCCAAAATCCCGACGAGAGCCAAGCGCAAAGGCAAATCAGCACTTCGCAAACGAACAAAGGAATCATTTGTCCGAGCAAAACTTTCCAACGCACGGCAGCCATAAGTTGTTGCGAATAATGCAACGCTTCAAACGCGCGGAATCCCGTGATCTGCATACAGGGCAACCACAAATAGATATGATCGATAATCGCGAGCAACGCAACGTGCATTCCGATAAAGAAAATCGCGAACGTCACGTACGCCAACGCCAACACTTTGATCTGCGCCGCCAACAAGAACAACGCCGCCGAAATCAACGACCAAATCTCGTAAATCAACAGCAACAAACCTACGTAGCCGCAGGTGGAAAGTAAATTATCGTTCAGTTTGGAAAAAATTCCGTTGAACGTTCTCTTTCCGATCCGCAAATGCTTCTCCATCAAAGCCATCATTAAAGCTACGCAAACGACGAGAAGCGCGATCCCGATAAAGCCGAACACGATCGCCTGCCAGCTTCCAAAATTCAATACGGACACCGAGCGGAAGACGTCGTTAAACCCGATCTTACTCAACTCTCCCGAAAAGAATGCCCGCAACACTTTATACAACGCTTTTTCGTCCGTCGAAAGGGACAAGAAAAACGCAGGAATGATCGCAAACGGGAACAAATATAAAAAATTTTTTAAGACGTATTTACTCGATTGAACAGTATATCTCATAAGTCGTCCTCCCTCTTCCATCTTTCAACGCGCAGAACTCTTCAAACGTTTCGCTCCGTTATTGATTTAACGCCGCTTGAATGGACTCCGCTACTTTCGCAGCCAACACCGCGTAGCCTTCGGGCATAAAATGCACTCCGTCTTCCGTACGCTCTTTCAGCGTCGTACTCACCGTGAACAAATCGTCCACCGCGCAATTTTTCGTCGCCGCAAGGCTCAATACCGCCTTATTACGGGGTCTTACGATCTTCATCCAACGGCCGCTGGAGCGCTTGCTCCCCTCCGCCATTACGTGGGTACTGAGCGCAAAGACTACTTTCGTTCTCTGCAACATCCAATCCGAAAGTTTTCTCATCAAGCTCTTGTACGTACGCGTGGGGATATGTAAGCCGTGCAAGCCGTGGTTGAAATGCACGAGCGCGTAATCGCTGTCCTTGACGAAATTTTTCACGAGTTGCACGTACATCGGGGAGTCGATCGCGTAAGAAGTCGCAATATAATCCACGTAGCATACGCCGCTCAAAAGTTCTCTCACTTTCGCTTGGTATCCGTCCGTAATGGAATCTCCGACCAAAAGCACGCGGGGAAGATCTTTTTCCGTCGTTTTATCGCACCAGCTTTTAATCCATTCAAAATATTCTTTCTTCATTTTAGTTTTCCTTATTCACAAACGCCACGATGGAGCTTACGTCCTCTAACGAGTGAGGGTGATGCAAACATTCGGGTTTGACCGTCGCTTCGATCTTGATCCCGTTTTGGTTGCAATAGTCGATAAGCTTCCCCGAGTTCTCCTCGTACGCAACGACTTCGTCGCTTCCGCCTGCTACAACCAACAAGGGAATGTTGAGAGAGAAAAATTCCTCGAGATTGTCAATGGGATTCCCTTTAAACGTCTGAATGGTTTCGGGGTTTAAACCGTACTCCGCGTAAACCTCCTGACGTTCGGTGCTGTCTGCCGGCGGCCAGCTCTTCATATCAAGAACGGGCGCGTCGAGATAGACTTTGGATACGTACTCGGGATAGAACAACGCGAAGTTAAACGCGTACAACCCGCCGCGGCTGAATCCAAACAGGATCGCCTTTTCGTCTAAATTGTATTCCTTAATGACGAAATGATAAAATTTCCGCATCAAACGAACGGCGTTGTAACTGCCGTATTTATCGCTGATACCGTAATAGACTCTCGTATATCCCTCATCCAACAAAGCGCGCTCCGCTTGATCGAACGCGTATAAAAATTCCGTTTTCCAAATCCATTTCCCGTTGGGTTTTTCGGGCAAAATAACCGTTGCGGGAAAGCCGTTAAATACAAATTCAACCGTTTTACTCATTTTCTTCTTTCTCCTGATTTTTTTTCTTTCCGCTTTTTTCGCGGAAACCCGTCGCTTTTCGACCTATATATTATACCATTGTATTTCCACAATGTCAATCTTTTGAAGAAAAATAATCCGTTTTCCTTTCCTCGGAAAACGGATTATTCTGATTTTTATTCCAATCTTTGCAACGTTTCCATTACGTAATCGCCAAATTGTTGACACGTAGCGCCCGTATCTCTGCCCGTAATGACATATTTTTTCTCTTCAAACGAACAAATATCCAACGCGCGTTCCAATCGATCCGCTCGCTCCTGTAAGCCGATATGGGACAACAACATAACGCACGCGCGAAGCATTGAGCAGGGGTCGGCGTACTGTCCTCTACCCTCCGTGATCATTCGGGGCGCAGAGCCGTGAATCGCCTCGAACATCGCATATTTTTTGCCGATATTCGCGCAACCCGCCGTACCGACGCCGCCTTGGAATTCCGCCGCCTCGTCCGAAATAATATCCCCGTAGAGATTGGGCAAAAGCAAGACTTTGAAATCCCGACGACGCTTCTTATCGACAAGCTTCGCCGTCATAATATCCGCGTACCATTCGTCCGTTACGATCTCGGGATACAAATCCCCTACCTTATGGCAGTCCTCTAAAAAGTTTCCGTCCGTCGTTTTTATGACGTTTGCCTTGGTGACAAGGGAAACTCTATTCAAGCCGTTTTTTCGCGCGTAATCGTACGCCAAACGCGCGATTCTGTCCGAGCCTTGCTTGGTCGTAACCGTGAAATCTACCGCCAAATCTTCGGTAATATTGAATCCCGACGATCCGATCGCGTAACCGCCCTCGGTATTTTCACGGAAAATCGTCCAATTAATTCCCTCTTCGGGGACTTTGACGGGACGAATATTGGCAAACAAGTCCAGCGCCTTTCTCATCGCTACGTTCGCAGATTCGATATTGGGCATACCGCTCCCCTTTTGCGGAGTCGTCGTCGGACCTTTCAAAATAATATGACAGTCCTTGAGTTCCTCCATAACGTCGTCGGGAATGGCTTTGCCTTTCGCGATACGGTTTTCAATCGTCAATCCCTCGATGTCCTTGAATTCTACCTTGCCTGCCTCTACGAGATCTTTTAAAATAAATTCCAATACCCTACGCGCCTGCGCCGAGATAATGGGACCGATTCCGTCGCCGCCGCAAACGCCGATCTTGATCTTGTCGAGCTTTTTATAATCGACAAAATCTCCCTGCGCTTTCATATCCTCTACGCGCGTGAGTTGTTCCGCCATCAGTTTTCTGAATTTTTCACAAGCCGCGTCTAACTGCGCCTTGTATTCCGCTTTTTCCATACGCTTTTCACTCCGTTCGTTTTTTTGTATCGTTCAATCTGCCGCCTGCGAGCAGAATCTGACGTTGCCGCTTGGACAAAGAGAGCGTGAGCTCTACTTCCGCGCCCGTCGTTTTATTTTTCAGGATCGCCGTCGTTTTCCCTGCAACCGCCTCTTGAAAACCTTGGATATCCAATGCATCGCCCTCGTTCAACCGATCGTAATCGTCGGGATTTGTCAACGTCATCGGAACAATCCCGAAATTGATCAAATTCGCCACGTGAATACGCGCAAAACTTTTCGCAACCACCGCTTTAATTCCCAAATACAGGGGCACGAGCGCCGCGTGCTCACGCGAGGAGCCCTGACCGTAGTTTTGTCCGCCCAGAATCACGCCGCCGCCCTTCTTCTTCGCACGGTCGGGAAAATCCGGATCGCAGACCGTAAAACAAAATTCCGAAAGTTTGGGAACATTGGATCTGTATGGCAATACTTTCGTACCTGCCGGCATAATATGGTCGGTCGTGATGTCGTCGCCAACCTTTAAAATCAATTCGCAATCCAAATCGACGTCGGGTTCTTTTCCCACGGGAATGGGCTTGATGTTCGGTCCGCGTTCCACCGTTACGCTTTCCATTTTTTCCGCCTCAACAGGCAATTCGATTAAATTGTCGTTCACGGCGAACGTTTTCGGGAGTTCCGTTTTCGGCGCTTTTCCGAGCGTCGTAGGGTCGGTAAATACCCCCGCCACCGCCGAAGCCGCCGCCGTTTCGGGAGAAACGAGATACACCTGCGCGTCCGCCGTTCCGCTCCTTGCGAGGAAGTTACGGTTGAACGTACGCAGACTCACGCCTGCCGACGGAGGAGAAAATCCCATACCGATACAAGGCCCGCAAGCGCATTCCAAAATTCTTGCGCCAGCCGAGATTAAGTCTGCAAGCGCGCCACACTCCGCAAGCATCGTATAAACTTGTTTCGAGCCCGGGGAAATGGACAAACTGACGTCCGCGTGGACTTTTTTGCCTTTGAGCATCGCCGCCACCGTTAACATATCCTGCATAGAAGAGTTTGTACACGAACCAATACAAACCTGTTGGATCGGCATACCCGAAAGTTCGGATACGCTCTTCACGTTGTCGGGACTGTGCGGACAAGCCGCCAACGGCTTTAACGCACTGAGATCCACGTCGTATTCCGCGTCGTAAACCGCGTCGGGATCGGAAATCAATGCCACAAAATCCTCCGCTCTGCCCTGCGCTTTCAAAAACGCTTCCGTAACCTCGTCGGAAGGGAAAATCGAGCTTGTCGCGCCTAACTCCGCGCCCATATTTGTAATCGTGGCGCGCTGGGGTACGGACAACGTTTTCACGCCCTCGCCTGCGTACTCCACGATCGCGCCGACACCGCCTTTGACACCGAGGATACGCAGGACTTCCAAAATCACGTCCTTTGCGCCCACGTAATCGGAAAGGCTACCTTTTAAGTTGATTTTGATCATTTTCGGCATCGTGATATAGTACGTACCGCCGCCCATCGCAACCGCTACGTCCAAACCGCCCGCGCCCATACCGAGCATACCGATTCCGCCCGCCGTAGGCGTATGGCTGTCCGAGCCGATCAGCGTCTTTCCGGGACGGGAAAACCGTTCCAAATGTACCTGATGGCAAATGCCGTTACCGGGACGGGAAAAGCGGATTCCGTGTTTTTTCGTCACCGTTTGAATGTAACGGTGGTCGTCCGCGTTTTCAAACCCCGCCTGCAAAGTGTTATGGTCTATGTAGGCAACCGAAAGTTCGGTCTTTACCCGATCGATCCCCATTGCCTCGAACTGAAGATACGCCATCGTACCCGTCGCGTCTTGCGTAAGCGTTTGATCGATCTTCAAACCAATCTCCGAGCCTACGACCATTTCGCCGCATACAAGGTGATCTTTGATAATTTTTTGTGCAATCGTATATCCCATTTGCTTCTGCCTCACTTATTGCAAACACATCCAATTCAAACTGCTACGCTCGTCTTTATAATTGGAACGGACGAGATTTTCAAGCTCTTCATCGCCCATAACCGTCGTTCTGCCGTCTGCATAGAGCGCGTCGATTTGTTCTTTTAGCCGTTGTACGAGCCAATCTTGCTTGGTAACCTGACGGTCTGCGTCGAGTTTATAATGCTTATTGATCCAGTACGCGATTCCCGCCAAGCCCGAAGTGTTGGAAACGGAAACTTCGGGAGGACGGTTCAGGAGTTTTTCCGTATCGAAAATATTGTAAATCTCCGCGTCTTTCATCATACCATCCGCGTGAACACCCGCTCTCGTCAAGTTGAAAGCGCTGCCTACGAACGGAGTCATCGGAGGAATATCATAACCGAGTTCCTTTTCAAAATACTCCGCAATCTCCGTGATCACTGTCGTATCCATTCCGTCCAGCGTACCGCGCAAAGAAGCGTATTGCATCACCATCGCCTCCAAAGGTACGTTGCCCGTTCTTTCGCCGATCCCGAGCAGGGAACAATTGATACCGCTCGCGCCGTACAACCAAGCGCTGACCGCATTCGCAACGCCCAAATAGAAATCGTTATGACCGTGCCACTCCAACATCTCCGACGTAACGTCCGAATAGTGATGCAGACCGTAAACGATTCCCGGTACGCTTCGGGGAAGCGCTGCGCCCGTGAACGGAACGCCGTATCCCATCGTATCGCACATACGGATCTTTACGGGAATGTTCGCCTCGTGGGAAAGATCCACGATCGCGTTAACGAACGGAACTACGAAACCGTAGAAATCTGCCCTCGTAATGTCCTCCAAATGACAGCGGGGGGAAATGCCTGCGTCAAATGCCTGACGTACGACGGATAAATAATGGTCGAACGCCTGCTTTCTCGTCATATTGAGCTTTTTGAAAATATGATAGTCCGAACAGCTGACGAGAATCCCCGTCTCCTTGATACCAATGTCGTGTACGAGCTCGAAATCCTCTTTTTTCGCTCGAATCCAAGTCGTAATCTCGGGGAATTTATAGCCGAGCGCCATACATTGTTCCAACGCGGCGCGGTCTTTTTGCGTATAGACAAAAAACTCGCTTTGACGGATAATCCCCTTTTCCCCGCCCAGCCGAGCAAGCATTTTATAAATATCTACGATCTGCTTCGCCGTATAAGGCGCGCGGGACTGCTGTCCGTCCCGGAAAGTCGTATCCGTGATCCAAATGTCCTTGGGCATATTCATCGGCACGCGGCGGAAGTTAAACGAAGTCTTGGGAATTTCTTCGTACGGATAAATATCACGAAACAAATTAGGCTCCGCTACGTCCTGCAAAGAATATTTATATTGTTCTTGCTCCAATAGATTCGTCATAGGATTTCTTTGTATCATAAATTTGCCCTCCTGTTTTTATTTTTTCGATTGAACTAACTGTTTTAATTGAATAAATCGATATATTCCTACAAATTATAAACTAAAAAACGATGTTTGTCAAGGATTTCAACGCCATTTTGTTTATTCTTCGAAAAAAGGTAAAAAATTTTTTATAAAAAGGCAATACTTTTTTATATGCGACGTATAGAAAGCGTCTTTTCGAGGTGATTTATGAAACGAACAACTATGGACGGCAATACTGCGGCAAGTCGGATTTCTTATGCTTTTTCCGAGCTTGCCGTCATCTATCCCATTACTCCCTCTACCCCGATGGCGGAGCTTGCGGACGAATGGGCGACTGCACAAAAGACCAATCTTTTCGGAAACGTTCCCAAAGTCGTGGAAATGCAATCGGAAAGCGGCGTGGCGGGCGCAGTACACGGCGCGCTGGTTGCGGGAGCGTTGACCACAACCTATACGTGTAGTCAAGGCTTGCTGTTGATGATTCCCGATATGTATAAGATCGCAGGCGAGCTTTTGCCTTGCGTGTTTCACGTGTGTGCGAGAGCGTTGGCAACGCACGCGTTGAGTATCTTCGGAGATCATCAGGACGTAATGGCTTGTCGGCAAACGGGATTTGCAATGCTCGCCTCTTCGTCCGTACAGGAAACCGCCGATCTCGCCGTCGTAGCCCATCTTGCCACTTTACAGTCCAGCGTTCCGTTTTTGCATTTTTTCGACGGATTCCGAACTTCGCACGAGATCAATAAGATCGAAGTGTTAGAGAAAGAAGAATTACAATCTTTACTTGATCCGAACGATATAGCAAAATTCCGTGAACGGGCGCTCACGCCCGATCGACCGCAAGCCCGAGGTACGGCGCAAAATCCCGACGTATATTTCCAAAACCGCGAAGCCTCCAACCCCTATTATCAAAACGCTGCGCGGATCGTACAGGAAACGATGGACAAACTCGCCGCCGTCACCAAGCGGCAATACCGATTATTCGATTACGTGGGCGCCGCGGACGCGGAGTTTGTCGTCGTAATGATGGGAAGCGGTATCGGCGCGATGGAAGAGACCGTGGAAGAACTCAACCGCCGCGGCGAAAAGACGGGACTGATCAAAGTCCGCTTATACCGTCCGTTTGACGTGGAGTCGTTTATAGCCGACATTCCCAAAACCTGTAAAAAGATCGCCGTGTTAGATCGGACGAAAGAATCGGGCGGAATCGGCGAGCCGCTATATCTCGACGTTTGCGCGGCGCTCTCGGAAAAGAATTTGACGGACGTTTTCGTATGCGGAGGCCGCTACGGTTTGGGTGGAAAAGAGTTTACCCCGACCGCTTGTTACGCCGTATTTAAAAATTTGAAAAATCCCAACCCGAAAAATCACTTCACCGTGGGCATTTCCGACGACGTCACGTTGACGTCCTTGGATTGCAGCGAGAAGTTTTCCCCTGCCGCCTCCGATTGCGTATGCTGTAAATTTTACGGGCTCGGCTCGGACGGAACGGTGGGCGCGAACAAACAGACGGTGAAGCTCATCGGCGAGCATACAAACTTGTACGCGCAGGCTTATTTTTACTACGATTCCCGTAAATCGGGCGGCGTGACCATTTCCCATCTCCGTTTCGGAAAAACGCCCATTCGCAGTTCGTATAAAATCCAAACTTCTCAATTCGTCGCCTGCCACAACCCCTCGTATTTGACGAGATACGATATGATTTCCGATTTGGAAGACGGCGGCGTGTTTTTGTTGAATTGCCCGTTCCCGACCGAGCGGGGACTAAACGAACATTTACCGCCGAAACTTAAACGGACGATCGCTGAAAAACGGCTTCGGCTCTACGCCATCGACGCTACCGCGCTCGCCGACGAAGTGGGCTTAAAAGGTCGCAACGGCGTGATTATGCAAGCCGCATTCTTTCTTTTGAACGAGGGAATTATGCTCTATGAAAAAGCCAAAGAACTCCTCAAAGCAGAACTTAAGAAAAAATTCGAGCGCAAGGGAAGCAAGGTCGTAAAAAGCAACGAAGCCGCCGTAGAGCGTACGCAAGAAGCCCTGCGCGAAATTCACTACCCCGAATCTTGGAAACAGGCAAGCGGCGACGGAATGCAGAAAAGCCCGAAAGAACCCTATTGCGAAAAAATCGTAAATCCTATTCTTTCCTTGCGCGGAAATATCCTGCCCGTGTCCGCATTCAACGCCGACGGGAGTGTCCCTACGGGGACGACGAAATATGAAAAACACGGCATTCCGTATTTATTGCCGCGTTGGATTCCCGAAAACTGTATTCAATGCAATCAATGCTCGTTCGTGTGTCCGCACGCTTGCATTCGGCCGTTCGTGTTAGAGAACGGAACGGACAAACCCGACTCGTTCGCGACCATTCCCGCAGTCGGGCTCAAGGAGTCCGTTTTCCGCGTACAAGTTTCCCCGCACGATTGTATGGGGTGTAGCGTATGCGCCAACGTTTGCCCTGCCAAGGAAAAGGCGCTGGTGATGCATCCTGCGAGGGAAGAAATGCCCGAGCAGGGCAAAAACTGGGAATTTTCCCAAACCGTTCGCCAAGCCGATACGTCCGCATTCAAACGAACGAGCGTGAAAGGAAGTCAATTTTCGCCGCCTCTCTTTGAATTTTCCTATGCCTGCTCGGGCTGCGGAGAAACGTCGTATATTAAAGTACTCACGCAACTGTTCGGCGAAAAAATGCTGATTGCCAACGCCACGGGTTGTTCGTCGATCTACGGTGGTTCGTCCCCTACCTGCCCGTACACCGTAAACGGACAAGGGAAAGGTCCTGCTTGGGCGAACTCCCTATTTGAGGACAACGCAGAATTTGGGTACGGTATGGGGCTTGCCCACGAAGTCCGTGGAGAAAAGGACAAGAGCGTATGGATCATCGGCGGCGACGGTTGGGCGTACGACATCGGTTTTGGCGGACTCGATCACGTACTCGCTTCGGGCGCGAACGTAAACGTGCTCGTATTGGATTCGGAAGTGTACTCGAATACGGGCGGTCAAACGTCAAAATCCACTCCCCTTTCCGCGATTGCGCGCTTTTCGACGGCAGGGAAACGAAAGCCGAAAAAGAATCTTGGATTGATGGCGATGACGTACGGGTATGTGTACGTGGCACAGGTATCGATGGGCGCGAACAAACAACAGCTGTTAAACGCGCTCATCGAAGCGGAACGATACGACGGACCGTCTTTGATCCTCGCGTACTCGCCCTGTATCGCGCACGGCGTTGATATGAGTCAATCGCAAGAAGAGGAAAAACTCGCCGTCGAATGCGGATATTGGCAGTTGTACCGTTTCAACCCCGAACTGAAAAAGCAAAACAAAAATCCGTTCCTTTTGGACAGTAAAAGAAAAACGGAGGACGTCCGCGCGTTTTTGTTACGGGAAAACCGCTTTGCCTCTTTGCTTAAAACGCAACCGCAAATCGCGAAAGAATTGTTTGCGCAAATGGAAAAAGATTGCAACGCTCGGCAACGGCTGTACGAAACGTTTGCAGGATTACCAATATAAAAAACGTGGCATTGCAAATTTTTGCAATGCCACAAATTTGTTTTTTAGAGCGTTTATTCGGTACGGAGCGCCACGACGGGATCTTTCTTCGCCGCGCTTCTCGACGGGATCAAGCCCGAGAACAGCGTGAGCGCCATACTGATCAACACCAAAATCGCCGCTGCGCTGATAGGCAGAACTGCATTGAGATTGGGAACACCCGTCGCCACGTGCAAAATAAAGTTAATGGGAATACACAGCAAATACGTCACGAGTACGCCCAACAGCCCTGCTGCAAAACCGATGATCAACGTTTCCGCGTTGAACATACTGGATACGTCGCGTTTGGACGCGCCGATCGCGCGGAGAATACCGATTTCTTTCGTTCGTTCCTGTACGGAAATGAGCGTGATGACTCCGATCATAATGGACGAAACGACTAAGGAGATGGATACGAACGCGATCAATACGTATGTGATCGCATCGATGATCTTCGTGATCGAGGACATCAAAAGCCCCATATAATCGGTATAAGAGATCTTTTGTGCTTCCTCTACGCCCGCGTTGTACGCCTTGATCGCGTCCACGATGACGTCTTTCTTTTCAAAAGAAGACGCGTACAAACTGATCGATGCCGGCGAATTCACGTCTAAACAACCGAATTTTGTAAGGTTGTCTTCGTAGGTAGACGTGGAAAATACGATAATTTCATCGTAATACAGTCCAAAATCTTCCAAAGTCGTCGTCTCCGCGGCAAGTTCTTGTTGTAAAAGAACCACTTTTTGCTCGTCGGGGACGTTTGACAAATTTTGTTCTACGCTATCCGCAATATTCTGCTTAATCTTCGCCTCTACCGTCGGACGAAGAATGGCTTTCAATTCCGCCATCGACATATTGTTAAAGAACGCTTTCATTTGCTCGACCGTACCGCCCATTTGCGCCGCAAGCGCCGTAGCGATCTGCGTCACCAAAGCATCTTTCCCCTCTTCGGTATCCTCAAACGTCGCCATAAATAGATCGGTTTGGATTTGCAACTGTTCTTTTTGTGTTTTTACGCTCTGCACGTCTACGTAAATTTGCGCCTTTTTCGCATCGCTCGCATCCGCTACGTATGCAAGGAACTCTGTTTTCTTTTGTTCGTTCGTAAGTGTGCCCGTATTGCTCTTAAACGGCAAACCCGTCAAAATATCTTTCGAGGGGGTCGCTTGTTGCGCCTGCACGACTCCACTGTCCGCCGCACCCTCGATAATATCTTTCGTCAGGAGGGACGTATAGCCGATCCCAGCCGAAAGCATCGGGGCGTCCGCATCCTCTTTCGCGCGGATAATTCCTGTGATTTTGAGTTCGGTCGCGTTGTCGTATAACCCTTTTAAAATGGTTTCGTCGCCGCTCAGATCCACCCATAAATCGCCGATCTGTTGGTAACGGTCATACGGCAAAATCGTCTTATACGTTCTCGCTTTGACCTCTTCGTACGTCCAGCTCTTATTATCCTCTGGCAACGTTTCGCCGTTTGCCGCAGCGTCGATAATCGCGTCGATCTCCGCTTTGCCGATCAAACCGAGCGCGTACAGCGTCAAATCTCCAAGCTCGTTATCCTTGTCAACGATGAGTACGATCTCGTCCTTTTCATTGGGCCACGAGCCGCCGTCAATCAATTCATACTGTTCATATAAAATGGGATTAATTACTTCGTTTTCATTAAGTCCCGGTAAGATTTCCTGCCACATACCCGAGCCCATCATCATAGACATCATCGGGTTTTGCGAGATCGACGTCGAGCCGGTAAGCCCCCCTGCGTTCGATCCGCCGTTCGCGCTCGTCGCCGCGAAAAAGTCGCCGAGCATCTCCATCATCAATTCGCCCGTGTCTGATTTCACGATCGTACCGTCTACGGCGTTTTGCGTATATACGGCAAAATCCAAATCGTAAGAATATTGTATGCCGCTGACCGCGTCTTTGAGTTTCGAACCCTCCGTGGCAATCTGCGTTTCCAAATGCGTTTTAAACGCTTTTAAATCGTTTTCACTCGACTCTACTTTACTCAACGCCTCTACGAGTTCGCCGATGATCGGATCTTTGTAAATCGCGTCTTTCCCGTGCGTAGTTTCTTCATCCCCGACATTCATAAAGCTCTCCATCAACGACGTAAGATCGAGATTGGATTCTTGCAACGTCAACGGATACGACGCGAGCGTGGTCTCCTGTAAGTGGTTGACATATCCCGTCATACCTTGCGATACGGCGAGTATGAGCGCGATACCGATGATACCGATACTCCCTGCAAACGACGTGAGCGTCGTTCTGCCCTTTTTCGTAAACAAATTGGTAAGGGACAATTTAAACGCCGTCCAAAACGACATCGACGGTTTTTTCTCCTTGCCTCTTTTTTGTACTTTTTCAAGGTCCGCCGCCTGCTCCGCTGCATACTCCTCTTCGGTAAACGGCATCGAATCCCCGATGATATTTCCGTCGAGCATACGGATAATGCGCGAAGAATACTGTTCTGCTAAATCGGGGTTATGCGTAACCATAACCACCAGACGGTCTTTGGCAACCTCTTTTAAAATTTCCATAACCTGCACGCTGGTTTCGGTATCCAACGCGCCTGTCGGCTCGTCCGCGAGAATAATGTCGGGATTGTTGACGAGCGCTCTCGCAATCGCCACGCGTTGCATTTGCCCGCCCGACATCTCGTTGGGCTTTTTATGAATCTGATCGGACAATCCCACTTCTTGTAGCGCCTTGATCGCGCGTTCTCTCCGCTCTGTTTTGGATACGCCCGAAAGCGTCAAGGCAATCTCGACGTTCTTTAAAACCGTTTGATGGGGAATCAAATTATACGTTTGAAACACGAATCCGACCGAATGGTTACGGTAGGAATCCCAATCCCGATCGTTAAACTCTTTTGTCGAAACGCCGTTGATGAGCAGATCCCCGCTCGTATATTGATCCAGTCCGCCGACAATGTTCAAAAGCGTGGTCTTACCGCAACCGGACGGACCTAAAATGGAAACGAATTCGTTCGTTCTGAATCGCAGATCGATTTCTTTCAACGCAACGACTTTCCCTTCGCCGATCGGATATTCTTTTCGGATTTGTTTCAGTTCTAACATAACGTTACCTTTCGCCCATACCCGAGCGCCTTGTCGTGAATTTTTAATCAATTCAGTATAGCACAATCCCATCGTATTTTCAATGAAAATTATGTGAATTTTTTGACAAAATTTATAAAAAAGATATATTTTAACAACGGTTTGTCAAGTTTCTTGACTATTATAAGAAAAAACAGTACCTGCGTACTGTTTTACTCTTTTGTTTTATGGAGAAATTTCTTTAACGTCTCCATCAATTCTTCGGAGATCACGTGCTCGATTCGACAGGCGTTTTCCTCCGCGACCGTTTCTTCCGCGCCCATAACAATCAACGCTTCGGTAATCAAACGGTGGCGTTCGTAAATGTCCATCGCTTTCCGATATCCTACGTCCGTCAACTCGATCTCTCCCGATTGCGCCATTGTGATATAGCCGCTCTTTTGAAGCAACCCCACCGCGCGGGAAACGCTCGGACGGGAATATTCCAGTTCGTTGGCAATATCTACGGAATGCACGCACGCTTTTTTCTTTTTCAAAAGCAAGATCGTTTCCAAATACATTTCTTCCGATTCGCGATATTTCATACTTCCCCTCCGTTTTTTCATTATAACCGATTTTACGCGGTTTGTAAAGTCGAAACGGCGTATTTGTTAAAAAAATTTTTCACTCGGAGTGAACGCTTGACGCAAAAGAGAGCCAATATTTTGGCTCTCTTTTGCTCAGTTTTCTTGATTTTCTTTACAATCGCAATCCGATGCGACGTCGTTTTGCGCTTCTCCGCATTTAGAACAGCAACCGTTGCACGTTCCGCCCGACGGACAGCCAATACACTTTCTACCGCTCTTTTTCGCTTTTATAATATAAAGGATCGCTCCACCCACGATCAGTACGATCGCTGCGATGGAAATAATTTCTCCTGCTCCCATACGCTCACCTGCTTATGCTTTCAATTCATATTCCGCTTTCAACTGCTTCTTTTTACGGATAATAAGTACCGTAATGACTGCGGCAATCGCGAGCGTAATCACCCAACCGATCACGGGCATCCACCACGAGCCCATACTCGTTCCCGTCGTGAACAACGTCCCGAAGAAGAAGGTCAAAAAGCCCACTACGTATCCTACTGCGAATTGGAGTCCAATCCCTGCCCACAGCCACTTTCTACTCTTGATTTCCGAGTTCATCGCGCCGATTGCCGCAAAACAAGGGGGCGAGAACAGGTTGAACATCAAAAACGCAAGCGCTGCGACTTTCGTGATCGCAAATACTGCCGCTACGTCCGTAGCGCCGCCAATGAGCGCCAATTCGTCCAAATCGATAAAGTTCGTGATTCCGTAGCAAACCGCGAGCGTACCGACTACGTTTTCTTTCGCGATAAAGCCCGTAACCGCCGCCGCGGCGAGCTGCCAAGCGCAGATCCCTACGATCGGCGCAATCACGTACGCGAAAGGCGTTGCAACGTCGTGGAGAATGGAATCGCTTGCCTCTACCACGTTAAACGTCCAATCGAACGTCTGCATAACGTGTACAACGAAATTACATACGAGAATGATCGTACCCGCTTTGACGATATACGCCCAACCGCGGGAAACCATGGATTTACAAGCGCCCCAAAGGTTGGGGAGTTTATATTCGGGGAGTTCGATAATAAAGAACGACTTTCTGTTCTTATGTCCCGTCAACAGGTTGACGAGGAGCGCGCAAGCCAAAATCAAAGCGATACCGACGAAATACATCGTTACGCCCACCCACGCGGAATCGCCGAAGAACACGCCGGCAAACAAAGCGATAACGGGCAACTTCGCGCCGCAAGGCATAAACGGAGTCAACATAGCCGTCGCTCTGCGTTCCCGTTCGTTGCGGATCGTACGGCAAGCCATAACGCCGGGGATCGCGCAACCCGTACCGATGACGAACGGAATGATGGATTTACCCGACAAACCTACTTTCTTGAAAATGGGATCGAGTACTACCGAAGCGCGGGACATATATCCGCAATCTTCGAGCAACGCGATCAAAAAATACATAATCATAACGAGGGGCAGGAAGCTAATGACCGCTATCACGCCGCCAAGTACGCCGTCCACGAGAATGGACGACCAAATGGACAGCTCGCCCGCTTCGTTCGCCAAAGCGTCCGCCACCAAGCCTTGCCCTGCTTCCAGCCAACCCACGAACGTATCCGCAATCCAAGGCCCGAGCCAAGCCTGCGAAATACCGAACACGAGGAACATAACGACTGCGAAAATGGGAAGCCCTAACCACTTGTTGGTAAGTACATTATCCAATTTATCTTGCCACGTCTTTTCTTTCGTGAATACTTTCCGCGTTTCTACTTCCGCAACAATTCCTTTGACAAACTCGAAACGCTTTCTGTCCGCTTCTTCTACCACGAGTTTATCACTCAAATCAATATCCCCCTGCTTAAAGGGCGCTACTTGCGCTTTTCCCCCTAGCGTAGCGGCAACTTCCACCACCGCTTTCAAGCCTTTTGACGAAAGGGAAACCGTTTCCACAACGGGACAAGCCAATTTCGCAGACAGCTTATTCACGTCGATATTCGTTTCTTTCTTTTTATTGATATCCGCCTTGTTCAACGCAACCACTACGGGAACGCCAAGCTCCAAAAGCTGCGTCGTAAAGAACAAACTACGGCTCAAATTCGTCGCATCCACGATATTGATAATTACGTCGGGCTTTTCCTCTTTTACGTACGAGCTCGTGATGCTCTCTTCCGAAGTAAACGGAGACATCGAATACGCGCCGGGCAAATCCACAGCGACGAGTTCTCCCTCCCCTTGATAAAAGCTCTTCTTGATTTTGTGCTCTTTCCTCTCCACGGTAACGCCCGCCCAATTCCCGACTTTCTCGTTCCGTCCGGTCAAAGCATTGTACATCGTCGTTTTACCGCTGTTGGGATTGCCGGTTAAAGCAATTCTCATACTCTATGTACCTCCAAATTTTCATTTCCTTATTTATCAATTAGCCATCGCTAACTCTATACCAAAAAATAAGGGTTAGCCGTCGCTAACAAGCTTTCAAAAAAATAATCGCTTACGGATTATTTTTAAACGATGATCGCCCGAGCCAACTGCATATCGATATTGTAGCGCGCGTCTTTAATAGCAACGACGCACCCGCTCGGTCTTTGCGAAATTACCGTAATGGTTTCGCCGCTGTAACAGCCTAAAGAAAACAGAAACGCATTCAATTCTTCATCGTCCGTTTCAATACGTTTGATCACGTATTCTTTTCCTTCTTCTACAACGCTTAAATCCATACCGCGCTCCATCTACTCCGTTCTTGTTAGCCTTTGCTAATTCCACGGATTATTATATATTACTTTTATGTGTTTGTCAAATGTTTTACCACACTTTTTTGGAAAAAAATAAATTTTTTTTGTGAAAGGGAAAGAGTCGAATCTTTTTTTGTAATAAACGGGAATTTAGAATGATTCATTCTATAAAAAGAGTTTTTTCTACGTGAAAAGGAGAGGCAGAACTCCTCTCCTTTTTTACAGAAAAATCTGCAAGGTATTTTTCATACTATGAATTCAACTCTTCCATTGCGGTTTTGAAAATTTCTTGATATTCGTCTTTGATTTTATACCATTTAGAATTCAAATTTGACGTTAATACATAAAGCTCATCATTATATCGTTCTATATAAAGTATTCCTTCCAAATAATCATATTCAACCAATTTAAGATAACATGTAATGGATGTTGAATTTTCTATTTCCAACTGTAATCCTTCACTTTCTGCAATATCACATATTGGATAATTTAATCGACTAAGCTGAATCGATTCTTCATTCCTTCTAGAATAAAGCAATATGTCCGAAATATTACATTGAAAAGCTTTATCGGGAAGTTCAAATCCTTCTTTGACATAATGGTTCATGAAACGAGTTATTATATTCTTCTCTAAATCTTGCGCACTTACTTTCATTGAAGTATAACCTGACAAACAACCATAATTTCCATAGCATCTCAAGATAGGATATAACTCTCCCGTCAATAGATACCCGTCATCGCCAATATCATAGTTAGTATATAATTGTCCTTCGTATATAAGATTTCCTTCTTTGGTAAATTCTGCTTTGGGGTATTGATAAACTTCAAAAAAATCTCCACAACCACTACACAATATTATACAACAAAAACACAACAACAAATTAATCAGTTTTTTCATTAAAATACACTCCTTGATTTGTTTGTAGGTTAATTTTACCATATTTTTGTGTAATTGTCAAGAGGGGAATTTTTATACTCTCTGTTTCTCGCTCCTCGCACGCACACCCGAAAGTCAAAAAACTAGTTACACCTAAGGCGAAGTGGTATTGGTGGCTTTGCCACCAAAGCGTCGTCGCTCGCCCACTTTTACGTTTTTCCCAACCTTTCTGTTTCTCGCTCCTCGCACGCACACCCGAAAGTCAGGTGGCTCATTCTTCGCCCACAGCGCACGAAAAAAGACATACCATTTGGTATGTCTTTCTCGTGTGAAGGGGCGATAAAAAAGATATTTTCAAGAGTTTTCGTATGGACTTGAACCCCTGTGCGTTCTACATCGTTTGGGTGACGGGGGCTTGCGATTCATCCTCGGAAAGCGTTTCCGTTTCCTCCTGTTCCTGACTCTGTTCTTCGGTCAGCTTTTGCTCGTAAGCTGCGAGGACTTTTTTGTTGAGTTCATCCCTCGCTTCGCTTGATACGGGGTGGAATACCTCTCGGTAATTCTCACCGTCTTTTCTTGACGGCATCGATACGAACAAGCCCTTTTCGGAGTCCATGATTCGGAGTCCATGGATGGCAAACGCGCCACCTATGTTCGCGCTTGCAAAGGCTTTCGTTTTACTGCCTTCGTAGTCGACGAGCGAGTCAATTCGCACGTCGATGGACGGAAGCTTGGCTTTCTTTGGTGCCGCCTGCTTTTCCGGGGTTTTGGTTGTGGTTGCGTTCTTTTTTGGCATAGTGTTTTCCTCCTGTTATATATTGTTTATTAGGGTTTCTGTGATTTCCAAACCGCCGATGAATACCACCTTGATGCGTTCCTTGGATTCGACCACCACGCATTCGAGTATCTGACGGACGAGTCGGTCATCGTATTCCATCGGGCGATTTCTTAATCCGTCGAGTATCGTGAAAATCTCATCGAGTCGGGATTTCGTGTTTTCACGCTTTTGCTTTCGCTCGGCTATCTGTGCAAGCTGTTGTTGGAGTTGGCTCTTTTCGTCCATAAGCTCCTTGGCTCTTTGCTCGTCAAAGGCTTCCACCGTATCGCTTGAGATGGCATTCAGCATTGCCTTGAATTCCGCATCGATCTCGGCTATCTTGATTTGGAGGTCGAGGCTTTCGTCCTCGCTCTCTCCCATATCCAAGCCCATTCCGATGTGGAGCTTTAAGGTCTTGAGCAGTTCTGCGTTCTCGTTCGCCGTTCTCATAATTGCGTTCATAATAGCTTCTTGGAGTACGCTTTCTTCTACCGTAGGTGATTCGTGGCAGTATTTCTTGCCGTAGTCGAGACGGTTGATGCACCGCCACACGATTTTCTTCTTTCCTTTGACCGTCCATGTGCATCTGCGGTATGGGGTTTTGCACTCTCCGCAGACGAGCAGTTCGGTCAATGCGTATTTGCTTGAGTATTTGCCTTGCTCGGTCTTTGTTCCGACCTGCTTAACCTTGAGCTTTCCGTTTCGCCTTGCGAGTTCCTCTTGCACCCTTGCAAAAGTCATCCTGTCGATAATAGCAGGGTGATTGTTTTCCACGTAGAATTTCTGCCGTTCGCCGTTATTTACCTTGACCTTCTTTGAGATGCAATCTTCAATATAAGTCTTGTTAATAATGGCATCGCCTGCATACTTTTCGTTGGTCAGTATGGATTGTATCGTTGAGTATCTCCATGTGGGCGTTCCGCTTGGTGAGAGGATGCCTTTTTCTTCGAGCTTCGCCTTGATTCCACCGAAGCTGTCGCCTGCGAGAAAACTCTCGTATATAAAGCGTATCGTTTCTGCTTCTTCGGGGACAATTTCGGGCTTGCCATCCTCACCCTTGCGGTAGCCGAGGAAATTCTTGTAGTGGAATGCCACGTTGCCTTCTCTCGCACTCTGTGCCTTGCCGAATTTCACGTTTGCGCTTATGTTCTCGGATTCGCTTTGTGCGATGCTACCGTAAATGGTGATGTAAAATTCAGCCCCAGGCTGTGTGCTGTGGATGCCTTGTTCCTCGAAGAACACATCCACGCCGATGGCTTTCAACATTCTCGTGTATTTGAGGCAGTCGAGGGTGTTTCTCGCAAATCGGGAGATTGACTTGGTGATGATCATGTCAACCTTGCCACGCTTGCAGAGTTTAATCATCTTATTGAATTCGTCACGGTTTTTTACGCTCGTGCCTGTGATGCCTTTG